>JAAZIU010000025.1 GCA_012800735.1 Clostridiales bacterium | reverse complement strand
TGTATCGCGCGTGCGTCTCAAATTTCTTCAGTCCCGGGACGGCGCCGAACATATTCTTTACCCCCGCCGTCATTCCGGCGAGCGCGTGCGTTTTGAGCTTGCAGCAATCGATTATCATATCGGCCGCGCAGAGCGGCTCAAGTATGTCAAAGGTTTTCGACGCAATACCTTCGTCGTATGCGACGGTTCGGAAGCTCGTATCGTAATTCAGTTTCGCGCCGGAGCGTTCAGCCGCCGCTTCCATACCGCAGATGCGGTAGAGCGGGCGAAGTATGCTCTCCGAGTAGCCCCCGCCGTTGCTTTCGGCAATCATTACATCGGCGCCGGCGGAGACGAATATGCGGCATACCGCCTCAATGATTGCAGGATGAGTGGTCGCGGCCTTGTCGGGAGAGTATTTTATCAGCAGATTCGGCTTGACGACGACTCGCCGCCCCGCCTGAGAACGAGGATTAAAGCCGAGCGCATCAAGCCGGCGGCGTAAAATCTCCTCGATAAGTTCGACGTCATAGCTATCCGCAAAATCAATGCCCACTGCGGCGCGATCGTCGATTTCCATCCTGCGGGCAACCGGCAGAAAAGAAGTGTTTTGACTGTCAGTCATTCATCAGCCTTTCCATAGTCTCTATCAGCTCTCCGAAGTATGAGAGGGCGCTTGCGACCGGTTCGTTTGTCGTCATGTCAACGCCGGCGCGCTTGAGCAGTGTTATGGGATCATCGATACAGCCGGACGAGAGAAACTCAAGATAAGCCTTAACCGCCGGTTCCCCTTCTTCCTTTATCTTCCGCGAGATCGCGACGGCTGCCGAGAAGGCGGTAGCGTATTGAAAGACATAGAAATTCATGAAGAAATGCGGTATCCTCGACCATTCAAGTCCGATAGGCTCATCTATTACAACGCCGTCGCCGTAATAGAGCTGATTCAGTTTGTAATACATATCAATAAGCAGATCGGCGGTAAGCGTGGCGCCCTTTTCCGCCGCTTCGGCAAACTGCTGCTCAAATTCGGCGAACATCGTCTGGCGATAAACAGTGGTGCGGAACTGCTCTAAGAAGTAATTTATGAGATAAGCTTTCCTTCGCGGGTCGGAGGTATTTTCGAGCAGATAGCTCATCAGCAGGCACTCGTTTGTGGTAGAAGCGACTTCGGCGTTAAAGATTACATAGCTCATATACGAAACCGGCTGATGTTTAGCCGAGAGATAACTGTGCAGCGCGTGCCCCATTTCGTGCGCGAGGGTGAACATCGAGTCAAGGGTGTCCTTGTAGTTCATAAGCACGAGCGGATGCGGAAGACTGCCGGCGGAATAGGCGCCGGAAACTTTGCCTTCGTTTTCGTAAACGTCGACCCACCGGCTTTCAAAACCGTGCTTTAAAATTTCGAGATAATCTTCTCCTAAAGGCTTAAGCGCCTTTAAAATGGTTTCCTTTGCCTCCTCATATGAGATTTTCTCGTCGAATTCGGAAACGATCGGCGCATAGACGTCATACATATGAAGCTCGTCGACGCCCATGAGTTTTTTCCGCAGCGCCATATATGCGTATATCTTGTCAAAGTTCTGATGAACCGCTTCGATAAGAGAGTCGTAAACCGATACCGGCACCTCGTTTGAGTCGAGAGAAGCGGTGCGGGCGTCTGGATATTTCCTCAGCCTTGCGTTGAACATAAGGCTCTTCATTTGACCGTCGAGCAGGGCAGCGGAGGTGTTCTTGTAATCCCCGAAAACTCCGTAGAAGGTGTTGAATGCGTTTTTGCGCAGAGTCCTGTCGGGCGATTCCATAAGCGGGATATAAGACGACTGAGTCAGCGGATGGCTTTCTCCCTTTGAGTCTTTTACATCCGGGAATTTTAGGTCGGCGGAGTGGAATATCGTGTAGACGCTGTCCGGAACGTTCTGCATCTCGCCGGTCATCGCGATTATCCGCTCTTCGGCTTCGGAGAGAATGTGTTCCCGAGTGCGGCGGATCATGTAAAGCTTTCGGCGATATAATTCAAGCCCAGGCTCTTCTTTGTAAAAGCGTTCGATGGTTTCGTCGGAAATAGCAGTTATCTCCGGGACGATAAACGAGGTTTGAGCGCCGAATTCGGTGAAAAATGCTATTACTTTGCCTTTCATATCCTGATAAAAGGAATTTGAGGTGTCCTCGTCCGAGCGCCGCATCGCGTAATTGGCGAGCTTGTATGCGTCGGGAATAAGTAAATCATAAAGCTTAAGAAGCGAATAGAGGCGCGAAGCGTCTTGACCGAGCTTTCCTTTGTATTCGGCAAAATCGGCGGTTTTCGCTTTTATAGCTTCAAATGCCTCGCTCCACTGCTCATCGCTTTTGTAAAAATTTTCAAGGTTCCATTTATGGCGCTCTGCGATTTCAGAGCGCTTCGGAGTGCGTTTGTCATCCATTTTCAATCTGCCTTTCGGTTGCTTTTTATACTTATCATTCTAATTATACCTCTGTTGATATCGAAATTCAATATAAAAAAGTAAATCTTTGAAATAATGAAGCGGCGCAATATTCAATAATTGACGAACGGCTTTTAAAGTGGTATAATTAAATAACAAAGGCGGTGATTTTAATGCGGCATAATATGACACCGATACAGCGGCTTTATGACAGGATACCCAAAACCCGCTGCAAAGACGGCTGCTTTCGCTGCTGTATAAATTCTGTTCAGATGGCTTCCGAAGAGAGGGAGAGGATAGGCGGCTACGAATGGAACGGACGCTGCCCGCACCTGACAAGTAACGGAAAATGCGGAGTTTACGACGAAAGACCGCTTGTCTGTCGGCTTTACGGCGCGTCGGAGTTGCTACTCTGTCCCGACTGCGAGTGCGGCGAGCCTTTAAGCGAAGAAGAGACAAGAAGCATGCTGCGCGAATATCTAAAAGAGGCGGATAAATTAATTTAAGAGGGAACAACCGTATATAAAAACAGAAAGAGCTGCGGCATACTCAAAATTCGCCGCAGCTCTTTTGTTTGTGTTTATGATGCCGGATATTTATCACCGGTATAGTCCAAGCCCCATTGATGCATGAATCGGCAGATAAGGTCGTCTTTGCTGTATAGCTTTGTGCTGTCTGTCTCTCCGTATCGGCGGGCAAGCTCCGACAAAGGGATTGCCGTCATTCCGGGCGTCGCGCATTAAAGGTCAGGGAGACGCATTTTTGCGTCTCCCGCTGTTCATTATATTAATTTTCAGTTATCGCCGCATCCTCGTAAAGGATAAGCTCGCTCGAAAGGCTTGATGGGATATAAGCCTTAAGACCGTCGCGGATAAGCGAGGAGCCTTCGTATATCGCTGATGAGCGGCTGTTGTCGAAATAAACTTTGTAAGTCTTCGAAGGATCGACCCCCCGCGGGATAACGGCTATATTATCCTGTTTTGAAAGACAGGGGGTGAATACCGCGATAACGCCGCGAGAGCCGTCGGGAGCAGCCTCCTCAATTATCACCGGCTCGCCGCGCTTGAAAGCGGTATTATCCTCGGTGTGGTGGAAGATAAGGCAATCGGGCAGGATTTTCCGGATGAAATTCTTGTATATCGCAACCTCATGAGCGGCAAACTCAAAGGCGGCGTCGTTCATAACGGCGGTGCGCGGACCTAAAACGTTAAGCGAAAGATGTCCGAGCATGGCGTTGCGGAAGTGGAAAGCTAAATCCGCCGCGGTATGGCAGCCCATTCCGGATACCAGTCGGTCAACCCGCTCCGGCGGAAGCGCCGCCGTCATACCGTTGGTTATCATCAAGGAAACCGGCGCTACCTGATTGTCGGAGACCCAGGTGTGACTGAAATACCTCATAATCCCGATATCGGTGCGGGCGCCGCCGCTGGCGCAGTTTTCGAAGACCACATCCGGGAAACGCAGCTTCAGCCGCTTGTACATCTCATATACCGCGTCGAAGTGCCGTATCGACTGATCTTCCATCATGCCGTATTTGTTCTTTACATGGAAGTATTCGGCGGAGGAAATATTGTAGTCGATTCGCAGAAGGTCCATCTTGTATTCGGTGATGCACCTTGCGACTTGTTCTTCCGCCCAGGCAGCCGCCTCGGGGTTGGTCATGTCGAGCAGTCCGGAAAGCGAGCCGTCGGCGCGGCGAGAAAGCCAGCCGCTGTATTTCTCTGATGCGGAGGGCAGACCTATCCGCTCCGGCTCCATCCATAACCCGAACTTCATTCCGTGTTCGCGCGCGTAATCTCTGATTTCCGCCAAACCGTTCGGATAACGGTCGGGGTCGTAATGCCAGTCGCCGGTCTCGCCCCATCGCCCCTGTTCTCCCGGCTTGTTGTACCATCCGGCATCGACGATGAATATCTCGGCGCCCATCCTTGCAAGCTGCTCAATGAACTGCTTTGTAGTCTCGACAGACATGTCGTGTTCGGGACCCATTCCGGCGCCGACATACATCTGAGGCTCCGCAGCTTCCGGAAGATTCAGTACCGAGCGGCGCAGATGCGCGTTCATCGCGTTGACTGCGTCGTCAAAGCCGCCGGCTATCATGCCGATATGAATTGACGGAGAAATCCAGCTCTCGCCCGGTTCAAGTATAATAAGCGGTTTGTAGCCGGTAATTTCAGCTTTGAAGCTGATTGCGGCTCCGTCCGCTTCGGCGTGGGTGTTAAGATCGAAGCTGAAGCGGCAGCCCGCCGACCACCCAAGCTGAGCCGTCAGGATAGTGCCCATGACATTGTTTCTCAGCATAAACATGGGATGACGGTGGCGCCCCCGGTTGTAGCGGCAGTCGAAATAGATGCCGTCGGGGGAAAGGTCATGCCAGGAAAAATCCCCTTCGGTGTTGCCGTCCGTCCGGTCGAAATATCCGAGCGAATAGAGTTTGTTTATATCACGTCCGAAAGGTGCTTTCTCGGAAAGCCTGTCCAGAGTTTCAATTCCGCCTGCCATCACGGCGATTTTTGAAATCGCCATAGGTTTGTCAGAGTTATTGGTAATCGTTAAAAAGCGTTCAAACACTTCGGTGCCGTCAAGTATGGTGGAAATCTTTATCTCCGCGCCGCGGGAAGGGCAGTCAAGCGTAAGCTCGGAACAGATATTGCCGTTACACTCATGGCTTTCAAAGCTTTTGAATTCGGTATCCCGGTTCAGCGCGGCGCCGTCCGCAACAATATCAAACGCAAACGGCTCGTAAAACCGGCTCGTATTTAGCCTTGACGGATAACCGGTAAGCACGTTCAGCGGGTATCCGGCGGCATTCCAGCCGGAGGACACAAGCCCGCCAGTCGTATATGTCTCCTCATAAACGGTAAGCCCGGAGCGGTAACAAAACACCGGCTGCTCTCCCGGCTGATAATAAACATCCTTGAATATAGGTTTGCATTCCTTCATTACATTATCCTCTCTTTATTCTGAAAAGTCGGTATGCTGAATAATTCGGCGTATAGATTGTACCATATGAAAATCATAAAGTCAATGCGGCGCGTGATAAAAAAATCGGGTTGAAGCAAAAAACGGCGGGAGCAGCAGCCCCCGCCGAATCATTACATTTTCTTTGCGCAAAAGTCCCAGCAGTTCATTATCAGATTCTGATAATTCCGGTTCTGCCACACCGAGAGTATATGCCCGGGAGTCAGCGCCGCAACCCGTCCGGAACCTACATTTCTCGTATAACCGGAAATGCTCTCCCCTCCGGCTTCCGATTCGCTTTTCAGAAACACCTCGGCGTCGCCGCAGAGAAGCTCGATTATATAATGCTCATCTCTTTCGCAGAACGAATCAATTCCGTCAACCAATAGAGAATTCCCGACGGGAGTTACTTTGGTAAGACATCTCGGCGGATGGCTTATAAAAGCGCATCCCGTCAGCGAAATGAATTCGTCGGAGCCTCGGGAGCTGCCTTTTTTGAAAGCGTTCCCGGCGTGCAGCGAAAGCAGCCCGCCGCCCTTTTCGACATAACTCCGAATATGCTCGGGAGTTACTTCCGAAACCCCGTATTCGAACCAGGGCGCGGAATTTGAAGCGTTGATCGCATTGCCGCAGGCAACGGTTATGACATCGAATTCATCGAGAAACGATTCGGTCAGTATGTCTTTTGCCGTGATGACGAAATCGATATCATACGAATTCAGCCTTTCCGGGAAAGACTTAAAGCCTCGGTCGATAACGTCGCGCGGATGCCAGAGATCGTCATAGATAAATAAAACTTTAATTTTATCCGTCAAATTTTCCCCTCTCTCAGACGCGGTTCTGTGTATTCGGCCGTTTGCCATTCGCAGTATGCGGTGATTCCGTGGCTTCTGACGTCGGCGATAAGGCTTTCGACATAAGCGGCGCGTCCCGGGTCCTCCATCGGGGTGATGCAGGCGCGGACATATCTTATCGAAAGACGCAGCTTTTGGACACGCCTCAGGATTAAATCATCGTCGGCGGTCTTTTCAGCCTGGTCGAATATCTTTTCCGACTCGTCGAGGAATTCTTTCGACAGATACGGCTGCCGCGGGCTGTCGTAGATATGAACGTGAACGTCCTCTGTTACAAGGCTGTGCATAAGATCGTAGAAGCGGCGGATCGACGGAGCGGCGCCCTTGAAATATCCGTTCAGAAATTCGTCGACTAAAAGATCATAATCTATATCGGGATTCCAGAGCAGCTTCGCGAGGACATACTGACGCAGCGGGTTCAGCTCGCCGTATTCGCGGGGGCTGTTCTCGCCCTCTTCAAAGATACCGGTAACTCCGTGGCGGATAAAATACTGAATATTCGGCTGCAGGACGAGGAAATCGGGGAATGGCTGCAGCGAATGGGCGAAGTTGGCGGTGTAGTCCCAGATATGGAGACGATTGGATATCTTCGACCAGCCGACAAGGTCGGAGGTAAAGCTTGCCTGTCCTCCCTCGGTGCCGGAAAGGCTGCAGGATTCAAGCGGGTGGCCGAAGCAGCACTCGATGGAGCAGAGACGGACGATGACGTTCTTGCGCGGAACTACATGCTTCGGCGGCCTTCTCGTATACTGATATGCGAGAGTATCGACTGCTACATTCGGGAAATCTTTCTCAATATCCTCGGCAATGGCGTTTACGAAATAGAGCAGAGTTCCTGCGTGGCTGCCTTCGTATTCGTCTATCTCGCGGCACTTGTCGCACTGACAGAAGGTCTGGTTGTCATTCTGAGATACCGAAATTATGTGGCAGTCGGGGTTCTGCTCAAGTATCTTACGGGTGTTCTTTTTAGCGATTTCAAGCACTTCCGGATTTGTGAGACAGGGCTGAACATAACCGGTGACACGCTTCGGATTTTCGCCTTTTTCGTCATATCTGAGCGCGAAATATTCGGGATGGCTCTCCTGAAGTTCCTGCGGGATAAGCTCATCAAAAGTATGAACGAAGCGGGCGTATTTGACGCTGCCGCCCGTCGCCCCGGTAAGCGTGCCGGAAGCGTTGCAGCGGTTGCGCGCGTAGAAATCGGGATCGTTGTAACCCAGCATATACGGATCGCGGAATTCAAGCGGAGGAATGAATCGGAAATCGATATCTCCCAATTCAAGTTTTGTTCGTTTCGGAATTATCGAGCAGTCTTCGGTAAGCCATTTGCAGCCCAGGTATTCGTCGAGAAGCTGATAAACGCCGTACATGGCGCCGCGCTTGTCGGAACCGGCTATAATAATGGTTTTGCCGACGGTTTTGATGTGAATTCCCTCATCTCCGAGCGATTCGATATCAATGCCGCAGTCAAGGGCTCTGAAATGGCTGTTGTCGCCGATGATGATCTCCTCGGCTTTCGGCGCAAGATCGCAGTCGAGAGCGATATTGTACCGCGCGGCGGTGATTTCCTCAAGAAAACGCTTCAATTCGTGAGCCGCATGGCTTATCGACGGCGATGCGGACGCGGAAATGACTATGGTATAATCTGTTTTTCTGTTGTTGGCAAGACAAATCATATTTAGACCTCCGTTTTATGTTTATTTCGGATACCGGTTTTATTATAGCAGTTATATTTATTTAAAATACCGTAAAATTATGAAATAACTGTGAAAAAATATCCGTCCCGCGTAAAAGGCGGGACGGATAGACAAAATATTCTTTTATTATTCGTAGAAGGTATAAAGTTTCTCGATCTGTTTTTCGACCTTGCCTATATACTTGTCGTAGTATGAAGCGAAGTCGGTTTTCTTTCCTGCAAGCAGGTCGCGGAACCAGTAGGGAATACGGTTGAAGTTAGCCTCGCCGAACTGGAATGAGAAGTCGAAGAGACGGCCTTCCATGATAATGTCAACCATGTTGGCGGTGTCGGCGTCTTCGGAATATTTACCCTTAAGAGCCACGTCGTAGTATGCCGGATAAACTGTCTTGTATGATTCGGCGTTCAGGCATTCGTAAATCGTACCGACGAATTCAAGGTCGCCGGTCGGAACCGAAAGCGGAACTCCGTAAACGGAGAACTGGTCGTATGCGTTGGTGAGATATCTTTCCTGAGCCTCATCCCACTTGGGGTTGGGAAGCATGCCGTAGCTGTCCTGCATATCGCGGCAGGAGTTGAAGCAGTTGTCGAAAGCGAGAGGCGCGAAAACAGCGAGTCCCTGCGGGAAATATTTTCTCTCATCCCATTGATTCTTATAAACGCGGCAGCCTTCGGTGTTAAAATGGAAGTTGGATATCTTTTCGAGAGCGGTAACCGTTTTCTCGGTCATAATATCGATCGTTATGTTTCCGTCGGCGTCGCGGCCGGTGAGCGGCTGATCGAAGCTGGTAAGCCAGACGTCGGAGGGGTTGCAGGGGTAGCAGCCGTAACCGTAAAGGTCGGTGTCATCCTGCTTGCCGTTGCCGTCAACGTCTTCGTAAATTACCGCGCACATTTCGATAAAGTCGTCTATTACCCAGGTGCCGTCGTATACCAGGTCATACAGCTTCCTGTCGGACCAGCCGTAGCCTTCGGCGAGGCGCTTGTTGAAGAAGACGCCGTAGGTATACTGCATCGCGGTTATGGCAAGGTCGCCGGTAACGCAGAAGATCTTGCCGTATATTGTTGCGGAGTCGTTTGACAGCTGGCTGTACCAAGGTTTTTCAAGATTGACATACGGTACGTCATACCAGTTGTAATAAGCGCCTGCAGAAATGGGAGTGTATGCTTTATAGTCAAGGTGACCGTTAAGCTCTACAGAGTTGTCTCCGGATGCGGCGATTTTAACTATGGCGCTGTAAGGGTCTGAGTTGAGGGTCGTCTTAATCTTACAGTTAAAACGATCTTCAATCCTTACGTTTCTTTCGTAGATGCTGTCGTTTTCAACGGCGCCGGTCTGCTCTTCGGCAAAAACTTCATATTCCTTGGATTCGGTGCACATAATCCTGTAATCTCTGCCGCCGAAATCTTTTTCAGGCAGATCATCCGGTATCAGCGCGCGCCTTTCGATATCGGAAAGCGAATCGGTGTCTTCCGGAGCCGTTGTATCGGCGGCAGCGTTGCCGTTCTGCGTATCAGCCGGACCTTTGGTATCCGAGCTTCCGCAGGCAGTCGCGAACACGACAGATATAAGCATGACTGACGCAAGTAAAGCGGTGATGAGTCTTCTGAAATTGGTCATAGATAAAAATTCCCCCATTATTATATTTTCTAATTATAGATGTTTTTCGAGCCAAAGGCGGGTCTTGAGGATCGCCGTTTGGGTTTTTCCGTCTGGAATTTCGCCGTTCATTATCATTTCCGTGAGTCTCGCAAGCGGTATCCTTTCAAGGGTGATAAATTCGCCGTCGTCAAAGTCGGTTTTGCCGAAGCGCAAACCTCTTGCAAGATACATATAAATTCTTTCGTCAAGAATAGCCGGACTCGGCCAGTATTCCCCGAGGAAGATAAGCTCATCCGCCGAAGCCCCCGTCTCCTCTTTAAGTTCCCGCCTCGCGCATCCGGAGGGTTCTTCCGCGTCGCCTTTGTCAAGTTTTCCGGCGGGGATTTCAAGGGTCTCGGTAGAAAAAGGATATCGAAACTGACGGACACAAATAACATTGCCGTCGTCTGTCAGCGGAACAACGCAGCAGGCGCCGGGATGCCGAACCACTTCGCGGAAAGCAGGTTTTCCGTTCGGAAGCTCGATTGAATCGAGTTCAACTCGGAAGATACGCCCGTCAAATTTTGTTTCGCCGGAGATTTTCTTTTCTTTGCCGGTCATAATTTAACCCCGTGGCAGTTATCTTAACCGAAATAACGGTATCTGAAAATAAACGGCTTTTATATCATTTCCTCGCGTCCGGTTTCAAGCGAGCGTTTTACCGCGGCGATTATTCTGACCGGAACGATATGCTGTTCAGCAGTCATGGGGGATTTGCCTGTCTTGACCATTTCGGCGAAGTGGGCAAATTCCGCTTCGTATATGCCGTCGCAGGTAGTCTTTACTGCCTTCCAGCCGTTTGTGCCGTAAACGACGGCAGTATAGGTGTTTTCGAAATTCATTACGACGTCGAAATTGTCGTATCTCGCCACCGCCATAAGGTGTTTGCCGCTCTTAAATGACATTACCGAGCGCACATTGTACCCGAAGAGGGTGCACATTTCCTCGACCAGGTGGCTTGAGTAAAACCAAAGCCCGCTGTATGGCGAGTCAAGGTCAACTGCGAAGGTGACCATCGCCGAGGTGACATCCCCTATCTCGCCCTTTTCGATCTCTTCTTTAAGTTTTAAAATCTCAGGAGAGTATTTGCATCCGGAGCCGCCGCTTATCGGGACGTTCAGCGCCGCCGCTTCGGCTACCAAAGTCTGCGCTTCTCCGACATCGGTGGTGAACGGCTTGTCGATAAACGCGGGTTTTCCGGCTCTTATGAAGGGAAGAGCAAGGTCTTTGTGATACTTGCCGTCTCTTGCGGTTACCATGACGCAGTCGACGAGAGGCAGCATCTGATCGATGCTTTCGCAGATAATTATCCCGCTGTCCGGATGTTTTGCCGCGATTGCTTCGCTCGGCGCCTTTTCATGAGCATAAAGCGCAACGACTTTAAATTCATTTTCATATATTGAGCCGGGCGTGTTTACTATGTCGGCAAAAGCCGCGGCGTGTGAATTCTCGGTGCCTAAAATACCTATTCTGTACATTTTGTCCCTCCGTTACTCTTCTGTTTCGGGCTGAATGAAATCGCGGGAAAGCGGATTCTGACGATGCGCTTCCTCAATTACCGCGATCTGCTGAACGACTTGTCCCGCGTGTATCTCAAGCGGAGCGCCGTTTACAAGATGCTCGTATATCATGGTGTAATAGCGGTCGACGGCGGAATTGAAAGCCGCGCTGCCGCTGCCGCTCCAGCTGTCCGAATGCCACTTGAGCGTTTCTCCGCAATATTTCGGCATTCCTTCTTCATTGGAAAGCGGTTCGCGGATAAGCTTCTGAGCCGGAGCTTCGGTCGGGTCATACCATTTCCATTCCATCTCCGCCATACCGCCCTTGAGACCGCCGTATTGCCCCTGAATCCGATAAGTAAAGCAGGGATAGGGGTTGCAGGAGGAAATCATAAGGTCGATAAGCGGTTTATCCTTCGCCGTGAGGATAAGCTTTACATAGTCTTCGGCGTCTCCCCAGGTGTTGACTCTGTCCATCTTGCAAAAGACATTCAGCCCTTCGCCGGGCATGACGTCATACATGTCGAGCAGATTCAGCGCCTGGTCGAGCGGATGAGGACCGGTGTTGTAAAGGGAACCGCCGCCCATGCACTGCAGCGTCTGCCAGTCCCAGCGGCGGGAAAAGCCGTCAAAGGCTATGTCGATTTCGATTATCCTGCCGAGCACTCCGGAAGCGATGACCTTCTTTACCTGATCAAAATACGGAGTGAACCTCGATTGCTGGAAGACGTTATACATAACGCCCTTTTCAGAAGCCTTGTCGATAAGCCGGCGGACTTCATCCGCGCGCATGGCAGCCGGCTTTTCGGTGACAACGTTAAATCCGCGCTCCAGAAGTTCGAGCGTAACCGGGTAATGCTCATAGCTGAAGGTTGAATTTATAACAAGGTCAATATCCTTGCGGTCTAAAATCGAGCGCCAGTCGGAATAAACAGCGCAGTCGGAGCCGTACTCGGCAGCGGCGCGCTGACGCCGCTCGGCTATCTCGTCTGCGGCGGCGACCACTTTAAATCGTCCGCCGTTTGCGTCAGAGTTAAAGAAAGCGCCGTGAATATCCCGGCCGCTTCGCCCCTGACCGATTATTGCAATATTTAATCGTTTCATTAAATCGCCTCGATTCTGCGGTATTTGTAATTATAGTATAACAGATTACTAATAAAAAATCAACCGTTTTAAGGAATTTTACAGAAAAAAACCGTTCTCAAAGAATAGAATATGTAAAAACATACAATACCCGGTTCGGATATCCTGACAAATTAATAAAAGCCGCGTTTAACGGCTTTTATTTTTTATGCGGCAATTATCATTTTTCCTTGATTACATCAAGGATAGAGGTGAGCAGCTCTTCTGCGGTCGGTTTTTTCTCTGCTTCCGCTTTCGCTTTTGCGGCGGCGTCTGCGGCTTCCTTCTCGGCAATCTTCTTTGCGTTGATTTTCTTGTCGGCTGCATTAATTCCCCTTATTACGAGGAACATACAGATTGCGATCACGATAAATTGAATGATAACCTGAACAAAACTGCCCCAGTTGATTGCCACTGCCTCGGCTTCCGCGGTCGCTGCCTTGAGAACGATTTTGAGTTCGGTAAAATCGACTCCGCCGATAGCGAGTCCGAGCGGAGGCATTATGATATCGGTAACCAGCGAATTCGCTATTTTTCCGAAAGCTCCGCCGACAACGATACCGATAGCCATATCCATAACATTTCCCTTGAAGGCAAATTCTTTAAAGTCATGCCAAAGGGATTTCTTTTTGTCTGCCATTTTAATGTCCTTCCTGTTTAATTTGTTAAATCTCGAAAATTGTATACAAAATCAGAATAACTTAATATATTATATACCTGATTTGCAATAAAGTCAATATAATTATTGAAAACAAACGGATGTAAAGCATAACCGACAAATAGAAGGAAAACTGTAAAAAATCTTCGCGGCAATAAGTTGTGGTTGACAATTAATCACAAAAATGATATAATTGTCGCGCAAAGGAGAATTACGATGACAGAACTGCAGAAAAAAATCTATAAAGCGCTGCTTTTATCCGGCGATGGATATATAAGCGGCGAAAAGCTTGCCGGTTGTTGCGGAATAAGCCGTTCGTCGGTATGGAAAGCGATAACCGCGCTGAGGAAAAAAGGGATTGAAATCGAAGCCGTTACCAACGCCGGCTATCGCCTTGCCGAAGGAAAAGTCAGCGCCGCAAGGGTTTTTGACAGACTTCGCGCAAAGTATTTTTATAATATCAGATACGAAAAACGGGTAACGTCAACAAACACGCTCCTGAAAGCCGCCGCTGCCGCTGCCCCCGAGGGAAGCGTTCTTGTTTCATCGGAGCAAAGCGAGGGACGGGGAAGGTTCGGCAGGAACTTTGTCTCTCCCGAAAGCGGGATATATCTCAGCATATTGCTCCGTCCGGATATGGCGGCGAGTGACGCCGTTTCGATAACCGCCGCCGCGGCTGTCGCCGTCAGCCGGGCGATAGACAGGATCGCCGGCTGCAAAACCGCGATAAAATGGGTTAACGATATCCTGCTTGACGGAAAAAAAGTCTGCGGGATACTCACCGAAGGCGCTCTCAGCCTTGAAACCGGACGTCTCGACTCGGCGGTACTCGGTATCGGCATCAACATAGCGCCGCCGAAGGACGGCTGGCCGGAGTTTATTTCGGATACGGCGGGAGCAGTCTTTCCGTCTGTCGCGGAAGCGGTCGAGAACGACGCGTATAACCGCCTTTGCTCGGAGCTGCTCGACAATTTCCACGATATATATGTAAAATTTCCCGACCGCGGGTTTATGAACGAATATCGCGAAAAAAGCCTTGCGGTCGGCAGGAAGATAAACGTTATAAAGGGCGCTCTCAGCCGCCCGGCGACAGCTCTCTCCATAGGCGACGACGCTTCTGTTCTTGTAAGATATGACAACGGGGAAGAAGAAAATCTCTCCTCCGGTGAAATAAGTATTAAATTATAAGGTGACATCATGCAAACCGAAAAAGCGTTAAACAGAAATGAAATCAAGCGAATGGCGCTGTCCGGACTTATAACCGCCGTCGTCGCCGCGCTGTCTCAGGTGTCTTTTCCGCTGCCCTCGGGCGTTCCGGTAACGCTGCAGACCTTCGGCGTCGCTCTTGCCGGATATATACTCGGTTGGAAGTGGGGCGCGATTTCCATGCTTTTATATATCGCGCTCGGCGCGGTAGGCGTTCCGGTCTTCGCCGGTTTCAGGGGCGGAGTAGCGTCGCTTGTCGGTCTGACCGGCGGATTTATTATAGGCTTCGTCTTGATGGCCGCGCTCTGCGGGGTAAAACCGGCGCTTGAAAACAAAAAAGCCGAAGCCGCTCTTGAGATCGTTTCGGGTCTTCTGGGAATCGCCGCCTGCCATATTCCGGGGGTGCTCTGGTTTTCATATTTATCCGGAAACACCGTCGCCGTATCCTTTCTCAAAGTCTCTCTGCCGTATATTTTAAAGGACGCCGCCTCGGTTGCGAGCGCGTGGTTTCTTGTCCGTTTTATAAGAAAAACCGGAGCGCTGAAAGGGTTGTAAGCTAAACGAAACTTTTAAAATAAACATAAAATACATAATTAATTAATCAAAGCCATATATTATGATGTTATAATCATGAAGATGTTTTAACTTAAGGATGAGAGTGCTATATGGCGGAATTGAATAAAACAGCGCCGCAGAAGCCGCGCCGGGGATTGGCGTTCCTGCGGAATGTCGATATGACAACCGGTACGATATGGAAAAAACTATTGTTTTTTGCCATACCTATCCTGCTTGCCAACATTCTGCAGCAGCTATTCAGTACCGTCGATACTGCCATAATCGGAGCGCTCGAATCCTCAACCGCCCTCGCTGCAGTCGGTTCGGTCGCTTCGCTCGTTGCGCTTGTGACAGGTTTTTTCATCGGAATCTCAACCGGAGCCGCAGTTGTTGTCTCCCGCCGCTGGGGGGTGCTGCTTGCCGAACGGGCTAAAGATACGCCGGATGAAGCGATGCTCCGAAGCGACGAAAAGGCGGTGCGGGACGCGGTGCATACCTCATTCGTAATTGCTCTGATCATGGGAGTGGTTGTATTTCTGCTCGGGATCATAATTTCACCGCTGTTGCTGACACTTATGAACAGTCCCGAAACGGTAAGACCGCTCTCTCTCATATACCTGCGGATATATTTTTTCGGTATGATACCGATTATGCTTAACACCACAGCCGCCGGCATCCTCCGCGCGATAGGCGATTCAAACCGCCCGTTTATATATCTGGCAATCGGCGGATTGACCAATGTAATATTGGAACTTATTACGATAGGCGTATTTCGCCTGGGCGTTATCGGAGCGGCGCTGTCGCTGGTGCTGTCTAATCTGGTAACTACATCTCTCTCACTAAACCGCCTGCTGCGCGCAAACGATTGCTATAAGCTGAATCCGCGTTATTTGTCTCTGAACAGGCAGATGCTGCCGTCGATAATAAAGATAGGCATTCCGACCGGGATTCAGTCAACGCTGTTCGCCATATCGAACCTTGCAATACAGACGAAAATTAATATTTTCGGCGAAGACGCGATGGCGGGTGTTGCGGCAGTCGGCACGCTCAACGGCTTTCTTTATATGCCGATAGCCGCCTTCGGTCTCGCTTCAATGACTTTTGCCGGTCAGAATTTCGGAGCCGGGAAGCCGGAAAGGGTGAATAAAGCGGTCAAGAGCGCGCTTGCCATGGTAATGAGCTTCGATATTGTTTTAGGTATTATCATATTGTTCGCAGCGGAATCGCTGATATCCATCTTTACGCAGGGAAATGCCGAAGCTGTCAGAAACGGTATGATGATGATAAACCTTCTCGCGCCGACATATTTCCTTTTCGCTCCGACAGAGGTGCTGAGCGGCGCAATCCGCGGCGCCGGCGCCGCGCTGCAGTCGATGGCGCTGACGGCTTTCTTCATCGCCTTTGCAAGGGTTGCGATAATGGTTGTGTTCGTCCCGATCTACAATGATATCCGGGTGGTCTTCGCAGCCTACCCGATAACCTGGGCGCTGTCCTCGCTGGCATTCATTATATATTACAGATTCGGGAATTGGAGGAAGAAAAGCGTTTGAGCGAAAATACACATCTCTATATCCAACTCAATGGTTAAACAAAATTGCTCATAAATTAAAAAGCCCGCGGTATAACCCGCGGGTCTTTCATTAAACATTAAACCTGAACAATATGACATCTCCGTCTTTAACGACATATTCCTTGCCTTCGGAGCGGACAAGCCCCTTTTCCTTCGCCGCCGCCATCGAGCCCTGCGCGATGAGAGCGTCGTATGAAATCACCTCTGCCCGGATAAAGCCGCGTTCGAAATCGGAGTGTACCTTGCCCGCCGCCTGCGGCGCCTTGGTGCCGCTTCGGACTGTCCAGGCGCGGACTTCTTTCGGACCGACCGTAATAAATGATATCAGTCCCAGAAGACCGTAACCCGCTTTAATCAAACGATCAAGTCCGCTTTCCTCAATGCCGAGATCGGCGAGGAAGGCTTTTTTGTCTTCTCCTTTGAGTTCCGCAACCTCCGCCTCAATGTTTGCGGCGATTACCAAAACCTTTGAACCCTCGGAGGCTGCGTGACTTTTAAGCTCCGGATATCCGGGAATGCTTTCGGGTTCAAGTCCGACCATGTCTTCGCTTATATTCGCCACATATATTATCGGCTTCATAGAAAGCAGCGAAAACTCCTTCATCATCAGAAGCTCATCCTCGGTATAATCGATCGCGCGGGCGGATTGACCGGAATCAAGACAGGAGTATACTCTTTCAAGCAGCTCGATGCTTTTCTCAAAGCTTTTGTCACCCTTTGCGAGCTTTCGCTTTTTTTCCAGCCTTTTTTCGACATTTTCCATGTCGGCGTATATAAGCTCTGTGTTTATTATCTCAACATCCCGCATCGGATCGACGGAGCCTTCGACATGAATTATGTTGTCGTCGTCGAAACACCTTACGACCTGGATTATCGCGTCGGTCTCGCGAATGTATGAGAGGAATTTGTTTCCCAGCCCCTCGCCGTGAGAAGCGCCCTTTACAAGTCCGGCGATGTCTACGAATTCAATAACCGCCGGCGTTGTTTTTTCCGGTTTATAAATTTGTCCGAGCATATCAACGCGCTCGTCCGGAACCGCGACCACTCCGACATTGGGGTCTATCGTACAAAAGGGGTAGTTCGCGGCGTCAACTTTGGCGTTGGTTATGGCGTTAAAAAGCGTACTCTTGCCGACATTCGGCAGACCGACTATTCCTAATTTCATTTATCTCTGTTCTCTTTCGTTGTTTTCTACATTCGCATAGATTTTTTATGTTATCTTCCAAACAACGATTATATCACAAAACATTCTTTTTCTCAAGCGTATGAGCGGAATTTCATTCAAACAATTTGCAAACTTTTGCGGTTAGGTTCACATTGCCGGATCTTTCGCTGATGTTTTCTTTGATTTTTTTGTTTATTATCTGTCTCTCGCTTTCCCGCCCTTATCCCGTCAGCTCTCATTACTTTTGTAAAATCCGTGTCTTGATTTTAGAGAACTATTGTAAATCATGCAAATTTGCCCTTGACATCAATAGAATTTTAATGTAAAATAAGAACAGGACAACAAAAACACTAAAAATAATGTGAGGTATCTTATGTTTTGCAAAAATTGCGGCGCTACTTTACCGGACAACAGCAAATTCTGCGGAGCCTGCGGGACACAGCAGGACGGCGCGGCTCAGCCGTCTCAGGCAGCAAATCAAGGCGCTGGAAATCTTGATTTCTCGATATACGGGGGAAATTTTCCCGCCGTAACCATCAAGCTGAATGCCGGCGAAAGCATTTATACCCAATCCGGCGGTTTGTCATGGATGGACAGCGGAATTATAATGGATACGAACATGAAAGGCGGATTTATGAAGGGACTCGGGCGAATGTTCTCGGGCGAGTCGCTTTTCATGGCTACTTTCACTGCGACAGCTCCCGGACAGGAGCTGACGATTGCATCTTCTTTCCCCGGAAATATTCTGCCTCTGGAATTGACGGGAAGAACGATAATAGCTCAGAAAGCGGCATTCCTGTGCGCGCAGCCGACTGTTGATCTGAGCGCTTATGTTACCAAGAGTATCGGCGCGGGACTTTTCGGCGGCGAGGGCTTCGTACTTCAGAGACTTACAGGCACCGGATACGCATTTCTTGAGATAGACGGAAGTCTTGTCGAAAGAACGCTCGCTCCCGGCGAACAGCTCAAGATAGACACCGGCAATGTTGCCGCCTTTGAGAGCAGCGTGGTTTATCAGGCTGAAATGGTAAAAGGTTTCAAAAACATACTTTTCGGCGGCGAAGGATTGTTCCTCACCACACTTACAGGCCCGGGAAAAATTTGGCTGCAGACAATGACCATGCCGAATTTTGCAAAACGCTTAATTCCTTATATACCTAAGTCATCAAATTAATATCTAATGTAGTCACATGAAATACACAGATAATTCTGACACAATTACTCTCTACCCATAACGAATTGTCAGGATTATCTGTGTATAATTATAGCTAAATATAGGTTCGTTATTTTGGATCTTTATGGTCTAAAAAATTACATATATTAGGATTAAAAGAGGTTTTTCACAATAGAATACGGTCTTGCCGGCGTGAAGATTCGTTTGATTTACGAAGACGGTTTTCACAATATGTGGATAACCACGCGGAGAGGCATGACACGAATTCGGAAAGGAGCATTGAATTATGAATAATAATCAGGCGTACCAAAACCAATACCCCCAAAATACCGGACAGCTTATCAAATACATAGCCAAGAGGATTCCCGAGAGACTGATTAAAGCTCTTCCGCTGTCAATAGTGACGGGATTGCTTTGCTGGATTGCGCACACCGTTATGATGTTGGTTTCGGACGGGGTGTATAATACCGAAACCTGGATTGCAAGGAATATGCTTAATGTTTCCGGCAGGCTGTTCAACTCTGCGGTATTATGGATGATGCTCGGCGCTGTTATTCCGATGATAATTTCATTTATCATGCAGAAGAAAAGCCCGGCGAAGTTGATAAGCTCAATTGTAACAATGCCGAAAAAAATAGCCGATACGAATAAAAGAAGCGGCGGGCGATTCTTGCCTATAATGTTATTTTCTTGTGCCGTAACGCTGTTTATCGACAGTCTTCTGTCGGGAGTGACAAGCATTATTATGGGCAGCATAGTCATGAGCTCCGTCGTGTCTTTCCTGACAGGCAGGGGAAGTATCTTTATTCAGATACTTCGGATGATATTTCAGGATGTGCAGCTTTTTCTCCTGAAAAAACAAAAGCTGAGGCTTGACGGCGATAATGTTCTGATGGTTGTCGGCGTATCCGGGGTCACGCTGTTTGCGATAGGAATACTCAAAGCGATATTTACACAAGTCTGGATAATTCACACAATACTCAGATGGATTTGGGTGGTTGTGCTGATTCTGGCTATAATATTCAACAGCAAGAGCAAAAACACGCCAAAATATTTTATATTTTTCTTCGGAGTATCCGCAATAACGGTTCTTCTGTCGGCGGCGTTTGCAAATGTCATTTATGCTTACGACGGCGGATACTATGATTATGGCTCGTGCCAGCAGCAGTCTTTCGGCAACTGTACCTTTTGGGCAATAGTGCACGGATTGCTTCCCGCCCTTGCCGCTCTTATCGGCGCATTTCTTGCTTCAATTACCGCCGGACTTGCCGGGGGACTGAATCCCGGTTATATGGGGAACAACACCGGCATATCGAATGAGGAGCAGGCTCGGCAGGAACAACAACGCACCAGAAGCACGCTGAATGAAACCTATTTCAGGATGTTGGAAAATGAACGCAACAGCGGCATGACAGATGCATTTTTAAATACGGAAGGGGAAATTGCCGGAGGAACTGCAGATATTTCGGGTGTGGATATAGATAAACTTATAAGAGAGGCCAAACTCAGAAAAAGAGAGTTGGATGAAAGAAATGAAAGATATAAAAGACAATCCAGCTGGATAGAAGATTTAAAAAATGATGCAAAAAGAGGTCATGTCACACCTGAAGAGCGTGATATCCTACGTTATTTTAACGAAAGAGAACAAAGACGTCATATGGCAATGGGCTCATTAAGCCAACTTGATGAACATCTTATGGGTGTTGGTGAAGATGTTTCTCAGCTTACTGTTATAGGAGCTGATATTGGAGTTGGCATACTTAAACATTTTACAGGACCTGTAGGCGTAAAAATAAGCGCAGGATATAAGGTGTTAAAAGGTGTTTTCGGTGAAAGTGTTACCGCATACCATAAAGACGGAGACTGGGTAAAAGGAGCAAAGGGCGGTCTTGTAAAAGGCGGTTTTGGCGCAGCGTCCGATGTAATCGGCGATTTACCGGTTAATTATCAATTCGCGCTTCAAATCGGAACAAACGCCACAGGTGAGGTGTGGGGAGGCTATATATTAAATGGCAGGGACGGAGCCATCTCCGGTGTTCAGAATGCGCTTGTTGACAGTTCGTTAGCTGTTGGCGGAAAAGTAGCTACATCGATAGCTGACGGTGTTCTCGATGGACTTGCAAGTACTACCAAGAAGTCAATTGCCGGTCATTATCATTCAGCCTTTGATGATAATGTTATTGACAATGTTGAAAGAACTGTGGGAATATTGAAGGATATGAGGGATGTAAATAAATCCAGAGATTTTGCGAAGAGCGTTTTTGGCGCCACAGCGGACACCACATTAACACTTTCAAATGAATTTTTAATTAAGCCGACTTTGCAGATGGAATAAGGAGAAATTGTAATGATACTTACCCCCAAAGAAATATCTTATCTTTCTGCTTCTTTCAAGGGGCAGAACCCGCTTAGTCCGTTTTCGAATATTACCGAAACACCCGACGGCAACGAATATGATTCGCTGTGCGAAAAGGGAATAATAGTCAACAACGGATACGACGAAAAAGCGCTTGATATGCTGCAACGGCTTACAAATCCGGAAATGTCCGCAAGCCTTGTTATACAAAGCGACTTCTATCTCGTTCAAAAGTTTACTTACAAAACCGGAGATCGTTTGATATTAGCTGAAAACCAAAAGGGCGCGCTTAAGTTCAGCGAATCGGAGAATTTTGCCGATGTGCTTACAGATATATATAAGTGCGTGGGAATGTCAGATTTGCCGACCGCTCATATAGCCGGAGTGTTTACGCCCGAAGAACTGCTTGTCTTTTTTGCGTTAGTTGATATCTACCGCAAAAATACGCTCGCTGGATATGTTGAAGGCGAAAATCCCGAAATAAAAATCGGCGAAAGCGATATATTAAACACCTTTTCCGACGGATATGCCAACGGTCTTGCAAAAACCATTCTCGAGAGTTACAATCTAAAAGTACCCGATGCGGCGGAACTCGGCAATGTTCTAAATCCGCTTAAAGAAAGAGGCTACATAGAAACCGAAACGGATATAAAGCTGACTCAGGTATATGAAATATTCGCAAGGAATTTCCTGATACCGAAAAAATATATTCTTCATGAGATGCTGGAACTTGGCGAAAACGGTAATATATTGGCGGAAAGCTCAATGGCGCTCTCAGCCGGAATTCATGATATTGTCTCACTTATATTCGACGGAGAAAACTTCCTGTTAACCACGCCGTCAGCAGCAGAGCTTGCAAGATCAATTCTGATAACTCTCAGCTGCCTGCCGTTCAAAAAAGAAGAAGAAAAGGAAGAACCGGAAAAACCGGAAGCGGCGGCTTCTCCGGCTGCGCCTGATGCAGCGGCGCCCGAAGCGCAACATCAGACTGTAACCGCTCAGCCAGCGCCTGCCCAACCCGCCGACGGCAGTTGGAAATGCAGCTGCGGAAATGTTAACGACGGCAATTTCTGTATTATTTGCGGCTCAAAAAGACCGTGAGCGAACAATAGCAAATAATAAAACCGAATAATTTGAAACGCTCCCCTCAGAGCAGTCTTGAAATCAAATTCATTTCAGGGCTGTTCAAAGGGGAGCGTGGTTTTTGGCGTAAAATGCCGGATAAAACCGGCTGACAATTTTTTTGATTATTTTTGTTTATCTCCGATTCGTTTTTCTTCGGGTGCAACCCCGAAATACTGTCTGAACGCATTATAGAAGCCGCTGTATGAATTATACCCGACATATTCGGCGATCTGATTAAACGGCGTGTTCGTTGATTGTATCAGCATCTCCGCCGTCAGCATACGCTGCCTTTTTATCAGCGCCGACAAACTGTATCCGGTCATGCGCTTTACAAATCTATCGGTCTGACGGCTGCTGAGGTGAAGCAGCCCGGAAATACTTTCGATAATATTATCACGCATAAAATATTCCGATATATAATTTTCCACCAGCCAGAGCCGTTGACTGTCTGAATCATACGAAATTACGTTAGTACCGCTGCCGGATAAAATATCATCTTTCAGAAGATTGCACAATTCAATGAAAAATACCGAAAGATACGATTTTAAAATATGTTCGGTTCTGTTATCATGACTTGATCCGAGACCGGAAAGCTTGTTTATTATCGGGGCAAGCGTCTCTCCGTTCATTATTATGATATTCTTAATGCCCTCGAAGATAGAGCTGTAATATTCATATTCGGAAAAGGATTTTTCCGGCGCCGATTTATTATGAACTATATCAAAAGAAATTGCGGCGTGTTTTATCATGTCGCTTGTTTCAACTACCCTGTGAAGACGCATCGGCGGGATAAGGTAAATCTCCTGCGCGTTCAGAGTATAATTTTCATTGTTGTCTATACCGATTATAGCGTTTCCGCATTGAAGATAATGCAGCTCATATGTAAAGTGAAAATGCGCCTCTGTACGCCAGATGTCTGAGAAATCAAGCCCGTTTGATATGAAGACCACCTGAAGATCGCCAATGTCGATAACTACTTTGCCGACATTAAGAAAACTATTGTTATCAGGCACTTTTTAATTACCTCATATCCTTCAATAATACGACATAAAACCGCAAAAGATGTGTAAAAATCGAATTGACAAATACTCTTTTTATGGTACAATGATTATATCAGGTTTTTTACATTTTGTCAATTAATAAATAATGATACACAAACAGGGGGGAAAATACCACAATGAAAAAACCAATAAGCATCTTTTTGCTTATCTGCATCGCGCTGTCCCTGCTCGCATCCTGCGCAAAAGACACCGGAAATCTGCCAAGTGATGAAACTACCGCAGCCGAAACTCAAACCGAAACCACAGAAGAAACCGTTACCGAAATCAGCGATAATCTGCCGGAAATGGATTACGAGGGTATTGACTATAATATTCTCGCGGCGGCGGAACAATGGATACAGTTTTACGAAAGCGAGCTTACCGGCGAAGTAATCGACGACGCCGTATACAAACGCAACTTAGCCGTCGAAGAAAGATTTGACATTAAACTGAAGTATAATGTTTATAACGGTTATTACGCCGGTCTGGATTCTGTAAAAACGGCTCTTTCCGGAAGCGTGCTGTCGGGCAGCGGCGATTTTGATCTGATGGTAGGCGGAATTTCGTATGTTACCCGTCATATCGCCGAAAATCTTTATACCGACATGAATAAACTCGACTATCTCGACTTTTCTCAGCCGTGGTGGTATGATTATGTCAACGATGAATTAGAAATTTTCGACAGATTATACCTCGCCGCCGGCCAGTACGGTATGCTTTCAACCGTAAACGCCGTCGTTACATTTTTCAACAAGCAGATGATGATTGACTATAACTTGGGAAATATGTATGACATAGTCCGGAGCGGCGAATGGACATACGACAAAATGATCGAAATGGCATCTGTCGTTATACAAGACGTCGACGGCAACGGCATATATGACATGAATGATGTATTCGGCATGGTATCAACATATGACTACATCAGTTTCTTTCCCACTTCGATGGATTACCGATACAGCTACCGCGACGACGAAGGAAATGTAATACTGAAAGAACCGGACGATAAAATATTGAAAATCAACGAATATGTCTACTCAATATATAACACGCAAGGCCTATATTGGGGCGAATACGATTATATTTCCGAAATGCTGGATATGTTTACAAACGACCGGGCTTTGTTCATGCCGCATGTGCTTAACCATTCCGCTTCCGAAGTAATGAGGGAAATGGAGGACTTCGGCATAATTCCGATATGCAAATATGACGAGGCGCAGAATGAATATATAACCACCGTTGTAAGCGACGTCGCCGGAATACCCTTTTATGTAAAAGACTTTGATATGTCGGCTTTGATTCTCGAAGCGCTTGCATCCGAAACTTATAAAACCGTCCGTCCGGCATATTATGACGTTGCGCTGACGCGAAAATATTCCCGCGACAACGAATCCAACGAAATGCTCGACATTATTTTCACAAATCCGGCGCTGGATTTTACATATATATACATTGATATTATGGGCAGCGATATGTATTACCAGTTGGGCAAAGACATGAATTACGCCTCGTGGAGCGCAAAGAAAATGCCCGGCTATCAAAAAAAGCTTGACAAATTCATAGATATAATTAAGGAGAACGACTGATGGGAAACAGAATCTTGTTTTTAGACGACAAAAACATCGAAAGAAGCGAAAACCTCACCCGCACCTTTCATCCCTTTGAAAAGGAAATCGGCAACCCTGTTTTTGTGAAAAAATACGACTGGGAGGGAATCGGTCCTTACGGAAGCGCGGTTTTTGAACAGGACGGCAGATATGTTATGTTCTATGTAACTTACGGCGGGAAAAAATCCGATTATCCGTCCGGAATCGCCTTTTCCTCCGACGGCATCAACTGGGAGCGGGGCGACGAATGGACAGGCTCAATAGACGATGACGCGCAATGTACCGGCATAATGCCCGACAACGGACGGTTATGGAAGGGATATAACTACATAGGCGCGAGTTTTTACCGCCGGTCGAAAAGACCTGATGTTCCCTGTATGAAATTCAAGCGCTCTGTCGACGGAATACATTGGGAAGACACCGACATTCCCGAATGGACGGGTCCGTCGGACGTTTTCTATATGCTTTGGGATGATGTCCGTAAAAAATACGTCATGTATTACAAGCTCTGGAAACTGAGCGGCATAACGACCGACGGCGAGGCTTTCTGCGCTTATTTTCCGGGTTTTGACTATAAAGAGTCGGAAGGAGTCTTCCACGCCTACGGATATTCGGTTTTGCCGGAAAGAAAAGATATCGATGTTTATTTAAAGAACGAAGACACCGAAAAGTCGCAGGATGGCGGCGGAGGGCTTGTCTGCAAAAGCATAACAATGATTCGCGTGGTTGCCCGCGCGGAAAGCGCCGATCTTCGCGAATGGACGGATGAGAGGGTAATTATCGAACCTGCCGCCGACGCGCCTTTGGGCGACCAGACATACGGAATGAGCGTCAAATACGAAAACGGCATTTATATAGCGCATCTTTCGCACTTTAACGCGGTAGACGGTCATATTCAGCAGCAGCTTGCCTGGTCGCATGACGGCATTGATTTCAATATAAATAACGACGGATATCTTCTGAGCTGCGGAAAAGGCGATGACTGGGACAGGGGAATGGTATCGCTGTCCGTTGACTCAATCGAAAAAGACGGCAGAATCTGTGCATATTACGGCGCGACCGACCTTGACCATACCGTCTGCGACGTCGATTACAAAGGCGGCGTAGGCCGCGCATGGCTGAGAAGGGAGGGCTATGCGTCAATTTCCGGCGGGACTTTAGTAACAAAACCAATCCGAGTAACCGGCAAAAGCCTCTCTTTCAACATGAAAGGAAAGCTGAAAATCAGCGTAACGGATGAAAATAACAACAAAATCTGCGAATACGCCGTCAGCGGAGACAATGACAGAATCACGCCCGAGGGAATGGATTTGTCCGAATACATGGGAAAAGAAATCCGCCTTGAGCTGAACGTCGAAAACTGCGAGCTTTATTCGGTGGGATTTACGGCATAACAGATATCTCAATTAATTCATTACAGAGGGACTTAACTTATGATAAACATTAAAAACCGAAGAGAATTATTCGTCGACAGATACATGATCGACAGCATGGACGGGACATTTCTGAAGCTCCACGAACCTGTCACCGCCGAAAAATCGATAGTGATAGACCGTCCGAACGAAGGCGGCGCAAACGCCGGCAGCGTCGTTATCAAAACCGGCGGGCGTTATCTAATGTACTATCGAGGGATGAAAGCGGACGCGGAGACCGGAGTTTCGCTCGCTGCCGAAAGCGAAGACGGCGTTAATTGGATAAAGCGTGAAAATAACCTTGTGTCTCCGGGGGGCGTTGTCTGGCTCGACACACGCCCGGGAATCCCGGAAAACGAACGCATTAAATCATTCCAGACCATGAGCAAATCGGGAATCGCTCATACCCCCGTTAACGACCCGCCGGGCGGAAAGTATCTTTTAATGTACACCTCGGCCGACGGATATAATTTTACTAAGATGGACCCTCAGCCGGTTATCGAAAGCGATCTTTTAAACTCGTTTGACGGCGGAAATAACTTGTTCTGGAGCGAAGCCGAGCAGAAGTACCTGCTTTATTATCGTATCTTGGAAAATGACAACGGATTTTACCGGCGGAGCGTCGCCCGCATGACGTCCGAAGACTTTTACACCTGGTCAGAACCTGCGGTAATGAAGTATTCGGACACGCCCGAACAGTTTTATACAAACAATACCGAGCCTTATTTCCGCGCGCCGCATATATACATCGCCCCGGCAGCGAGGTTTATGGAAAGGCGGCGGGTAGTAACCGATGAACAGGCAGAACAGATAGGTCTCTTGAAAGGCTATAAAGGACTATATGTTTATTTCAACGACTGCTCCGACGCCGTTCTGCTCACCTCCCGCGCCGGAAGCGATGTTTATGACCGCACGTTCATGGAAACATTCATCCGCCCCGGTATCGGTTACGGAAATTGGGTCTCCCGCACAAACTATCCTCTGACCGGCATCTTTCCGCTTGACGAAAGTCGGATGATGATGTATGTATCCCGGCATTATATGCAGAATTCATGGCACGTCGAGCGCCTGCTGCTCCGCACAGACGGATTCGCTTCGCTGTCAGCCCCCTGGAAAGGCGGCGAGCTTACAACAAAGCAGTTCATCTTTGAAGGCAGCGAGCTTGAAATTAACTACCGGACATCGGCGGCGGGTTTTGTTCGCGTGGAGATAATCTGCGGCGACGATGTATACAAAAGCGAGGAGATTATCGGCGACGAAATAAAGCGCGCAGTCAAATGGCAGGATGATGCGTCGATAGCAAATGCGTCCGGAAAGCCGGTATATATGCGTTTTGTCATGAAAGACGCCGATGTGTTCTCATACAAATTCAACTGACTCCGACAAAATCAAGGAAAAACAGACTTGATAAACAAAAACACCACAATATACTATATCCGCAACGCCCTGTATGCGGTTGCGATAACGCTGTGTACAGGCGCGATATTCCAGACATTTCTCAGCGAGTGCGGTCTTTCGAGTTCCGAAGTCGGGTATTACACCTCTTTTGTATACATACTCGGATTTGTCATTTCGCTTGCCCTGTCGCCGCTTCCCGACCGCGCCGACAGCGGCAGGCTTATTGTAAATATTTCTTCGGTCTCGACGGTCATATTCAGTCTTTCCGGGTTTTTGCTGATGCTGCTTTGCAGAAATGAAGTACCGGTGTATATATTCTTCATAGCGGGGTTTATACAAACGGCGGCAATATCCGTAAGGAATTTATACGAACATAAGATACCCTATCACATTATCGACATCTCAAAATTCGGAGAAATAATGTCGGTAGACGGAATTGTTACCGGTATTTTGATTTTACTGCCCGGCGTGATACTATCGTCGGTGCTTAAATCAACTCCGTATTTTTCGGCGATGAAATTTGCGTTCGCCATCGCCGGTGCTCTCGCTCTTTTCTCCGCCGTTATCAGCAGATACTTCGTTTTATCAGATATATCTGATAAAGACACGAAAAAGAAGCAAAAATTCAGTTATAATCTGTTTGCCGTCCCGGAGTTTACGAAACTTATAATACCGAACTTTCTGAGAGGGCTGCTTACCGGAGCGTTTTCGGTATCGACGGTCATCGCATTGAATAAAATCGGTTTTGACAACGCCTCTGCCGCCTATATCTCGACTGCGGCAGCCGCGTCCCAGATTGCCGGAAGCTTTCTTTATACGGTACTGGTAAGGCGCCTTTCTCCGGGTCTTATCGGTCTTGCAAGCGGAATTGTCACACTCTCGTTCCCGCTCTGCGGCATCGGCGGAAAAGGCGTATTCTTAGCCGTTTACTGTATAGTGGCGGTCGGGATAATGATGATAAACTACGCCGTGCCGGATATTGTATACAAAACTATTCCGTATAAGATATCCGGGCATTACAACATATGGCGGATGGCGCTGACTACCGCCGGGAGCGCACTCGGTGCAGCCGTTTGCGGCGGGCTTATGATGGAAGTGCCTTTATTCCCGCTATTAGCGGTGTTCTCCGGCTGTCAGCTGATTTCTTCGCTCATTTATTATTTTTACTACAAGACAAAAGAAGCCAAAGCCGAGCAAAAGCCGGAAGTTATGTCTGCCGAGTGAGTATAAAGTAAACAGGAACTGCGCCAAAATGCTATACCAACTGCAAATTGCATAAAGAAGCGAAATATCGTCGTATTAATATCCGAACGGGTTTATTACGGCGATATCTTTGCGCATAATTTGATTTTTCCGGTCTCGACTTCGTGTTTTTTCTTCACTTAAATGATATTGACCTTTACGATGTTAGATGGTATAATAGGAGCGTTCAATAGGTGAAACTCTTTTGTAACTTTACTCTTGCGCTTTCGTTTTACAGTCTGCGTATATAAAATAAAAACCCTCCCGGAGGAAAATATGTATTTATTTCACGAGGATTTCAGAATATACGGCGACGACCGCCAGCCATACGGCGTATATGTCGAAGAAAGTTCCGCGTTTTATCATAAGCATACGCGGATAACCGAACGCGGCTATTCGCTCAGCTGCGCCGGGAACAAATATCTCTGGAAAACGCCGCCGCTTTACAACTTCAAAGAGAAGATACGCTTTTCATATAAATACCCCTCTGGCGACGCAAGGTTTACCCTTATATTCAGGTATGACAGGGCGACCAGGCGCGGTTTTGGGCTGAGCATCGGCTTTGCGGCAGATGAAACGGTCGTATTCCGCCTTTGTAAATTCGAAGATATCACCTGTACCGTAATTGAAGAAAAAAGCTGCCCCGGCGCGCCGTACCCCGCCGATGATACTTCATATACCGCCGAACTTGTTTTAAAAGACAACAAAGTCACCGGTTCTGTCGGCGATGCGGCGATTGAATTCTCTCTCCCCGATGAATGCAGCGCGGCGGGGGAAGCCGGCATCTGCAGAAATGACTTTTTAGGCGAGATTATTCTTGAAGATGTCGCGCTCAAAAGCGCCGACGAGATCGAAAGGGAGATGATATCAGCTCCCGTGACTGCCGAAATCCCGACATACAGCGGAGGGATGATTCCTTATACCCTTACATATTCTGCGGAAGTAATCGGCGGCGTTCCGTATCTTTCGTTCACTTTAGACGGCGGTGTGCAGCGCCGCTACGATTATCCCTCACTGCCGCTCAATCCCGACCAATATACGGTTGAAATCGACCGAATCAAAAAGCCGTATGTAAGATTCGGTGGTGTAAAATACTATCTTCACAACGGCTCATTGAATACCGCCGATCCGCGTATGCATTGGAGGGATGTACTTTCCGAATGGTTCGATATAACAACGCTTCCCGTCGAGAAGACAGTCGCGATATCCGAATCAAATAAAATCGACAAAATCTCATTCGGATATGAGCGAATGGAAGCCGACGGGTATAAAATGCAGTCGGAGGGCGGGTGGGAATTTGTTTTTGACGGCAGCGGCGCTTTGGTGGAACGCCGCGCGCCCGAAGAAATCGACTTTTGCAAAGTCGATTCGGTGAAAAATGACGTTTATAAGCTTATTCCCGACGACTGCGTTCGCAGAGACGAAGTGCTGCGGCATTTCGACGGCAATCATTACTTCTCCGAAGCAGAACCGATAAAATTCGAGTTTTGCGTATATACAAATAAAGACCCGCGGTTTATTACACTGAGATGTCAGCTGCTTGATGTTTACGGCTGTCCGCTTAATGATCGTCCGGCGGAGCTTTCCGCCGAGAGGATTTCCGACTGCAAGTGGAAGGTAAAAAGCGCTCCGCTTCCCGTCGCGTGCTACCGCGTCATTGTTGACGTATTCTTCGGCACCGCAAAGATTGCCGGGCGCGATGTCGCGTTTGAAGTTTTTGACATCAACGGCGAAAAATGCGCTCCGCTCGAAAGCGGTCTGCCGTTTCTTTTCTCCGTTCCAAACGAACAGCAGCATCTCGACCGCGACCCGTTTGACCCGTGGAATCCTTACGAGTCGTGCAACATGGAGCATTATTATTGCTGCACATCGTTTACCGGTCATGTCGCCGAAGACAGGCGCACATGGGAGCTTACCCGGCCTTTTGCAAGAGAATGGTATGTCTGGCTTTCGGATCACAGGACTATGGTGGATCATGACCCGGAAAAGCATAAGGATATAGTTAAATATGCCGATTATATGTATTTTCCTGTTGACGATGAAACCGCCGTTCTTCGCCATGATTACTGGAATATAAATTCATACAAAAGCGGACTTCTTTCGGTGCTTTCCGGATTCCTTGACGCGCATCCGGATATCCGGAATAAAGTCGGCTGGTCGGACGGAGAAGCTTTTACAAAACCTCACCTTGAAAAGCTGCTCGTAGCTGCGAAAAACGACTGGTATAGCTGGGCGAACCGACATTATCTCGAATGTTTCAAGAGACAGAATGAGTATTTCAAAGAGCGCAATCCGAACTTCAAGCGAGCCTGCTACGGACCTTTTTCTCTTTATGCAATCCCGATGCACACCAATTATTTCATCGACGGATTTGGATTCGCTCAGGGAGAGGCGCTTGCAAAAGACATATATAACGGCTTTTGCCAGTTTGAAGATTACCCCTGTTCCTGCGCATATCAGACTTACAGAGGAGCATACTCCGCAGCGACAATCCTGCTTCACAATCCCGGACTTGTCATATATCCGGAACAGTATACATCATCGGACGGCGGCTGCATCGACGGTCTTGTAAAATTCGCAACGCCGCCGCTCGGAGCTTACCGGATGCAGCCGTGGTTTAATACAGCTCACGCGCGCGAGTATGTATACAATACGGCGTATTACAAAAACGGCGGATATCATTTCCTCGACAAATACGGATTTATGCACCGCGACCTTACTCCTGCGGACGTCGAATATTTCGTCCGTCACTGGAAAGCGGTTGTTGAACATAAACCCGCGCGTCCTCTGCGCAGCACCTGTTTTATAGCGGAGTGTAGCCCTTCCGACGACAGAGTCGAAGACTGGGGCAAGGATAAGATAGGCTATCAGCATATTTTCAATATAAGCGACAGCGGACTTGGCTTTGTATACGAAACATCGCTTATGTCCGGTCTGCCCTGCGGATTTATGACCGACTGGGAGTCTTTTGCCGATCTCACAGAAGACGACTGCGACCTTATCGTCCTGCCTTCTTTGGCCGAAGCTCCGCCGAAAGCCGTTGAACACATACGCCGTCTTTACGGCAAAGGCGTTTCGCTGTTTGCAGTCAGCCGCGTCGACGGACTTGAAGATATTTTCGGAGTAAAACCTTCTTTTAGGAAATCCCGCGTCAATGTCATATCCGACACAATCGGAAACAGCGAATACATTCTCCCGCTTGACGCGGAATTCAACTACACGCCGGACGGCGCGGAAGTTCTGATGTGCGCGGGAGATGAGCCGGTCGTTATAAGAAATGACAGAGCGGTACTGCTCAATTCAGCGCCGTCGTATATCGGACGAGCTCATTATCTCGATATTCCGCAGCTTGGCGGGTTTGACTGCATCAGCCGACTGTTAAGAAAAGTCTGCTCAGGAATGCTCCGTCAGCTCTCCGACCCTATCGCATGGACGGACATCTCAAACGGCGATACCATTACGGGACTTACGCTCATCCGCGACGAGCGCGGTCGTGACATCCTTCTCGCAATCGATTATTCCGATCATTCGCAGGAAGAAGTTGAAAGCCGAGTTACCGAAACGGTTGTCTGCTTCAAAGACAGCGGCTGGAAAAACATCCGCTTCTGTGAAGACGAGGGCAAAGATCAGGCAAGTCCGCTTATCGAGAACGGCGTTTTGCGCGGGGTGCATCTGAAACTTCATATGCATCAGTCGTGTATGATAGAGCTGGTGAAATAATAGTTAAAATATTCGGTTGGTTTATATGGCGTCAGAATATAAAAAAACATCGGCGGAATCATTAAGCGGTTCCGCCGATAGTTATTATGTATTTTTTGCGCCTGTCATTCCGCCGCTCCGCCTTCTTCCTCTTTCTTCTTCCGTCTGTGACGCGCATAATCGCCGCCAAGACCGATGAAAATCGACAAAAGAGATATTGAACTTCCGATTATACCCGGGACGGTCATATGAAGTATGCCGTAGATAAGCCATAAAATCTGAGCCGGCAGCGCCAACAGCCGCACTTTCAGCGGATCGGAACACCAGAAGCTTACGACGGCAAAGGAAGTGCCCGCCATCGGAAGCAGGCTTCGGAGACCTTCCCAGGTTAAAATACAGGAAAGCCATGTCAGAGCCAAAAAGACATAGAGCCAGATACGGGAGGAAGCCCATTTCTTTTCCTTGAAGTAAAAAACCGTTTCCCGCCCGATCGCCATTATGTTGAGCGCCGCCCCCGACCAGCCCCCGATTAAAATGTAATGCGCGGCCCATAGCACATCGTTGCTCAGCTTTGTAGCGAGGATAACCTTGCGGCTTTTCGATATATAAACAAAAAGAGCCAGCGCGACGGCAACGTAACCTATCAGCCGCGCAGCAAGCGCCAATGTTTCGGAATTCATATAATTTGTTACCTGTTTCAATATATTTTTATTATTTTACCATAAAACCGGCGATTTAGCAATGGAATAACCTACGATTTTACGCCGCTTTATCCTCCCGCCATTGACATATCGGCTAAAAAGAGTTATAATTCATATAACAATCCAAAGAAAAGAAAGGATGATTAACAATGCAGGTGCTTGCAATAGGCAACAGCTTTTCACAGGACGCTTCGGCTTATCTGCATAAGATAGCGCAGAGCGCAGGGAAGCCGATTGATATAGTCAACCTCTATATCCCCGGCTGCCCTCTTGAACGGCATTTTCGGAATATGATGAGCGATTCAAAAAGCTACGAGCTTGAAGTAAAGGCGACATACACCGGTTTCTTAGTATCAATGAAAGAGGCGCTTCTGAATCGCCGATGGGATGTAGTGACAATTCAACAGGCGAGCCATCTGTCGACAAAATGGGACAGCTACTGGCCGTATATCTCTCCTCTTGCCGAATATATAAGAAAGCTCTCGCCCGCTTCCCGCATAGCGGTTCACCAGACTTGGGCTTATGAAGAAGGCTCCGAGCGGCTCTGCCAGATGATGGGATATGAAACTCAGCAGCAGATGTTTGAAGCGCTTGAAAACTGCTACCGCCGTGCGGCAGACGAGATATCCGCCGACCTGATAATTCCGTCGGGAACGGCTTTCCGGGAGCTTGCAAAGGAAGGTATATCGCCGGTCTACCGCGACACTTTCCATGCTTCCCTCGGCATCGGGCGCTATACCCTCGGTCTTGTCTGGTATCAGACGCTGACCGGCGGAGAGATAAGTGACACGACCTTTGAAGCTCTTGCCGAACCAGTCGACGCCGATACGATAAAAGCGATAAAGGAATGTGTTAAAAGAGTCGGGCAATAGGAGTAAAATTTGCCGTCCGCACCTGCAAAGGCGCGGACGGCGTTTTGATTTAGGTTGTAAAGTTCTTGTTTTACGGAGTACCGTAAATCTCCTGAGCTATCGTGAAGTATCTGCCGAGGCGGTATACGCGAAGATAGACGTATTCGCCCTCCGAGTAATCGGACAGAGCCGCCCGGAGTTCCTCCGGTGTTCTGATAGGCGTTACCCGGACTCCGTTTTCCATTTCTTCTTCCGAATCGGCGACGGAGGTAATGATATCATTCATGTAAAGCTCGGATTTTGCTTTAGCGGAAGTAATAAGCACTCCGCTCGGCAGTCCGTAACAACGAGACATATCCGATGTGGTGGCGGTGCATTCGGCGGCTATTTTAGCAAGCGACGTCTCCGGCGCGGCTTTTGCTTCATCGGCAATTTCATTGAAGGAAGCCGTTGAAAAAGAAGAAGTTGAAACCGCTTCAAAGGTCTGCTGCTTTGAGCTTTTTTTCGACGGCGAAAAGCCGTACATCGGAATATCGGTGAAGATTCCGTTAAATACTGCCAGGGCTATACCGGCAAAGCAGATCATACAAAAGAAGCTGACCGCCTGCGTTGCTTCTCTGAGTTTTTTTGCCCTTAAATCGCCGCGCTTGGCTTTCTGATAATCGTCATAAACCCAACGATATCGGCAGCCGCCGTAGGAGGCTTCTCCCGGGTACTCCGAATTATTGGCGCATGCCTTTGCCTGCGGACCGGCGGGACTGCAAACATTCCGGTATACGGCGCCGGTTGCCGGATTTGTATCTGAATTACGCAATTTATATCCTTTCGGTCGCTGCAGCGGCTCGACGGAATACGGCGGTTCTGCAGGCATGAGTGATTCGGGTATTTGAATGCGTTACATATAGTATCGTATCTATATAAATGATATCAAACCGGTTTGAACAGACTGGTCCGTTTTTGTATATTATTTTTAATGTCTTTGTAAATTTGAACTTTACAAATCAGTAAAATAATGTTTGGTAAAGGGCATTAATTTGTGCTGTGAATTGAAACAGTTGATTCACAACGATGCTTTATTGAAAAGTCAAGTCACTGAAGAATGTCAGCTTGTTCATCCGTCTTTTTGTGCGGAGGAGTCTTTGCGGGAGATAGGGTGAAGACAAACTCACAGTATTCGCCGTAAACGCTCTTTACCCAGATCTCTTCGTGATGCGCGTCGATAATGGTCTTTGATATATACATTCCCAGACCGACTCCGCTTTTGTCGATTCCGCGGCTTTTGTCTCCTTTATAGAAACGGTCGAAGACATAGGGAATATCCTCCTGGGGAATTCCTATCCCTTCGTTATAAACCGAGACATATATCTTTTTTTCCTTTTGAATAATCGTTACCCGGTATTTTCCGCCTTCATAGGAGAACTTTATTCCGTTGTCGGCGATGTTGTAAAAGATCTGATAAATCGCGTCCCGGTCAGCGGAGACATACATATTGTCCGAATCGGCGCTGAACTCAACCTCCAGCTTCTTCTCATCGATTTTGGTCTCAAAGCTGATAAGTATCTGCCTTGCCATTTCGCATATATCAAAAACGGTCATGTTGAACTTCCGAACGCCGCTTTCGATCCGTGAGATATCAAGCAGCTGCTGAACCAGCCTCGAAAGCCGCTTGGTTTCGCTTGAAACGATCCGCAGATAATGTTCCTGTTTTTCCTGCGGGATAACCCCGTCGATTATATTGTCGACAAAGCCGGAGATTGTAGTCATCGGGGTGCGCAGGTCGTGGCTTATATTGGCAAGGAAGGCGCGTCGGCTGTCTTCGATATTGTTGAGCGAACCTGCCATATTGTTAAACGCTGTTGCGAGCTCCGCCACCTCATCCTGACCTATAACGGGTACTCTGACATCAAAATTGCCGGAGGCAAAGCTGCGCGCAGCCTTGCTCATATCCTTGAGCGGGCTGATTATCTTGTCCGATATGAAATATACGGCTATAAGCGTTGCAAGCGAGATCCAGAGAAAGGTCATTATTATCGTCTTTACAAGATTGTCTACCAGCAGATTAATCTTGGCGCTCGAAGCGGAGGTATAGACGATACCGAGGATATCTGTGTCGGATTCAATGGTTTTTGCATAAGTAAGGTGGCAGTCGCCGAAGAGACCGCCAAGGTTGTTCTGCTGCCTTGAATTTCCGTCAAGTATATCCTCTACGACATGAGGCGATATCGCTTCTCCGGCTGATATCGGAGAATTAATATCACTCAGAAGGATATCTCCGGCGGCATTTGAAACAAATATGGTAGTGTCTGCTGCATAGTCGGTCAGCAGAGTCAGGTATTCGGAAGCAGCCCGGGAGTTATAATATATAAACTGGCTGAAATCTTCAATTTCCGAGTCAGAGAAGGTCTGGCTCAGGTAAAGCTCCGCCGTCCTGGCGGTCTGCGCCATGATTCTTTCGCGGTATTCAATAGTGTAGCTGCGGACGGAGCCGCTGATAACCGCGGCGAGGATAGCGAAGCTGATTAGGATTATCAGCATGAATGCCGTCATGTATTTTGCAAACAGGCTTTTAAACATGTCGATTATCCGTTCTTTCGCGGTCGTTGATGTATTTTACGGATGAATTATATCGTGAAAAGGACGGCCGGGCAGCCGGCCGTCCTTTCGGGTATTCTAATAGTTTACTGAAGAATTTCAAACTTATATCCGACGCCCCAGACGGTCTTGAGTATCCATTTGTCGGAAACGCCTTCGAGTTTTTCGCGGAGACGCTTTACATGGACGTCAACGGTGCGGGAATCGCCAAGATAATCGAAGCCCCAGACCTTGTCAAGAAGCTGGTCGCGGGTGAAAACGCGATTATAGTTGGCAGCGAGGAAATAAAGCAGCTCAAGCTCCTTCGGAGGAATATCAACCGACTTGCCTTTAAGCTTAAGCTCATATTTCTGAAGGCTGATTTCGATGTTGTCGAATTTTATGACTTCATCGTCACCGGTATTGTCATGAGCGGTGTAGCGGCGGAGAACAGCTTTGACACGGGCGGAAAGCTCTTTTGTATCAAACGGCTTGACGATGAAATCGTCGGCGCCGAGTTCAAGCCCGAGTACCTTGTCAAAAACTTCGCCCTTGGCGGTGATCATAATGATCGGCTTTGAGCTTCCTTCGCGGATCTCGCGGCAAACCTGCCAGCCGTCCTTCTTCGGAAGCATAATGTCGAGCAGAACAAGATCCGGCTCATACATTTTGAAGTAGCTGAGTCCCTCAACGCCGTCGTTTGCGGTCTTTACTTCATAGCCTTCATTCTCGAAATACATGCGAAGCATATCGCAGATATTGACATCGTCATCGATAACAAGAAGTTTGGTTCCCATATATTAAGTCCCTTTCATAATAGATTTCGTTTTCCGGAACGCCGCGTTTCGGCGTTATGCAAATTTGAACTTCGTCATTTTTTTGACTATGTTCATTATATACCTATTAAGTGATAGTTTGGTGATTATTGTGTTAATTTTGTATTAACTAAATAAAAATTTTAACATACAAGTCCGAATTAAGGTTGTTTTTGTTTAAAATCGATGTAAAATTTCTTTAATATTCCGAAATTTCCGAAATGAAACGCATAACTTGCGACATACCATTGATTAATCAAAAATACCATGCTATAATAATACTAAATACGGAACAAAAAACCACTTTTGTCGTCTTATTTTTGTTTGACACCAAGATATATTTTTTACGTATACAGCGAAAGGAAATAAGTAAATGAACCCAAAAAATCATTTTATAACGCGGCTGACGGCTGTCTTTATGGCAATGCTGCTTGCGGCCGCAGCGGGCGTTACCGCCTTTGCCGCAACAATTCCTTTTGCCGACGTTCCGGAGTCGGCATGGTATTACTCGGATGTTAAAGCTGCGTATGAAAGCGGCTTGATAAACGGAAAAAGCGAGGACACCTTCGCTCCCGACGATAACCTGACATACGCGGAAGCGGTAAAGCTCGCCGTCTGTATGTATCAGAAGCATACGGAAGGAAAGGTAACGATAACCCCCGGCGACCCCTGGTATATAAGTTATGTCGATTACGCCAAAAGCCAAAGTATAATTTCCGGAGATTACACATGGGATAAATCGGCGACAAGAGCCGGCTATATGGGTATCTTTGCAAACGCTCTTCCCGATGACGCGCTTGTCGCCATAAACGATATCCCGGAAGGCTCAATCCCGGATGTCCCGATGTCATCCGATAATGCCGCGGCGATTTATAAGCTCTATCGCGCCGGAATTGTTCAGGGCGTTGACGCAATAACTCACGCAGCCGACCCCGATTCAAATATCCGCCGCTCCGAAGTCGCCGCGATCCTTACAAGAATGATGGACGCCGGCGCCCGCATCCGCTTTGATATAGAGTCTTCCGAGCTTCGGATAACGGCTCAGCCGGAAAGCGCAAAGGGATTTTACGGCGCTCAGGTCAGCTTCTCGGTAACGGTTGAAGGCGGTACCCGGCCTTATGCATATGAATGGCAGCTCCGCTCATCTGCGCAGGGTGACTGGAAACCTGCCGAATCGGCTCTTAACGGCAAGTCCGTTATATCGCTTACATTGGGCGATTGGCTTGGCAACGGCGCCTGGTTTATCCGCTGCATAGTAACCGACGCCAGTGGAAAATCGGTAACCTCTGCCGCGGCTGCGGTCGCTCTTTCGGGCGACGGATTCCCGACTGCCCCGCTGAAGATTATCTCCCAGCCAAAGGATGCAGTCGCCAAAAACGGTGAATATGTAAGCTTCAGAGTTGAAGTCGAGGGCGGCACTGGCAAATATAAATACGACTGGCAGATATCAAGCGCCTATCTTTATACTCTCGGTCAGTGGATGAGCGCCGGAAACAACACCGATACATACGGTTTTTATGTCGATTTAAAAGATTTTGAAAACGGCACCATGGTTCGCTGCGTCATCACCGACTCGGACGGCAGCAAGGCGTTTTCCGATCCGGCAAAGGTAACTGAAGGCACAGGCGGCGTACTTTCGTTTTATAAGCAGCCCGAAAGCATCGTCGCAACCGCGGGTCAGACAGTAAGCTTCAGCGTTATCGTTACCGGCGGCGCAGCTCCTTATAAGTATTTCTGGCAGTATATGACAGACAATGATTCTGTTTGGCAGTCGAGCATTCCGGGCGCTGTTTCAGGTCAGGTATTCGTTATAACAGTAAATGAGGATATGATAAATACGAATTACCGTGTCCGCTGCGTTGTAACCGACGAAAAGGGCGACACCGTCTATTCGGACACCGCTTATATCAACAGAAATCCCACGACAGATCCGACCGGCACACTCAAGATTACCTCTCATCCGCAAAGCGTGGTTGTATCCGCCGGACAAAGAGTCTCATTCAGCATAAGCGCAACCGGCAAAGGAACTCTCCGTTATGTCTGGCAGACTTCTTTAACGGCTGCCCCCTCTTTCTGGACAAATCAGCAGGATGGAAGCTCGAATACTTTCTCGTTTATCGCTTCAGCCGAAGTTCTCGGGCAGGGAATCTCAGTCAGATGTGTGGTTTATGACGGCTCGGGCAACTATATAATATCCGACATCGCAACAGTATCCCTTTTAAACGCCAATCCTTCAGCGCTTCGGTTCGTGACCCAGCCTGTCCAGCAGATGGCAAAAGTCGATACAACCGTCACTTTCACGGCGGAAGCGACCGGCGGCAACGGCGCCATCAACTATCAGTGGCAGGTTGGCTATGTAAGCGGTAATATTGCGGTTTCCTCATGGGCTAACATTCAGGGAGCGACCTCCTCGACTTATTCATTTACAGCCTCAAGTCCCACCGGCGGTTTCGGATACTTCGCGTATCGCTGTGTTGCGCAGGACGGCTCCGGCGCGACTACATATTCTAACGCCGCTCCCCTTATAGTCTATTACTGATATATTGATATAAAATTTCCGTCTCCCCATAATATCCGGGGAGACGGTTTTTTGATTATGATTATCTTTTAAAGCTTCTTTATCAAAATCTCCGTCGTGTTTTCAAAAACTTTGCCCTCACAGCCGCATTCAAGAACTATCGCATAGTTTATACGGTTGTTGTCATCCATTACCGTTCTGATATGCTGAATATAAGGCAGCTCGGTAGTAATTTCAACATGATATCCGGGGCTTCGCAGCTCCATTCGGTATTCGTCCGCCTTATACATATCGCGTCGGGCGAAATGCAGCCTTGATTTCCAGCGCAGCGGCTTATCTGAGACGGCGCGGTCGTAAAAGGTGATATTTTCATCTGATACCACGAATTTTCTTACCCATTCGTAACTTCCTTCCGGCTCGTCGATCAGGATTTTCGTCTCGACTATTCCGTCTTCCGGTTTCCACTCAGTTATCTCGGTGGCAATCTTTTTCGGCGTTATATCCGGGCAGTAAACAACGTTGTGGTAATCCTGATCTTTCAGCGAGGTGTAAATCTCCCACCTGTCATACGAACAGCATCCGGCGTCAACAAGCAGCGGCTCTTTGCCTAAGTAAACTAAAGTTTGAGGGCGTCCGGCGTGCTGATGCGGGTGAGGGAAGTCCATAGCATCGCAAAAGAGGGTAATATCTCCCCGCCGCAGTATCGCCATCCGCGAATCGGGGAAGAGCCGATCGGTCAAATCGCGGCTGAAATCGAGAGGGAATAACTCCGCCACCCGGCGGATATCCTCTTCTGCGCTCATCGCATATGAGTCGGAGATGCGCAGCGCCCGCCCGTCCGGAGCCATGCAGTGATACATCCATTCATACTGCCTCGAGATGCTCTCTTTCAGTCCCGCAACAGGCGGAAGACCGTTGTTTTCAAGCATCAGATACGCTTCAAGATAAAGACGGGCGATAAAATGAGAATACGAAGGGCTGTTTTCGTTTGAGCCGCCGTCTTTGTATATCGCCCCTTCCATGTTCATTTTAACGGTATCCGAACCGAGCGCGACATACTCTCCTGCATTTTCAAGCCACGGCAGCAGCGCTCCCGCCATAACGAGAGCGACGCCGATCTGGAGCACATGGTTCTGCGCGTAATTTCTCGAAATCCGCTCCCGCGCTTCCTCCGCCAGATGTTCCGCGTGCAGCTCGATGAAATCATACAGCCAAAGCCAGTCGGCTTCGGAAAAAGGCGCGTCCTGCAGCATGAATATACCGTGCAAAAGCGAAAGCGTCCGCCAGGAAACCTGCATATCCCGCCAGACCATGTCGGTTTTTATATAGTGAATATCCGGGTCATACGGCTGATACGGATGCGCGCCCGACCATCCCCGAACGATTTCCAGCCATTTATCCGAATACTTCGGGTCGCCGGTGCGAAGATAGGCGTGCGCCGGCGGAATTGTCATATACAGCCGCTGAGGCCAGATCTGCCACTCGTATTTCGGGAGGAGATTTGTGCCGGCAGTATATGCAAAGGATTTTTCCCAGTTAAACTCCCCGCCGCTCCGAAACACATCGAAAAGGCTTCCGTCCATTGTTTTCCGAAGCAACAAGTCGGAATCCGCCCCGCCGAAAACGTCGGCGGCAAATTGAAAAGCGCCGCCGTCAAGCACCATATATGGGAAGACAGGTTCGGCGACAAGCTTTTCCCGCGGATAGCAGTAATGACTTATTGAATCCTTAAACGGCGCGTCAAACGCCGTTCCGATTACAGTCCTTGACATCTTACACCTCCGCGAGATATCTTTAATTAAAGTCCTCAAACATCGCAATCCGCTCCGCGTGCCGCCCGCCGATAAAGTCGGTATCAAGATAGGCGTCGACGATATCGAGTGCAAGACCGAAGCCGGTTACCCTTCCGCCGAGACAAAGAACGTTGCAGTCGTTGTGAGCGCGGGTCATCCGCGCAGAAAAGGTGTCGGTGCAGACGGCGGCGCGAATGCCGCGATGCTTGTTTGCCGCCATAGACATCCCGATACCGGTGCCGCAGAGCAGTATGCCGCAAACGCACTCCCCGCTCTGAACGGCGCGGCAGACTTCGTGCGCGTATATCGGATAATTCACCGATTCGAGTGAATCGCAGCCGAAGTCGCGGTATTTGATGCCGCGCTCGGAAAGATGCTTTAATATTTCAAGTTTCAAAAGGTAGCCGCCGTGATCGCAGCCGATCGCAATGGTTTTGCCGGTATAGTCCATATTGTTAAAGCTCCTTTCGTTATTTTCCGTTTTCTTCTTTCGAACCGGACAGGCGGACTCTCTCCGCCTGCGACATACGCAGATAAACCGGCGCAAGCGTCTGATGAGTAAAAAGCTTCGCATCAGCCATGTCAAAAAGCGCAACAGTCCCGACGGACGCGGCATTCTGCCTTCTCAGCAGCCGGGGAGTTTCACAGAATCTTACCTTTATCCCGTCATAATCTGACGCCATGAGCTTTGATACCGCCAAATCGTAGCCGTCGCCGACAAAAAAAATCGGTTTTTCCGGCTCGACAGTCAAAAGGTCATCCATCAGCTCATCAAAGCTCAACACCCGATCGGCGCATAACCGCCGCTGCCGTCCTTCCGCCCGGTCAAGGAAAAGCGCGTTGTAAAACTGACTCCGCCGCGCATCCATAACCGGGACGATAAGGGCGTCCCTTGCCGTTATGTGGAGATTATACGCCAGAGCTTCAAGCGTCGAAACCCCGGCGCAGGGCTTGTTTTGCGGATAAGCCAGCCCTTTTATCAGCGAAACGCCTATCCTTACCCCGGTAAATGAACCGGGTCCCGCCGCGCAGGCAAACAGCCCGATATCCGAAATTTTAAGTCCGGCGGCGCCGATAAGTGTGTCAGCCGTCGCAAGCAAGGTTTCGGAATGGGTGCGGACGCCGTTCACGACGGATGAGGCGAGGATTTCCTCGCCCTTCATCACCGCGGCGGCGGCAGTTACGGCGGTTGAATCAAGCGCCAGAATATAAGGCTTGTCGTTTAAATCGTTCATTTCAGATCTTGTCTTTATAAAATACGCGTATATGCCGCGGCTCGTTGCCGCTCCCTTCGATATCGACCGTGTAAAGGCTGTCGGGAAGTGCGTATTCGATATTCTCCCCCCACTCGACCGCCATTACGATGCGGGAATTCCCACCGGCATAAGCGTTCGGATTATCGGGAATCTCCGACGGAAACCAGTCGAAGAATCCGACCGAAAAGAGATCGTCTTCGTCGTGAATCCGCCAGACATCAAAGTGCGCGACCGTGACTTCCGCCCCGTCGGGGCAGCATCCGCGATATTCGTTCAATATGGTGTAGCTCGGACTGTGCACATAAATGTCTTCGTTGAAACGCCTCATCAGCCCGCGGATAAAAGCGGTCTTGCCTGCTCCCAGCTCTCCGTTAAGAGCTATAAACACAAAACCGGTTTTACAAAGTTCCGGCAATATGACTTCGCTTAAGCGATATCCGAGTTCTTCGGTTTCCGATGCATTGCGGGTGCAATCGTCGAATAGCAGTGTTGTCATGACAATCCGGTTATCACGCCGTCGTCGTCGACGTCAATGTTCCAGGCGGACGGCGCTTTCGAAAGCCCCGGCATGGTCAGGATAGTTCCGGTCAAAGCCACTATAAATCCGGCTCCGGCGGAAAGCTTTATTTCGCGGACGGTAAGCTCAAAGCCTTCGGGACGCCCGAGCAGATTCGGGTCATCGGAAAGGGAATATTGCGTCTTCGCCATGCAGACCGGCAGCGCGTCGAGGTCGGGTCGGACACGGTAAAGCTCAGCCAAAGCGTCTTCGGCGGCTTTTTCGTATACAACGGAACCGGCGCCGTAAATATTTTTCGCCACGGCTGCAATTTTTTCCTTTATCGGCAGGTCGTCGGGATAGATATAGCTGAAATCGGACGGTTTTTCCGCGGCTTCTATCACTTTTTGGGCAAGCTCAAGCCCGCCCTCTCCGCCTTTTGCAAAGACATCGGAGAAAGCCATCTCAACGCCCTTTGCTTCGCAGACTTCGCGGATTATTGCAATCTCGGCTTCGGTATCGGTATCGAAATGGTTCAGAGCGACAACGACCGGCAGCCCGAATTTCTTCAAATTGTCAATATGCGCCTCAAGGTTGCAGACTCCCCTGCGCAGCGCCTCGGTGTTTTCAACCTTTAAGTCCTCTTTTTTGACGCCGCCGTTGTATTTGAGCGCGCGAACGGTAGCGACGAGGACGACGGCGGAAGGAGTCAGCCCCGCCATGCGGCATTTTATGTCAAGAAACTTTTCCGCGCCCAGGTCAGCGCCGAATCCGGCTTCGGTAACGGTGTATTCGGACAACGCCAACGCCAGCCTCGTCGCGCGTACCGAGTTGCAGCCGTGCGCGATGTTTGCGAAAGGTCCGCCGTGAACGAATGCGGGAGTGCCTTCCGCCGTCTGAACGAGGTTCGGCTTCAGCGCGTCGCGAAGCAGCGCCGCCATCGCGCCTTCTGCCTTGAGATCACGGCAGTATACCGGCTTGCCGTCATAGGTGTAAGCGACAAGGATATCGCCCAGCCTCTTTTTCATATCGGCAATCGAAGACGAAAGACAGAATATCGCCATAACTTCCGACGCGACGGTGATGATAAAGTGATCTTCCCGCGGGACACCGTTTGTTTTGCCGCCGAGCCCGACAACTATGTTCCGCAGCGCCCGGTCGTTCATGTCCATAACGCGGGTAAAGACTATCCTGCGCGGGTCGATGTTAAGAGAGTTGCCCTGTTGAATTGAGTTGTCCAGCATCGCGCAGAGAAGGTTGTTTGCCGAGGTAATCGCGTGGAAGTCGCCGGTAAAATGAAGGTTGATATCCTCCATCGGCAGCACCTGCGAATATCCGCCGCCGGCCGCCCCGCCCTTGATTCCGAAGACAGGTCCGAGCGAAGGCTCGCGCAGCGCAACCGCCGCCCTCTTTCCGAGCTTGTTTAAAGCCATGCCGAGACCGATTGTATTTGTAGTCTTGCCCTCTCCCGCCGGCGTCGGGGTTATGGCGGTAACGAGGACGAGCTTGTGTCCGCTTTTGTCCTCTTTGTTTTCATACTCCTTCATCGCTTTTGCGATGAAACCTTCGCTTATCTTCGCTTTGTATCTTCCGTATAACTCCAGCTCCGTTTCGGGAATACCGAGAGCGGCGCCGACTTCGGTTATCGGCTTCATTTCAATTTCATGGGCGATTTCAATATCTGTTTTCATTGGCTGTTCCTTTTTTTATATAAGTCATTTTATATTTGTCGTTTTAAACGGCGCCAGAAGAGTTGTCGAGAAAGCGCCGGAAAGCAATGCCGCGGCGGCTTTAACCGATGAGCCGGTAGTGACGACATCGTCTATCAGCAATATGCTTTTTCCCTTTATAAGCTCATTATATCCGGTTTTTGCAAATCCGACCGAGCTGCCGGCGTTTGCAGCACGTTCCTCGGCAGTGAGCTCGTGCTGAATTGAAGACGAGACATTTTTCAGCGCCTCAAATGCGGGAATGCCGGTGATTTCACTTATCCGCCTTGAGAGCTGAACGCTCTGGTCAACTCCGTATTTTCTGGCGTTCTTTTTCGAGCGGGGAATCGGGATAATGAAGTCATACCTCTCCGAAAGTTCTTTCAGCTCATCATCCCCAGGCGTTTTTCTGCCGTCGACAGCGTTCATATAAAGTTTCGCGGCAAGCTGTCGGGCAATAAAAGAATAAAGCTCGCGGCTGCGTCCGTTTTTCATCGCGTAAGCCATCTTGTCGGCGATAACATCTTTTCCGGCTCTTGACGGAGAATAGGCGGCAAGATAAATCTCCGCCGCAAATTCCTCCCCGAGCGGAGAAGGAGCGCTTTTTCCGTGTAAATAAGCTTCAAAAGCCGCCTTTTCATCCTCGAATCTTTCAAGACATCCGGAACAGAGCGGCGCTTCATAAGCCGCAATTCGCTTTCCGCACCCGACGCAGGCAGGCGGGGAGAGCAGCGCCGCAAGCGCGTCGATTATCGGGCGGGCGTTCATATCGGCTCCTCGCCGCCGAGCAGCCGCCGCAGACCGGTATATCTGAGCGTCTGCCGCGCGTTTTCAATCATCGAAGTCAGCACATCCCTCCGGCCGACCAAAATGACCATTTTCTTCGCCCTCGTAACCGCAGTGTAAAGCAGATTCCGCGTCAGCAGCAGCGGAGTGTATGAATAAACCGGCATTATGACGACGGGGTATTCAGACCCCTGACTCTTGTGAACGGTTATGGCGTAGGCATGATCAAGCTCGGAAAGCTGAGTGTAATCATATGTTACAAGCTGCGGAAAAGCGTCTAAACCGTCATCCGATTGAGCAAAATTAACGACAAGCTCCCGTGCGTCTTCGTCTATCAGCTCAATTTTGCCGATATCGCCGTTAAAAATACCGGTGCCGCGCTCGGATCCGCGTTCCCAGCTGAGGTTATAATCGTTCTTTATCTGCATTATCCGATCTCCCTCGCGGAAAATTCCGGCGGCGCCTCTTGTATGATGCTCGGTTTTGTCGGGCGAGGGTGGATTTTGGGCCGACTGAAGCAGAGTGTTCAGCGCCACGGTGCCGCAGATGTGTTTTCTTGACGGCGTTATAACCTGTATCTGCGGGATTATCTCCTCGCCGTATTTTGCCGGAAGACGGCGGAGAATAAGGTCGGTTATCGTTTGGGGAATACGCTCTTCGGGGCGGCTGATAAAGAAAAAGTCGGTGTCGGGAGTGTTTATCAGCGGCTCTTCGCCGTTGTTTATCCGGTGAGCGTTTACGACTATCATGCTCTGATGCTCCTGACGGAATATCTCATTCAGAGATATCACCGGGAAAGCGCCGCTTTCGATAAGGTCGCAGAGCACGTTTCCTGCCCCGACGGAGGGAAGCTGATCGGCGTCTCCGACAAGGATAAGTCTTGCGCCGGGCTTTACCGCCTTTAAAAGCGAAGACATCAGCATAATATCTATCATCGAAGCTTCGTCGATTATAATGACATCCTCGTCAAGCCGGTTGTCCGAATTCCGCGAGAAAACCATTGTCTCGCTTCCTTCCTGAAAAACCGCTTCCAAAAGCCGATGAATCGTCCGCGCTTCATAGGAGGCGGCCTCGCTCATCCTTTTCGCGGCGCGGCCGGTCGGCGCGGCAAGGGCGCAGTCAAGCCCCATTCGGTCGAAAATCCGTATCAGTCCGCGAATAACGGTGGTTTTTCCGGTTCCCGGGCCGCCGGTAAGGATAAGCACCCCGCGGCTGACCGCGTCGGATATCGCTTTTCGCTGGAGCGGCGCATATTTAAGCCCGAAATCAAGTTCCGCGGAAAGAATTATTTTTTCAAGCGCGGAAGCTTCATATAAGTCGTCCATCCGGACGCCGCTGAGCGCTTTCAGCTTTTCCGCTACATATAATTCGGCTTCAAAATAGCTTTTCAGATATATCTGCTGCTCACCGTCTTCAACCGAAGCCATCAACCCGCCGTCTTTGAGCAGTCCGTCAAGGGCATTTTCAAGAGTCGGGCGGGGAAGCGAGAAAAAAGAGTCGGCGGCTTCAAGCAATTTTGTCCGCGGCAGGCAGACATGACCGTTGCGATTGGCGTTGTAATTTAAAATATATTCAAGCCCGCAGCGCAGCCTTTCCGGGTCGTCTTTCGGGATACCTAAAGTTGCAGCGAGCGCGTCGGCCTTTTCAAAACCAATCTCAAGGTCGTGCTGTGTTAAAATATATGGATTCTGCCGAACCCTTTCAACCGCCCCGCCGCCGAGACGGTTGTATGCCCTTGCGGCCGCTGCTCCGCCGACGATATCGCCGCATAGCATTACCATTGTCCGAACACCGAACTGAGCGTTGAACTCCTCGGATATCCGCTCCGCTTTTGCGCTGTTGATTCCGACTATGTCGGTCAGCCATTCGGGATGGTTTTCGATAACGTCAAAAGTCTCGTCGCCGAAATGATCGACTATTCTCCTTGCCGTTTTAGGACCGACGCCCTTTATCGAGCGGGAAGCGAGATATTTATACATCTCCTCCGCCCCGTGCGGCATCTCGGTTTCGGAGGATTCAACCCTAAACTGCGGTCCGTATTTCGAATGGTTTTCCCAGACTCCCATTGCGCGCAGAATCTGCCCTTCGGTAACAAAAGGAATCGTGCCGGTTATCGTGATCTCGCCGTCGTTTGCCTTTATATCGGCTGAATTTTCGTCCGGTTCAAGTTCGCAGACACAGTAGCCGTTTTCCTCGTTGCGGTAAATGACCCGGGTGATAACGCCGGATACCCGCAGTTTTGAGTCTCCGCTGTCCCGAGGCAGCTCAAGACTGCCGTATACAGGCGGCTGCCATGTATCAACGGGGGCAAAAGCGCCAGCCAGCTCTTCCTCGCTGTAATCGATTTTTTCCGGCATGGCGCGGAAATCGGCGGCGTTTCTGTACAAGCCGTCAAAACCGAGGTCGGCAAATCCTCCGTCTTCATCCGGATCATAGCTGCCGAAGGGCATAGAAACGGCGCCGTCCTTTTTGTCGGCGGCGTCGCTTTTTTTCTTCCTTCTTTTTTCAGACATATCGGCTCCGGGCATGAAAAACAGTCGCATAATTCAATCTATATTATTATACACCCGAATCGTTCGATTGTCAATACAAAAGCTCGCCGCGACCCGAAAAACAGAGCCGCGGCCAAGATATTTACTCAGATATCAGATATTAGATAGCAGCTTTTCGACGATATCCTTTTTCTCCCAGCTGACGGAAAGATCTTCGCGACCCATGTGCCCGTATGCGGAAAGCGGGGAGTATATCGGTCTGCGAAGACCGAAAGCCTCAATAATCGCGGCGGGACGCAAGTCGAAACTGCGTGTAACGGCATCTTTAATCTTATCATCGACGTATTTGCCGGTGCCGAAGGTATCTACTAAAACCGAAACCGGACGGGCGACGCCGATAGCGTAAGCTACCTGAATCTCACAGCGGGAAGCCAGACCGGCGGCGACGATGTTCTTTGCGAGGTAACGACAGGCGTAAGCGCCGGTGCGGTCTACCTTCGTGGCGTCCTTGCCGGAGAAGCTGCCGCCGCCGTGGCGGGAATATCCGCCGTAGGTATCAACGATTATCTTGCGGCCGGAAAGCCCGGAGTCGCCCATCGGGCCGCCAATCGTGAAGCGCCCCGTCGGGTTGACGAATATCTTCATTTCACTGTCGCGGAAATCAGCCGGAATTATCGGGTCAACCACATTCTTTATGATATCTTCTCGTATCGTCTCAAGCGACACTTCTTTTGCGTGCTGCGAGGATACGACGACAGTTGCGACTCTTACCGGCTTGTCATTTTCGTATTCAACGGAAACTTGAGTTTTGCCGTCGGGTCGGAGATAGGGAAGCGCGCCGTTTTTTCTTACTTGCGTGAGTTGGCGGGCAAGCTTGTGAGCAAGAGATATCGGCATCGGCATCAATTCCGGCGTTTCGTCGCAGGCGTAACCGAACATCATCCCCTGGTCTCCGGCGCCGGTGTCATATCCGTCGTCAAACTCGCCGGCTTTCGCTTCAAGCGAGCAGTCGACGCCGAGAGCGATATCCGGCGATTGAGCGTGCAGCATATTTATAATGGCGCAGGTACCGGCGTCAAAGCCCATAGAAGAATCTACATAGCCGATATCCTCAACGGCGGCTCTGACGATCTCCTGAACGTCGATTACCGCTTTGGACGATATCTCGCCCATTACCGAGATAAGTCCTGTCGTAGCGATGGTTTCGCAGGCGCAGCGGGAGTTTTCGTCCTGCCGGATCAGCGCGTCAAGAATACTGTCTGAAATGCGGTCGCAAATCTTATCGGGATGACCTTCCGTCACCGACTCCGAAGTGAATATCATTTTCTTTGTCATAAATTTGGGCTCCTTTAAGTTAAGGATATATAGTATATAGTATGTTGAACGAAAAAAGCTCCCGGAAAATCTCGGGAGCTGAAAATTCTGTTGCCGCAGGCGTGACGTGCGCTCTTATCTGTATCGGTTCCGAAATCATTCCTCGGGTTTGACAGACAGGCGTGTTGAATTCTCATCTCTCAGGAATTGGCACCTTGCACGGCACATCTCCGTGCAGGTTGCCGGGCTTCACAGGGCCGGTCCCTCCGCCGCTCTTGATAAGATGCCCGGAAATTCCGGGCGGGTAAGATGATATTAATTTGTTTTGATTTCAAAAAATATTATATACGATTTGTGTCAAAAATACAAGGGAAAATATATTAATCTCCTGTGTATTTTATATAAACAGGAAGGGCAATACGCCCTTCTGTCAAATCGACAAGGCAGATTGCGGAATAAACGCACCAGCGCCGTAAAATACGGCTGCGTTTTGCTTAGTTTCAGCTTATTTTATGATTTTTCCGCCGACCGGGCTGAGCGGGCGGACATAACCGGTGGGATAGTCGGGATAGCCGAGAGGGGCTGCCCATTTGACTGCGTTTTCGATTACTCTGAGTATCTTCGGATCGTGATAAGTCGGAACCGACTCGTGTCCCGGGCGGAAATAGAATACTTTTCCGTTGCCGCGGCGATATGTCACGCCGGAGCGGAATACCTCGCCGCCCTCAAACCAGGAGATGAAGAGCAACTCGTCGGGAGTCGGAATTTCAAACGTCTCGCCGTATACCTCTTCTTCCGGCAGCTCGATATAATCTCCGATTCCCTGAGTAATGGGATGGTTGTGGTCGATGACCCAAAGCCGTTCAATATCGCCGTCCTCCCGCCATTTAAGCTCGGCGGATCTTGTGCCGGTAATCTTCTGGAAAATCTTCGATGCGTGACCGGAGTGCAGGACGATAAGTCCCATACCCCTCTGTATCCGATAAAAGACTTTATCGACTATGTCATCCTTGACCTCGCCGTGTGCGGTATGTCCCCACCAGAGCATAACGTCGGTGGAGTTGATCACTTCGTCGGTAAGCCCGTGTTCCGGCTCGTCAAGGGTAGCGGTGCGTACCTTGAGTCCGTCAACTTTGTCAAGATAGTCCTTGATTGTGTTGTGAATTCCGTTCGGATAGATTTTCTTGATAGCCTCGTTGTGCTTTTCGTGGCGAAATTCGTTCCAGACAGTAACGTTTATGCAAGACATTTCAAAATCTCCTTTTCCGTAAATAATAACTTCATAGACAGTATAACTCAATCCGCCGCATTTGTCAACCGAAAAATTAAAATAAACCGCAGATTTTGCTTTTGCGGAAATTTTACCGAAAAAAATGACAAATCCACCGCGGAGAGAATTTCGGGAAATTATCAAAATACGCTTGACGGAGCGGCGGATATGTGATATAATTCCGTTGAGCAAAGAAACAACTTATAATCAGATTTTACGGAGGATTTATCATGAAATACGGTCTTCAGATGTTCAGCGTCCGCGACCTTACCGGCAAGGATCTTGCAATGGCTCTTTCAGAAGTAGCCGAAATGGGTTATCATTATATCGAATTCGCCGGCTTCTTCGGCCACTCCGCCGAGGATGTCAAAGCAATGCTCGACAAAAACGGTCTTGTCTGCAGCGGAACTCACTCCGACTGGCATTGGGCCTGCGACAATTTCGAAGAAGCCGTCGCTTATCATAAGACCATCGGCGCAAAAGCGTTTATAATCCCCGGCGCCGACCTCAGCACCAGGGCTAAACTTGATGATTTTATCGAAAAGACAAACAAGCTTGTTCCGATGTTCGAAGCCGAAGGCATCGAGCTTGCCTACCACAACCACAGCTATGAATTTCTGCCGACCGCCGAAGGCTTCATTATGCACGACGAGCTTCAAAAAAGATCGAAGATGAAGTTCGAGATCGACACTTTCTGGGTTTGGAACGCCGATCTTTGCCCGATAGAGACGCTTGAAAAGCTGAAGGGCAGAGTTTCCGTCATTCATCTCAAAGACGGCATAAAGGACGGAGAAGGCCGTTCTCTCGGTCTCGGCGACGCTCCTGTCAAAGCGGTACGCGAATACTGCATCAAGAACAACCTTACCATGATAGTCGAAAGCGAAGGACTTAAACCGACCGGTCTCAGCGAAGTCCGCCGCTGCATCGAATTCCTTAATCTTTGCGACCGCGCCGAGGGAATCTGACCGAAGAATCAAAACCCCGGCAAAACAGTTAAAATTCATACTAAATAACATATCCGGCGGCGTTTCTTTAAAATGCCGCCGGATTTTAGCTTTCTATATTCAAAATATAGAAAAAATTTACCCGCCACATCTCAAATATACTTGAAATATTCCGCCTTACATGCTATAATTATACATCTGATTAATATAAAGAACGGTTTTACTTTTCTGATTGGAGTGGATTTGAATGTCAAAGGCTCCGAACCTTTTATATCTGCAATACGACCAGCAGCGCTACGATTGCGTGTCGATGAGCCGCCGCTTCGGCGTTAAAACTCCGAATTTGGAACGCATCGCCGGAAACGGAGCATTTTTCGAAAACTGCTATACTCCGATTCCGGTTTGCGCCCCCGCGCGCCAGGCGCTTTTTTCCGGAATGAGACCGGAGAGCTACGGCGGACTCTGGAACCCGCATATCGTGTTTCCGGTCTGCGGAATGGACAAAACGATGTTCAGCTGGACCCGCGAAATCCGGGAGATGGGCTATAACACCGCCTACATCGGCTGCTGGGAAGTCGACCCGAAAGCCGCGCCGTCCGACTACGGCTTCGATCGCTTTGTCTCCCGCGCAGATATAAATAAATACATTTCGGATAAATATCCGGATGTTAAATACAAAAACGGATACTTCGGCGAAAAGAACCCGGTGCCGCTTGAAGACAGCTTCACCCATCAGGTAGCCCGCCATGCGGTCGGATATATTGAGGAGCTTTCAAAATCGGATGAACCGTGGTATATCCATATAGACTCGCCGGAGCCGCACCTGCCCTGCCGGCCGAGCGAACCGTTCGCCTCGATGTATGACCCCGATGATATAGAACCCTGGGGAAGCATGGGCGAGACCTTCGAAGGCAAACCGTATATTCAGCGCCAGCAGTTATATAGCTGGAGACTTGAGGACCTTACCTGGGATAATTGCTGGAAATACACCGTCGCCCTGTATTACGGCATTATCAGCCAATACGACGACGCTTTGGGGCGGATACTCGACGCCCTTGAAAAGACCGGGCAGATAGAAAACACGATAATCGTCTACGCTACCGACCACGGCGATATGTGCGGCGCTCACCGGCTGATAGACAAGCACTACAATATGTACGACGACATTACCCATATCCCGATGGCAATTCGCTGGGACGGGCATATAAAGCCGATGAGGGTAAAAAGCTTTACTCAAAGCATGCTTGACATCCCCGCGACCCTCTGCTCGATGTTAGGGGTAAATGTTCCGCAAGGGCTGTTTCAGGGCAAGGATATGTCGGCGGATCTGTTTGCCGGAGTTGAATTCGACGGACGCGAAACCGCCGTTTCCACCTACAACGGTCAGCAGTTCGGGCTCTATTGTTCGAGGATGATTTGCGGCGAGAGATACAAATACATCTGGAACGCTACCGACATCGACGAATTTTACGACCGCGAGATAGATCCGAACGAGCTTTCAAATGAAATTTCAAATCCGGAATACAAAGATATAATCGCCGATTATCGCCTCCGTCTTCTCGATGAGCTTACCCGATGCCGCGATCCCCTTATCGGCTGGACGGGAGAAGTTCAGCTCAGGGAAGGCAGAAAGCTGTGACGGGCAGAGACGAGCGGCGTCCGCTGTCGCTGCTGATAAAGCCGGTATCCGGAGAGTGCAATCTCGCTTGCAGATACTGCTTCTATCGCGCCGAGACTTTAATGCGCAAAACGCGGGATTTCGGCCGGATGAGCGATAAAACCGTCGACGAGTTGATTTATTCGGCCGTGAACGCCGCGTCCGGCAGCCTGACTTTCAGTTTTCAGGGCGGCGAGCCTACATTATGGGGTCTTGATAATTTCAGAAAATTTCAGGATAAATCTCTTGCGGCGGCAAAGGAATCGGCGCCGGGACTTGATGTCCGCTTTACGATACAGACAAACGGAGTGCTTGTTGCGGAAGACTCCCGATTTGCCGAATTTTTCGCCGAAAACAACTGGCTTGTCGGACTTTCGATAGACGGCGCTCCGCAGCTGCACGACGCAAACCGTCCTGCCCCCGGAGGAAAGGGCAGCTATGAAGCGGCTCTCAAAGCGGCGGAAAACCTGAAAGCCGCAGGAGCCGAATTCAATATCCTCACCGTGGTAACCGATCAAATGGCAAAGAGGGCAAGCAGGATATACAACGACTATAAATCCCGCGGATGGCATTTTATGCAGTTTATTCCCTGTATCGACGGCAGCGACAGCAGTAACAGAAGCCTCAGCTGCGAAAGTTGGGGAAGATTTCAGCGCAGCCTGTTCGACTGCTGGTATAAAGATATAAAGGCTTATCTCGGCGGCAGCGGCGAGCGGGTTTCGGTTCGAAGGTTTGACGACCTTGTCAGAGTCGCCGCCGGATTTATGCCCGAAGAATGCGGCAGCCGCGGAGGCTGTTCGGTGCAGTATGTCGTCGAAGGCGATGGTTCTGTTTATCCCTGCGATTTTTACTGCCTTGACGAATGGAAGATGGGTTATATAAAAGACGGCGTAAAGGCGCTTTTTGACTCGCCCGCCGCGAGGCGCTTTCTTGAAACCGGCGCTCCGAAGCTAAACGAAAAATGCCGCGGCTGCGACGCTCTCGGTTTCTGTCGGTTCGGCTGCCGCCGATACAGGACGGGAATCCCCGGGGAAAACGAAGAATATATCTATTGCGAAGCAGAAAAATCACTTATAAGTTACGCCGGAAAACGTCTTTCCGAGCTTTCCGGATATCTGAGGCGATGACTCGGCAGTAAAATTGACACATTGAATTGAATAAAAGGACGGTCTCATGATATGGCATACAGCCAAAATAACCGTGGGAACGTTTCCGGCAGAACGAATGGCCGTACAAGGCCGCAAAGCCGCACTCGGAATCCTCAAAGCGGCGCTTTCGCAAGCGCCGGAGGCGCTCCGAGGGGCTCTTATAACAACAGACGATATAACACCAACGATTTCCGGCAGAAACGCATACTGGAACAGCAGCGGCTGATGCGTCAGGCCGAACAGCGGCGGGCGCAGCAAAGAAGGGAAGCGCAGCGGCGCGCAAGGCAGGCGGAACTTAAGCGCAAGCGGGCAGAGCGCATTGAGGCGTTATTCGGCGGAATAAAACTCTTTCTCATTATGTTTACCGCGGCGATCATTATATGTTTTGCCGCAATGTATATCAACCTTAATTACCGGTCGCTTGCGAACCGATTTGAAAAAGATACCGTTATTTATGTGCTTGGCTCGGAGATAACACGCGCCGAAGCCAGAGAGCTCAGAGGGAATTATATATATTTCCGCAGGCGTTATTTCACCGCCGACAGCCATCTTTGGAGCCATGACACGTCAAAGGTAAAACATAACGGTCATTTCTATATTAATTTCAACACTTTAGCCGATTTATTCAGCTTTACCGTTACCGGAAATGCCGGCGAATACAGCTTTATAACAAAAACCAATTTCGACAACTCAAAGTCTCCGTACGGAGACACAGTCAGCTTCAGAATAGGCTCGGACACCGCCGAGATAAACGGCAACACCGTCCGTCTGACCGACAAGGCGCTGCTTATTTCAAATGAAGTCTGGATACCTTATGAGTTTATAAATTACTATGTCATGAATATGACAGCTGAATACAACTCCGAGCGCTCGGTGCTTGAGATAACCCCTTCGGACGGAAAACCGGTTTCCACCGACAAACCGCTGTCCTTTTCACTGAAATACGAGGTTCCGATACCCAACATCGCGGAAAACAGCCTTTCCGAAGAAATCCTCAAACTGACCGATCCGGCGACTGTAAGAGCAATAAAAGAAGCTAAAAGACAGGAAGAGCTAAAGATAGCGGCAGAAGAGGAATTGAAACGAGCCGGACAAACACCTCCGCCGGATACCGCTCCGTTGATTGATGTTGTTGAGTGAATTTTTTAAACTATTACCGATTTTTTATAAACGAGGCAGAAGAATTGAATAATCAGAACCCGAAGCAAGGTACTTTGGGCGAAAGACCGGCGCGCGGGGATGCTCTGAACAGTAATGTTCAAAACAGCAATGTTCAAAGCAGCAACCGACTCCGAAACGCAAGGCAAAATGCGCCAGGAATCGAATCCGGTCGCGCTCCGGGTGCACAAAACCGCAGTAATCCAAATAAAGACAACCGTACCACTCCGATGCAGCATCCCTCAGGCAGCCGCCCCCCGGGGCAGCCTGCCGGTCAAAGAAGCGCGCCCGGTGTCGGGGCTTCCCGTACCGGCGGCTATCGCCCGGTTCAGATGAGCGGCTCCAGACAGACAAATCAGAGCCGTCGAATGAGCGCTCCCTATCGCGGAGAAGATTACAGTCAAATGAGCCCCGAGCAGGCAGCCGCCGAGTCACGCCGCAGAGCCGAAGCTCGCATGGCGGATCAGCGCAGAAAATTGGTGGAAGAGACCAGAAGACGCAAAGAAGAAAAACAGCGGAAGCGGGTCATTATAGGTACTGTAACTGTTTTTGCCGCGCTTGCGCTGATAATTACCGTCACGGTAATTATATTAAGAGTTGCCGTCATGCCGAAATCTCAGTCCGGCGCGCCTGTCGATTCAACTACGCTCGATCCCTTTGCGCCCAGCATCGAAACCGACGCTGACGGCAATATTGTCTATCCGGATATGGAGACTGTCGGGGAAGGAGAAACTCCCGCGGATATTCCCATAGAAGTTCCCGTTAACGCCGTTGATGACGTAACCGAAGCGGCGCCCCAGCCTCCGGCAGAGACAACATGGGAAAACTACACCTTTAATTTTAAAGCGGATATCAGCATGTATGAGGAATACATGAATCCCAAGGGCGATGAGTATCTGACGCTTATCAACTCCACCCACAAGCTTGAGCCGGATTATGTGCCTGATGATCTTGTAGATATAATTGATACCCGGCAGGATGGCCGCGCAGTACAGCAGATTAGGCTTTATGCCGCCAAATCGCTGGAAGCCTTCCTTATTGAAGCGAGAGCGCAGGGATATAACGACGTTACCGTCACTTCCGGATTTCGCAACTATAATTATCAAAGCCAGCTGTTTAACGCGCGGCTGCTTCAATACAGCTATCTTGGCGATGAAAAGGCTTACGCCGCCGCATCCAAGATCGTCGCGGTTCCCGGAACCTCTGAGCATCAATCGGGTCTTTGCTGCGATATGCATAACCTTCCTGCCGCCGACGTAAGCTTCGGAGACACTCCGGCAGGGAAATGGATGGCGGCTAACTGTCATAAATTTGGATTTATCATTCGTTACCCGGAGGGGAAAACCGATATAACCGGAATTACGTATGAACCCTGGCATTTCAGATACATCGGTCGTTATCATGCGTGCAAGATATACGAAAGAGGCATTTGTCTCGAAGAATACTGGACTTCTCTCGGTCGGAGCTGAATTATATATACTTTAATTAAGAAAGGACACACAATTTATGAGCTTTGAAAAAACACGCTATGCGGTCGTCGATATCGGCTCGAATACCGTTAAGATGAATATATACGATGTTACGACATCGGGAGGAGAAACGAGACTTAATTTGGTACTCACCGAATCTTCGACCATCGGGCTTATCAACTATAAGCGCCGCAGGATTATGTCCGACGCCGGAATCAGCCGTCTTATCGAAACTCTGGAAAAATATAAAAAACTGGCGCTCGCCGTTAATGTAGAGGAAGATCGTATATTCAGTCTTGCGACCGCTTCTCTTCGAAACATAGTAAATGCTTCGAGGGTGGTATCGATAGTCAAGGCTCAGACCGGTCTTGACACCTCGCTTATATCGGGAGAAAACGAAGCGCTGCTCTGCTTCGACGGTCTTAAATACGCCCTCGGCGGCAGTATCAGAACCGGTATGCTTTGCGACCTCGGAGGCGCCTCGATAGAGCTGCTCGGGTTTGTCGACGGTCTGGCGGTAAAGGCTTATTCCGACAAATTCGGCTGTCTTTCACTTTACAGAAAATTCGTCGACAAGGTTATACCCTCCAAAAAAGAAAAGAGGAAGTTAAGCCGCTATGTCGAGGAGCGTATCAGCTATGTCGACTGGCTCGGCAGCTACGGCGACACTCTGTATATCGTCGGAGGAACCGCCCGTTCCGCCGCCAGACTTCACGCAGAGATGACAGGCGCGCCGGCGCCGATGTCCGGATATACGATTTCATACGAAGAATTTCTTGATACCGTCGACTTTTATACCGATCTTAACAAAAAACGTATCGAAACGCTTATCCGCCTGATGCCTGAGCGGCTTCATACCATTGTCGCCGGTCTCCTTGCATTTGCCGAAGTCGTCCGACGGGTGAATCCCAAAAACATTGTTATCTCCGGGGCAGGTCTTCGCGAAGGTTACCTCCTAAGCCGCATGAGAGAAATCGAAGAAAACGGAAATGCGGAACCGGTTGCCGAAGCTAAACTGGAACTGGTATCAGAACCAGAACCCGATGAAGATTTCGACGACCTTGATGATGACCTTGAATCCGAAGATATCGATGATATCGATGATACGGAAGACGGCGACATTTCGGGCGACGATATCCCGCGCGAGCATTCGTTCTCTGATCAGGAGTAATCCCAACATTTTTATATAAAGAATAAAGGCGAAAAAAGCTTCCGCCGCGGTCGATCCTATGATTTCATTTTACGAAAACCGTGAGCTGAGCTGGCTCAAATTTAATAAAAGAGTGCTGATGCAGTCGCAGGCGCATGAGGTGCCGTTTTTTGAGCGGATGAAGTTCATCGAGATATTCGGCTCAAATCTTGACGAATTCTTCATGGTGCGTGTCGGTTCCATGTATGACCGCAGCCTGCTTCCGGACGATCCGCCGGACGGCAAGACCGGAATGACGGCATCCGAGCAGCTTGAAAAAATGTACGCCGAAACCCGCCCGCTCTACGCGCTGCGCGACAACTGCTACAGAAATCTCACGTCAGCGCTTGCGTCTAAGGGCGTCAAATTCATCGGCGCCGGCGGACTTAAAGGCGATATCGCCCGTGTCGCCCGGCAATATTTTAAACGCGAGGTGCTTCCTTATGTCACCCCGCGGATAATCGACGCAAAGCATCCGCTTCCGATGCTGGAAAACCTGAAGCCTTATCTTGTCGTATCGATAAGACCGAAAAAGGACGGAGGGAAATCCTCTCTCGGAATCATTCCCATATCAAACGCTTTCGGTAGTATAATATCGCTGCCTTCCGCCGAAGGAATGACATTTGTTCCGGTAGAAGATCTTATGCTGCGTTTCGCGTCGGATATCTTCAAAAATTACGATATTTTCGGTAGAACAATAGTCCGCGTTACCCGCAACGCCGATGTTACCGTTGAGGATAATTTTGCCGACGACGAAGTCGACTATCGCGACTACGTGACGGCGATTATAAAGCGCCGCGAGAAAATGACTCCGGTCAGGCTTGAAACTTATTCCGCGTCCTATGCGGGAGCGGAAAAGATCGGCCGCGCAATCGTCTCAATGATAGGCTTAAACGAGACAAAATATTATCATTCGATGTCGGTGCTTGATTTAGGGTCTGTCTACGGTCTTGAATCAAAGCTGCGCAGACATTTCGGCGACGACCCGGATTTGTTCTATTCGTCGCTGTCTCCCCGCGATCAGACCGATGTGCCGGAAGACAGAACAATCGAAGAAACGGCGCGGCTTAATGACATATTCCTGTCTTTCCCGTATTATTCGATGAAACCGTATCTTCGCATGCTTGATGAGGCGGTGGCGGATCCGGAAACCGTTTCTATCAAAATTTCTCTTTACAGGATGGCGGCTAATTCCCTTGTTATAGACGCGCTTTGCCGCGCCGCAAAGAAGGGAATCGAGGTTATCGCCGTTGTCGAGCTTAAGGCGAGATTTGACGAGACCAATAATGTCAACTGGTCAAGACGGCTGGAGGACGCAGGCTGTTACATAATTTACGGCATAGAGGCTTTGAAGGTGCATTCAAAGCTGACGCTTATCACCCGCCGCGGAGAAAACGGCATCCGCCGCATAGTTCATGTCGGTACCGGAAATTACAACGAAAAGACCGCAAAGCTTTACACCGACATCGGAATAATAACCGTCGACGAACGTATCACCGGAGACGCCGAGTTGGTTTTCGAAAATCTCATGAACGGCGTTCCCGGCGACAGTTACGAATATCTTTTAGTTTCTCCGAATACTCTCAGACAAACGATGCTGCGCGAGATCGAAACCGAAGCTTCTTACGGTCATGAAGGTTATATCTGCATGAAGATGAATTCACTGACCGATAAAGCCATTATAGACGCTCTTGCGGAAGCTTCTTCCGGAGGAGTAAAGGTAGACCTTATAGTCCGCGGAATCTGCTGTCTTCTGCCCGGAATAATCGGAGTTACCGAAAATATAAGGGTTGTTTCGATTGTCGGCCGCTTTCTTGAGCATAGTCGGTTATTCATTTTCGGAAACGGCAGAAATGTCGGCAGAAGAGTGTATCTCGGCTCTGCTGATATGATGACCCGCAACACCACCCGTCGGGTAGAGGTAATTACTCCGGTGTATGACAAACGCATCGCCGACCGGATTTTCGAGATGACCCAGGTGATGCTTGCCGATAATGTAAAGCGCTCAAGGCTTATGTCAAACGGCAGATACGAGCGGGTAATAACCGGCAAGGAACCGCTTGACAGCCAGGAATATTTCTACGCCGAAGCATACAGAGAAACCGAAAAGAAAGACGAAGAATAAAAATAAAAGCGATATGCCCCCTGTCAAGCAGACAGGGGGTATATCGTTCCCCGGATTTCGGGTATTATTATTCAACGGTTGTCATGTTGATGTCAAGATGCTTTTGATAAAGCATTATTCCCGCTTCCGTCAAAGCCTCCTTGACATTTTCGTTAAGGTTGAACTTAACCGTCAAATAGTCTCTGCTTTTACACCAAGCCCAGCAGCTTATTTCCAGACAAGCTTCGGAAATCGAAACAACCCTTACTATGTTGTTTGCCTCCTGATTGACAAGAGGCTCTTTTTTTATAACTTCGTTTATACATTCAATAACTTTTTTGTGATCGGTATACTGAGAAATTTGAAAAGAAACATCGACTCTGCGCAGCTCTTTTGCCGTAAAATTGACTATGTTTGTGGTTGACGCGGCGCCGTTCGGAATTGAGACTACACGGTTGTCAAGGGTGACAATTTTGGTGTAGACTATGCGGATTTCTTCTATTATACCGATATGTCCGCAGAGCTCAACGAAATCCCCGACTTTGAACGGGCGGGTAATTACTAAAAGCAGCCCTCCGGCAAAATTTGAAAGCGTTCCGTTCAATGCGAATCCGATCGCAACGCCGAGAGAGGCAATCAACGCCGAAATTGCGGTGGTATCTATGCCGAGGAAGCTGATAAGGCTGAGAACCACAATGATTTTTGCCAGAATTTTAAAAAATCCGGTGAGTGTTTTCATTGTGTTTTTGTCAATCTTTTGGTTTTTTTCGTTGACTTCTTCAATCTTGCGGGCAACGGTGTTTATGATTTTAAATGCGATCGGAAGCAATATGACAGCAATAACACTTTTGATTCCCGCGGCGCTCAGCCAAGTGATAAGCGTTTTTCCGAGATTCGATGTATCCAATGTTTTCCTCCGGTTTTTATGAATTCGTTAATATAATTATAATAATCAAACCGAAATCTGATATTACGAAAACTTTAAATGTTGATGAAAAGGCCAGACAAAAATACACCACCAAAGTTGTACATAATGATGGTGTATTACAAAGACTTCAATATTAATTAAAGTGCCGAAAATACGTTAAAACGCTCAGTTGCGGTTTTCGCCCGCAGATGTATCGGCCGCAGCGCGGAGTATTTCCTCCGCCGGAGCGGGAATCCGTCCGAGCGCGTCGGGACCGACGTTCAGCAGGTAGTTGATCCCGCGGTCGTTCAAGTGCTTGCGCAAAGACCTTACCTTTGCTGCGTCCTTCCAGTTTGAGTCGAAATATTTAAATCCCCAGGTGTCGTTCAAAGTCGCCGGGGTTTCAAACAGCATCTCTCCCTTGTCGTCGTCGGGAATCTGGTTGTCGCCTGCGGAAGTGTAGTCGCCGCGTCCGTTGCCGATGCGAGAATTGACAAGACAGCCGGGTTGATACCGGCGTACCATCGAATACAGCTCATCCGTCTGCTCCGGGGTGATGGTAAACGGGCAGTCGAACCAAATAAGGCAAAGATCGCCGTATTTGGTAAGAATTTCCTTTACCTGCGGCTTTATCTTCGACTCAAAGCAGCGGGAAAAGTCCTTTTTATCTTTATCCGGAAAATCCCAGTTGTTTGTCCACCATGCCTTTCCGCCGCACCAAGTCTTTCCGGTATTGTAACCGCCGCCGTCCGGCTCATCCCAGTCGAGGTCCTGCGAATAGTAAAGTCCGAATTTAAGTCCGTGCTTGTAGCAGGCTTCTGCAAGCTCCGCCACAACATCGCGGCGGAAGGGAGTTGCGTCGGCGATGTTGTATTTCGATACCTCCGAGCGGTACATGGCGAATCCGTCGTGGTGCTTTGAGGTAAACACCATGTATTTCATCCCGGCGTCAAGGGCGAGTTTTACCCAGCTTTCCGCGTCAAAGAGTATCGGGTTAAAAGCGGAGGCGAGCGCATGATATTCGGCGCGCGGGATGCGGAAATACTGCATCGCCCACTCTCCGATGTCCTCCATCCTCCTGCCCTTCCATTCGCCGGCGGGGAGGGAGTAAAGACCCCAGTGGATCATCATGCCGTATCTGGCTTCTTTAAACCACTTTTTTGATTGTTCAAGCGTCATTTGAGCACTCCTTTCCGTTGATGCGTTTCGAATAAAATATTATCAGAACTGGAAGTAGATAAAGCTTCGGTTGTCATAAGCTCCGAACAGGACAATAACCGCTATAATTGCCGCATAGCAGAAAAGGCGGAGAGCGGTAGCCCGTTTCGATGAAACGATTTCGCCCCGGCTTATCTTGTCAAGATGACTTTGAATCGGAGTGTAAGTAAAGATAAACTCAATCGCAATAAGCAAAAATGTGCAGATCGCGCTCGCCCAGAGCCGGACAGACGGAAGTGAGGAAAAATCACCGGCGTCAGCCAAGAAGATATTGCCGAACATTTTAAAGGCGTCGCGGAAGTTGTCGGCGCGGAAGAATATCCAGGTTATCGAAATCACAAAGAAAGTAGAGCAAAGGGCGAGGATGTGCCGTATCGCCGCCCAAACTTTCCCGCCGCGGGCTTCGATAATCTTCGCCTGCGTTTCAGCCGGAAGTTTATCGAGTGACTTTGCTCCCTCGGGCAGCGGAACATAACCCAAAGCGCCGGAGGTAAGCTTTCCGATTTTATCGCCTATGGGACGCAGCAACCGGCCGGAGATTACCAAAACGCCGTTGAGCAGTCCCCAAAATGCGAAGGTCCAATTTGCGCCGTGCCAGATGCCGGATACGGCAAACGTCACCATATTATTCAATACCCATCGGGGAGTGCTGACCCGATTGCCGCCCATCGGGAAATAAATGTAGTCGCGGAACCATGTCGAAAGAGATATATGCCATCTGCGCCAGAATTCGCCGGGAGAAGTTGAAAAATACGGAGTTTTGAAGTTCTCCATCAGCCGGATGTCAAGGATCTTCGCCGCTCCCCTTGCAATATCCGAATAACCCGAGAAGTCGCAGTAGATCTGAACAGTAAAGCATAGCAGACCGATTATCGCCGGCCAGCCGGCGTATGAGGCGACATCTCCGAAAACAAGATCAGAGATATTAGCGAGATTGTCTGCGACGGCGACTTTTTTGAACATGCCCCAGAGCATCATCCTGCCGCCTATCGAAACGTTTTCATAGGTAAAGCGATGACTCTTTTTTAGCTGCGCGGAAAGCTCGTTGAAGCGCTCTATCGGACCTGCGACGAGCTGCGGGAAGAACATAAGGAATAAGCTAAAATTAATGAAATTACGCTCCGGAGCTTTATTTGCCCGATATGCGTCGATAAGATATCCCATCGATTGGAAGGTGTGAAAGGATATTCCGATCGGCAGAACAACGTCCGGAACAGTGAGAGTAGCTCCGCCGAGAGCCGATGAGATAATATTGAACGTGCCGCCCAGCATCCCCAAATACTTGAAATATACCAAAAGACCGATATTAAGCCCCAGCGCGAGCGCAAAGAAGAAATTTTTCAGCTCGGGACGGTCGTGATATTTTCCGATAAGAAGCGCGCCAAAGAAGTCGACGCAGGTTGTAAACAACAGTATTATTATATAATACGGGATAAAGGACATGTAAAAGAAGCAGGAAGCCGCCAGCAGCCAATACCGGCGGAACCGCTCCGGAAGCAGGAAAAAAACAATGGTGACAACAGGGAAGAAGATGAGAAACTCTACCGAATTGAAGAGCATCCGAATTACCTCTGACTAAATATACTTTTATGCGGCAAGAAACAGGAAAGTTGCGGCAAAACTTAAAGCAAGACCGGCAAGAGAATATCTGCCCGGCTTTTCGCCGAAGAATATCCGGGCGGCGACAGCGCTCAGCACAATGGTTCCGCCGGTTACCATCGGGTACAACACCGAGGCGTCAAGCCTCGCCGCGCCAAGCAGCTGCAGAAAATAAGCGCTTCCGTCAAGAACGGCGGTAACGGCGCAGACCGGAATCATCAGCGTAAGCGTCGGTTTCAGGGTTTTTCCTATATAGTTCTTATCTGTCGGTTCCGTCGGAGCTTCCGGGGGATTTTTCTTACCCCGAAGGAGAGAAACAGCCAGCGCAGTACCGGAGATGATAAAATTGCACAGATTTGCAAGGAAGACGAATTCAATGGTTTCAACCGTTTCAGCCGCGCTTACCTGATGCAGCTTTGAAAAGATTGACACCCCGCCGTTTAAAAGAAAAACAAAGGCGCAAAGAACCCAGTAGCTGCCTTTTATTTTCTTTGTCTGACCCTCTGTGCGGCTGTCAAGCAGCGGCAGCAACAGAGAGACAAGCATAAGAACAAGTCCGACTATCCTTGCGGCGTTGGCGGGTTCGTCGAGATAAAAGACTCCGAAAAGCCATGGGAGCAGCATTCCGCCGCTCATCAAAAACATCATATAGACCGAAACCGGTCCGAGCTTCATTATTATAAATCCCAAAAGGGTATATGTTACGCAGAATAAGGCAATCAGTGCCGCATATAGAACCGATACGCCCGAAAAGCCGAGTCTTCCGAGCGATATCAGCGAAGCCGACAGGAAAACGAGGGAGGTAATGCCGCGCACTATAACGTTGAAACGCGTTGCCGAAACAGCTCCGGCGCCATACTTGAGCTGATAAAATTTGGTCGCCGAAAACTGGAGGGCGAGCAGAATTACCGAGAATAAAACGATTATATAATTTATCATATAAATGATCCGCCGATTCAATATTCTTTTGATGCCGTAACTCTGAGAAATATTCTAACACAAAAGTGAGTCAAAGTCAACAATAACAAGAAACTCATTTGTAAAAGACTGTTCTGATTCTGACAAAATGTAATAATACGGCAAAGCTGAAGATACAAAAGAAAAAACCGTTCGGCGAATCTGTTGATATACTAAAGATAAGTTAACATATAAGCTTGACAAAACGCATTATGAATGGTATAATAATAACCAAATAATAAGGAATTTAGTCAATGACGGATATAAAAGAAGGCAATATAATACTGATAGGAATGCCGGGCAGCGGAAAAAGCACGATAGGAGTGCTGCTGGCAAAAGCTTTGGGCGCTGATTTTACCGATACCGACCTTTTAATTCAGCGCCGCGCCGGCATGCTGCTTAAAGACATTATAAGCCATCGCGGAACCGACGGCTTTTTAGATTACGAAGCAGAAATTCTGCTTTCTTTGAATATCAGAGGCGCCGTAATCGCAACCGGCGGATCGGCAGTCTGCCGCGAAGGAGTCATCGACTCGCTAAAATCCGGAGGAATTTCCGTCTGGCTCGATGTCCCCTTAAACCTTCTCGAAGAACGAATAGGCGGTCTTGAAGGACTCAGAGCCCGGGGAGTAGCGCTCGGAGACGATCAGTCGCTGCGCGGCGTTTATGAAAAACGTCGCGAGCTTTACATAAAAAACGCAGATATAAGAGCCGAATGCGGAGAGCTTAATGCAGAGGGCTGTTGCGCCCTTTTGCTGAGCCGCCTCTCGGCATTTAAAGCAAAATTGCGGGAATAAACGTGAAAGAGGTAAGCTATGTCAGCCTGGGCGTCAAGCTTTGAAACAAACGGAGCGGATACCGTAATACTCCGCTTCGGAGAAGCCTCCGTCGGCGGCATCAGCGATTTGGCGGACAAGGAGCTTATGAACTTCGGCGGCCGCGGACTCGGTACCATCGCCTGTCGTCTTATATATGTGTTTGCCGGAAGCAAAATCGACCTTTTATACGAAGATGACGGCAAGCAGCTTGTAAGAAAACTTGACGGAGGAGAAGACGGTCTTATCGTTTTTATCGCTCCGAGACCGCAAAACAGCCTGGAGATTCATGCCGGCTCAAGAGAGCTTGACGGCTCAAGATTTATGTATGTCGACTACCTCACGAGCCGTCCGGCGGTGCCGTCCGGCAAGGTATATGTCACTCCGCTTGGTCGCAGGCGGGATATCGGGTGTTACCTTGAGCTGGTAAGGGAGCTGTATGTAAAATATTATACCGAAGGCGAAAGCGACTGCGTCCTCAGCGGCTGCCGAAGCGCCGCGAAGGGGCTTGTCGATTACGCGCCACAGGCACTTGAAATCCCGCTTCTTTCTGACACACGCGTGATTAATGCGCTCAAAGAGATAAAACGCGATCTGCCGCATGTAACCCGCTCCTCAGCGGCTGTCGCGGGAGGAGTAAGCTCGGTTTATATGGGAGTCCTATTTGCCGACACCGTCTCCATCTCGATAGGGCGCTATATCCGCGAATACCGGTTATCTATGGCGCAGCTGTATATCCGCGGAGGTATGACGGTAGAAGAAGCAGCCCGAATGGTCGGATATACTTCCGGCTCGTCGTTTGCCCGGGCGAAAAAGCATTTCAGAGGGCAGAAAAACGACGAAGAAAGCCCGGAAGATTACGATTACGAATCCGATTCGGACGAATAAAAAACGAAAAAAAGACCGTTCCTGTTTTGGAACGGTTTTGCTTATTTGATCTCAACCGTGACCTGACGGTTATCAACATTGGCGGCAGCCTTCATTACGTTGCGTATCGCAAGCGCGATACGACCGCGGCGGCCGATCACCTTTCCCATTTCATCGGGAGCGACAGTGAGCGTTAGCTCGGTAACTTTGCCTTTAGATGTCTGGGTGACTTTGACCTGGTTCGGATCATCGACTATAGCCTTGGCTATATCGGTCAGCACAAGCTGTAAATCAACCATTTATAGCCTCCGAATCTGTATTTGGGAGCGTATCCGCAAAGCCTTTCGGCGCGGCGGATTTTATTTTAACCGGTTGGCGGTTATTTTTCAATTATACCAACTTTCTTCAGCAGCGCTTTTGCGGTCGCGGTCGGCTGAGCGCCGTTCTCGAGCCACTTGTTTGCCTTTTCGGAATCGATATTAATGTTTACCGGCTCGGTCAGGGGATCAAAGTAACCGATCTCGTCGATGAACGCGCTGCGGTTGGTGCGTGAGTCTGCTACGACAACGCGGTAGAAGGGCTTCTTCTTTGCTCCGCATCTTTTAAGACGTATTTTGACAGCCATTTTTTTGTTTTCCTCCGGAAAATATTTTTAAATTTTAGATTTTATATTTAATATAAAATTAAGCGTATAATATGAGTTCAGCGTCTGAAGCGGCGCCGATTCTTGCTCTTTCCTCTGCTTTTGCTCCTGTTGAAGCCGGGCATCATACCTTGCATAGCGCCCATGTTTCCGCCGGTCATCTGCTTCATCAGCTTCTTTATCTGTTCAAACTGCTTCAGCAGGCGGTTGACATCGTCTACGCTGTTGCCCGAACCCAGAGCGATGCGTCTCTTTCGCGACATATCTATGATATTGGGTTTTCTGCGCTCCAGCGGAGTCATCGATTTAATTATCGCTTCCGTCCGGTCAAGAGCCCGCTCATCGAATTTGACATCCTTCATAGCCGCGGTGTTCATGCCGGGAAGCATTCCCATAATCTGCTCCATCGAGCCTAAGTTCTTTATCTGTCGGAACTGGTCCATGAAGTCATCAAGGGTAAATTCGGAAGCGCGGATCTTTTCCTCAAGCTCGGCGGCCTTTTTCGCGTCGTATTGCTGTTCGGCTTTTTCTATGAGCGAAAGGACGTCGCCCATACCCAATATCCTCGAAGCCATCCGGTCGGGATGGAAAGGCTCGATAGCATCCAGCTTTTCTCCGACGCCGACGTATTTAATCGGTTTTTGGGTGACATATCTTACCGAAAGCGCCGCTCCGCCTCGGGTATCGCCGTCGAGTTTTGTTAAAATGACGCCTGAAATGTCAAGCTGATTGTTAAAAGTTTCGGCGACGTTTACCGCGTCCTGTCCCAGCATCGCGTCGACAACAAGAAGAATTTCATGCGGATGGACGGAGTCTTTGATATCGCGAAGCTCTTTCATCAGTATCTCGTCGATCTCAAGCCGTCCGGCGGTATCGATAAAAACGGTATTCAAGTCGTTTTTTTGAGCGTATTCAACGCCCGCCGCCGCGATGGCGACCGGATTGTTGTTTCCCTCGATCTTAAACACCGGTACTCCCACCTGTTCGCCGACTACTTCAAGCTGCTTAATAGCGGCCGGTCGGTATACGTCGCAGGCGACGAGAAGCGGGCGCTTGCCGTCCTTTTTGAGCAGTCCGGCGAGCTTTGCGCAATGGGTGGTTTTACCGGCGCCCTGAAGACCGCACAGCATTATCACAGTCGGCGGCTTCGGCGAAACGGCGAGTTTCGCATGAGTTGTTCCCATCAGCGCCGTCAGCTCCTCGTTTACGATCTTGACGATCTGCTGCGAAGGCACGAGCGACTCTAAAACTTCGGCCCCGACTGCCCGTTCGGTGATGTTGTTTACAAAGTCCTTTACAACTTTATAGTTGACGTCGGCTTCAAGCAGCGCGAGCCTTATCTCACGCATTCCCGCCTTGACGTCTTTTTCGGTGATTTTACCCTTGCCGCGGAAGGATTTGAAGGCGGCAGTCAGTTTTTCGGTTAATCCCTGAAACATTTATATCAATAATATGGTATTGTGGTTGATTCTACATATCGTCAAGCAGACGGCGAGCCGTCTGCGCGATTCTTTCGCCCCCGCTGACTTTCTCTGAAAGAGAGATAATCATCTCGAGTTCCCGAGTCCAACGATCGGCTTTTGCAAGAAGACCTAATTTTGCTTCAAGCTCCTCGATTATGGCGCAGGCTTTTGTTATCCTGTCGTGAGCTCCGGCGCGGGTAAGACCCAATAAATCTCCGATTTCGGAAAGGGAATGATCCTCGTTTACCCAAAGCTCCATCGCTTCCCGTTGGCGCTCCGAGAGCATCTCGCCGTAAATATCATAAAGCTTGGTTATCCTGACATGTTCGATATCTGCGAGCAGCGGTTTTTTTGTATTGTCAGGCATATCCTTCGTCTCCTGTTCGGCATTTGTACCGGCGTTCTTCGATTAAAAAGCGGTGTTAAGCGAAACGCTTTACATATTATACCTCAATTCGGTTCGTTTGTCAAGTGCCGCAGCGGTATTTGACAAAAATTTAATAATTATCTCTTGTCAATAATGTCAAAAAATGATATAATATGTAGAGTATTGATTATTTTATCTGGAGTTTGACATGATTTATACAACTTTGATTTCCGCTCTCATGAGCATCTTGAATATTTGCGCGCCGCTTACCGGCGATACCAAACTCACCTGGCTTATTCCGGTGGCTATCGTTTCGGCGGTGCTTGTGGTTGTGCTTGTTGTTTTGGGCAACCGCCGCAAATAAAATTTATCTGTTTTGTTTTTCAGCGAATTTTTTATAAGGATAAATAAATGAATCGGATGACACTTGAAGTTCTGAAAACAGAGCTTTGCGAGTATCTTGCAAAGGTTGCTGCCGCAGGTTTTCCGTCAGCGGCTTTGCCGGATAACGAGGAGCTTGAAGCGCAGCTGAAAGCTTCTCTTGAGTATCCCCCCGACCCCTCGATGGGTGACATCGCCGTCCCCTGCTTTAAACTGTCGAAAACTCTCCGCACAGCGCCGCCGGCAATCGCGGCGAAACTCGGCGAGGGTATCGCAGAAAAGCTGCCTTTTATCGAGAAAGCAGAGATCGCCGGCGGATACTTGAACCTGACAATTTCAAACAATTTCTACCTTGAAGGGCTGCTTCCGGCAATCCTCGACGCAAAAGAAAAATGGGGCGGCTCGGATGCGGGACGCGGAAAGACGGTAGTCATCGACTATAGTTCCCCGAACCTCTGCAAACCTTTCCATATAGGTCATTTGGGAACGACCGTCATCGGACATTCGCTTAAGCTGCTGCTCGAAGCCGTCGGCTATAAAGTCGTCGGCATCAACTACATCGGCGACTGGGGCACCCAGTTCGGCAAGATGATCGTCGCATATGAAAAATGGGGCGACCGCGCCGCAATAGAAGAACGCGGAGTCGATGAGATGCTCGATCTCTATGTCCGCTTTCACCGCGAAGCGGAAGAAGACCCGGCGCTTGACGACGCGGCAAGAGCCGAATTCCGCAAACTCGAAAACGGTGACGAGCGCAACACCGAGCTTTGGAAATGGTTCCGCGAAATCTCGATTGAGGAATATAAAAACACCTATAAGCTGCTCGGGATCGAGTTCGATTCCTGGAAGGGCGAAAGTTTCTATACCGATAAAATGCCGCGGCAGGTAGAAAAACTTCGCGAAAGCGGTATAATGAAGCAGGACAAAGGCGCGTGGCTTGTCGATCTCGAAGATTATAAAATGCCGCCCTGCCTTATCCTAAAAAGCGACGGCTCAACCCTTTACCCGACGCGGGACATCGCCGCGGCGGTCTACCGCAAGGAGACCTATGATTTTGACCTTGCCTTATATGTCACATCGGCGGGTCAAAGCCTGCATTTCGCGCAATGGTTTAAGGTAATCGAGCTTATGGGATATGACTGGGCGGACAAGCTTGTCCATGTCCCTTACGGCACGATAAGCGTCGGCGGCGCTAAGCTTTCAACTCGCGAAGGCAATATGGTGCTGCTGGACGAACTCTTCGACGACGCAATCGAAAAGGTCAGCGGCATCATCGCCGAGAAGAACCCGGATATCGAAAACCGCGAAGAAGCGGCGGAAGCCGTCGGCGTCGGCGCGGTTATCTTCCATTATCTCTGGAACAGCCGCATTAAAGATATAAGTTTCAATATGGAAGACGCGCTGAGTTTCGACGGCGCGACCGGACCTTATGTTCAATATACATACGCGCGGACGGCGTCAATCCTCGCAAAGGCAGGGGAGCTTGCCGATGAGCCATACGCCCCAGGCGATTACCGGCCAAACGAATACGAAGCGGCGCTTATGCGCCAGCTGATGCTGCTGCCGGAAAAAGTTACGGCGGCGATCGAAGGTTACGAGCCGTCGGTCATCACCCGTTACAGTTACGACGTGGCGACAGCGTTCAACCGCTTATATCAGTCGACCCGAATCATAGGCGCAGAATCGGAGGAGGCTCAAAACTTCAGACTCGCCCTTACCCGCGCCGCCGGATACACACTTAAGTCCTCGCTCGGACTTATCTGCCTTAAAACACCGGAAAAGATTTGATACAAATATAGGAGAATAAGTCATGGCAGGCCATAGTAAATGGAGCAACATAAAGCATAAAAAAGCAAAGACAGACGCGCAGCGGGCTAAGATTTTCACAAAAATCGGCAAGGAGATTTCGGTAGCCATCCGCGAAGGCGGACCCGACCCGGCAACTAACTCAAAGCTCCGCGACCTTATCACAAAGGCGAAATCTCAGAACGTTCCAAACGACAATATCGACCGTATAATCAAGCGCGCTGTCGGCGACGACAGCATCGTATACGAGGAAATCACTTACGAAGGCTACGGTCCCGGAGGAGTCGCCGTAATAGTCGAGGTCACCACAGACAACAGAAACCGCGCTGCCGGCGAAGTCCGCCATATATTTGATAAATACGGCGGCAACCTGGGCGTTACCGGCTCTGTCGGATTCCTTTTTACCGATAAGGGTATCATTGTCATCGAAAAGGATGAGGAGCAGGAAATAGACGGAGAAAAGCTGATGGAAACCGCTATTATGGCGGGAGCCGAAGACTTCTCATCAGAAGGCGACGTTTATGAAATCACCACCGATCCCGCTCAGCTCAGCGCTGTCCGGAACGATGTTGAAGCCGCCGGTTACGAAATTTTGTCTGCCGAGGTTGAAAAGATACCGTCTACATATATTACCTTGACCGATGAAGAAGTAATAAAAAATATGCAGTCGATTCTCGATAACTTCGACGACAACGACGACGTGACCGACGTTTACCACAACTGGGAAAACTCGGACGAAGAATAAAGAACACATCAAAAAAGGGCAGGATAACCCCCGCCTTTTTTATTCGGTTAGATTAAAGAGGCGAGAGTTTAATCTCGCCCTCATTATTTAAATATCTTCTTCAACCGCTGCATAAATCTTTTCGTAATGTTTCAGGACTCTCTTTTCGACAGACGCCCAATATGAAGCGACGTCGGTTTTTTTGTCTGTCATCATGCGCGGAAGAATCCAGGTGCATCCGTTCCAGCTGTCAAAAACATAGCCGAAGTCGTAAAGGATGCCGTCATAAATGTAATCAAGCATCTCGAAGCTTTCGTCGTCGCGGAGGTATTTGGTACCGAGAGCGATGTCATAAACGACCGGGATAACTTGCTTGTATGTCTCCGCGCACATGGCTTCGACTATCACGCCGGTGCGCGCAATATCGTCGTCGGAAGCGGTCTTCGGTATGCAGAGCATTCCGTTCCAGGCGTCAACGTGAGTGTGATAACCCTCCTGCGCCTCGTCGAATTTCGGATAAGGAATCATACCGAAGTCGACTTCGGTAGATCTGAAGCTTTGAGCATTAGATACTCCGCCGCAGAAAATAAAGGCTCGTCCTTCGGTAAAAGCAGGAGCGCAGAATTCGTTATAGAAGTCGTAATATCCGTAGAGGGTGCGGTTGTCATTGTAGATCAGATTGTAAAGCTTTTCTACAAGCGTAACCATCTTATCTGTCATTACATTCGGCGTCGGCATACCGCTGTCGTCAATGATAACCGAACAGATATCCGCGCCGTACATAAAGTTAAGCGTAGTGTTGTCGCTATTGCAGGCAAGACCGTACTGGTCGTTTTCGTCCATTACGCCGTCGCCGTTGATGTCTTCGCTTACCAATTTAGTGTATTCGGAAATGAGATCCATAGTCCACTTTCCCTGTCTTACCGTGTCATAAACGCCGGTAATACCGTAGTTTTCTCCAAGTTGTTTGTTGAAAAGCATACAGAAAGGATAGGGAATCGTAATGCTTCCGGCAATGAAATACTGCTTGTCGAGTATTTCCATCGTTTCGTTAATCTGACTGTTCCACCAGGATTGTGTAAGATCGATGTGCGGAACATCGTTCCAGCTTCGGATAATATGCCCCATCACAAAACCGGAGCCGGATTGAATCTGATGCGGGATACAGATATCGACGGCTTTTTCACCGGCGGTAACGTATTTTTTGAAAGCTTCGTCAAGTTCAGCAATTCCGGGATGCGCATTTACCCTAATCTCAAAGTTGAAACGTTCCTCAATCTGGCGGTTGCGGCGGAATATGACATCGTTGACGAGGTCCCCGGTTTCTTCTTCCTGATAATACGTTCCGGGCGAGTATGTCATTATTGTAAAAACATAACCGCCGAAGTCGGATTCCGGCAGGTTGTCCGGAATAAGCTGACGTTTTTCGATTTCGGAAAGCTCAGCCGTAGTCTCCGCTTCCGCGTTGTCAGCCGCCGCCGTTGTGTCAAGCGCGCCCTTGTCTTCTCCGCCGCAGGAAACCGAAAGCAGCGAAGACATTATCAGCAGCGCCGCGAAGATAAGTGATAAACCCCTCTTTAATTTCATCTTTTTTTCTCCTTTTGTTTTATATGTTTATCTTAAGATAATCGTTTTCGATGCTTGGTATACCTCATCTATTTCTTATGTGAATTATTTTTTAAAAAACGCACGCCTGCGGCAACTGCCGCCGCGGTTGCCGCAGCCGCAATTAATGCCGCGGTTTTTAATCCGGAACGGGACTTTTTTTCTTTATTCACGTGTTTTTCGGCTTTCTCTCTGACTTTCGGCCAGTATTTGTCAAGCCTTGCCTTTCCTTTGGCTTTAAGCTCGTCGTTTGCCTCTCCCAAAACCGCAAGCCGCGCGCCGTTCATGCCGTTGTCGTCAAAATCCTGAAACAGCCAAGCAGATGCAAGACAAATTCCCGCGTCGGTTATATCAAAACAAAGGTCGCGGAAGTGCATAACGCTTTCCGCCCTCCCCGCGAGTTCCATATAGTCGCCCATCTCCCCGAAATAGAGCGCTTTTCCTAATTTTTTGGCGGTTTCTCTATACGCCTCAAAATACTCCTTCTGACTAAGCAGCTCTCCGAATCTCTCAAAATATTCAATATATTTTTTGGAACCGTCGGAGGTACCGTGCTGAAGATGGAAACTTAGGGTATCGATCGGTTTGGGGGTGAGCTTTTCGTTCATCGCGTCAAATTCTGCTCTTGTCTGCGGCTCGAAAGAGGGTGTCCAGATGTGCGTAAGCTCGTTAAGTTTCGCCGATGCCCGGGCAAGAGAAGCCGCTTCCGGCCGCATCTCACCGTGACCGGAGCTTATCATTCGGCGGGAGTCGGCGCCGCGGACGGTTGCCGCAGCCGCCGCCAGAAAGATTTTAAGCTCGTCGGAGGTGTAATAATCATAACCGGTCGGCTTGTTGCACCAGGGCGGCAGCCACTGCCAGGTTTTTCTGTCGCAAAGGTCGCAGGAAAGGTTGTATTCGTTGCCTATCTCCCACGCCCAGACTGCGGGGCTGCCTTTATATCGGCTGACTATTGTAGCCGCATATTCAAGCGCGTATTGACAGGTATCGGATTTGAGATTTCCCCAGTCTGCCCGCTTGCCGCCGACATGGGCGGGTATCGCGCCGTCGTGCCAGAAAAGAGTTACAATAAGTCCGAGCTGAATCCTTTCCGCTTCGGCGACAAGCGCGTCAAGGCGGCCGAATATCTTTTCGGGATTTCGGTCGTATTCTTCATAGTATTCCGGTCCGTAACCGCCGAAGGGAAGTCGGATAAAATCTATGCCGTAGGTCTTGATCGTGGCAAAAGCGTCGCGCCAGTCGGCGTCTTCCGGTTCTTTCATATAGTTGTGCGCGAAGGCGCCGAAATAATTAACCCCGAAACCGCAGTAAGGATGGCGGCCGAGCAGTATCCTGCTCCCGTCGAAACGCAGTCCGAAATATCTGCTGTTCTTCATGTTGTCTGCTCTCATTCGATAAAGGATTTCCAGTCAATCGGGATATTCAGCATCGGTATAAGACGCATCAGCGTCATGCGATAGCGCATATAAGGATGATAAATCACGCCCTCAAGTCCGAGTTCCGGCGAAACATCGATCTCTTTGATTGTCGTCGGCGCTCCGGCGGTTTTCATAAGCGCTTTAAGTTTTTCGTTTGAAGGAAGGGTAGTAAAGACTATCTCCCTTATCGCCTGCCAGTTTTCTTTTATTAGCTCCGGAGTCGTTTCTTCGGTTACGGTCGGGCTGTTCAGCCGAATTACATCTTTAGTAAAATTCGGTCCGTAAACTCTGTGGATTTTCTCCCAGTCGAGATTTTCGGCGGTCGGCTCTACCGTTTCAAAGGAAGCCAGATAACGGTATATCCTCGAGCAGATAAGAGTAGCGACTCCGACCTTTCTGCCGTGAAAATCGGAGAGCTGACCGGCTTCCAGTTTTTTTATCTCCCAGTAATGGGATATTATATGTTCATCACCGGAGGCGGGTCTGACGCAGTCGGCAAGCTTCATCGCAATGCCGGTAATAACCAGCGCTTCCATAACCGCTTCCGCGGCTTCTTCGGACTCCTCGGTTATCCTTTCTGCGAGCGCGGTTACCCGGCGGAGCGCTTCCTCGGTCAGCGCCGCGATGTTTTTGCAGTAATATTCGCCTGTCAGAAGATGAGACACCCTCCAATCGACAAGACCGGTGAGTTTGCCTATCATATCTCCGAATCCGGCGGATTTTAAAATTGCCGGAGATTTTGCAAGGATAGCGGTGTCAGCTATTATAATTGAAGGCTGACGGGCGGGATGAGTGGTTTTAAAGTTGTTGTCGGTTATCGGCGCGGTTCCGGAAGCAAAGCCGTCCATGCTCGGCGCGGTGGCGAATATGGCGAAATCGGTGTCCGCATGAAGCGCGGCGAATCGGCAGATATCGTTGAGCGAGCCGGAACCGACCGAAAGTATTCCTTCAAAGCCGCGGCTCTTGCAGATTTCTTCCAGTCGTTTACATTCGCTCATTTCGGCGACGCGCAAATCGTCGTAAAGCTCAAGTTCCGTGTCAAATCCGCCTTCCTTGAGTATCTCCATAATACCGTCGGAAGCTCTCAGGGTGTTTTTGTCGGCCACGACAAGAATCTTTTTAGGAAAGCCGTGTTTGTTCAGTATTTTTGCGGTTTCAGCCTTAAGTCCCCCGCCGATTTCAATCGCTTTGACGTCGGCTTTGTGAGCCCGCCCGCACGGGCAGTCTCGGAGGCTGTCGACTATACGCTTTATATCCATAAATTGACCACGCTCCTTTAGCTTCCGAATTGTTTACCGTCCGGGGTTGAAAACCCCGAGAGCAGATGGTATACTTGTATGTAATATATAATATGCAATCGTATCCGGAGGAAAATATGCCGATAAATTATAACTTTGGCGTCGTCGAACTCGATGTTCACGGTCTGAATAAAACCCAGGCGAAGACAGCCATAGACGCCGGGCTCCGGAAGGCAGATCGATCGGTTTACCGCATAAGGGTGATACACGGTTATCGCGGCGGAACAGCCATCCGGGAGCTGGTAAGAAAAAGTTATAAGAACCATCCGAAGGTTCTGAGAATTGAATTCGGGTTGAATCAGGGCAGCACGGATCTTGTACTGCGCGAGTTATAAATTGCGATTATTCGTGCGCCTCGACGGTTATCGCGACCGCCTGCGCCCCCATCTGTATGTAGCGCAGCTCAAAAAGTTCCATCGAAATCTTCATAGCTCCCTCATAAAGCGGGTCGCAGATGGTGACGGTGCCCGCGTTGTAGTCATATCCGGTAAGCACGACGGTATGAGAGGGATGTTTCCAGTTTATATGGGTGCCGTCCAGCGCCGTCCAGCTTCTGAGGATTTCCGGCGCGGTATCGACTTGCCTCGTTACCCAGACAACTATCGGGTTTCCGGCTGCAACCATCTTGTAAAGCTCTCGCGGTTGGGTACCGGTAAGATCTTTCGGGGAATAAATAGTCGTGTCTCCGGCGGCGGGGACGATGTTCGAGAAATATTTCACCGCCGTTTCATAAATTACCGGAGCATAGCAGCCGTATGACTTGACTGCGTCGCGTGGATCTCCGGCGTTTTCGTTGTAAGGATTGGCGTCGGTATATGGTTTCACCTTGTCAAGCAGCTTGTCTGCCATTGTCAGCTTGTCGACGTCAAATCCAAGATGATTTATAAGTATGGTAAGCGATGTGATTTCGCAGCCGTTGGGCAGCTCGGGTATCTGCAGGACATTCTTTACATCCAGCGTCGATATTTTGGGTATCGTCTCATATTCGTCGGTTATCTCAACAAATCCCTTCGCTACGATGTTGCCGATATAATGACCGCCGTAGTTGCCTCCAAGCTCCCAGTTGGCGGAAATCTCGACTTTTCTCATAGCTATCGGAGCGGATACCTTGAGGGAGGCGAGCTTTATTGAATGGCGCGCCCTGTCGGTTTCCTTAATGGCGCCGGTTGAATATTCCTTTTCGACATTGGCGATTTTGAGCACTCCTATTCGTGTGTCACGGACATTCAGATTAAGAAAGTCAAGATAAGCCACAGCCGATATCGTAGCCTCGCTGTCGCCGGCTTTCATCGAAACTTTGTAGTCTATCCGGACGTCGATGTTTCCGCCGGTCGCGGAGTTTATCGTGCCGCTGTATTCCGAGTCATACCATGCGACATTGCGGTTGCGCTGGGGTTCCGGCTCAGCGGTTGTCTCCGGTTCCGTAGTCGTCTCTGCGGTCGTCTCTTCCGCCGTAGTTTCGGGGGCCGCAGTCTCCGCTTCGGTTGTGGTTTCCGCCGTAGTTTCAATTATGGTTGTATCTTCTTCCGTTACCGGTTCCGTTTCGAGAGGAGCTGTCGTATCCGGAGTTAATTCAGCAGTGTCCGATATCGTTACGGCGTCGGCGTCTTCCGCCGGAACTTTGACATCGGTCCTGTTAATCGCTCCCGAGGAAGCGAAATATATAACATTGGACAGCAACAGAGCAGCCGCAAGGGCAGCTGAAGCGGTATTCTTTATCTTGAGAGCGTTTCGCGGCTTTTCCGGCTGTGGCGGCGCGCCGGTATTGTCAATTCGGTTGCGCTGCGGAATTGCGATAGGTTTCTTTTCTTTGCTTCCGCTTTTTTTATTGCCGGAACGATCCTGTCCGGCTACATTACCCGGCGCCGCTCCGCGAACCGGAGCGGCTGCGCGCCCCGACCTTGTAAAGCGAGCTTGCTCTCCGGGGCGGGGCGGGGCGACCGGACGTACCGGAATATCCTGCGTCGGTTTGTTTTCTGCGACGGTTTCGGGCTTTCGGTCTGTCGCATTTTCATTGATTATATCGTTATTTTTTTTAATATCGTTTTGATTAGGTGTCATGTTGTTCTCCGGGATTTTTATTCATGCCCCGATGTTAAAGGGCGGATTTTCATACATTTTACATTATATCATAATAGAATTGTTTTTTCAACATGTTAAATGAAAATTCGGGGTAGTAAAAAAAGCGGATATTTTATCTATTTTGTACAATAATCGAAGTATCTGTTTTACATTCATTTTTTGTCGGCGTAATATTTGGTATATTGAATTTTATTTCGCTTTATGGTATAATATCGCTTAATAAAATATTTTTTTTATGAGAAGAAAACAAAAAGGCATATCCGAAAAACGGATACGCCATGGTCGGAGTGACTGGATTCGAACCAGCGGCCTCTTGGTCCCGAACCAAGCGCTCTACCAAACTGAGCCACACCCCGACAGCGTTTACTATTATAACACAAACAAAAGAGAAAGTCAAGAGCGATTTTTAAATTTCCGGAGATTAGTTATATGAGTTCCGATATTACACAAACTCCCGTCCGCTCGGAAATCCGCAGCCGCGGCGGAACGCCGATACTTTTCATAAACGGAAAGCCGGTGCCGGCTGCCGCTTATATCACATATTTTTCCGAGCGCGCAAAATACGATGATTTTATTTCCGCCGGCTATCGGCTGTTTTCAATCCCCTGCTATTTCGGTTCGATGGGAATAAATACCCGCAGCGGAATACACCCTTTTGAGCCGGGCATCTTCGACGACCCCGGTGCCGCGAATTTTTCCGTATTTGAGCGGAATGTAAAATCATTGCTTGAAAAATGTCCCGACGCTTATATCCTCCCCAGAGTTGATGTAAGTATGCCGAAGCGCTGGATAGAAGAAAATCCCGACGAGCTGCTTTGCGCAGATAACGGCGCTCGACGCGAATGTTTCGCCTCCGAAAAGTGGCTGCGCGACGTATCAACTATGCTGAAGGAGTTTATCGGGCATATTGAGTCATCCGATTACTCGGAGAACATCGTCGGTTATCAGCTTTGCGGCGGCAATACCCAGGAGTGGTTCCCGTTTGTCACAACCCCCGTCAGCGGCAAGGCAATAAAAGACGGTTTTGCCGAGTTCATCCGCGCAAATTATCCCGAAGAAGAGGGAAGACACAAAGAGCTTCCGGATAAAGATTCGCTCGGATGCGAGTCCGCCTCGCTTTCGCAAATAAGATATTATGAATATCTTTCATATATCTCGTCATCCGCTCTCTGCCGTCTTTCTTCGTATGTCAAGGAGCTTACCTGTCGCCGCGTCGTAGTCGGCTGCTTTTACGGCTATACCCTCGAATGTCCCGACCCCCGTCTCGGGCATCACGGACTCGATCGTGTGCTTGCCTGTCCCGACATCGATTTTATCGCCTCTCCGATAAGTTATTCGGAAGGCCGCCTGCCCGGCACATATATGTCGTATATGAGCCTGACCGACTCGATACGCCTGCACGGCAAGCTGTATTTCAGCGAATGTGATATCCGCACTCATCTTTCGACTTATCCGGACGAAGCCCGGCCGGGCTGTGTCGAACCCGGCACATACAGACAGCCGATCTGGCTCGGATCTCCCGATCCCGAAATCGCAAGAGCTCAGGTTCGCGCCGCATTTATCAAGGCGCTTACGACCGAATCGGCGCTTTGGTGGTTTGATATGTGGGGCGGATGGTTCTCCGACCCCGCAATAATGCGCGATATGGCCGCTTTCCGCGAGACGCTGATTTTCGCGCTGAACGATCAGAAAAAGACATCGATCTCGCAAGTTGCCGTTTTTATCGACGAAAATTCCTACAGACTTGCCGGCCCGGACGCCGAATCGGTCAAAAACTGCGCAGTTACAAGGCGCGCTCTCGGCTATACCGGCGCTCCGTATGATATTTACAGCGTCACCGATTTCGCTTCCGCGGTCAATGTCCGCCCGTATAAGGCGTATATTTTCCTTATACCGGCGATGACGGAAGCCGTTCGCAGCGCGATCGAATCAAGCGAAAAATCGGGTATCGGATATATCTGCTGTGACTCGGAAAATTGTTACGATGCCGCCGCCCTCCGCGAATTCTACGACAGGAACGAAGTTCATATTTATTGCCGCTCTGACGACCTGATTTACGTAAATCACAATTACATGGGGATTTATTCGTTAACTCAGGGAGAGAAAACGGTAACTCTCCGAAAGAAGAAACTGGTCCACGCGGTGCTGCCCGATTACGGTTCCGGCGGAAGTTACAGAACCCCGGTCGAAACGTTAACTATAAAGTTCGAAATGGATAAAGACCGCTGTCGTCTTTTCCGGCTTAACTGAAAAAAGGAACTGCGGCAAAATTCGGATTTTGCCGCAGTTCTGCTCTTATTATCAGGTTATTCTCCGTGGTTCGGGATATTACGGCAAACGGTTGCCGGCGGAGAGATATATCTTATACCACTCCTCGCGGGTGATCCTAATATCCGCTCCGGCTTTTATCTCGGCGAGGCGGCTCGGTTTAGTCGTGCCGGTGACGACCATCATTTTTGCGGGGTGACGCAGAATGAACGAAGTGACGGCGCCGGTGCTTGTGATGCCGTATTTTTCGGCAACGGTGTCAAGAGCTTTATTGAGCTCCGGCCACTTGTCGGAGCCGATATACGCTCCCTCAAAGAAACCGTACTGATAAGGCGACCATGCCTGTATCGTAATATCATTCAGACGGCAGTATTCAAGAACCGAGCCGTCGCGATCGACAGCGCCGTCAAAGGCGGTGTTGACGTTGAATCCGGTATCGACCATGCCGGTGTTGGTCGGAGCGAACTGAAGCTGGTTTGCGACTATCGGGGTGCCCAAATATTTGGCAAGCAGTTCCATCTGCCCCGGTTTCTGATTGGATACGCCGAAATGATTGACCTTGCCTTCCGATTTCAGCTTGGCAAACGCCTCTGCGACTTCCTCCGGCTCCATCAGTGTGTCGGGGCGGTGCAGCAGCAAAACGTCGATGTAATCGGTACCGAGTCTCTTAAGGGATCCGTCGACCGCTTTAAGGATATGTTCCTTAGAAAAGTCATACATCCCGCTGCGGATGCCGCATTTGGTCTGAATAAAGATCTTGTCCCGCATTGAAGCATCGGTTTTGAGAACATCGCCGAATACTTCTTCGCATTTACCTCCGCCGTATATATCGGCGTGGTCAAAGAAGTTAAAACCGAGGTCAAGCGAGGCGCTTACAAATTCCTCAGCCGTTTTCCGGTCCATTCCGCCGATTCTCATACAGCCGACAGCCACGGGCGGCACCGAAAGACCGGATACTCCGAGCATTATTTTTTCCATTACATTAATCCTTTCTCATAGGTTGTTCCGTCATTCGGATTATAACATAAGACGAGCTTATTTTCAATTAACAATAGTCACATCGGAGTGAATTTATTATGAACCGCACAAACAAAAGATGCGTAATAGTCGCCGCCGGCAGCCTTTACGGACGAAAGATAGCCGTCTCCGAAGGCGATTTTGTCATCGCCGCCGACGCCGGATATAAATACTGCGACGAACGGAATATTAAATACGACCTTCTGGTCGGAGACTTTGATTCGGCGGAAAAGCCGGATTTTGCCGGAGAAATTGTCGTCCTGCCCCAGAAAAAAGATATTACCGACAGCTGGCAAGCGATAGAAGAAGGGGTAAAGCGCGGATTTTGTGAATTTCACATATACGGCGGCAGCGGCAGCCGGGCAGACCACACCCTTGCGAATATCCAGGCGGCTGTTTATCAGGCAGAGCGCGGCAGACGAGTGTTTATCTACTGCGAGAAGATGGTTATCACTGCGATAAATAACGGCAGCATAAAAATCGCAAACCCGATTTATAACTGCGCGTCCGAAGAAACCGGCGTTGAGGAACCGCACTTCGGCGTCTTTTCTTACCGCGGCAGAGCCGAGGGAGTCGATATCATCGGCGCGGAATATGAGCTTCGAAACGGCGCTCTGACCGATGACTTCCCGCTCGGCGCAGCGAATCTCTTCCGCCGGTACTCGGAAAAAGTCGAAATCTCGGTGAAAAACGGAACGATTCTGGTCTGCTGGCAGGATATTTTATAAAATTTCAAAAATGCTGAAACTTTTTTCTCCTCCCGTTCGTCAATATAAGTAACACTATCGAAAAACAAGAAAACTTGCATAAGAGGTATTATATGAAAAGCAGAAAAATCATCGCCCTTGCGGCAATAATGGCAGCCATTCTGATGGCGTTTACCGCCGCAATGCCGAGTATCGCCGAAGCGCCGGCGGAAGAAGAACCCGTAGCGTATGAAAGCATAGCGGCAGAACCGGCAGTTGCGCCGGGGGTAATGCCGCCTCCCCCGACCGAAGACTATATATTGATCAGCGGGGAAGTCGACGATTCGGACGCCGGAGCCGCTAAGGCTATCCTTCTGGCAAAGAAGTATTTCGGCGAGACCGACGACTATAAAACAGTCGACACCTGGGAGAACATCAACGGCAATCTTAAAATTTACGAGATCAACTGGAGAGACAGCGATGACCGTCCCGGCATGAACGCCGCTATCGGCATCGACGGCGTCGTATATTCATGGCAGCTGCTGCTTGATTTTCCGTATGAAAGCACCGTAATCCCGGATATCACGATGAAAGAGGCAGCCGAAAAAGCTCTCGCCGAGATCGATCGCCTCTACCCGGAGATTTCCTCACAATTCTCGCTTGAAAATTCATCGGCGTCATACAGCCGCGGAGGTTATTTTACGGTCAAATTCAACCGCGTTTTAGACGGCATGAATGTGGATTCCGAATCGATAAGCGTATCCGTAGATTCAAAGGGCAAAGTCTTCGGCGTTTACAACAACGCGACAGCCGCGCTTACATTCCCGGACAGCCGCGACTTCATAAGCGATAAGGAAGTATCCGATTCCTTTAAAAAGAATCTTCCGATGGAGCTCGGATATCTGATCTACACCCCCAAGGGCTCCGAGTACTCAAAGATAGGTCTGTTCTATACTCCGAACAAGGATTACCGAAACACCCTTATAGATCTTTCTGACGGCTCCGCGGCAAAATACAGGTATGGATACAGCTACAACAAATATAGTATGTTTGCCGATGAAGCTGGAGCCGCGCCGGAAGCTGCTGCCGGTATGGGCGGCGGACTTACCGAAGCCGAGCAGGAGTCGGTTGAACTTCTCGATACCTTTATCAAAGCGAATGAAGCCGCGAAAACCGTCCTCGAAAACGAAAAGCTTTACGTTATCGAAGGGATGAAGCTTATATCAAGCTATCTGCGCAAACAAAAATCGGCTTTTGACGACAGCTTCATTTATATCTGGAATCTTTCTTTCAAAAGCGGCGATAATTACGCCTATGCGACCGTCGACGCCGAAAGCGGAAAATTGCTCGATTACAGCGGCGGCGGCACAATTTATTCCCCGGCGGAAGAATTCAAATATTCAAAGGACGAGTGCTTTAAGATCGGCCGCGAATTCGCCGAAGATTACTTCAAAGACATTATCTCCGAATACAAAGAAAACGATTACGAAAACTATGATTATACATATGTCTCCAGCTATAATGTCGGCTACACCCGCTATGTAAACGGACTCAAATTCGCTTACGACTATATCGACGTTGCGGTCTCGCCGGAAAACGGCAAAATCTCCGGATTCAGCTCCAACTATTCGAAAGCGGATTTCCCGGACCCCAAAAAAGCCGTTTCCCCCGACACCGCCGCCGACACATATCTGAAGAAAGCCGGCATCACCCGCAAATGGGTATTGGTCAATATTGATGACGAGTCTCCCGACGGGGAATACCTCCTTTCCTCGTCCAACACAAACGGCAAGGAAGTCAAAGCGATGGCGGTATCCGTTTTCAGCAGATATATCTACATCGACGCGATAAAAAACAAGCCGGCTGATATTTATTACTACTATTACTATTACGAAGATGAGCCGACGGTTCAGTATTACGAATTCTCCGATGTCGAAGGAACGAAATACGAAAAACAGATCAATCGCCTGGCAAACATGGAAGTGATCCGCTTTGCAAAGAAATTCAATCCCGACACGGCGATAAAAGAAGCCGATCTCAAGGATATGATAGGTATTGCCGGAAGAGGATATTACTATCCCGAAAGCGAGACCGACAACACCCTTCGCGACAAGCTCAGCCGCACCGAAGCCGTCAAGTGCATAATCAAAGCTCTCGGTTGGGCCGAGGTCGCCTCCCACAGCGAAATCTTCATCCTTGATAAAAGCTATCTGTCTAACGTAGATGACGCCGACATCGGCTTTATCGCGATAGCAAAGGCGTTCGGTCTGCTCGACATATACGGCGGCAGCTTCGACGGCGCAAGAACCATCACCCGCGGCGAAGCGGCGGCGATTATTTCTTCATATATAGACTATCTCGCAAATAAAAACTGAATAACATAAGAAAATTGCGTCCCTTCTTTTAGGGGCGCGTTTTTTTATCTTGACAGCCGGCGCCGGATGGGGTATAATGGTAAAAACGCGGGGAGGCATCAATGAATACCGAAAAACAGAAACTGAGCATACTTTTCCCCTATCCCGACTCATCGTCGGATCGAATTCTACCGGACGGCGAAACACCGAAACTGATATACGACCTTTCCGTCGACCGGATGTTTGAATATATAGTGCCGGATATAGGCTCGCGGAGCTATTTTCTGTCGGCGCTTGCGGCGCTGCCGCAGAATCGCGAGAACGTGCTGTCGCGTCAGCAGACGCTTCGGGATTTTTATGAGCTGCCGACCCTGTTCAACCGTTTCGGCTCTCTTTTCGGCCGCTGGGCGGCGCTGAGGCGCGAATGGAACGACGCGCGTTCAAAAACCGCCGGCTCGGTCGTCCGCTCGGCTTCGGGTCTTGCAAACGCCTCGTCCGAGTACTACCGCTCCTGCTACCGCCTTCAGGTAGCGGCTCAGTATACAAGGAAAATCATCGCTTTTATAAGAGGCATCTCAGCCGAGCTTTCAGCCGCCGAACTCCGCTCCGAGGCTTTGATAGCGCTGAGGAAGGAAGCGAACCGGATATGTTCGGATCCGTCGCTGTCAAAACTTGATTCCATCTGCGCAAGATACGACTCTTTCGCCGCGTCAAACGCAGCATTTGATTTAGCCCCGACTTTTGACGATTATCTTTCCATATCGGATGTCCGCGCCCGTCTTTCGACGGATCTTTATTCTGAAGAGGGAACGGAAAAGAAACCGGGTCTGTTGTCGCGTCTGATAAATCGCGGAAAAACCGAGAAACCGGATGAAGGTGAATACCGTCCGATTAAAAGCGTTGATGTCGGCGCCGACGGCAGCAATATGCTCTTGCTTTTAAATGAATCGGTATCGGATTTATCTGCTGTGATGAGTTCCGCCGCTTCGGCGCTTTACGGCGTATTCGAGCGTATCCCCGAGGAGTGCGCATTTTACCGCACCGCCCTGAGATATATCGCTTTTATGGAGGAAAGAGAGGTTGAGCTTGTATATCCCGAAATAGGACAGCGGGAAAGCCGTATCATAGATATAGAGGAGCTTATGGACGGTCTTCTGACCGCCGCTTCGGAGCACCGCGGCGCCTCGGACGTCATTCCGAATAATGTATTTCTTGAAGACGGAGGTCTTATTGTCGTCGGCGACAACAATACCGGTAAAACGGTATATCTGCGTTCGATAGGAGTTGCGCTGTTGCTGGGACAAGCGGGATTGCCGATTACGGCAAAAAAAGCGCTGATTTCGCCGCGAAGCTCAGTTTTGACTCATTTTGCATCAGCCGAGAAGGATTTCCTTGACGGCGACGTATCCGGCAGATTTGAAAGCGAGGTGAAGCAGGTTGCCGATATCAACCGCGATATGGACGGCGGCAGCCTTATTTTGCTGAATGAAACCTTCCAGACCACGGCGTACGCCGAAGGCGCGGAGGGTCTTTGGCCGATACTCTGCCATTGGTCGGATAAAGGCGGTATATGGGTGCTTGCCACCCACTTAAGAGAGCTGCTTTCGCATATAGACACGGAAGACGGCGTTAAAGTAACCGTTGCAAGGACAAAGCCGGGTTATAAAATCGAAAGAGAAGGAAAATAAGCCAAAAAACGGCGGATTCATCCGCCGCATAATAACCGCTCTCGGCATATGCCGAGAGCGGTAACTTTATTCATTTTCCTGGTTTTCGGGAGGGAGTTTCACGAGCTTGTAAAAATTACGGCTGCCGTCTTTTTTAATAGCTTGCCGCGCGGCAATTTCAGCTTCCGAAAGTTTCTCGCCGCGCTTTTTCGGCGGGATTTTAATGCTTTCCGGCTTCGGTATCCGCTTTGCGGCTTTAGCGTAAACCAACATATTTACCGCAGCGTTCGCAGCGTGATATTTCAGCGATGCAAACTTCGCGAAATCCTTTATCGTAAAGTATTCCAGCGCCTTGATTTCATCGGGGATAAGCGCATCCCAGCCGATTGAATATCCGACTTCGTATTCCTCGCCGATAGCGGTGGGAATTCTTTCGGTTTTGGTGAAAGCTTTTCTCTTGCCGCCCCATTTTTCCCGCGGCACGCGATACTCGTCGACATCGACCATAACCACCTTAAATTTCAGGTTAGGTTCGGCGAGATAGGGGATAATATGAGTAAGCTCGTTATAGATCTCATAAGGCGAGCCGGTTTTCGGCGATTTGCGCCTCGGACTCGCAGTACCGGTCAAAGGATCTATTGTAATGAGCATCTTGTGACGGGCGACCGGATAAACGATTGTAACCTTCTTTGTCTTACAAAATCTTGACAGTTTCGGCTTGAGTTTTGCAAAGTTGCCGGTCTGGATTTCCGTGACACAATCTCCGCGCATTATATCGGCAACACATCCCTGATATTTGATTTCACGGAATGCGGGGTCGGGTTCGTAGTAATTTTTCAGCGCCGCATGAAGCGTTTTCTCTCCCAGGGTTCCGATACCGATGTCGCGGACGGACGGATCTTCCGGATCGTATTCAGCTTGATGCGACAGTTTATGCGGCGTTTCGCCGGTTTTTTTATTTGGCATTATTTCACAAAAAAACACCAAGAAGCACTTCCGCCGGGAAGCGCTTCTCGGCTGATGTCGTTATTCGGTTTAACTCTATAACTCAAAGCGGCAGGATATACTTTCCAAGCTCTTCCGGAACATCCTCGAGAGGAAGGCTGCTTGTAAATATAAAGTTGATGTTGTTCGCTTCGCCAAGCATAGCGGTACGCTTGACAAATTCGGTAAACTGCTCGATATCGTTGTTGCAGATTTTAAGCGCAGAATCGATAAATATGTGGGTAACGTCATGGTTTGAAGCATAAATACCCGCCATGAAACCGTATAACGCTTCGGCGCTGTTTACGGCAAAGTCTTCCGAATCGATCAGACGCGCGCGGTAGTTGACTTCATGGATGAGCTTCGTGCCCTTTTCGACGAATACTACCGAACCTTTGCTCTCTTCAACCGCTTTGTTGGCAAGAGCGATAATCGTTTTGGTTTTGCCGGTGCCTTTTACTCCGACTATCAGTTTAAGCATTTGTGTTTACCATCCTTTTCTTTATAATTGGCGAATCGTTTTCAGGCTTTATCGTCAAATTTTGCGCGTATCGTGTCGTATTTTTCTCCGGTTTTACCGAGCAGGGCGAACATATTGCTCTTGTAGCCTTCGACTCCGGGCTGATCGAAGGGATTTACCCCGAGTATATATCCGGAAACAGCGCAGGCAAGCTCAAAGAAGTAGACAAGTCCGCCGAAGGTATGCTCGCTGCGGTCTTCCAAATTGATGGTAATCCCCGGAACTCCTCCGGCCCAGTGAGCTGTTTTTGTCGCTTTTGCCGCAACCGAATTAACATAAGACATGGTATAGCCCTTTTCGGCTATATAGTTGAGCTGGTCGAGATTTTCTTCATCTATCGGAATATCAATGTCGCTTGTTTCGTTTTTTACATCGACGAAAGTTTCAAACATTATCCGGCGACCCTGCTGAATGATCTGCCCGAGGGAATGAAGGTCGGTGGTATCGATAACCGAGATGGGGAAGAGCGCTTTTCCGTCCTTACCCTCTGATTCTCCGAACAGCTGTTTCCACCATTCGGCAACCATAGAGAGCGCCGGATCGAAGCTGACGAAGATTTCGAGCAGTTTACCTTTTGCATACAGGATATTGCGGAGAGCCGCATATTTATAGCAGTCGTTTTCAAAAACGCAGCCGGATTTTGAAAGCTTTGCCTTCATATCTGCCGCGCCTCGCATCATTGCGTCTATATCGCAGCCGGCGACGGCGATGGGAAGCAGTCCGACGGCGGACAATACCGAAAATCTTCCGCCGATATCATCCGGGACTACAAAGCTTTCGTATCCCTTCTTGTTTGCGAGAGTCTTAAGAGCTCCGCGGCTCTTGTCTGTTGTGACGATAATACGCTCTCTGATTTTATCTTCATCTCCGCCGTATTGTTCCTCAACAAAGCGGCGCAGGATGCGGAAAGCGATTCCGGGTTCGGTTGTGGTTCCGGATTTTGAAACCACGTTAAGGGTAACTCGTTTGCCTTTGCACATAGCCAGAAGATCGTTCATCGAGGACGAACTCAGGCTGTTTCCCGCGAAATATATCTTCGGTATATTTTTCTCGATAAGGTTGTAATTTGAGCCTTTTAGAAATTCTATCGCAGCGCATGCGCCGAGATAGGAACCGCCGATACCGATCACTATGAAAATATCGGTATTCGCCCGGATTCTTTTCGCAGCTGCCTTTATGCGGATGAATTCGTCGCGGTCGTAATCGTCTGGAAGACTGTACCAGCCGAGGAAATCGGAACCGGCGCCGCTGCGGTTAATTACTTTTGCCGCCGCCGCGTCAACGTGTTCCTGCATTGATTTCAGTTCATCGTCCGATACATAGTCAGAAAGAAAGGTAGTGTCAAGTTTAAGAGACATTCATGTAACCTCCAAGTTAGCGTGACTATATTCTAACGCACAGACATGAAATCAATGAGTAATAAAAGTAAATTTTTATAAAAAATGAATAAGATTAATAAAAAAACCCGTCCATCAGCGGACGGGTAATTGCAATATTTATTTTACAGTGTCAAGGTCCAGCTCGGTGTAGACGTAAGTAATAACATCTCCGTCAACAATCGCCTGGGCGTTGGCTTTACCGCCGGTCTGAGCATCCGGAAAGACACCGTTTATCGAGTATTCCCAGAAATACGCAAAGTTGTTTTCCAAGTCATCGTATTCTTTGTATTCTCCGATATCCTTAACCGAGTCGTCATTTGCGTTATAAGTTATCGGCAGCTCATAGAGAATCGCCGCTTCCTTAACAAGCATGAGAACGTTGGGATTTTCATAATCCAGCTTCATCTGCTGTTCGAAAATCAGGTCGTCACCGGCCTCAATGATAAGCGTAACGGTGATTTCTTTACTTTCTTCGCCGCATCCGGCGAATATTCCGCATAAAAGAGCTGTTAATAATATAAGGACAAGAACTCTCGTCTTTTTCATGATACAGATGACCTCCGTTAGTTAACAAACGTTTTTTTTGATTTCACTTAATACAGTATACCTTATTTAAGAATAAAATTTCAAGTACATAATATTAACAAAATGTTAATCGGAATGAATTTTTATGCACGATTCGTAATCCGGCTAATTTTCCGGCCGGTAAACTCCGTCCGGCGGATTCGGTTCCGCGGGGGTCGGGTCAACCGGTTCTTCGGGCTGAGGTAGTTGCGGGGGAACTTCAACTTCCGGAGGAGGAGCCTCCGGCATGGCAACCGTTTCGGGCGCCTCTTCGCCTCCGGGTTCGTCTCCGTTCGGCGCATCGGTTATATCCGGCGGTTCGGTTACCTCTTCGGTGGTTTCCTTTCTGTCCGGATCGTAATGGGCGGCGCATATGCGGTTATATTGCGCATCCACCGCACTTATACCCGAATATCTGCCGTTCAGTATCGTCTGATAGAAAGGGGTCTGGGGGTCCATTGAATACCTTGTTCCCTCCGGCACCTCTCTCCAGGTATACTGAGCGTCGCGGACAGTTATCTGGAACGGAAAATCGCGGGATGTTACATTCAGAAGCCCGACATATGTGCAGTCGGATTCGGGACAATCGGGGCAGGCAATTCCGCCGTGAACTTTGTCATACCTTACCATGACGTGGGTCGAGCATGACTGAGTCGGCGCGGTTGCGTTGGTAAAATAGCCTATCATTGCGCGATTGCCGCGCGGATCGGCATAACATGCGTTGGTAATCAGCTTTCCGGAATCCATGCAGACAGTTCTTGCGACGACGCCGTCGGCGAGCTCAAAAGATTTTATTCTTTCGCCGCTGTCAAAGTATTTTTGATGCAGCTCGGTCATTATGTCGTCCCAAATCTTGAGCGCGGGATTTGTCTTGTATTCGTTCAGAGATTTCGGCATCTCATAACCGAACCAAACGCTTCCGGCATAATAAGGGGTAAAACCGCAGAACCAGCGGTCGTTGTCCTCCTGCGTAGTTCCGGTTTTTCCGGCGCAGTTGACCGAGGATTTAAGCGTCAGCCGTTTTCCGGTTCCGTTTTCGACAACATTCTGCAGCAATTTTGTCATGATAGAGGCGTTCTGCTCACTCAGCACAACGGAACCGGCAGGATCATTGTCGACAATGGTGTTGCCTTCCGAATCGACTATTTTTATTACGGTGCGCGGTTCGTTGTAAACTCCGCCGTTTGCGAATACTGCGAAGGCAGCCGCCATGCTTTCGACGGTGACGCCGTATGAGACCTGACCGAGACCGAGAGGAGCAAGATCCTTGTCGGTGACATATCGCCCTCCGGAGATTTCCTTGCTTTCAACCAAATCAAGATGATAACGGTTGTTTCCGAAATCAAATGCGGTTTCAACTCCCAGTCGGGTAAGAATCTGCAGCGAGATCGTGTTTTGCGAGTAAGTTAATCCGTTGAGCACGGTAGTCAGCCCGCCGTATCCGGCAGGATAGTTTGAAGGCCATCCGTCGGGGCGGGAGTATTCGATCTGCCCGTCAGCTCCCATAGTCTCAAGACCGAAGTTGATAGGCACATCGTCGAATACCGACGCATAGGTGATAAGACCGGTTTCAAGGGCAGGAGAATATACGGTAAGCGGCTTTATCGATGAGCCGGGCGGACGCTTGGTGTCGGTAGCGAAGCTTTGAATTCTGTTTGCCTTCTTAACTCCGCGGGCGCCGGCTATGCCCAATATATCTCCGGTAGGAGGATCGATGACCACCATTGAGCTTTGCGGCTGTATAACCGACGCCGCTTTCTGGAAGTTGTCGTCGTTTACATAGTATTTCTCAAGGGTGTTCTGAACATCGGGGTCCATTACCGTGTAAATGGAAAGACCGGCGTTGTAAATCATAGTCGAAGCTGCCCGGGCGTTGACTCCTCTCGCTTTCATAAGAAGGGCGATTGAGTCGGATAAGACCGCTTCTTCATACCAGGAAAAGATCCTTGTGCCGCTTGTTGTCACGGTACGAGCCCTTGTGGCGTTCTGGAAGTTCAGCACAAGCTGCTTGTCATAGGTTGCGTCAAGTTCGGCCTGGGTTATGCATCCGTATTTGTGCATAACATAAAGCACGGTGTTGCGCCGGTCAAGGTTATGCTCCGGATTCTGAACCGGGTCGAATTTAGTCGGATACTTTGGTATCGCGGCGAGCGCCGCGCATTCAATAAGCGTCAGATCCTTCGCCGATTTGCCGAAGTAGGTGTACGCGGCGGCTTCAACGCCGTACGCGTGCTGCGAAAGATAGATGGTATTCAGGTAAAGCTCAAGTATCTCCGTCTTATCCTTGATCTTTTCAAGTTCAAGCGCGCGGAGTATCTCGGTCACTTTGCGCTGGATCGTAACCTCATCTTCCTGCGTTACGGTTTTAATAAGCTGCTGAGTTATCGTCGAAGCGCCGAAGTCATGACCCGAACCGAAGAAATAGTGCAGCGTAGCCTTGATGGTTCTGAGCCAGTCGACTCCGTGATGATCCCAGAATCGGTGATCCTCAATAGAGACATAGGCGTTTATAAGGTTTTTGGGCATATCCTTATAGGAAATCCAGGTGCGGTTTTCCGAGCCGTATATTCTCTCCTCCTCAAGCTCTATCGCTTTGCCTATCCGATTTGAGCGATCGGAATAGTCCATGTAATAGATTCGCGTGGTCTTCGACTGGTCATTCGCCATGTATTCAAAAGCTGCAAGGTCGGGATCGATATAGTTTTTGACATATATCGCGAAAGCACCGCCGACGACCGCGCCGGTCATGACACCGATAAGCAGCAGGGTAAGCAGTATATTCAGAATATATGATAACACCTTGCCGACAGCGCGGCCTGCAAGTTTAAGCGCTCCGGCGGCTTCGTCGCCCCAGTCGGTGGCGGTGCCTTGAGTCCGGCTTCCGGGGGAAGGCGGGATTCCGGTGCTGGTGACTCTCATTTGCCGGGAATCGCGATTGCGTTTATCTGCCACTTATCGCATCACTCCTTTCACTGGTATTCATATATCGGGGTAAAGTTGCTTTTTCTGACATTTCTGATAATTCTGATAATATCGTATGGTTCGGTTCCCAAGCTCGGCAGCTTCTTTTATTTTATCCCCTCTGATTAATTTTACCACCGGAGGGATGTTTTTAATAGTCGGGTTTTGTAAACGGGAAGTAAATTTCGTAAATATATCGTTATTTAAGAATAACCGCATCCGCTCCCAACAGCCCTTTTAACTCGGCAATTACAAAGGGGGAAGCGGTAATCCCCAGCCCGGAAGAGGCGTATTTCTTCCTTGAAGCGTCGTAGAAGATCACCTGAACCGGTCCCGCAAAGATTGAAGTTATCGCAAGCGCGCGCTTCATTTCGGGTGCCGAGGCTGAAGGCACCTTCAGGTATAGCTTTGCAGCGGGGACGCTGTTTTTGTTATCTATTTGACTTTTTTCGTCGGACTTTTGTTCCGTCGCGGCAGAAAAATCGCCGCGTTTCGGCTCCGGCTGCCGCGGCTGCTCCGGATTTGACCGATGTGCCGCCCCGGAAGGGCGGGGAAGCCGTATATCCGTTCCGCTCGCGCGGAATTCGGCGTTTTTCATGAGAGGAGAAACGCTGTTTATCAGCAGCTTCACTCCTTCGTCTCCGTCGCGGGAGGAAAGTCTTCCTTCGACCGCGACCGCAGCCCCGACCTCAAGCAGCGGAGAGAGACGCTCCATCGCTTTCGGGAAAACAATACCTTCAATAGCTCCGCTCGCGTCTTCGATTCTGACGAACGACATCATCGCGTTTTCGTCCCGGCGGGTGACTTTGTCCGAGCGCGAAGTCACAAAACCGGCAACTCTGACATTACTGCCGTCACGGTAAATTCTCAGGTCTGTTCCGTCAGAGGAAACAATTCCGCCGGGTATTTCGTCGCTGCCATTCTCGTTTGAAAACGCGGAGTTTACCGCTTCTATGACATCCGGCTTTATGGCGGCGCACATCTCGGAATACTCATCCATCGGACTGCCGGAAAAATACATCCCGGTCAGCTCTTTTTCCTGAGCCAGCATCAGGGACTTCGGCATTTCCGTCATCTCAGGAAAATCAGTGTTTTCGTCTGTCATGGTCTGTTCCGCATTATTTCCGAAAAGGTCGATTTGGCCGCTTACACCGCTGCGGAGCCTTTCCGCCGCATTGGCGAGAAGGGTCGGACTCGCCATCAGCATTCTTCGGCGGTTTATCCCGAAATCATCAAAGCAGCCGGCGGAGATAAGCGATTCAAGCCCCCGCTGAGATATCTCGCTTTGCAGCCCGCGTGTCACATAATCGGTAAGCGAGCGGTAAGGACCGCCCTCCGAGCGGTGTTTTACCGCCGCCTCGGCCATCGTTTTTCCGACATTTTTGATAAACGAAAGACCGTATATAATGTCGCCGTCGGAAACGGTAAATCCGACATCGCTTGTATTGATATCCGGTTTTCTGATATTTATCTTCAGCCGTCCGGCTTCGGAAAGATACGGCGACAGGCTTTCGGTGCCCTGAGATGAATTCATCAGCGCGGCGATGTATATCGCGGGGAAATGCGCCTTGAGATAAGCGGTGCGGTAGGAGATCATACCGTATGCGGCGGCGTGGCTCTTTTTAAAGCCGTAGTTCGAAAAATCGATCATCGACTCAAACAGCTCGCCGGCGTCAGTTTCGCTCATCCCGCGCTCGGCAGCGCCCCGAATAAAGGTGGAGCGCTCTTTTTCGATTACCCCTTGCTGCTTTTTGGCAATCGCCCGCCGCACAATATCGGCTTTTCCGTAGGTATATCCCGCTACAAAGCGGAATATCATCATAACCTGCTCCTGATAGACTATGCAGCCGCAGGTTTCCTCCAAAATCTTTTTCAGTTCCGGATTTTTATAAACTATCTTCGACGGATCGCGGCGGTTTTCAAGGAACTTTCCGATCGATTCCATCGGCCCGGGACGGTAAAGAGCTATCGCGACCATTATGTCCCGCAGATTAGCCGGTTTCATATTGACAAGCAGCTGCCTCATGCCGGCGGATTCAAGCTGGAACATACCATCGGTATGACCCGACGAAACAAGCTCAAAAGTAGCGGCGTCGTCGAGCGGTATCCGTTCGGCTGAAAAATCCGGATTTATTTTTCTGATCTGCTGTTCTGCGTTATCGATAACCGTCAGATATCTGAGCCCTAAAAAATCGAACTTCAGAAGCCCTAGCTCGGCGAGGGTGTCCATATCATACTGAGTGACAACGGTATCGTCGTTTTTGGCCAGCGGAACATAATGGGTAATCGGCTTGTCGGTGATAACAACGCCGGCGGCATGAGTTGAGGTATTCCGCGGCATTCCTTCAAGGCGCTTTGATATGTCGATGAGCTGCCTTATTTCATCAAAGCTCTCGTAAAGTTTTTTCAGCTCCGGCATCTTAAGTGCGTCGTCGAGGGTAATGTTAAGCATACGGGGAATCGTACGGGCGACGTCGGATAATTCCGATGACGACATACCCATCGCCCTTCCGACATCCCGAACAACGGCTCTCGCTGCGAGAGTTCCGAAAGTGACAATCTGACAGACATGATCCTTGCCGTATCGGTCGGAGACATATTTTATTACTTCCGGCCGGCGCGCAGAGCAGAAGTCGATATCGAAATCGGGCATCGAAACGCGCTCTGCGTTAAGAAAGGTTTCAAATAACAGCCCGTATCTGAGAGGATCTATATCGGTAATCCTAAGCAGATAAGCCACGAGCGAGCCGGCGCCGGAGCCTCTTCCGGGACCGGTGGGGATATTATTGTCCTTCGCGTAGTTTACAAAGTCCGCGACTATAAGGAAATACTCGGAATAGCGCATATTTGCTATAACGAGCAGCTCAAACTCAATCCTCATCTTATAGTCTTCGGCGGAAAATTCTTCGTCGTATATGACGCTGCCTTCGTCAAGCCGGCGCTTAAGCCCGTCGTAGGCGCATTTTTTGATATAAGCGTCCGGTTTCGAGCCGTCGGGAGGCGTAAAAGTCGGAAGATAACGCTTCTTGAACTCAAAGTCGAAATTGCAGCTCTCCGCGATTTTTACGGTATTTGCCATAGCTTCGTCAATTTCGGAAAGTCCGGGAAATGTCTGCCGCATTTCATCCGCGTTTTTTAAATAAAATTCGTCGGTTTCAAAATCTTCCGGCAGCGGGTCGGTTATCCGGCTGTTTGTCTGAATACACTTGAGAACCCGATGCGCCTCCGAATCGCTTCTTTCGAGGTAATGAACATTGTTCGTCAAAACAAGCGGCAGTCCGGCTTCCCGCGCCAGAGCGGCTGTTTCGAGCATAACGGCGCGTTCCGAATCAAGCCCGTGATTCATCAGCTCAAGATAAAAGTTCTCTTTGTATATAGAAGCGAGCCTCAGCGCATATTCGCGCGCGGATGCGAGATTATTCGCTGCGATTCTTCGTCCGACGCCGCCCTTCGCCGAGCCGGAAAGCGCGATAAGCCCCGAGCCGTAACGGCCGAGGTCGCTGAAATCCACCGCCGGCAGGTTAAATTCCCCTTCGGTAAATCCGCGTGATACAAGCTCTATAAGATTTCGATATCCTTCATCGTTTTTAACAAGCAGCACCAGGCGGTCAAGATTGTCGCCGTAAACATCCCTCGGAGCTTTGGAATCCAAGGGACGGATATATATCTCGCAACCGATGATCGGTTTTACATTCTCAGCGATACAAGCCTTGTAAAAGGATACGGCGCCGTACATGACGCCGTGATCGGTGATGGCGACAGCGCTTTGACCGGCGGCTTTCACCGCTGCCGGGATGTCTTTTATCCGGCAGGCGCCGTCGAGCAGACTGTATTCGCTGTGAAGATGAAGATGAACAAAATCCATTTTTTTAAAAATGCCTTGTGGCTGTGAAATAATACGTATCAAATATCTTTTGCCGCGTCAGAAAGCTTTCGAAGCCGGTGAACCACGCCGGATTTGGTAATAGGCGGCTGATGCAGCGAAGCGAGTTCGCCGAGAGAAGCGAGCGGATTTTTCAGCCGAAGCTCCGCGGTCTGCCGCAGACTTTCAGCCATATTTGCGAGTTTTCCCGACTCAATCAGCAGCTCGATTTCCTGTATCTGCTTCTGCGCTGCCGTGACCGCCCTGTTGATATTAGAAGTCTCAAAGTTGGTGATACGGTTTGCCTCGTTGCGGTATTGTTTATGTATGCGGGTGTTTAATGCTTCAAACGCCGGCGTTGATGCTCCGACATAATTCAGAAAATCCTCGACTTTTTCCGCTTGTCGCAGATACAGTGTGGTAGTTTTCCCCCCGGCGCCTCTTGAAGATTCATGTCTGAGCGGCTTGAGATCGATTTCGATGAGAAAAGCTTCCAAATCATCAGCTAAAGCAATTCCTCCGTCCGTATCCCGCGGAATAGAGATCTCAAGCCGGTAATCTCGCTTCGGATCGCCGACAAAACCGGACGAAAGAAAGACGCCGCAAAGAAAATAGCGTCCGCAGTCGGGACAGGAGAAAAAATCGCGGTCTATATGGTCAAAATTTTCGATAACCATTATTTCCCCCCGCTTCTCTCCGGCCGTTATAAGCCAGTCAACCAGGGAGGAGGATGTCTCGTCCGAGCGTCCTCTCGAAAAGAGCAGCATGCCATATAAAAGCGCGGTCCGACAGCAGGCGGACCGGCAGTTTTTCTTGCACTGCGACACAAGATATTTCTTAACAGAGAGATTAAAGCTGTCTTTTGTGCCGTTTTTTTCAATGTTATCCATAACCTTAGTTCACGGACCTATAAGACGGACTTCCCGTTCGATTCTGACGCCGTATTTTTCGAAGACAACAGAAGCTATATATTCTGTCAGAGCAACAACATCGGCCGCCGTCGCATTTCCCGTGTTTATTACAAATCCGGCGTGCTTTGCGGATACTTCCGCCCCGCCTGTTTTACATCCTTTAAGTCCGGCTTTGTCGATAAGCGCGGCGGTAAAATGTCCGGGCGCCCGCTTGAACATCGAACCGGCAGAGGGATAATCAAGAGGCTGTTTTTCCCGCCTTGCTTCCATATTTTCATCCATCTTGCGCTGAATCTCGTCGCAGTTGCCGGGGAGAAGCTCAAATTCTGCGGAAAGTATTATATCATCTCTCTCCATATATGAGCTGCGCCGGTAGCCGAAATCGTGTTCCTCAGCCGTAAGGAGGGCGATTTTACCGCTTTTGGGAGAAAGATACGCGCTCGATCTCAAAACCTGACTTATCTCACCGCCGTAAGCGCCGGCGTTCATATAAACCGCTCCGCCGAGCGAACCCGGAATGCCGTATGCGAATTCAAGACCGGAGAGCGACGCCCTTTGAGCCGACATCGCAAGCAGGGAAAGCGGCGCTCCGCACTCGGCATGGATTTTATTTTCGTTGACGCAAATCTTCTTAAGTTTTGTCGTAAAGATAATCGCCCCGCGGAAGCCCTCGTCGGAAAACAGGATGTTCGAAGCGCTGCCGCAGACCAAATACCGAGTTCCGCTGCTTTCCGCCGCTAAAATTAAATCGGAAAGCGCATCAATGTCGCCCGGCCAGACCGCCATATCCGCCGGCCCGCCGATACGGAAGGTACAAAAGCGCGCAAGCGCGGCGGACAGCTCATAATCGGCTCTTCCCGCGGCTTTCAGGGAATCGGCCGAAGCGAAAAAATCAGCCTTTATCGTTTCATTCATCGTCGTTTATGTTTTCGGCGATTCTGCCCGACTCAAGCAGCGAATCACGGCTGTCAAGCAGCTCCTGAGCCGATTTTCTGATGGCGTCGGTTATCTCTATCCCGCCCATGATCCGCGAGATTTCGTCTATACGACCGTTTCTGTCAAGCTCGTCAACGTCGGTTTCGGCTCGCCCGTCCTTTTCATACTTTTTAATAAGCAGATGTTTTTCGGCCAGCGCCGCGATCTGCGCGCTGTGCGTCACACAGATTACCTGAGCGTCGGCTGCGGTGAGGGCTAACTTAACGCCTATCTTCTGAGCGGTGCTGCCGGAGACGCCGGTGTCTATCTCGTCATAAACGATAGCCCCGATCCCGTCTCTGCCGGAGAAAACGCTCTTTAAAGCAAGCATTATACGCGAAAGCTCGCCTCCCGAGGCTACTTTGGCAAGCGGCTTGAGCGGTTCGCCGGGGTTTGTCGATACCATAAAAGCCACAATATCGCGGCCATCCTTGCCGTATTGCATAACTCCTTCGCTCGAAACTGACCGCGTCACCTGCGCCGTAAATCTTACCTTCGACATATCCAGATAAGCAAGCTCTCCGACAACTTTTCGGCTGAGAGAAACGGCGGCAGCCGAGCGAAGCTCGGATAAATCGGCGGCGGCGGTTTTAAGGCGGCTCATAACATCTCCCTGCTCGGCGCGCAGCTCCTTCAGACGCATATCCGAGCCGTCAATCGCTTCAAGTTCCCGGCGGGCGTTATCGCGGAAGGCGAGGACATCGGAAAAATCCGGTCCGTATTTGCGCTTGAGTTTTTCGATAACCGCAAGGCGGCTTTCAATCCTGTTGAGCGCCGCGGTAGGATCCTCATCGCCGAAATCACAGGCTTGGCTAACCCTTTCGGCGATGTCTTCCAGCTCATACATATATCCGCGAAGTCGTTCCGCTTCCTTTGCCGCGTCCGGCAATTCTTCCGAGAGGGCGTCAAGGGCGTCAGCCGCCTCTCTTATAAGCTCGGAGGCGGTTTTGAAGGTTTCGGATCTGTAAAGGTTTTCACGGATAGTATGCGCATTTCTCTGAAGTTTTTCAAGTGATAGGATTTTCTTTTCCTGCGAAATAAGCTCCTCTTCTTCGCCCCGGCGCAGCTTTGCATCCTCAATATCCGCGATTTGAAATCTCAGCATCTCCGCCCGGCGAAGTTTATCTCTCGTATCTGTAACGAGAGAGGATATCTCGCGCTTCAGCTCAGCCGCTCTTTTGTATATCTCACCGTAATCGGCAAGCATCCGGAGGCTTTCGGGAGCCGTCCAACCGTCCAAATAGGATATATGAGTGCCATCGTCAAGCAGGGCTTGATTCTCATGCTGTCCATGGATATTTATAAGATGAGAGGCGCAGTTTCGCAGCATGGCAATGGTAACAACCCGACCGTTTATCCGCGCCTGAGAGCGGCCGTCGGCGCTTATATCCCGCTGCAGGCAGACAAGACCGTCGTCTCCCGCGGTTATGCCGTTCTGATCCAGCGCTTCGATTTCGCGTTCTGTAAGATTACCAAAGACACCGCTGACCATCGCCTTGCTTTCTCCGGAACGGATAAGATCGCGATCCGGACGGTTTCCCATTAAAAGGCCTATCGAGCCGATTATAATTGATTTTCCGGCGCCGGTTTCTCCGGTAAGCACATTAAAGCCCCGTCCGAAGTTAATATCTATCGACCGGGCTACCGCGATATTCTCGATATGCAGGGAAAGAAGCACAGCAAATTACCTCACGAAAGGGAATTACCGTACCGTATTCAGCGGCGCGGCTGTCCCTCGGCTACGATGGAATCAATGTGTTTTGTAATTTCGGCGGCAATATCGTCGCTGCGAGAAACTATGAGTATTGTGTCGTCGCCGGCAATAGAGCCGATGATTCCGTTCATTTCGAGGCTGTCAATGGCAGCGGCGGCAGCCTGCGCCATGCCGGGGTAGGTTTTTACAACAATTAGGTTGTTTGCGGCCTCTGCCCTTATCACCGCCTCGATGATGATCTTGCGGTATTTATCCGTCGAAGCGCTGATACTGTTCGGAGCGGCGTAGCGATACGCCCCGCGGCCGTTTGAAACCTTTGTCAGCCCCATTTCGCGGATATCGCGGGAAACGGTTGCCTGAGTGACATCGAAGCCGACGTGAAGAAGCCGCTTTTGCAGCTCTTCTTGGGTTTCGATATCATAGTCGGTGACAATCTCCAGGATTTTTTTCTGTCTGTCGGTTTTCAAGGTTCTTCTCCTGATCTTGTGTTCTTAAATTGTTTTAATTATTAATAAGGGGGGGTTATTTTAAAGCCGCTTTCTACTGCGACATTTTACGGCTGAGTACTTGATAAAAATTATGACGGTTCATACGGATAAACGAGGTTGTTATATCAGACTTTACAAGCGTAACCGTTTCGCCGCGTTTGAGCGAAAGGCTGTCGATTCCGTCAACTGTCAGATAAAGCACGCCTTTATCTGCGGGATCGGGTGAGGTTTTCGAGGAGGAGTTGACAACTCGCAGCTCGGAATTTGCCGCGAAAAGCATCGGCTTTGCTCCGAGCGAGTGCGGACAGATCGGAGTGACAACAAAGCAGTCAAGCCGGGGATCGACAACCGGTCCTCCGGCGGAAAGGGAATAAGCGGTTGAGCCGGTGGGAGTCGCAACAATCAAGCCGTCCGCATAATACTTCGACACATAATCCCCGTCGCAAAAAAGCTCCAGTTCCGCCATCCTCGAAATAACGCCGTGAGAAATAACGGCGTCGTTTAAGGCGAGAAAGCTTTTGCCGTCGTCTGTGCAGACGCAGAGCATCATCCGGTTTTCCACCCGGTAATCGCCTTCAAAATAGCGGCTTATCAATCCGATCTCGTTAGGTTCGAGCTCTGTAAGATATCCGAGATGTCCGCAGTTTATCCCCAAGATCGGAATGCCGAGAGGAGCCGCCCGCCTCGCCGCCCGCATAACGGTTCCGTCGCCGCCTATTACAATAAGCAAATCTGCCGGCTCACCGCCGTCTGAGATTTCAGCCGAACTTTTCATTACGCGCGTTTGGCAGTCAAAGTCTGAGAGGGCAGAGAGAACAGTATTTGCGTGTTCAAATCCAATATCGCGGTATGGATTTGAAATTACCCATATTTGTTTCATGGGCAGGATACCTTAGTTATACAATCAATCGTCATTATTATTGCTTTCTGAACAGTGCGGGAAATTCTATGTTTCCGTCTCCGCCCTTAATAGGCGAGACAATCGTTTGCATTAAGTTGAGACCGTAAAGCCGCGCGCTTTCGCGGCAGCGCTCAATGGCGGCCGAACGGAGTTTTTCGTCTTTTACGACGCCGTGTTTGTCAAGAGCCGCGCGCCCGCATTCGAACTGAGGCTTGATAAGCGAGATAAGAGCTCCGCGTCGGCAAAGCAGCCTTTGTATATTGGGATAAATCAGCGTTTGGGAGATAAAGCTTACATCCATAGTGATTATCGGATGCATACCGCCGACATCCTCGGGAGTGAGGTTTCGGGCGTTAAAATTCTCAAGGAGCCGCACCCGGCTGTCAGATCGCAGTCGCTGTATAAGCTGACCGCTGCCGCAGTCGACCGCCCATACCCTCGACGCGCCGAAAGAAAGAAGACAGTCGGTAAATCCGCCGGTTGAGGCGCCTATGTCGACGCAGACAGCGCCCTTTATCTCCTCCTCAAGACCAAAGCTTTTAATTGCAGCTTCAAGCTTGAGTCCTCCGCGGCTGGCGTAAAGACATATATCGGCGCCGATTTTGACGTCGTGTTCGGCGCTTTCGTCTATCTGTTTTGACGGCTTTTCTATTACATCTCCGTCAATCGTTACCTCTCCCGCGTAAATCGCCGCCTGCGCCTTTTCGCGGCTTTCAAACCAGCCAAATCGGCAGAGGTAGACATCTGCGCGCACAAAAACCCCCTCAGAACGGCTTGATCAGCAGCGGTATCGCAATTCCGAGCGCCGCGCCGCCGACAACCTCTATCGGAGTATGTCCGACGAGTTCCTTGAGCTCTTTATATTCCTCTGAGTTCTCCACTTCGGGATTGTTGATCACAAGGTTGTTCAGAACTTTCGCAATGTCTCCGGTCTCGCGTCGGACGCCGGCGGCGTCGTACATCACTATAAAGGCGAAAATCGAGGAAATCGCAAAAAGCGGGGAAAGAAACCCCTGCGTCAGTCCGATGGCAAGAGACAGAGAAACTACCGCGGAGCTGTGCGAACTCGGCATTCCTCCCGACGACCATATAAGCTTCGGAGAGAGCTCTTTGTGGACGATCAGATTGATTATAACCTTGAGTATTTGGGCTATAAGCCAGCTCACGGCAGAGCAGACAAGAGGGTAGTTTTTGTAAACGTTGAAAAACGAATCTGCGGTTGAAAGATGACTAAACATATTTTTTCTTTATATCAGGTTTTTCTGTTAAGCAGATATTCCGCGAAGTCGGCAAGTATCTGCCCGTTATCAATTAAGCCTGCAGCTTTTACGGCGCGGTCGGTAAGCGCGGCTGCGTATGCGCGGGCTTCGTTTTCCGTCATATAAGTCATGAAAGTGGTTTTTTTGTCCCCCTCGTTTTCGCCGTCGCATCTTCCGGTAGCGGCTCTGTCTGCGGAGGCATCAAGCATATCGTCGACTATCTGGAAAGCCCGCCCGATACCGTCGGCGTATGCGTCTGCTGCCGCTATAAACGGCGAGTTCATCTTTCCTGCGGCGATAACTCCGAGCCGGCAGGCGCATTTTATAAGCATTCCCGTTTTAAGGGACTGTGTAAGCTCAAGTTCATCAAAGGTAAGTATACGGCCTTCCGACTCAAGGTCGAGCTGCTGACCGCCGCACATTCCGCTTCCTCCGGCTGATTCGGCAAGCAGCCGCACCGCTTCAACCGTTTGTTCGGCGCTGAGCCCGCAGCCGGCGGCTGTTTCAAAAGCCATAGACTGAAGCGCGTCTCCGGCAAGCAAAGCGCCCGCGTAACCGTATACTATGTGGTTAGTCGGTTTCCCTCTCCGCATATTTCCGTTGTCCATGCAGGGGAGATCGTCGTGTATGAGGGAATAGGTATGAATCATTTCTACGGCGCAGGCAAGCGGCAGCGCATCATTCACACTGCCTCCGAGCGCGCGGCAGAATTCGATTGTAAGGAAAGGGCGAACCCTTTTTCCGCCCGCCAGAAGGGAATAGCGCATCGCCTCCCTTAGCTTCGGATAATTCTCGGCTGATTTTTTAAGCAGCCGCTCGATATAGCCGTCAAGCGCGCGGTCAATAAGAGCCGCGTTGTCAATAATTCTTATCGTGAGTTCTTCGTTATTTATCATCGGAAATAAAATCCTTTTCCTCAATAGTGCCATCGGGGCGTTTTGTAAGCAGTTTGATTTTGCGCTCAGCTTCGTCAAGCATCGCCGTGCATCCGCTTATAAGCTTAACACCCTCCTCATAAAGGGCGAGCGATTCGTCAAGCGGCGCCTTTCCGGATTCAAGAGCTCTTATAATCTCTTCGAGACGAGTCATCTGAGCTTCAAAGTTGTCCTTCTTTTCTTCGGATGAATGTTTGCCGGTCAATTTGTTTTCCTCTGTTTTTTGCTTCGGCATATCAGCCGAATTTTCTGGTTGATGTTATTTCAGCTTCAGCTTCGCCGTCGCTTAAGCGGATACCAACGCGGTCGCCGTCGCTCAGCTGATCAATCGAATGAACGGTATCGCCGTCGGCTGTAATCAAGCCGTAGCCCCTGCCGAGTATTTTGAGCGGTGAGAGCGCGTCCAGCCTTCCCGCGATTGATGCGCATTCGGAACGCTTCGCTGAAATCAGGTTTTCAGCGGTTCTGTGGAGTCGTTCCGCGTAGTTGTCAAGAGAAATCGAAAGTTCGTCGTAAAGCCGTTCGGGAAGCCGGAATATTCGGTTGCTTTTTGCGTTTTCAAGTCGTTGGCGGAGGTACGTAAGCTCACGGGTCATCGCAGCTCCGAGACGCAGCCGTTGATTTTCAAGCCTTTTTGCAAGCTCGCTTCCGTCGGGGACAGCAAGTTCAGCCGCGGCTGACGGAGTCGGCGCGCGAAGGTCGGCGGCAAGGTCGCAGATTGTCGTGTCAATTTCATGACCGACTCCGGAAATAACCGGTATCTCGGATTTCGATACCGCATAAGCCAGCCCCTCGTCGTTGAAGCACCAAAGATCCTCGATAGAACCGCCGCCCCGCCCGATTATGATTACATCCACCGGAAAATCCGAGTTGAAAAATTCAATCCCCGCGATAAGCTGCGCCGTAGCCTCAGCCCCCTGAACCGCGGCGGGATAAATATAAAGCTCGGTCGCCGGAGAACGACGGCTGAAGACATTCATCATGTCGCGGAGCGCCGCGCCGGTTGGGGAGGTAACGATACCTATCCTGCGCGGATATTTCGGTATCGGCTTCTTTGTTTCCGCTCTGAGCAGACCCGCATCCCAGAGCTTGCGCTTAAGGCGCTCAAATGCGGCAAACCAGCTGCCGACGCCGAGAGGAGTAGCCGAGTCGCAGATAATCTGATGATACCCGCCCTTTATGTAAAGCTCAACCCGACCGTGAACAAGCGCTTTTGCGCCTTCAAAAAGCTCGTTTGACCAGCCGGAGGCGGCGTCGCGGCGGAACATCACCGCTTTGATGACGCTGTCGTCGTTTTCCTTTAAGGTAAAATAGATATGTCCGGAGCGGTTCGGACGCAGGTTGGAAATCTCCCCCCAGACCGTCACATCGGAAAGCTGCGGGTGACAGTCCATCAGATTTTTGATATAGCCGTTCAGCTGAGTGACGGAAAAACCGTCTATCGAAGGTTCGCCACTTCTGTCGTCCTCTTCAAAACGGTCAGCCGGATCATCAAATTCTTCGGTGTCGTCGCCGAAATAGAATTCAAGGTTGTTATCGTTTGTCATTTAGTTTGTCCCATTTTCGGGAAGTCAGCAGGGCGATTCCGGCAGCGTTGTCGGACGAATATTCAGGCTCGGCGAAGAGGGCGTTATATTTTGTTTCAAAATATCCGCGTATCCGCCGGTTTGACATCACCCCGCCGGCGTAAAGCAGCGGCAGCCCCGGGTATTGCCGCAGTGCGTTTTCTGTCATTCTGTCCAGCGTGTCGCGAATGAAATCGATTGCAAAAAGCGCCGTTTTACCGTCCGGCTCTCCATTTCGCTTCATCCGCGCGGCGATATTTTCAAGCCCGGATAAATTGCACTCGGTGCCGTCAACCGAAATCTCCGGCTTGTTGCGCGGCTTCTTTCCGATTTTCAGTGCGGAAAGATAATCGTCCGCCAATTTTTCAAGCGCCGGACCGCAGGGAAAGTCGAGACCCATCATCACCCCGATTCTGTCAATCGCCTGACCGGCGTTGAGATCCTTTGTGCCGCCTATTATTTCACAGCCAAAATCATGTCCGTCGCAGAGCAGAAGCTCGGTAGTTCCTCCGGAGACATGGAAGGCAAGGAACCTGTCACAATCGAACAACTCCCCGCCGGACGACCAGACTGCCGCGGCGATGTGACCCGCCTGGTGCGAAAAATCAAAGACCGGAACCCCTAAAGCCGCCGCGGCGGAATGAGCCGCCGCAACTCCTGCAAGAAAACAGGGCATATACGAACTTTCGGCGTCGCGAGGTCTTGCAGCGCAGCCGACAGCCGAATAGTTCTTAACAGAATCCGAAGCGTCAAGCCGCTCCATAAGAGTCGGAAGGTTTGATACATGAGCGAATACGGCGTCGCTTTGCCGCAGCCCAAGCTGTCCTTCGCGGACTTTGAGCGGGCTTTTCAGGTTAAGCGCGACCTTTCCGCCGTCAACGACCGAAACAGAGGTGGTATAGTTGCTTGTGTCAATGCCTAAAAACCGTGGCATCTCAGCGGACCTCTCCTTTTTTTCCGTCTTTATCGGAAGAGGAGGCTCTCGGCTTTCCGGATTTCCTGCTTTTGCTCTGACGGGCTTTCGCGCCGCAGGCTTCGGCGATTGAATTTAAAATCCCGTTTATAAAAGCCGGCGCTTTTTCGTCGTCGTAGCTTTTAGCCAGTTCAACCGCCTCATTTATAGCGACAGAGGGCGGAATGTCTTCGCAAAATATAAGCTCGAAGGCGGCGACACGAAGGATGCCGAGAGTTACCTTTGCAAGCCTTGCGAGTTTCCAGCCGCGGGAATTGTTCTCGATATACTCATCGATTTTTTCTCTGTTCTCGGCAACTCCGAAATAAACCCGTCGTATATATCGGTCATCCGGACATTCAAGCATTTCGAGTCCGTCGGTATAAATCTCCTCAAGAGAGGACGGATCGGAATCGGTATATCCGGCTGCGGCGACCAGTTTGAAGGCAGCGGTGCGCGCGTCGCTCCGTTTCATATTTGCCATCTGTATCTCCAAAATAAACGGCCGCGCCGCGAGGGTTTTTATATATCCGCTCCGGTCAGCCTGAAAATATACATTATTCAATGCTTATATTATACATAATTTTCTCTTGTTTGTCAATATTATTATTTGAATAAACAAAGGATTTCTAACATAAATATAAATGATGTTCTTTCGGCATGCGCGGAGACGAAGGTATACGGCTGTATAACCTTTTGATTTTGTATTCATGTATCCGATTTCGAATTTTCATAAATATCCGATTGAAAATAAAGAGCAAATATGATATAATCAATAAGTAACAACCTGCGGCGAAATTGCCGCGGCGGCAAGTCTGCCGAGTGTCAACGTTTTTCCGGATTTGGATTATTAAAATGAATTTTTGGCGTTATTTCAGGGATAATATTTTATATCCCGGCTGTGTGATATTTTCAGTCTGCGTTTTCGCTTTCGCCCTGCTCGGAACGCTCGGTGAGGCGCGGAACATTGTTCCCGGACTTCTTTATATGTTCCTGCTGCTGGTATTTTCTCTGCTGCTTGCGGCGCTGAACCGGCTTTTTTACTCGTCTTTTTCGACTCCGGCTCAATTTGCCCTTCATTTTTTGGGAACGGCGGCGGATTTTATCGTCATATTCATTCTTGCCGGCGGTTTTTATAAAAACGGCGCGAAATCGACGATGATAATAATGCTCTTTTTTGTGCTTATCTATGCGGTCGTAATATCCATATATCTTGGCGTTCGCTCACTCAAGAGAAAACGTAAGATAGACAGCTCCGAATATAAAAAACAATTCTGACACGGATAGAGTAAAATGTTAAACAAACTCGTTATTAAATATATCGCGGCAACGGTCGGTTTTCTGCTTTTGCTCCCGGCTTTTTTAGGCTGCGGTTCAAACGCCGCGCCGGCGATCACCGAGATTATAACCGCGCTTGATGAGCCGATCGAAGTCGAAACCGTTTCCGCGAGGGAAAATCCAAACGAAAATACCGCCGATATCATTTTCGGGGAAATCCCTGCGAACCAAACCGATAATCCGCCCGAAACCGACGCTCCTGTCGACCCGAATGTTGTCACAATATCCGTTCAGACGGAACCCCCGCCGCAAGAACCGCCTGCGCAGGATACGCCCGCGCAAGTTTCTCATCCGCAGTCCGACTACTCAGCGATAGCTCCGACCGCTCTCCTTGCCAAAACCGAAGACGCCGGTCAGGAATACATCGACGGCATTATCTTCGTCGGAGACAGCACCACATACGGACTGAAACCGTATAAAATGCTGAAAGACGGCAAGGAGACAAAGCAGGTCTGGACTCCGAAATCCGGCACCCTGACGCTTTCCTACGCGACAATAACAAAAATAGTCTATCCCGACGACGGCTCTGAGATTACGATAGCCGAGGCGGCCGAGAAAAAACAGCCGAAGATGATGGTCCTGACCCTCGGGGTAAACGGAGTGTCGTTCATGGAGGAGGACTTCTTCAAAAGCGAATACGCAAAGCTGATAGCTCAGATAAAACAGGTAAGCCCCGATACCGTGATAATACTCCAGTCGATTTTCCCGGTCGCCCGCAATTACAAAAGCCTTTCGCAGATAAACAACACCAAAATATCCGCCGCGAACAAATGGATCGCCGCAGTCGCCGAAAGCGAAGGCGTCTATTTCCTTGATACCTACTCGGCGCTGGTAAACGCCGAAGGCTGGCTGCCGGACGAATACCAGAACGGCGACGGCATTCACCTTAACACAGCCGGCTTTACAGTCGAGCTTAATAATATCCGCACCCACAAGGTGCCGTGAAACGAGGACATATTATGATTAAAACCAAATTCGCCGCCGCGCTGCTGCTTTTATCCGCCGCGCTTATATTTGTCGGCTGCTCCGGCGATACAAAAACCATCCCCGACCTTCCGGTATCCGATATAGCCGCCGCCTTTGATACAAAAATCTCCGCATCCGCCGACCTTGCCGACTGCGGAGACGATTATCTCATAAATATGTGCGGCGTAAATCCGCAGGATATCGACGGCTATGTCATGAAACTCCAGGTTTCCGGCACCGGCGCCGACAGCTACGGCATCTTCAAGCTCATCGACGAAACCAATAAAGAAGCCGTCGAAAGCGGCCTCAACGCCTATATAGAAAACCTCAGGGCAAATTACGAAAACTTTAACTACCTGCCCGAAGAAGAAGGCAAAATAAAAGGCGCGTCGGTCAGAGTTTACGGAAAATATGTCTATTTCACCATCCTCTCCGAAACTGAAAAAGCCGCCTGCGATTCTGCTTTCGATGAGATTATGAAGGGGAAGTAATAACAAACGATAAAAAATACCGCCCGTGAAAGGGCGGTTTGTTTATTCTGTTTTATCCCCTCAACTCCAAAGCCTCTTCCTCAATAATCTCCCTCTCGCTGAAATGCACGTGCTTTCCGTCAATAATTTGATAATTCTCATGCCCCTTGCCGGCAAAAAGTATAATATCCCCCTCGCGCGATATCCTGACGGCGTATCTCACCGCGTCGGCGCGGTCGGCAAACCTCACATACGGCGGATGACGGTCGGCTTTGACTATCCCGCGCTCAATCCCCGCGATTATCTGCATCGGCGGCTCGCGGTCGGGATTATCGGAGGTCAGAATAAGAAAATCGGCAAGTTCCGCGGCGATTTTGCCCATCGGCTCGCGCCGCATCTGCGCCCGCCCGCCGATGCAGCCAAAGAGGACTATCAGCCGCTCATGCCGCAACTCCTTGAGCGCGCGCAGCGCCGATTCAAGGCTGACTTCGTTGTGCGCGTAGTCTATGATAAACTTCGCTTTGAGCGGGGTTTTTACTTCTTCAAACCGTCCCGGCACCTGACAGCCGTCAAGCGCGGAAACTATGTGTTCCTCCGCCACTCCGACCGTGCGGCATACCGCGGCGGCGCAAAGAGCGTTGTATACGCTGAACCGCCCGGGAACAGTAGTTTTTATATGAAATCTCCCTCCGGGATAAAAGCAGTCAAACTCGGCTCCCAAATGCCCGTCGGCGCGTTCTTTTTTCGGGTTTTCGGCAATGAATGAGCCCTCTTTTGAAAGCGCGTTTTTGTTTTCAACGCCGTATAAAACAACATCCCCTGCGTTTTCCGCCATAAACGAAGCGTTTTCGTCATCGGCATTTATTACGGCAACTCCGCAGCGGGAAAAAAGCTTTGCCTTACAGTCGCGATAATCTTCAAATGTCGCATGCTCACGCGGACTTATGTGGTCGGGCGACAGATTTGCAAACGCCGCCGCTTCAAAATTAAGCCCGTCGACTCGTCCGGTTTTTTCCGCCTGACTCGAAACCTCCATGACGCAAAAAACACAGCCATGAGATACCATCTCGGCAAATATCCGGTGCAGTTCGGCGCGCTCCGGAGTGGTGTTCGCGTTTTGCAGAACAACGCCGTCGATAATCGTTCCGGTAGTGCCGATAAAGCCGCATTTCTGCCCGGACTGGTTCAGCGCCTCGGCGATAAACGTCGCGACCGATGTTTTTCCCTTAGTTCCGGTAACACCGATAAGACGCAGCTTTTTGTCGGCGTGGGAGTAAAATTCGGCCGCCGCGTCCCCGAGCGCCTTCCTCGAATCTTCGACGATATAAACTTCTGCGTCATCCGGAAGCTCAAGCGGTTTTTCTGCAACAAATACCCGGCAGCCTTTCTCGTATGCCTTATAGGCGTAGTCGTGACCGTCGGCTTCAACTCCCACAAGGCAGAAAAAAGCCGCGCCGGGAGCGGCTTTGCGCGAATCATAGCAGATGGCGCTGATCTCTGATTTACCGTATAAAAGCATTATTTCACCGCCGGGTAGTAGGTTTTAAACTTCTTCTTGTGCCGGAATTCGTGAATCAGGACGTATAACCGCCGGAGCAGGCTTCCGTTGAAGTCGTAAGGATAGCGCAGCGACGAATAAACCTTGCCGTCTTTGATCAGCCCCCGAACTTTGTCCGCAATATCGTCCTTTAAATAATTGAATACAACCGAATCGGGAATATATCTCCAATAAATCTCGTTGTCGTTGTATATGCAGCCCTCGAAGTTTTTCTTTTCGACATAATCCGAAACATACCATTCAACGGTATTGTGTCCCGCCGAAGTGACATAATCGGAGGAACGGCCGAGGCGGGTGTTTATCTCAAAGGCGCGAAGACTGCCGTCCCGCTCGTCGTATTTGATATCAAAATTCGCAAACCCGACATAATTTATCTTTTCAAGGAAAAGGCGGAATCGGTCGTAGAGTTCTTTGTTGTATTCGGTCATTATCGCGCAGTGATTTCCCAGCCCTTTCGGAGTGTGTTCTTCAAGCAGCACATGCCCGAGGCACATCATCCGCACCTTCGCATTCCTGTCGCAATACGCGGTCATTACATACATCCGGCTGTCGTCTCCGGGGATTGTGTCTTGAATTATCAGGCTCTCCGGATAACCAGCGCCGTATATCAAGTCTATTATCGTCTCGGCTTCCTCGCGAGATTTTGCGCGATAGACCTTTTTCATCCCGTCAAAAGGGAAGTGCCAGTAAAGCGCCGAAACAGACGGCTTTATTATTATCGGATAGTCAAAACCGAGGTCGTCGAGAGTATCGCCCTTGAGATATATCTTTGTTTTCGGATACGGAATTTCAAGCTCTTCGCAGATCTTATAAAATTCTTCCTTGCGGGTAATTCGCTCCATAAGGTCGTAATCGATATAAGGGACGATGTATGAGCCTTCAAGCAGCTCTTTGTTCTTCGAAATCATGCCGACATAATCGTCGGTACAGCCGAGGACTATGAGAATTGAGCCGCCGTGTTCCTTTGCGAAATTCAGCAGCGTTTCCATCGCAACTTCTTCGGTGTCCAAATTCTCGACGGCGGTAAATCTGACTATCCTCGAATATTTCGTCGCGCCGACGGCGTAGCGGCCGAATGCGTATGAAACGACACCGTAACGCTCGTGAAACGCTTTCGCGATGTTGTAAGCGTTCAGGTCCGCGCCAAGAAGAACGGGTATCAGCTTCGGAAGACCGCCGTTTTTGTTTTTGCTCATTATATCCGCCTCGCAGTTTATTTAATGTCTATAAAGTATTTCTTATACCAGGTAAGGAAGGTGAACGCCGTCCAGATTTTCCGCCCGTTGTTGGCTTTACCGGCTTTGTGTTCGTCAAGCAGCGCCATAAGCGCCGATGTGTCGAAGAATTCAGCAGCATAGGAAGAAGTGAAATACCCCTTAACTATATTGTAATACTTATCCTCCCGCAGCCAGTAGCGAATCGGAACCGGGAATCCCTTTTTCTTCCGCTCGACCCATTCCTGCGGCAGCACTTTTTTGGAAGCTTCGCGCAGGATGTATTTTGTATTTATCCCGTTTATTTTGTATTCGTGCGGGATTGTCTGGGCAAATTCCATCACCTTTTTGTCAAGGAACGGCACCCTGAGTTCAAGCGAATGCGCCATGCTCATCCGGTCGGCTTTCAGCAGTATATCGCCGGGCATCCAGAGGTTGATGTCAAGATACTGTTTCTTTTCAAGCTCCGACTTGTCTTTTACCCGTGCATAAAAGGGAGCGGTTATCTCCTGCGGACTTGCCCCATGTCGGTATTCCTCCCGCAGCAGCGTTTTTGCCTCTTTCGGCGAATAAATATACGCCTGACCGATGAAATATTCTTCGGGATGCCCGGATGACCTGATTATAAAATCATGCCCCTTGAAATACGGCAGCTTCTTAGCCGCGCGCGCCAGCACAAGCCTCAGCCCGCCCGGCAGCTTCTTGTATTTCCGCATCATCGGAGTCTCGTCGTACCACTCGTAACCTGCATAAATCTCATCCGCGCCTTCGCCGGAAAGCGCGACGGTGACCTGTTCCCGCGCAAGCTTGGCAAGAAACCAGAGCGGAACGCAGGAGGGATTTGACTGCGGCTCATCCATATGATATATAATGTCCGGAAACGCCTCAAAACATTCGTCTGCCGTCAGCATCTTCCGGTAATTTTCAATTCCGAGTATCCCGGAAAGTTCGGCGGCGTAATCGGTTTCGTTGAACTTCGTGTCCGTTCCGGAGACATCGAATCCGACCGAAAAAGTCTTGTCCGGCATCAACGTCGCGGTGATGTATGAAGAATCAATCCCGCCGGAGAGAAAAGAACCGACGGGTACGTCGGCGTTCAGATGCGCCTTGACCGATTCGCGGACGGTTTCGTCAAGCATGTCGCGGCATTCTTCGAAAGGAATATGCTTTTCGTTAAAATTGACATCCCAGTATCTTTCAATCTTCATCTCTCCGCCGTCGATATCATAGCTGAACCTATGAGCGTGCGGCAGAACAAAAACGTCCTTAAAGAAGGTCTCTTCGCCGACCGGATATTGGAAAGTCATATAAGGCAGCAGCGCCTTTTCGTTTACCCGCTTCACAAAACCCGGATGGTCGAGGAAGCATTTAATTTCCGAAGCGAAAAGCAGCGCGCCGTCTGCGGTCTTGTAATAATAAAACGGCTTTATCCCGAAAAAGTCGCGCGCGCCGAAAAGACGCCGCTGCTTCTTGTCCCATATGACAAAAGCGAACATCCCGCGGAGCCTGTCGGTAAGCGTTTCGCCGTATTCTTCGTAGCCGTGAAGCAGCACCTCGGTATCGGCTTCGGATGCGAATTTGTGCCCATTTTCAATAAGCTCGGCGCGCATTTCCTTGAAATTGAATATCTCGCCGTTGCAGACGACGACAACGGAGGAATCCTCAAGCGTGTTCGTCATCGGCTGCGCCCCGGCGATTGAAAGGTCAATTATCGAAAGCCGCCGGAAACCTATCGCTATATCGTCGTCAAGATAATCCCCCGCCATATCCGGTCCGCGATGGATTATCCTGTCCATCATCCTGCCGAGTATCTCTTTCCTGTCTTCCAGCCGTCCGGAAAAACCGACAAATCCGCACATAATATATATTCCCGGCGCCTGCCGGTCTCCTGTTGTTCAGTATAATTGGCGCTTATAAAACGCTTGTATATTATATCAAATGCCCTATGATATTTCAATATTCCAATGTAAATATTTCACAGCGCTCAAATGGCTTTCGTATCCCGTATTTTCAGCTGCTCCGCGGTAAGCCCGTATTTTTCGAGTATATCCCGCGCGTAAGAGCCGCTGAAAACTTTCTTGCGAATTACCTTAAAAGTCCGGCGGTTGCTGTCGTTTTCATCGACTTCAACGGACAGCGCCGGCAGAAGATCCTCTCCAAAAGAATGCACATGAGTTACCCAGACCCCGAAAACCCCGCGCCGATTCAGCTCTTCGGCGGTTTCTCTTATCAGCCGTTCCGACTTGCGCTCATCGGTGCCGGAGAAAGTCTCGTTCAAAAGCACAATGGTATCGCCGTCGGCGGTTTCCATTATATTATCTATCCTGTGAATTTCATCGGCAAGCCGCCCGCCGTCTTCAAATCGCTCGTCGTAAGGAAAGTGAGTGACTACATTTTTAAAAGGCCAAATCTCCGCAGATTTCGCCGGAACCGGGCAGCCGGCAAGAAAGAGTATCGTAATTATCCCGACCGACCTCAGATAAGTAGTCTTGCCTCCGCCGTTGGCTCCGGTTAGGAAGAAAAGATGCTCTTTTTCGTCAAAATCAAGGTCGTTCGGGACAATGTCAGCGGTTTTTAAAGTCAAAGCCCCGTCAATCGCGTCCGCAGCGTGAATTTTCCTTGTCTCTGCAATTTTAGGAGCGCAGCAGGGAAGTCCGCGCGATTTCAGCATTTCGCAGAAATCCCGGATTTCCTTTATAAACCGCAGCTCGTTCAGCAACAGAGCGCCGTCGCCGGCAATCCAGGAACTTTCCCGGCAAAATTCATCAAGCCTTTTAAGCTCGTCCGGGCATAGCTTTTTTATTCCGGTTATAACTCCCGCCGGGGCGTAGTGCGCGACATGGGCGGGATAACGAAGTGAAGCTCCGGTAAGTGACTTTACGCAGCGGATGACTTCGCTGCCGTCATCCGGTTTTGGAGCGGCGTTTTCATCCCCGGAAGGCTTGTGCATCAGCCATTTTCCCGGCGGCGCGGATATGGCGCAGGCTTTAAGCTCGTCGATGTCGGCGCGGGCTTCCGTCAGCGAGCTTTTCATCCGGATAAAGCGCTCGTCACGGAGAATATTTGCTGCTGATTCGACGAAGCGCCCAAACAGCGTTCCGCGCGGCTCAAGCGACGCCGAATATTCAACAAGCTCTATGTATCTGCCGCACATTACGACAAAGGCGGCGAATCTGACCGGTTCGTTTGAAACGGAACAAAGACGTTTTCTTGAGTCGTTGAGCCTGTCTGCATATCCCGTCAGCGTTTCAAGAATCTCGCCGTCAAGCAAAGCGAAGAGTTCCTCCCGCGCTCTGATAAGTTCCGGCTTGCAGGGACGTCGAAGTATTGAGAGAGCGCGCTTTGTAAATAAACGGTCAAGTTTAAGATCCAAAAGCGTGTCTTCGGTAAGATATTGTTCATTTTTATCTTCGCGAGAAAGAAAAAGAAGGGAGGACAGCATTTTGAACACCTCTGTTTTGTAAAAGCCCGATGCCTATATTATACCATGTTTTCGAGCCGGATGCAACAAATTGTATGTCGAAAACCGCAAATTTGAAAGCAAAAAAACAAACGAGTTAATAAAATTTCGTTGAAATTACATCTTTACAAAGCGCGCTCGAATAGGGTATAATAATATACGCATCACAGCAACCGCCGCGAAGGCAAAATATCAAGCTTATGATATGTTCTACCTTCGCCGGCGGCCTGTTGTTTTGCCGTGTCCGCCGCTGCGGACTTTTTTGTATCATTTGTGTTGAGTGAATTTACATAAATGTAATTGACGCGGCGGCTTTTTCTGTGGTATAATATACTGAATAATGATTTATGCGCCGCCGGTTACCTGTCTTAAAAATACGGCGCAAAATATGATTTTTGAAAGTGAGTATTGAATATATATGTCCGGCTATACCGAAAAAATAGAAAGTTTAACTTTGAATACGGTCTGGCTTAAGGGAATCGTTGCCTTTCCGGAGCTGCCTTTCAGCTTTGAAGTTACCGATAAAAATCAAATAGACCTCTGCCGCGAAGCGTCGAAAGACGGCGGCAAATTGCTTCTCATATCAGTCAAAAACATCACCAACGAAACCCCTGAACCGGAGCATTTATACGACGTAGGCGTTGTCGCCGTGATACGTCAGTTCCTGCTGCTTCCCGGCAACACCGCCCGGGTTATGGCAGAGGGGCAGACCCGCGCCGAAGTATTAAGATTTGAGAAAAGCGGCGACAATATCCGCGCGGACGTTCTTTCCCGAAGCTATTTCCAGGCGGAAGACAGGGTGACCGTCAGGGGCAAGGCGCTGATGCTCCAGGTCAACGAGTCGGTCGAGAGGTTATTTGAGTTTGTCCCGAAACCCTCGCCGGAGCTGATCGCAGCGCTGAAATCGATACGCATCCCCGGATTGCTCGCGGATTTTGTCGCAAGCAATATGCTTGTCAACCACGAAGACAAGCAAGCGGTGCTTGAAACTTTCGAGCCGGTAAAGCGGCTTGAAAAGCTTGCTCTCGTTATGGAAAAGGAGCTTACCGTTCTCGAAGAGGAGCGGCGTATTTCGAAAAAAATCCGTGACCGGCTCGAGAGCAACCAGCGTCAGATGTATCTTCAGCATCAGCTCAATGTAATACGCGAAGAATTAGGCGAAGATGACTACGGCGACGACGAAGTCACCGAGTATACAGCCAAAGTGGAAAAAGCCGCCCTTCCGGATGAAGTCAGGGAAAAGCTGCGCAAGGAGGTAAAGCGCCTTTCAAAGATTCCGAGCATGTCTCCCGAAAGCGGCGTTATAAAGACTTATCTCGACACCTGCCTCGATATTCCCTGGAAAAAGACCACTAAAGACAGGCTGAATATTTCGGCAGCTTCAAAAGTTCTTGAGCGCGACCACGACGGCCTTGAAAAGGTAAAACAGCGTATTTTAGAGTTCCTTGCGGTAAAACAGCTCAACCCCGAGATAAAAAATCAGATACTCTGCCTTGTCGGTCCTCCCGGAACCGGCAAGACCTCGATTGCCGGCTCGATTGCCCGCGCTATCAACCGTAAATATGTCCGTGTTTCGCTGGGCGGAGTTCGCGACGAAGCCGAAATACGCAGTCACCGCAAGACCTATGTCGGCGCGATGCCGGGACGCATCATAGAAGCGCTTATCAAGTGCAAGACCCGAAATCCGGTCATGCTGCTTGACGAGGTAGATAAACTCACCTCCAATATGCAGGGCGACCCTTCGTCCGCGCTGCTTGAAGTGCTTGATTCGGAACAAAACAAGGCGTTCCGCGATCATTATGTCGAGCTTCCGGTTGACCTTTCCGAGGTGCTGTTTATCTGTACCGCGAATAATCTGCAAAATGTTCCGAAGCCTCTTGTCGACCGTATGGAGGTTATCGAGCTCAAGATATACAGCCGAAACGAGAAGTTATCGATAGCCCGCGATCATCTCATCCCCAAGCAGCTGAAGCGCCACGGTCTTACGAAGCGCCAGCTTAAAATCGACGATACGGCTATATACGAGTTGATTGACTATTACACCTTTGAAGCCGGCGTCCGGAATCTTGAGCGCGAGATAGCCTCGCTCTGCCGTAAAGCGGCGAAAAAGATAATCGAGGAAGAGATAAAGTCGGTAAAAATATCTGATAAGGACATTATTTCCTATCTCGGAAGCCGGAAAGTCAAGCCGAAGAAGATATCCGAAGTAGACAGAATCGGCGTTGTGAATGGTCTTGCCTGGACGGAAATAGGCGGCGACCTTCTTGAAGTCGAGTGTATGACAATGCCGGGCAGCGGCAAATGCGAGCTTACCGGGCAGTTGGGCGATGTCATGAAAGAGTCGGCCCATCTCGCGATAAGCTATATCCGCGCAAACAGTGAAAACCTCGGCATCGACTCTGATTTTTATAAGACTAAGGATATACATATCCACGTTCCGGAGGGCGCGGTTCCGAAGGACGGTCCCTCGGCGGGAGTAACCATCACCACGGCGCTTGCGTCCGAGCTTATGCGCGCTCCGGTTCGCCGCGATGTCGCGATGACCGGGGAGATAGACCTCCGCGGAGACGTTCTGGCGATAGGCGGACTTAAGGAAAAGACGATGGCGGCTTATAAAGCCGGAGTAAAAACCGTTTTGCTGCCAAAGGCGAACAGCGACGACCTCGAAGAGATCGACCCGCTGGTACGGGAAAACCTTAATTTCATAGAATGCTCATCAATGCGGCAGGTGCTTGACGCCGCCCTGGTAAAACCCGCGGGCGACAGCGCCGCTTTACCCGAATGATATAAAAATGTTTGTAGATTTCAGCAAAATCAATTTAGAGATAACCGCCGGCAGAAAGGATCAGCTCCCGACGCCCAACCGTCCGGAGGGACGCCGGCCTCAGGTAGCCTTTTCCGGCAGGTCCAATGTCGGAAAATCCTCGCTTATCAACGCTCTCGCCGGAAGAAAAAGCCTGGCGAGGGTGTCGTCACGGCCGGGAAAGACGATAACCGTCAATTTCTACGATATAGACGGCAAACTCTATCTTGTCGACCTCCCCGGCTACGGTTACGCGCAGAGAGGCGCCGCAGCTCAGCGGCGTTTCTCGGAGCTTACCGATACCTATCTGAACTCCGTCGCCGGCGAGCAGCTTAAGCTGGTAGTTCAGCTTATCGACTGCGTAAGCGGTCCCACCGAAGACGATAAGATGATGATAGAGTGGATGACTCATCTCTCGGTGCCTTTTGTCATTGCCGCCTGCAAGGCGGATAAGCCGACTAAAACCAACCGCGCCAAAACAGTCGCGGAAATAACGGAGCTGACGGGAGTCGAGCCGATACTTGTATCCGTAAAAACCGGAGAAGGCATAAAGGCGCTTATATCCGAAATAATCAAAGTTGTATAAGAGTTTTAGGAGTTATATAAATGGCAGAATCTTTTGTTTGTGACAGTCTCGGTATAAACAGCTCCGGCCACCTTACGATAGGCGGAGCAGACGCGATGTTCCTTGCGGAGAAATACGGCACCCCGCTCTATGTTATGGACGAAAATACCATAAGAGACCGTATGCGTCTTTACAATAAAGCGCTCGAAGATTTCGCCCCCAACGGCGGCGGGATTCTGTTTGCGTCAAAAGCCTGCTGCTTCAAGCGTATGTATGAAATCGCAAAGGAAGAGAACCTTTACGGCGCCGACGCGGTTTCTCCGGGAGAGATAATGACGGCGAGAGCCGCGGGATATCCGATGGAGAAACTATATTTTCACGGTAATAACAAAACCGACAGAGATATAATCCTCGCAATGGAGCTCGGTGTCGGAACGATAGTCGCCGACAGCAGAGAAGAGCTGGAAGCGATCTCTGCGCTTCGCCGGAAGCTCTCCATGACAACTCCGCAGCATATCTTAATCAGGATAACTCCCGGAGTCGATCCGCATACCCACAAAAAGATAACCACCGGCACGGTCGATTCCAAATTCGGAACTCCGATATCCACCGGCGCGGCGTATGATATAGTCAAATACGCCTTAGAGTTGCCCGGAATCGTTCTTGACGGCTTTCACTGCCATATCGGCAGTCAGATTTTCGAATCTACCCCTTTTATAAACGCAGCCGAAATAATGATAGATTTCATCGCCGAAGTAAAATCAAGATTCGGCTATGAGGCAAAAAAACTCGATATCGGCGGCGGCTTCGGCGTCAGATACACTCCCGCCGACCCGGTATTTGATTACAGAAAAGGCGTTGAGGACGTTTGCCGCGCAGTTGCCGACAGAAGCGCCCTGCACGGCATAAATCCGCCTTTTCTCGCGCTTGAGCCGGGCAGATCTATCGTCGCGGACAGCGGCGTTACGCTGTATACCGTCGGTTCGGTAAAACATATCGAAGGCTTCAGAAGTTATGTCTCGATTGACGGCGGCATGACCGACAATCCCCGCTACGCGCTCTACCAGTCAAGATACGAAATTACCCGCGCCGATAAAGCGGGAGAAGAAAAAAGCCTTGTCTGCACCCTTGCCGGACGTTTGTGCGAATCCGGCGACCTTATCGGTGAAAATCTGAATGTTCAGCCGGTCAGCCGCGGAGATGTAATCGCCGTGCTTGTCACCGGCGCTTATAACTATTCGATGGCGTCGAATTACAACCGCCTGCCGCGCCCGGCGGTGGTTATGATTCGCGACGGAGAACCCTATGTCGCCGTCCGCCGCGAAAGCTTCGAAGATCTTTTGCGTCTCGATGTCTGATGAATAAAGGCGAATATGGATAAATAATGAGATTAAACGATATAATAAGCAACCTGCCGGTTTATTTAATGCGTATACCGGTGCTGCTTCTGGCACTTGCCGTGCATGAGACGGCGCACGGCTGGGTTGCGTATAAATTAGGCGATCCGACCGCCCATAACCAAGGAAGGCTTACCCTTAATCCGCTCAAACACCTTGATCCGGTAGGTACCCTTATGATGCTTTTCTTCGGATTTGGATTCGCCCGTCCGGTTCCCATCGACGTCAGGTATTTCAAAAACCCCAAGCGAGATATGGCGCTTACCGCTCTTGCGGGACCCGTGTCAAACATTCTTCTCGCATGGTTCGGCATACTTCTGTACGTGATTGCCGGCAAATTTTATAACGACAGCGTATTCTATCAGGTAATCATGTTGTTTCTTCAGGTGTTCTATATGCTGAACCTCGGTCTTGGCGTATTCAATCTGATCCCCTGTCCGCCGCTTGACGGTTCGCGGATAGTTCTGGTTTTCCTGCCGACAAAATATTATTTCAAGGTAATGCAGTATGAGCGCTACATAATGCTTGTATTGATGGCGCTCCTTTGGTTTGGAATCCTTGACCGTCCTTTAATGTATATGATAAACGCCGTCGGAAATTTCCTTCTCTTCACGGTACGGCTGATACCGGGACTTTAAAATGAATAACGAGCAGGAAGTTTTGGCAGCAACGGAAGACTATACCCCGCTTTATTCTATCGGCGATTTCAACGGTCCGCTTGACGTGCTGCTCGGTCTTATCGAGAGAGATAAGATGGATATTGCCGATATCCCTATTGCCCTTATCCTCGATCAATACCTTGAATACCTTGAGCTCAGGCAGGCGATGGATATGGATATCGCCGGAGAATTCATCGAAATGGCTTCCACCCTTATGCTTATAAAAAGCAGGATGCTGCTCCCGAAAAAGGAAAAGGAAGAGGAAGAGGATCCGCGTGCGGATCTGGCGCGTAAACTGCTTGAATATAAGCAGATAAAGCTGGCGGCTCAGTATCTGGGAGAGCGATTCGAAAAGTTCGGCGGGCGTTTTGCAAAAGAGCCGACAAACACCTTCGAACCGGAACCCGAAGAAAGCGATGTCAAATTAGGACTTCATACCGTGATGATGCTTGAATCGGCTTTCAGGCGTATCTGGAATCGCTTCGGCGGCGATGAGGAAGAGCTTCTCAAATCCGGCGAAGCTTCGGTAAGAGTCGTAAACCGCAGTTATTATCCGGTTAATGCGAAGATTATCGGTCTTATGCGGCTGCTGTATAAACGCGGCGAGATGACCTTTGAAGAGCTTATGCTGACTTCAAGAACCCGCTCCGAGCTTGTCGCCGCATTCACTGCGGTGCTTGAACTTTTAAAAGCGGGCAGGTTTATCGTAGCCCCAAGCTCCGCCAGAGAAGGCGAGGAGTTGATTTTCAGGCTTGATATGACTCATCGGAGGAAAAAGAAAAAGGCGGAGGAGGAGAGCTTAGATGGCATATGAACCTGAAAGTTTTGATCTTTTTTCATCGGATAACGATATCGAAAAACCGGACGAATCAACTATAAGAAAAATCATAGAAGCAGTGCTTTTTACCGCGGGAGAGCCGGTCGGCTATTCAAAGCTTGCCGAAGCGGCGGGAATCTCCGAAGAAGAAGCAAAAAAGGCCGCCGAGGAGATGGCGCCGACATATATTGACCGCGGAATACGTCTTTTGTGCTTTGATGACGGCGCTCAGCTCTGCTCAGCCGGAGAGTTTGCCGCTCAGGTAAAAAAAGCTTTGGGCATAACCAAAACTCTCACTCTTTCCCGCTCCGCTCTCGAGGTGCTGGCGATAATCGCGTATAACCAACCGGCGACGAGAACCTATGTCGAACAGGTGCGCGGCATCGACAGCGGATACTCGATAAATCAGCTGGTAAGCCGCGGGATGGTAGAAATCCGCGGCAGGCTTGACGCGCCGGGAAAGCCTAATCTTTACGGCACGACAGAAATGTTTCTGCGCCTTTTCGGCATCGACTCGCTCGACGAGCTGCCGCCGCTTGAAGTGATAAAATAATCGATCCGACGACCGGAAAAACGAGGAGGTGGATATTATAAAAGCCCTTTTGATAATCGCGGCTGTAATATTCTGCTTTCTTATGCTCAAACCCGGAGTCAGGATCATATACGACGACGGAGAATTCCTTCTTAAAGTCGGACTTTTATGCTTTTGGAAACAGATAATCCCCAAAAAACGAAAAAAGGTAAATCTTAAGGACTACAAGCCGAAAGCAATACGCCGCCGCCGCGAAAAAGAGCTGAAAAAAGCCGCGAAGGAAAAGCGCCGCGCCGAAAAAGAAGCGGCAAAAAAAGCCAAAGTCGAAGAAAAACCGGAAGAGCCGAAAAAGAAAAAATCCCTCGATGATATTATGCCGCTCATCCGCCTGATAATGCGGGTTCTGAAGATTGTCGTAAAAAAGCTCAACGCATATCTTGATTTCCGCATATACCGTCTCTGGCTGTCTGTGGCATCCAGGGAGCCGGATAAAACCGCAGTAATGTATGGTGCCGTTTCCGGAGCCGTTTCCGGTCTTCTGGCGTTCATGTCGGAACACGGGCGCGTCCGTTATAAAGCTCCAAAGGGGTATGACGCCGTTTACGTCGAAGCCGATTTTCTTGCGCAAAAGCCCCGCGCCAAGGTTGATATAATGGTTTCGCTGCGGGTCTGGCAGATGTTATCACTCGTAATTTCCGCGGCATTCGCATTTTTATCGGGATGGATTAAAACAACAAAACAGCAACCGAAAGAAATTAGCACCAATATATAAGTCAGTTTTTGCAGAAGGATTCAGGAGGACTGAAAATGGCTGATAACAAAGTAAGCGACATGATCCAGGAGTCGCTTAAAAGCATCCGCGAAATCATAGACATCAACACCGTAATAGGCACTCCGATCATAACAGACAGCGGAACGACTATTATTCCGGTGTCAAGAATCCAGATAGGTTTGGCTTCGGGCGGTCTTGATTATTTTTCAAAAAACGACCGTTTAATCGGAACCGAGAAAAAGAAGGGCGAAGGAGAACCGCAGCCGAGAAACGGCGCGACTAAAAACCTGCCGCTTTTCGGCGGCGGAGGCGGCACCGGAATTTCTTTGACTCCTGTCGGTTTTCTCGTTGTATCAAAAGACGGCCGCGTCGACATGCTGAATGTCGCGAATCCCACCGCATCCGGCAGCGCGATTGATTCGGTGTCGAACCTCATTTTAAGCGCCCCGGATCTCATCGAACGCTTCAAAGCAATATTTGTAAAGGACGAGACCGGCGATGCCGACGCTGATGAAAGCGAAAGTCAGCAAGAATAATTGTATTGTATTGTATGGAAGAAAATAATAAAAGCGAAGGCATAAGACTGCAAAAATACCTTTCCGAACAGGGGATAATGTCCCGCCGCGCCGCGGAAAAAGCGATGACGGACGGTCTTATCAGGGTAAACGGCAAAAAAGTGCTGCCCGGGACTAAGATTAATCCCGATTCGGATGTAATCGAATACAGAGGAACGCTTATCAACGGCGCATCAACAGAAAAAGTTTATCTGATGCTGAATAAGCCGGCAGGCTATGTTACGACGATGAGCGACGATTTAGGCAGAAAATGCGTCGCGGATCTTGTCGATGAAATAAAATTCCGGGTCTGGCCGGTAGGGCGGCTTGATTACGATTCGGAAGGTCTTCTCCTTATGACAAACGACGGCGAGCTTACCAATCGCCTGACTCATCCGCGGCATGAAATACCGAAGATATATCAGGTCACTCTCAAAGGTTCGGTAACGGAAGATCAGCTGGCTCTCATGAAGCGGCCGATGCTGATCGACGGCTACCGCATCCGCCCAGTTGAAGCCCGTATCATCTCCGACCGCGGTACCTCGACGATTGTCGAGATAATGCTCAGGGAAGGACGCAACCGTCAGATAAGAAAGATGTGCGACGTTTGCGGATTTGACGTAAAAAGACTCAGACGCGTGGCAGTCGGAAAGGTAGAGCTCGGCGACCTTCCGCAGGGAAAGTGGCGGGAGCTTACCAAAGCCGAAAAGGCTTATCTTATGTCCGGCGGAGCCGAGGACTATCTCGGCGGGGGCAGAAAAATTGATTTGCTTGCCCGCCGCGCCGCTGAAAAGCGAACATATCATGTAAGATCAGACATTGCCGGAAATCGCCGTCCACACCCATCCGGAAATGAAAAAGATGATTGAAGCGAAAACTATCCAAGATAAAGATTATCAGGCTGAGGTCTGCCGTCTCTGCGGCATCGAATTTGATCCGGACGCGCTGGCATATGCCGCGGTGGATTCAAATACCGGCGAGCTGCTCGCCGTGTCGCAGTTCAGACTCTGTAACGACGGATTCGGAGAACTCGTTGATGTTGTCGCAACACCTGACCTCAGCGAAAAGGCGGAAAGCGAATACAGCCTTAGGAATATCCTTTTTATAACCGGCCGCGCCGCGATGAATTTTATGGATATCTGCGGTTTTCACAAGGCGCGCGCCGTCGGAACTCTCAGCCGGGATGAAGCGCTTGCAAAGCTTCTCGGCTTTAAACCCGACCCTGACGGCGGATGGTTTTGCGATCTTGCTCATCTTTTCACCGGCGAACACTGTTGATTTTAGACTAAACAATGTAATAATATTGACAAAACTGAATAAAAGATAAATTTTCCTCCGGGGTATTGAAATTGTAAAGTAAATGTGGTACAATATCTTATAAGAACTTTACAAAGACTTTACACCGGAGGAAAAACATGAAAAAAACATTTTTCGCCGCGGCTGTCGCCATTTTGCTTGTCTGCGCCTGCATTACACCAATGTTCGCCGGCACCTATGACGATCAGTTCGCAAATCTCAACTTCAATACCCTTGTTACGATGGACGGTTCGGACCCTGCGACCAACCAGATGCGCGGATTCACCGGCGATCCCGCCGGCGCCTATGTCCTCGGCTCGACTCTTCAGAATAACGACAAGGGTATTTACCGATTCGACGCCAATACCGGAGCCAATACCGGCTTCTGGATTGACGACGATATTTCCTATATCAAAGGCGAAGCCGTCGACGATCGCGGATATATCTACGTCGGCATTACCACTCCTTCCAACACCGACGCCGTCGAGTTCGCGGTTCTCGATGCCGATATGAAGCAGATTTACATCGAGACGATAGACGCTTTCTCCGGCGAGAAGGTCGGAGTAAACGGCACGGCAGTCGCCCGTATCGGCGATGCCTATAAGATGTATTTCGTAACCAACTACGGTCCCAACTTCATCTATTGCTATGACGTAACCGATCCCAAGGCGCCCAAGGCCGACACCGCATTCGGCGACAACGGTCGCGCCGATATAAAGAAGCTGCTCGGCGGAGATACAGAGGGGCAGTATGTCGCGGTTGATACAGACGGAACGGTATATCTTACCGCTCTCGTAGAAGGGGTAAACTCCAAAGGCGACACCATAGCCAAAATAAGCGCTGACGGCAAGTCGGTCATTTCGACCGCAAAATTCGACGAGTGCTACGGCCTTTGGCTCAAGGACGACTATGTATTTATGTCTACCTACGCAAAAGACGAGTCCTGCGTAATCGTCGCCAACAAAGCCGACTTCTCCGAGGTTGCCCGCATCGGTCAGATGCCCGACTCCGCGAACTATTCCGGCGTCTGCCTTATCAACGACCGCGTTTATATCTCCGACCAAGGATATAACGGCGGCGACCGCATCCTTGTCTCCGACAAAATCACCATTCCGGTAATCGAGATTGAGGAACCCGTCGAAGAAGTTGCCGCTGAGCCCGCTGCAGAGCCTGCAGCAGCTGCCGAAGAAGCTCCGATAGCGCAGGCAGCCCCCGCAGCTCCCGCTTCCGCCGCACAGACAGGTGACATTGCTGCCGTCGCGGTTCTCGCGCTCGTCGCGTCAATCGGCTGCGCCGCTGTGACAGGCAAAAAGAAAAACTGAATTAACCGAAGCAAATTAAGACCTCCGAAAAGAGGTCTTAATTGATAATATTAACAACTTATGAGGCTTCCCGAAGCGGGAAGCCTCATGTTATTATATTCCGAACATCCTATCAAGTCCCGCAGGAGGCAAAGCCTTTATTTCTCCGAGTCCGCATTCGACAGGTTCTATCGTTTTGCTTTCAATCCGATATCCCGCAGCATAGCGCCAGTACATATACACCGGCACCGCGCTCCAGCCGTGGCAGAGACTGCCTGCGTCGCCGAAGGCGTATCCGCCGTCGATGGTCTCCCAGAAGGTCGTCGCATTCCGGTAAAGCATATATCCGAATACCCGAGCAATGTCGGCGAATACCTGTTTTGCATACTTCTCCGGACGGCGCATCAGCGCTTCGTATTTATATACAATGTGCGATATCGTGAGAGGATGCATCTCTTCGCTGTCCGGCGGTACCGGGGAAAGCCCCGACTCAACTCCGCCGACCGTCCGGCTGAGGATAGAAAGACAGCTTTCAAGACGGTCATCCGTCGCCACGCCGCAGCAGACGGCGAGCGCCTGGCTGAGTTCGGCTTTATGTTCAAGCCTGCCGTCGCGCAGATAGGTGAAATATTCGTTCTTTGCGTCGTCCCAGAAGACGCGGTTGATAGCCGCGTTAATACTTTCATGAAGCGAAGCGAACTTATCGGCGTCGGAATCGCCCAGCTCCCGGCAGATATAAGCCATTCCGTCCGCCGCCATCGAGAAGAAGGCGTTAAGCGGCAGCGCATAGACTTCTTTATCGGGTCTGCTTTCTCCGTAAAGCCCGGTCATCCATTCGAAGAAGTCCCAGTAGCGGCTGTCGTCTTCAAACTTGCGGATAAGTCCGTTTTCCCCGATCCGCGCTTCAAATGTCGCACATACCCGCTTGAGTGGCGGCAAAATTTCTGAAAGAAAGGCTTTATCTCCGCTGTGACGCAGATATTCGGCCGACTGCAGCGGGAATATCGCATTGAAAGAGGGAATAGTCCTTACAAATCGCGAGGGCGCGCAGATATCGATAAGCCCGTCCTCCCGAACGCCGAGAGCAAACAGCTTAAGCGAGCCGCGGACGAAATCGGTCTCGCCGAAAGCGTAATAACCGAACAGCATCTGGTTGCGGGAATCCATGTTGTAAAGCGCCTGCTCCCGCCACGGGCTGTCTTCGTAATGCTCGTGCATGCACATCAGCAGCGTCCGTTTTGAAACTTCGGCTATCCGGTTGTGCAGATTGTCCGAGCAGATAAACTTGCCCGACATATCAAGCGGATAATCGGTTTCTTTGATGCCTAAATATCTGACTTCGACTTCTTCCTCACCCGAGAAGAAAAACACCTGCATATATCTCAGTCCGAGACGCCGTATCGGCCAGATGAAGCGGTTATCTCCCTCGTGAGCCGTATACTCGGCGGCAAAACACCGCCCGCCGACAGATGAGCGGACGCGGCAGTCGTCCAGATGCTCGCCCCAGGTAATCATTACTTTGGTCTTTGATTTTACCGTGAAATCAAGAGACAGCAAGCCGGCGCTCTGTTCGCCGAGGTCGGCTGTGACATAAATACCGCTGTCACGTCCCCGGCAAATCATCTTCCCTGGCAGAACCGGTCTCGGAATAATGCATTCATATCCGAGATAAGCGTTCATCAGCTCATCCGCCATATTGTTGGGATTTGCTTTTCCGGCGATAAATGGACCGCGGCAAAGTACAACGGCTTTCTTTTCCGGGGTAAGCATCAATTTCTTTATCGGCCGCGGCACAAGCGTCGCGGCTTTTTCTATCTCACGAGCGGCCGACATCTCGGGAGGCGGAAGGGTAGAGTCGTAAACAAAGCTCCAGCCGATCTGCCCTGTCACATATGAAACTCCCTCTCTTTTCCATCTGGTATCGACGCCGCAAAGCACCCCGCTCCCGCTTGACGCGACGAGTTTTCCGTCAGAGTAAAGCGAGAAAATAAGTCCTGCCGGCTCAACACGGTAGGAAAAGGTGTCGATGCCGTACCAGGTGCAGAGGATGTCGAGGCGGTTGTCTCCGTCCTTTGCTGCGCGGGAAATATCGAGCTCATCATATGTTTTGTATTCCGGGAAATCTCCCCACTGTCCCCAGTCGAGGAATTCGCCGTTCAGATAAACGGCATACTGCGAGTCGACGGAAAGCGAGAGAGTAAGCTTTTCGCCCTCCGACGCCTTAAACGGCAGCGAGAACAAAACATACTGATTCGGCTCGGATTTATCCGCCCAGATCCATTTTGCGCTTGAATCTATCATTTATAAACACCTTTCTCTTATATTATTTTAATAATTTGCTCAAAACAGCCTTCGCCTTGTTTTTCCCGGGAGAGAGTCGCCCGTTTTCGACATAGCCTTCCTCTCGCCCGTCAAGCTCTGAAACTAAAATTTCCCGCAGCTTATTTACCCTTTCCGGATATTCGGTGGAGGCTTCGTGAGTTTCATAGGGATCGTTTATGAGGTCAAAATACTGCTCTCTGCCGGTTGCCGAAAACCAGATATACTTATCTCTTTCGGTGACTATGAATTGGTTAGATAAATCTCTCCATCCGAATTCATGCTCACCGTGCAGATAATCGCGTTTTTCGGGGGATAACAGATTAATGCCGTCAAGCCCAGCGGCGCTTTCATTGCAGAGCCCGAGGCAGGTAGGCAGTATGTCTTCAAGACCGGCTACCCTCGCGTCTGTCCGGCTTTCCCCGATTATCCGCGCAGGTCCCGAAATTATCATCGGTATTCCGGCTGAGCCGCGGTAGGGAAGCGACTTTCTTACAAATCCGTGGTCGCCGAGCATATCGCCGTGATCCGATGTGAATATTATCACGGTATTGTCTTCAAGCCCCTCCTCGATTATCCGGATTATCAGCCGTCCGATCTGATGGTCAAGATGAGAGATACAGGCGTAATATCCGGCCTGCATCTGCCGTATCAAGGTCGGGTCAACCGGCGCCGTGCTCGAATTGAAGGTTCTCCCGAAGTCGCGCAAACCGGGGTCGTTCCAGTCTCCCTTATGAGGCGGAGCAAGATTCTTCGATAAATATTGGTCGAAATACCACCGAGGCGCGTCATAGGGCGCATGAGGACGGACATAAGAAACATTAAGTAGAAAAGGCTGCCGCCTGTCCCGCCGCCGCAGAAAATCGAGCGCCCGATCCGTCACCCAGTTGGTCGGATGATATTTCTCATCAAGATGCCAGGGGCGGCTGATATAGCTGTTGCAGTCAAGGCCGTTCGCGTTTATGTCGGCGTCTGCGCCGAGTTCGTTTTTCAGCCAATGATAATAATCGTCGGCGTATCCCTGTTCGGTGTATGCGGGAATATCCGGCTTCCGCCAATAGTGCATATATCCGTCGCATAAATCGACCGCTTCAAATCCGAGCCGATTTCGCAGCGGAGAGACGTGCATTTTCCCGCAGACCTGCGTCTGATAACCTAACTTTGTAAATTCTGAACCCAAGGTGCGGCTGTAATTCCAGTCAACGCCGTCTCTGTAACCAACTCGACCGGTATTTGCCGGCTTCAGACCGGTATGAAATACCGCGCGGGCGGGAACGCAGGTCGGACAAGAGCTGTAAGCGTTGGGAAAATATATCCCCTTCTGCGCGAGCGAATCAAGATACGGAGTGGTAACATCGGGATGACCCGCAAAACCGAGACAATCGGAACGGTACTCATCCGCGGTAATAATGAGAATATTCGGGCGTTTTGACATAATCTATCCCCCCGTCAGATTTCATGCGCGACAAAGACCTGAGTAATGTAGCAGTTGGTCGCGCTGCATACAACCCCGACTCCGGTATGCTTGTATATCTCAGAAAGGATATTGGCGCGCTGAGTTGAGCTGTTAACCCAGCAGTCAACCATTTCGATGCTGTCGCTTTCAAGGGTGGTGCAGATGAGATTTTCATCGATGGCTTTATAGGATTCACCGACATATCTTTCTGCGACCGAACGTCCGTCCGGTGAGATATGGCCGTAATAATTCGACCTTGCCATATCGTCGCTGTGAAGGAAAGCGCAGTCTGCGGCTTCGTTTTCCCAGATGAGCGGAGAAAGCCCCTTTGACACCCTGAATCCGTTTGTAAGGTCGGCTATCTGCCTTGCCTGCTCATAGCAATACGCGGGAGATGAGGTATCGACCGGCATCGAATAGCCGTTCATTATCAGCCGTACCCCCCAGATATTTGAATTGTCATGTTCGTCGCGATAAACGCTCATTGAGTAGCTGCGGGCGATGTCGGTATACTCCTCCCGGGCGGCTGATACAGCTGGCTGGAGAGTTTCTCGGCTGTCTCCCACCAAAACCGTCTGACCGTTGTTTGAAAAAGGCTGACCGGCAATCACCCCGTTTGATACCTTGAAACCGCGGCAAGAGGTCATAAATCCGCAAATTATACCGCGGCTTACCGCGACGCTCACATATCCTGTGTAGTCGCCTGTGTAGCTGTACCAGGTCAGGCCTTCGGCGCCTATTCCCTGACGATCCGGCTGCCCGAGTTCAAGTAGCAGTTCGGATTCGGTTTCGCCGCATACTATTTTTCGGGATCCAATCTCAAGAGTGACGCCGTCCGATATGCTGATATTAACTGTGCGCGTATCTCCGTCCCATCTGACATCGGCTCCGAACGCTTCGGAGATTGCTCTCAGCGGCACATAGGTGCGGTTGTTAATCAATAAAGGCGCAGATTCAAATAAAAGAGAGCGAGTTTCTCCGGTGTATATCAGCTGAGCCTGAGTTGAGCCGACCGTCAGCCGGACAGTTGACGCTTTGTAGGCTATGGTTATCATTTGCGCGGATTGCTCCCAGGAAACAGAAGCGCCGAAAGCCTCCGCCACAGCTCTGAGCGGAACGAAGACACGATCAGAAATTATGGTCGCCGGAGAATCGGATAACAGCTGCTGTCCGTTAATAAAAATGGACACATCATTTCCCGGAGGATTAAAAACCGCTTCTGAGGTTCTCTCAATTTCATACAAAGAATGCTCTAAGGCATACAAAGGCGGATTAATCAGCACTGTTAAAAGGGCGAGTGCCGATAATAAAGCGGCAATTTTTTTGAAAATATTGTTTTTCATGGCATATATCCCTAATAAAATTAGCAGTCTGACTCATAGAGTGCTAAAATTCACTAATGTTTAATATGATAGTGTGTATAAATTAACAAATGTGTGTTATAATATAATCGTAAAGAAAAGAGAAAAGGGATAACCCGGCATTAATTCGGTTCTCGGAAACCGGTAAATAGCAGACAAACACATCGAGTGCTGAACATTGTCGGATAAGCCTTTTCAAACATTGAACAGAAAATAGGATAGAAAAGGAGATAATGATTTATGTTTGAACTTACACCTTTCACCCGCAGAGCAAATGATCTTATGAATTTAGACCTTTGGAGAGATCTGCCGTTTTTCCGCGATTCGAGGAATATGACCGAGCGTCCGTTCAGAACCGACATAAAAGACGAAGGCGACCATTACCTGCTTGAATCAGAACTGCCCGGCTTTGACCGCGATAACATAAAGGTTAAAGTTGAGGACGGCTATCTTACCGTCCGCGCCGAGCGCAAGGAAGAGACCGATGAAAAGGACGACAAAGGGCGTTTCATCCGCCGCGAGCGTTCATACGGCGTTTTCGAGCGCAGCTTCGACGTCTCCCAGATCGAGACCGATAAGATAACCGCCGAATATAAGGATGGTATTTTAAGTCTGAAGCTTCCCAAGAAAGACGAAACCAAACCCAATTCAAGCGAGATAGAAATTAAGTAATCAACGCATCTGCGCCCGCCCTCCCGGTAAAAGCCGGGAGGGTTTTTCCTTTCAATATCTATTTTAACATATTTCCCTGAAAAATCAAGTGCGGCAACAGGTAAATCAAGGGTAAAAAATTATATTTTAAATATATTTTACAAATATTCTCATAATTAAACCAAAGGATGTGTTATCCTATTCTAAGATTAACGCCGGGGTACCGGTTATTTTATATCGGAGACTGCCGGCGCGGATAAATTGAATTACAGTACAAAACGATAAGCAAGGAGACAGACATGAAACTGACATATTACGGCACCGCCGCAGCCGAAGGCTGGCCGGGCGTATTCTGCCGCTGCAAAGCCTGCCTCAGGGCAAGAGAACTCGGGGGACGCAATATTCGAACCCGTTCACAGGCTTGCGTCGACGACGCGCTTCTGATAGACTTCCCGGCGGATACCTATCTCCATGTATTGAATTACGGTCTGGATCTTACCCGGATAAAGAACCTGATAATAACCCACAATCATATGGATCACTTTTATCCCGCTGAGTTCTGGTGCCGCAACGAAGGTATCGCAAACGACCTTGAGCCGGAATACGAAGTGCTTTACGTCTGGGGTGATAAGGCTATACTGAACGGTATCGCAAACCGCGGCGAGTCCTCGGAAAAGCGGGTTCAGTTCCGCGAACTGCCGCTGCTTACCACCGCCGATATCGACGGCTACTGCGTAACCGCGCTTCCCGCCGATCATGACCAAACATCCGGCTGCCGCATCTATGTCATATCAAAAGACAACAAAACTCTCCTTTATGCTCATGATACCGGATTTCCCCCGCCTGAAGTATGGGAATATTTTGAAGCGAATCATCTGTATTTCGACTTTGTCTCGATCGACGATTGCAGCGGTCTCAACTCCGGCCGCAGAGGACATATGGGACTTGACGCGGCCGACGAAATGCGTCAGCGGATGCTCGAGATCGGTGTCGCAGATTCAAAAACGATATTCTGCCTCAATCATTTCAGCCATAACTGCCTGACAAACTACGACGACATGCAGGAAGCGGTAGGCGATCGCTATCTTATCTCCTACGACGGAATGAGCGTCGAGTTCTGAATTCATTCCGAAATTAATCGGAATATTCGTCGATATCCGTTGAATCAGGCGGAAAATATACCTGCTAAAATGATATGAACAATATCAGCAGATACGGCAAAACGCAAATTTTTTCCATTTACCCCTTTACAAAATCGGTGTTTTATGGTATAATATCTTTCACAGGCGCGGCTGAGGCTGCGTTTTCCGCCCGAATATGCAGATATGGCGGAACTGGTAGACGCGCTGGTTTCAGGAACCAGTGATGAACAGTCATGAGGGTTCGAGTCCCTCTATCTGCACCAATATAACCCGGACTTTTAACGGTTCGGGTTGTTTTAATTCTTCTGAAACCATCCCTTAAAACAAGCCCTGAAATACGTTCACCGATATAGTGTTGATTTTTTCATTCAAATGGGGTATAATAATTAATCAACCTACAAGGCAAGTGTGATAAGAAAAATATAAACATCCAAACAATAAGAGGATAATAAAATGGCAAAAATCTACACTTCCGTCGATCAGCTTATCGGAAGAACGCCGCTGCTCGAGCTTGTCCACATTGAAAAGGAACTCGGACTGAAGGCGAAGATATACGCAAAGCTTGAATTTGTAAATCCCGCCGGTTCGGTAAAGGACCGTGTCGCCGTCGCGATGATAAATGACGCCGAAAGCGGGGGACGGCTAAAAAAGACATCGGTAATAATAGAGCCGACCTCCGGGAATACCGGAATCGGACTCGCATCGGTTGCGGCAGCCCGTGGCTACCGCGTAATAATAGTTATGCCGGATTCGATGTCGGTAGAGAGACAGCTGATTATGAAGGCATACGGCGCGGAGCTTGTATTAACTGACGGCGCAAAGGGAATGCAGGGCGCGATAGATAAAGCCGAAGAGCTCGCGCGGGAGATTCCCGACAGCTTCATCCCCGGTCAGTTCGTAAATCCCTCAAACCCGAAGGCGCATTACGACACGACAGGCCCGGAAATCTGGGAAGACACCGACGGCAAAGTCGATATTTTCGTCAGCGGCGTCGGAACCGGAGGTACCCTGACAGGCGCCGGTAAATATCTGAAAGAAAAAAAATCCGATATAAAAGTCATAGCGGTCGAGCCGGAAACATCGGCGGTGCTCAGCGGAGATAAAGCCGGTCCGCATATGCTCCAGGGCATCGGCGCGGGATTTATCCCGAAAACCCTTGACGTTTCGGTTTATGATGAAGTAATAAGAATTACCGACGAAAGCGCATTTGAATTCGGCAGACTGATAGGACGCCGGGAGGGCGTCTTAGTCGGAATTAGTTCGGGAGCGGCGGTTGCCGCGGCTGCGGAGCTTGCAAAGCGTCCCGAAAACGAAGGAAAGATAATAGTCGCCCTGCTGCCGGATTTAGGCGACCGTTATCTGTCAACACCGCTTTTTGCGGAATGAAAACTAACAAATAAGGAGTTGCCGCAAGGCTTTTCCAAAAAAATACAGAGGTATATTAAATGTCAATCGAAAAACCACGCATACTCACAATTCAGGATATCTCCTGCGTCGGACAATGCTCGCTTACCGTTGCGCTGCCGGTTGTTTCCGCCTGCGGTATAGAAACCGCGGTGCTTCCGTCAGCGGTTCTTTCAACCCACACCGGCGGATTCAAAGGCTTTACCTTCCGCGATCTTACCGACGATATGCCGGATATAGAAGAGCATTGGAGCAAAGAGGGAATACTTTTCGACGCTTTTTACACCGGATATCTCGGCTCGGTGCGGCAGATAGATATAGTAAGGCAGATTCTTTCATCAAGAGGAGTTCCGGGCGCGCCGAAGATAATTGACCCCGCGATGGCGGATCACGGTAAACTTTACGTGGGATTCAACGATGAATTTGTCGAAGCGATGAAGACTCTCGCGGCGGAAGCCGATTTCATTCTGCCTAATGTCACCGAAGCCGCTTTCCTCACCGGAATTGAATATAAAGAGACCTACGACGAAACCTATGTCGATTCGCTTGCCGAAGGTCTGCTTTCACTCGGCGCGAAGAACGTAGTTCTGACAGGCATCGGCTACACTCCCGACACTACCGGAGTTGTGGTGTATGAGGACGGCAAAAAGAGATATTACAAGCATATAAGGCTTGAGCAAAGCTGCCACGGTACCGGAGACATCTACGCCTCCGCTTTTACCGGCGCGTATATGCGCGGAAGAACCGCCTATAATTCTGCGAGGATTGCCGCAGATTATGTAGTGCGCTGCATCGAAAACACCCCGCCGGATCATTGGTACGGCGCTTGCTTTGAAGGCGTTCTGGGCGAGCTTATAAAAGCTGTTGAAACAAGGTAAATTATAATGATGGTTTCGACGAGAGGCCGTTATGCGCTCCGCGTTATGATCGATCTTGCCGAAAACGGCGCCGGCGATTATATTCCTTTAAAAGAGGTTGCTGCGCGTCAGGAGATATCCCGGAAATACCTTGAGAGTATAATGGTCAGCCTTTCAAAAAACAGGCTTGTTGAGGGAATACACGGCAAGGGCGGCGGTTATAAGCTGATAAAACCCCCGGAAGAATACCGCGTCGGCGATATTCTCCGCGCAACCGAAGTCTCCCTTTCGCCGGTCGCCTGCCTTGAAAACGAAGGCGGTACATGCGGTCGGGCAGTCAAATGCCGCACTCTTGATATGTGGATCAAACTTGACAAAATCATAACCGACTATCTCGACGGCATTACCATAGCCGATCTTATGAAAGACAGTTATGTCGAGGGAGAATAATAACTCGGATAACAAATAAACATAAAACTTCCCCTTGTTCGGACTTCATTTCCGAACAAGGGGAAGTTTTATATAAAGTATTCTTATTTCGTTTTAATATGTCTTATCGTGGTGTCTGCCATCTCGTCTATGCTGACTTCATAGTATCCCTTGATATCGGTACGGAGCCTTCCGCCTGTCGGCGCTGTCCATTCTTCGGGAATCGACTCGGCGCCATGCATCATGCCCCAGATAGAGCCGACGGTCGCGCCGTTGCAGTCGGTATCAAACCCCTGCATCACCGACCAGCAGACAGCGTCGGTGTAATCATTCCCCCAAAGCACCGCGGCTGCGACTATCATCGCGTTCGAAACGGTATAGCACCAGTCGAATCCGATCTTTTCGTCGTACCTTGACGATATCATTTTCGACGCCTCATCTATCGGTTTTCCTGCATGATAAAGCTCAAGGATGTCGTTTACTTCATTGAAGAAACGGCTATTCTTAGGCACTTCGCCGAGTCCCGCGAGAATGACTTCGACCGGATCGTCGCATACCGCGGCCCAGGCGAGCGCCGCCGCTACAAACATCTCACCGTAGATACCGTTTTTGATATGGCTGATGCTCGCATCCCGCCAGGCCATTTCCGCCGCAAACTCCGGATCTCCGGGAGCGATGTATCCGAAATAATCTCCGCGAATCTGCGCTCCGATAAACTCGCGATATGGATTATGATAAACAGCCGACTCCGGCGGCTTAAGTCCCGCGATCAGATTTCTGTAAGCTACACGTTCAGCCGTGCAGTAAGCCCAGATTGTCGCGTTTGTTATCCATTCGAAAGCGACATCTTCCGGCTTGAAGCTTTTGCCGTATCTTTCGATAAGCTTCATTGCCGTAACCGTGTAGTTGGTGTCGTCATCGGAGGGAGCAATGCCGTTTACCGTATCGATAAAGGTTCCGCCGCTCCACTGTCCGAGCTCACGACATTTTTCCTCGTCTTTTTTGAGATATCGGGTAAGCGGCCAGTTGTTCTGAGCTTCGGCGTATTTCTGAATGTTGCCGGTTCTCCAGCCCTCTACCGGCTTTCCTAAAAGACATCCGCATACTCGGCCGTACCAGGCGCCCTTGATTTTCGGAATAAGCCCGTCGATTTCTTCTTCGGTAAGCGAAACCTTCTGCTTGCGCCGGTCGGGACGGGCGTCCTTGATACCGCCGAGGTCAGACGGCTCAATATAAGTAAAATCAGATCTTAAAGGAGTCATCTGAAGCGTCTTATACATTGCGTCCGCCATTATATCCTTTTCCTCAGTCGACGGCATGGTGTTGATGAGATCAACGAACGGCTTGTATTTTACGACATCGCGCCCTTCGAACAGGCATTGCCGGTATTCGGTTTCAATTTCACGGGCAAAGTCGAGCCAACTGCCCATTTTATCATAATAATACTGCCAGAACGGCGCCTTGTTATCCATATTATAATCTCCGTTTTGTTTCAATGGTTGTTTCGGTTAATTTAAATCATCAGGACAAAATAATATCCCGAAAAGGGAAATGCTTCGGGATATAAAATTCTGGTCAGCCGATAATAACCTTTACGCTGCCGTAGGTGATATTTGAGTATACCTGAACATTGCCGACTTTGAAGGTGTTGGTGCGAATCTCGACTTTACCGCCTGCGGAAAGCAGGTTGGATAAAGATGCGACGCTGAGCGAGTTGATCCGGCAGTTTCCGGTTATATTCCATAAAGTACCCGACGAAAGGGTAACATTTGTCACTACTCTGTCTCCGGTAAAGGTTCCGGTCCATTCGCTGCCTTCATAAAGCCCGAATTTAATCATGCTGCCGTCGGCGTAATGCGTCGTCGTCCAGATATCTCCGGACGCTTTCTGCCCGCGCAGCTCCATGTTAAGAGTGAACGCCGGGTTTTCTTCGGTGTCGCGAACCGCAACCAGGGTATCGCTGCCTTCAATGGTATTTGAAGACAGAGAAAGATCGCCGTAAAGGGTGACATCAAATACGGCAGCATCTTCCCCGGAGCTGATGGCGCAGTTCTTTATGACAGCGTCGTTTTTATTCGAGCCGTCGCCTGAAACTTTAAGAGCTGATCCGGTGGAAGAAATGGAACAAGCGCTGATATCCGCGCCGGCGTTTCCGCCTATCTCAATACAGGCTGAGTTGTTCGCTGTAACGTTTGAAAGGTTTAGAGAAGCAAGCTTCAGTGTTCCGGAGTTCAGGGATATTGCCGGTGAATTTCGAGATGCAGTGACTATATTTCCTCCATATACCGATATGCCGGCGTCATGTCCGGATATCGCCGCGTTGTCGGCAGCGCCTGTCCAGATATAGGTATCAGTGAGAGTGATCTTCGCGCCGTCGGCACCGGAAATAACCGGGGCTGCGGCGCTTGAACTAACTACGGATGAATTGATCTGAGCCGTCGATGCGCCGATAACTCTGAGTATCGGAAGCACCCCCGATGTTTTCTCGACGGTAACCGAATCAAATGTTATGTCGCCTCCTTCGGTAACCGCGATAGCGTTGACTCCGGGATTGGCGGCAAAGAAATCCGCGTCTGCTAAATATGCGATTCTTGAAGCCTCAAATTCGACATCCCCGCCTACGAAAACATTTTCGCCTTCGACAGTAGGTAAAACTTCGATCATGTCGGTTTCGTCAATAACGACCGTATCGTCAACAACTTCGCCCTCATCAGGTATGAGGCTCTCTTCCGCTTCCTTCTCCTTTTCCGCTTCTTCTATGGCGACGTAGAAGTCCAACTCCTCATCCCAATCGATATCAAGCGGCTCTTCGCCGCAAAGCAGGTAGATAAAATAAGCGGTTTGAATGCGGGTAGCGTCGGAAAGCGGCGCAAAGTAAGCAGAGGCGTAGTTTTTGCGTAAAAATCCGAGCTGCATTGCCCAGGCTGCTGCGACTTTTGCCCAGTCGTGAACCTGCGATGCGTATGCATAACCGCGAATACTGCCCCGGAAGCTTTCTTTAACCAGACCGGAAGCCGTAGCATAACGGAAGAGCATTGCGCAGAGCTGCTCAATGGTAAGCGTCGCGTCCGGCGCAAATTCGGTCTCGGACACACCGTGAACTATTCCGTTCAAAGCCGCCCATTCGACCGCTTCGGCGTAATAGGCGTCGATGGGTACGTCGACAAAGCCGGCAACCGTAGGTATATCGATGATTTCTTCGACAGTTTCCGGGAATTCGGCTTCGCCTCCCTCAATAGTCTCCGGCAGTTGAGTTTCAATATCTTCTGTTGTTCCCGGCGTCTCCGCCAGATCCTCGGCTATTGTTTCGGGAGCCTCAATTTCAAAAGGCAGAGGAACTTCTACCGGTTTGGGAGTTTCTTCAGAGACGGTTTCCGGAGCTTCGGCGGTTGTTTCTGCCGGAACTTCCTCAGCGGTTGTCCTGCGCAGCAGACTGCCTATTGAGTTAAGTCCGGGAGTCATTTCTTCGATGGTTTCAATAGGATCGCTCGGCTCAGGCTCAGCCGGTTCGACGATTATAGTTGCGTTATCGCCATCGACTGTGGTAATTGCATCAAAATCTTCCGACGCTTTGTTTTCGGCAAGCAGTCTGTCCGTCCTGTGAATAATAGCGACTGCCATCGCGCGGGTAAGCTTCCCGCCGGGGGCAAATCGGGTGTCGCTGACTCCCCTTAATATACCGTTTGAGTATACATACAAGATTATCGGCAGAATAGGGCTATCGCATACATCTTCAAACGGGGACAATATTTCCGGGACTATAATTTCTTCGGCAGCATCGCCGGCTTCCCCGGCTGAAATCCCCGTCTCAAGTTCGATCCAATATGTGTCATCCGGCGGACCGTCTATTCCGTCGGCAAAAAGCGCAGACGCCGGTATTGCCATAATCAGAGCAAGCAATACGGCGATGAGTTTCACCGGTTTTTTATTCATCAAAATTCCCTCCATTATAATATATTTGCATATTCGGGATGATTATAACATCATAGAATTTTATGTTGATAACTATATGTTATTAATATCGAAATAATATTATCTCAGCTGATGGCGTCAAGCGATTCGGTCAGCTTGTCAAGCGCCGCCTGCGCCTTTGATTCGACTTTCGCATAAGCGGAAGCAAAATCAGTTGACTTCTTGTTGTAGAGATTTCCGACAAGACTTGAAAGCCCGCCGATATCACAAATAAATCCGAGATCGTAAACCCTGGTCGAAAAGATTATGTCAAGCATCTCTCCCGACTCGTCGTCTCTGACATATCTTGTCTTGAGGGCGTTGTCGTAATACGCCACGGTAAGGGTGTCAAGAGAGCCGTGTGCCATCGCGGAAAGCGTTACCCCGACAAGTTCGGGATTCCGGCAGTTATATGGAAGCGAGACGGTTGGAACGCAGATGGTTGAAATAAGGCTGTTGTATTCTTCCTGAGCTTCGTTGTATTTGGGGTAGGGAAGGATTCCGAACTCAAATTCGGCGTCGCGGAGTCCGTTGATATCAACAAGCGCGAAGGTTACGAACATCAGCCGACCGTCAAGGAACATAGCGCAGGGAGTATCAAATCCGCCGTCCGAGCCGTTTATTTTATTAAAAGCAAGGGTATCAAGGCAGGTATTCATAATCTTTTCTATGACATCGGAGGCGCGGGGAGAGTTCATCGTTATCATAAGTCCGCCGTCTCCGTCAGAGTTGATTATGCGTTCTCCGGCGGCAAAATATAAGGATATCGGAGCATTTCCGGCAACCGACAGTCCGAAACGGTCTTCTTTATTCAGCTTGCCGTCGCCGTTGATATCCGCCGTCACGGAAGATGACATTGCGGTCAGCGCGTCCATTGTCCAGGCGCCGCTGCGAACGAGGTCGTAAGGGCTTTCAAGACCGAAGTCGGTGACAAGCTGCTTGTTGAAGAACATAACCATCGTGCATTCGTTATCGAGGATGGAAATGTCGCCTGTCGTCATAAACAGCCTGCCGCGGTAGCTCAGGTTGTCGTTTGCCCTCTGATCCCACCAGGGCTTATCAAGATCGAGATACGGTACCGTTTTAAGGTCGTAAAAAAGCCCCGATTGCAGCAGTGATATCGAGTTCGACATATACGGCATCACAACATCGTATTCGGTGTCTCCGGCGGAAAGCGATTTTTTTGCAACGTTTTCCGGACCCGGGACGCAGTTCTGCGTGATTTTTATGTCGAATCTGTCTTCTATAACAAGATTGCGCCTGTATACCGCGTCGTTGAAAAGCTCGCCGGTTTCTCCTTCGGCGAAAATTTCCTTTGAGGTGTACCAGTCATAGCCCTGATTCAATGCGGTGAGGAAATGCACCGTCTCGCCGTCATAAGTTTTGTCCGGCAGATCCGGTCCCTCGGTCGTCGTTTCTGCGATAGTCGTTTCGTTGTCGGGCGACAATGTTTTTTGCGGCGTATCAGCCGGAGCGCCGCTGTCTGCGCAGGAAAGGGCGGACAGCAGAACGGCTGAGAGAAGAAGAGCCGCGGTGATTCGTCTGATATTCATTTTTTCACCATTTTGCTACCGTTTAGTTTTTATTATTTTATTGAAGAGTAGTTAACTCGGTTCCGGGATAATAGGTTCTAAGAATGGAGCAAAAATCATAACCCATCTCGGCGAGGTTCTTCGCTCCCCATTGACTCATGCCGACGCCGTGGCCCCAACCGCGCCCGACAAAGACGAAGTTAGAAGCTTTACCGTTTGCAAGCACCATTCTTTGTGACTGATATGTTGAAATATCCGAGAGGGTGGCGATATACGCGCTGTTGTCGACCGTAACCGTTGATGACGGTTCAATCGGAGCAAAACCGCCGCTTGCGCAGTCGACGGATACAATACCGCTGCCGGTCACGACAGGCACTCTGTATAGGTCGTCGCCGGCTATCACACCGCTTTTATCGCTTCCGGAAATATAAAGCGCGTTGCCGTCAAGCTGCCGGTTGCCGGATTCAGTCGCCGCCCACGCTCCCGAGCTTCCGGAAGAGGAAGAAGAGCTTGTGCTTGTCGGCGACGCCGTCGCATATGGATATCTTACATTCGGCAAAAAGTCGGTAATGCTGACATTCTCCCCGCCTCTGCCGACGACGAAGTTTGCAGAGTTTACATATGCCGAAAGCACGGTTCGAATACGATCTGAAGTTGTTATTGTTGCGGTGTTGCCGTCCTCGTCGGTAAAGGTAATCTGATAAATATATGTAGAATTGTTGCAAAGTTTATCGATATGGACTGCGGCGATGGGGCTTGTTATCTGATAATATCCGTAAGCTTTAAGGGTGTTCGAGAGCTTTTCGGGCGTTACCTCAGTCTGCCATTCTCCCTCGGAGTGGGTCGAATACTTTTCCCAGGGGGTGTGAATCGCGCGCAGATAGGAGACGTTATTGCCTCCTCCCCAGGCTTCGGTTACCGAGACGGTGCAGCCGCCGGTAACTGCGGAATAATAAGTTCTTGCCGGCTCTCCGTTGTAGGTAAGTATCAGTCCCGAAGTTTCAGCAACGGCGCGCCGGCTGGCTTCGGTGGCGCGGCCTATGCCGAGATAAGCCTGACAGTGAGTGCCGTTGCACATATCAAAGCCGTATTCCGAGTGCCGATTCAGCATTGAGAGGGCATATGTCCGCGCGGCGACGGCGACGGCTTTTTGAACTTCAATCGGCCAGGACGGGCTGATTTCCCACGGCAGCAAACCGTTTATGTACTGATCAAGTGTCAGAATATTTACGACCTGAACGCCGTCGCGATTGCCGTTTATATAGCGCTTGAACTCAAATATACCTTCAAAGTATTTTTTTGACGGAGTGACGAGATAACAGGGACTTCCGCCCTGTTGGTTTGCGTAAAGTCCGAGGTTTGAGTTTCCCGAAGGATCGTCGTATTCAAAAAGTATGAAGCCGGTATCCGATACCATAACGGTAACTGCGGTGGAACTGGGGGTTACGACATATGCCCCCGGCAGTAATGCCGCGACTAAAGGCAGGAAGGCTTCGGCGTCCTCGATGCTTGCGAAATTACCGACTCTCACGGCGTAAGCGCCTCCGATATAGGCAGGGAAAACCTCGTTTGTAAGCGCGGATAGCTGTTCCGCCGCAAAAGCATACTGCAGCTCAAAGTCCGGCGCGTCTCCGTAGTTTATCTCGATATGATATGCGCCGACGGAGGTGGCGTTGTAGCTTCCGGTAATATTGTAGATAATGCCGCTCCGATTAAGATTTGCATCAGATGCGACGGTTATTGAAGTGTCGGAAAGTCTCCAGATTGAGCGGAAGGAATTCTGCTCGATTTTGCCGAGCGAAAAACCGTAATCCGCGCTTAAGGTGTAACTGGTAACAACCCCCTGTCCATACATAAGTCCGACGCGGATTTGCTGATTCGGCGAAATGTTCGCCGCATAAGAGCCGAAAGCAAGGTATTGAATAAGAATTATGGCGGTGCCGCCGAGCATCAGAATACAGAGTATAAGGGCGAGTATTCTTGCCCAGGGTTTTATCGGCGAGTTGTTCTTTTTCGTATTGTTTTTGAATGACATGATATTAACCGACAATGGTATAGCTGCCGCGCACCATAAGATAACATTCGTCGGATACGGCGGTAACGCCGCGTCCGTCGGCGCGGGATACAAGTATGTAGTGGTTGTTTTCGATCGGCTCCCCGTCAAGGATTTCTTTGGCGCCGGTCAGATCACTCAGACCGACCTTGTTTACCCTGTTGGTTTCCGATGTTACTACCGCATTTAATGAACCCGAGCGGGGAATAAGTTCAAGAGAAGAGTCGGCGGTGATAGTCTGACCTTTTGTGAGTCGGACAACTTCGTATGAAGCCGCCTGTACTGCCGGCGCGCTGACAGTTTTAGATTCTGCTTCCGAGTCAGCTTCGCTTGATTCGGAAGCGCCGCCCTCTTTCAGCGCTTTAATATCGGCAGCCTGCTTTGATTGCTGTTGTTCAAGAGCTATGATTGAGGTGCTGATCTCATCCATATGGGTCTTTACCGAGTTAATGTCGAGTTCGATGATTATTTCATTTTTTATTTCTGCTTTAACGTTTTGTATATACGAAACGGTAACAAGCGGATCTGCAGAGGTGTCATAACCGTCGGCAAAAACAGTCACGGCGCCGACTGCCGCTATGACTATGCAGAGCCCGATAAGGGCGATTTTTTCGTTGATATTCATATTGGAATTTCCTCCGGAATATAGTATGCAAATTCAGTGTAATACTCAGCGGCAAGAGTACTGCCGGTGTGTGAATAGCCTGAATGTCATCTTAGAACAAACAGGTATACATCATTATACAACATATGCCGTAAATTGTCAATACTGCATGTCGAATACGGCGTGAAACGGCTTGTAAAATTCCTTTCAAATATCCCTTGATTTAGACTGCGGCATATGATATAATAAACTTGTTTATTAAATATTTGTGTCTTTAGGGAGTAACATATGGATTTCAGAAAAAGAGCTGAGGATTTGGTTTCGAAAATGACTCTGGCTGAGAAGATGAGTCAGATGAAATTTGACTCCCCGCCTGTCGAAAGGCTCGGCATACCGGGATATAACTGGTGGAATGAGGGGCTGCACGGAGTCGCCCGCTCCGGTTCGGCGGCTTGCTTCCCGCAGGCAATAGCCATGGCGGCTGCCTTTGACCCCTCAATCGTTTTCCGCATCGGCGAGGCGGTATCAAAAGAAGCGAGAGCAAAATACAACGGCTACCGCAGCTTTGGCGACACCGGCATCTATCAGGGACTGACTCTCTGGTCGCCCAACATCAACATCTTCCGCGATCCGAGGTGGGGAAGAGGGCATGAGACCTACGGCGAAGACCCGTATCTGACCGCTCTCACCGGAGCGGCTTATGTTGACGGGCTTCAGGGGGATGACGAAAACTACCGAAGAGTTGACGCGACATTAAAACACTTCGCGGTTCATTCCGGTCCCGAATCGTTAAGGCACAGCTTCGACGTTCACCCCTCGAAACGCGACCTTTGGCAGACGTATCTGTTTGCCTTTGATTATATCATCCGCAAAAGCCGTGTCGCAGCCGTCATGGGAGCTTACAACAGAATTGACGGCGTACCATGCTGCGGAAGCGTCGAGCTGCTTGAGGATAATCTTCGCGGAAGAATGGGTTTTGAAGGCTATGTTGTTTCCGACTGCGGCGCGGTATATGATTTCTATAACGGTCACGGCACGTCTCCCGACGCTCCCCACGCTGCCGCTCAGGCGGTAAAAGCCGGCTGCGATCTCAACTGCGGCGGAGCGTACGCTTCGCTTAACGTTGCGTATGAAAAAGGTCTTTTGACCGAAGAAGATATCGACCGTTCGGTCATAAGGCTGTTTGAAGCGCGATTGCGACTCGGTATGTTCGACGACGACTGCCCGTATAATTCGATACCGAAAGGCGCGTATGACACAAAGGAACACGCCGCGCTTTCAAGAGAAGCGGCGGCAGACGGTATCGTGCTGCTGAAAAACAACGGCATTCTTCCGCTGAATCCCCAAAAAACCTACGCCGTGATAGGTCCCGTCGCAGACGATAAGCTTGTTCTGCTCGGCAATTATCACGGTACACCGAAGAAAACCACCACCCTCCAGCGCGGCATAATCGAAGAAGTCGAAGCCGCCGGCGGTTCGGTCTTCTGCGCCCGAGGCTGCCATATAGTCCGCAAAGAGCTCGGCTCATGGGAAGAGAACCCTTTCCGCGAGGCTTTGGTTGCCGCCTCCGAAGCGGATATCGTCATAATGTGCCTCGGTTTAAACCCGACTTTTGAAGGAGAAGAAGGCGACGGATATAACAGTCAGCGCGGCGGCGACAAGCCGGATATCGATATTCCCGAAGTTCAGCTCGAACTCTTCCGCGAAGTCGCAAAGTTAGGCAAACCGATAGTCTTCGTTTCGGTTTCCGGCTCCTGTCTTAATCTTTGCGAAGCCGATGAAAAAGCCGACGCCGTGCTCCAGTGCTTCTATCCGGGCGCCGAAGGCGGCCATGCGCTCGCTGACGTGCTCTTCGGGCGGGTAAGTCCGTCGGGTCGTCTGCCCCTTACCTTCTACCGCTCGACCGATGACCTTCCTCCGTTTGACGATTATTCGATGGAAAACCGCACATACAGATATTTCGAAGGTAAACCCTTGTATCCTTTCGGCTTCGGACTTTCCTACACCTCGTTTTCATATTCGTTCAAAAACACAAAGAAAACCGACTCCGGCATTACGATAAAACTCTCGGTAAAAAATACAGGCTGTCGGGATTCAAAAGAAGCGGTAGCCCTCTATCTTGCTGCGGGCGACAATAAAGATGAGCCTCCCGTAAGACTGATCTATCTTAAAAAAATCTTCATCCGCGCCGGAGACGAACTCGAACTCGACTGCGAGATTGAACCGGACGCATTGAAATACGCCGACTCCGACGGCAATTACCAAATGCCCTCCGGCGGTCGCCTTGTTCTTGCCGGTAGTTGCTATGAGGATTCTGCAAAAGCCCGCGCCATCATTCAAGTGTAAAAAATAAAGGAGGAATCTTTTATGAAACAGCCATTGTCGCTCACCGCTGACCAGGAAGGGATATCGGTATTCTGCGGTGCAAATCTTTTACTTAAGAATTTTAATCCGGTAATCAATACCGACGCCGGGCAGATTATCCCTAACCTGAAAGAAATATCCGAAGTTAAAGACAATACAACTTTCTTTTATGCGGCCGAAGGCATAAGGCATTTTAATCTGACCGTAAATAAAGCGGAACGCTCTCTCGTTTTCAGTATCGACCTTGAAACCGAGCAGCCGCTTGACCCGGATGCCGGCGCGGCGTTTGACTTCGATATCGGAAGGGTCACAGGAACGGTAAATATCTTCCCTGATAAAATCTGGTGGACATCGCCTTCGTTTGCGCGCAGCAAAAAGGATTGGCCGGAGAAAGGCCAGCTTACGGTGCTTAAAAACGGCGGAGGACAGATAATCAGTCTCCTGCCTCTGCCGCAAAAAGGCTTTTCGACTTACATTTCCTCCCGCGGTATTGAGCTTTCGATCGGATGCGGCGGAATAAATACCCTGAGCGGCGCGTTTCTTTCCGTATATACGGCGCGCGAACCTATAAAAGCGATACAGGAAAACTTTAAAAACGCCCGTCGGCTCAAAGCGATAACCGTTCCGTTGCTGAGCGAAAGGGCTATCCCCGGGTTTGTCGACGAACTCGGCTGGTGCAGTTGGAACGCTTTCTACAGGGATATGAACGAAGAAAAGTTTATATCCAAGATGAAGGAATTCAAAGAAAAAAACATCCCGGTAAAATGGGTTATGATAGACGACGGCTGGCTGCACGAGAAGGATTATCGGCTGCTCGGTCTTGAAGCCGACCCGGAAAAGTTCCCGCTCGGTCTGTGGCACTTTGTATCGCAGATAAAATCCGTGCTTGACGTTAAAGTCGGCGTCTGGCATGCTTTTACCGCTTATTGGAGCGGAATTGCTCCCGGAAGCGAGCTTGATAAAAAATATTCCGACGTACTGACAACGATTTCCAACGGAGAACGCATTCTCTCTTTCGACCCGGAAAAAGCTTATAAATTCTGGTCTGACTGGCATTCCTTCCTCAAAGACTGCGGCATCGATATGCTTAAAGTCGACAATCAGGGCAGCTATATGAGGGAAATTCGCGGACAAGCCGTTGTCTCGGAAACGACCCGCAGCGCTCACGAAGCGCTGGAACGTTCAATTTCCGAGCATTTCGGTTCACCTGCCCTGCCGCTGATAAACTGCATGGGAAATCAGCAGGAAAATGTATTGAACCGTCCGATGAGCGCCGTAAACCGCAACAGCAACGACTTTTTCCCGGACGACAGCAACAACTTCGCCTCGCATATTGTCCAGAACGCATGGAACGCCCCCTGGCATTCGATGCTGTATGTCTGTGACTTCGATATGTGGTGGTCAAACCATCCCGATGCATACAGAAGCGCAGTCCTCCGCGCCCTTTCCGGCGGTCCTGTCTATGTCTCGGATAAAGTCGGCGAGACCGATTTTGAAAAAATCGCCCCGCTCTGCGACGAAAACGGCAGGATTTTCCGTTTTCCGGGCGCCGCAATGCCTACCTACGACTGTTTCTTTACCGACTGCCGCGCGGCTGAAAAACCGCTTAAGCTCTTTAATCAGCGAGGCGAAAACTTTGCCGTCGGAGTATGGAATATCAGCGATGTTCCCGTAGACGGCGAGATAAGCATATCCGATATCCCGCGCATCGATTCGGGAAGAAGATATCTTGCATACGAGTATTTTTCAAAGAAATATCGCCCCTTCGACCTTGAAAACAGCATAAAACTGTCTCTCGGAAAAGGAGAGGTGCAGGCGTGGTCTGTTTATCCAATACGCGACGACAAAGTCAAATTAGGCGATTGTTCCAAATATTTCGGCGCCGCAACACCCGTCGCGCGTGAAGTTCAGCTTCGTCACTGCTGAAAAGTTAAACGAATAATTTTAAAAAATAAAAAGGGGAATTATTATGATTATCAAAAGAATATCAGCCGCGCTGCTTCTCTGCGCCATGCTTTTGTCTGTCGCGGTATCATGCGGCGGAAAAGATGAAAACTCGCCGGACGGATCGGATAAGCCCGCGGGAGAAGAAACCGCCGAAGCAACCGTGTCCGAAGAATCGACAATCGAACCGCTTGAAGTTAGAGATTTAGGCGGCAAGGATTTCCGTGTCCTCGTTTATAAACAGGGCGATCCCGGCACCTGGTTCCAGTACCTTGATTTCGAATGGACGGAAGAAGCCGCGGGAGATCTGATAAACGACAATATCATGAACCGGAACATAGCGATAGAAGAAAAATACAACATCCGAATAGTCTCAAATCAGGTTAGCGACGTTGTTTCAACCGCCCGCAAAGCCATCACCGCCGGTTCCGACGAATTCGAAATCCTTGAACCCTACTGCGATTCCGCTTACTCTATGGCGGGGGAAGGTTTGCTTTACAATATTTACGACCTGCCTTACTGCGAATTCGATATGCCCTGGTGGGATTCAAATATCCAGCGCGACCTGAGCCTTCAGAACCGTCTTTGGACGGTAACCGGCGACATTTCAATGTTCGACGAAGAGCTTTCTTATGTGGTGTATTATAATTAGGTTCTTGCGAAGCAGTATGAGATAGAAGACTGCTACGAACTCGCCCGCAGCGGGAAATGGACGATAGATAAAATGGCTGAACTCGGCCGGATAGTCACCCACGACTTGAACGGCGACGGCGTCCTCGGTGATGAAGACGTTTACGGGGTTGTCACCGATTATGGCGTCGGCCGCTCATGGTTCTACGCCATGGGTGCGCAGCTCTGCAAACTCGAAAGCGACGGAACCCCGAAGCTTGTCGTCGGCGAACCTCATTCGCAGGCCGCTTTCGATAAAATCTCCGCTCTCATGAACGACGAGACCTCGACGAAGCTGGTCAGCAAGCTGAAAAACAGCTGGACCGCCGCGATAAACGGCATGAAAGAGGACAGAGTGCTCTTCCTGCCCGGTTCCCTTTACGATATTACTGGCTACCGTTCGATGGAAAACGACTTCGGCGTGCTGCCGTATCCGAAACACAGCGAAGAGCAGGAGCGTTATTATAATTATGTCGCTTCCCATGTTTGTCCGGTCATCTCGGTGCCGGTCACAAACAGCGACATAGAGTCAACCGGTCTTTTGCTCGAAGCGCTTTCCCGCGAATCATCGGATACCATCGTCAACGCCTATATCGAACTCAATCTGATGACAAAAGTCGCCCGCGACGACAGCTCGGCGGAAATGATGCGCCTGATCTTTGCGACCAAGCGTTACGACCTCGCCTGCAGCTATAACTGGGGAAAGATAACAAATGTCATCGAACCGAGCTGCCGCGACAGCTCCAAATTCCAGTCAACGCTTGCGAAGCTGCTGCCGGCGGCGGAAGCCGATATGGCGAAGACGCTCGAACAGTTTGCCGGCTGATCCTGAAATTGAATAATAAAGGTAAACCAAGTGAAAAAACAAATTACTTCAGCCGTTTTAGCTTTTGCGCTGCTGTTGTCTTTAATAGCCTGCGGCAGTTCAGAGCAGCCTGCGGCTGAAGGCAGCGCCGCGGCAGAAACGCAATCGGATGTTGCATCTGATACTACTGCAGCCGAAACGGAATATCCCGAGCTTGAAGCAAAAGACTTCGGCGGTAGGGAATTCCGGATACTCGCGTATAATCAGGGAGACCCCGGCACCTGGTTCCAGTATCTTGATTTCGGATATTCCGAAGAAAAGAAAGGCGATCTCATCAACGATGCGGTTCAGGAACGCAATATTGCGGTCGAAGACAAATACGGGATAAAACTCGTCAACACAACCGTTGCGGATGCTCCCAAAGTTGCCAAAAACGCCATCAAAGCCGGCTCCGACGAATTTGATATCTGCCAGCCTTTCATTGACACCGCTTTTCAGATGGCGGGAGAGGGAATGCTCGTCGATATTATCTCCCTGCCCTGGCTTGAGCTTGAAAGACCCTATTGGGACGAAAACATCCAGCGCGACCTCACCCTGAAAGGCAAGCTCTGGGCGATAACCGGCGATATATCCCTGTTCGACAAGGAGCTTTCATATATCGTTTATTGGAACCGTGTCCTTGCCGAGAAATACGAACTCGGCGAATGTTACGATTATGTTCGCTCCGGCAGCTGGACTATCGATAAAATGAAGGAACTCGGCCGCGCTGTCGTTCAGGATTTAAACGGCGACGGCGTTATGGACGCCTCCGACGTCTGGGGCATCAGCACCGATTACTCGGTCGGCCGCTCATGGTTCTTTGCTCTCGGCGGGCAGATGGCAAGCGTCGATGAAAACGGCGACCCGAAAATCATCATGGGCGAAGAAAAGTCTCAAGTTATCTTCGACGCCATGGGGAACATGATGAATGACGCAACTCTGACCATACTCGTTACAAAGGTACCGAATACATGGATGGGCGCAAGAGAGCTGATGAAGGAGGACAGGCTGCTTTTCCTTCCCGCCAGTCTTTATACGGTATCCAATTATCGCGCCATGGAAGGCGATTTCGGCATATTGCCGTATCCGAAGCTTGACGAAAATCAGGAAAGATATTACAATCAGGTTGCCTCATGGGTCTGTCCGGCGATATCCGTACCGACGACAAACCAAGATTTGGATTTCACCGGCTATATGCTTGAAGCGCTTTGCCGCGAATCAGGCGAAAATCTGCAGCCCGCTTATATAGACGTTAATCTTATGACAAAAGTCACCCGCGACGACAGCTCCGCGGAAATGCTCAAGCTGATACTCGACAGCAAGCGCTACGACCTTGCGGTAAGTTTTAACTGGGGTAAATTAAGCGATATAATAGCCATATGCGCAAAAGAACCGTCAAAATTTTCTTCTCAGCTTGCATCAAAACTTGAGAAAACCGAAGCCGAAATGGCAAAAACGCTCGATCAGTTCGCCGGCTGATCCGGCATTCGGATTCGAATATATATAAATGAGGGGAAGTATGAAAAAACAAATAATTTCAGCCGTTCTGGCGGCTGCGCTGTTGTTTGCTTTGATTTCCTGCGGCAGTTCAGAACAGCCTGCGGCAGAAAGCACCACCGCGGCAGAAACACAGCCGGATGCAGTCTCTGATACAACCGCAGCCGAAACGGAGTATCCCGAGCTTGAAGCAAAAGACTTCGACGGTAGGGAATTCCGGATACTCGCGTATAACCAGGGCGACCCCGGCACAAGGTTCCAGTACCTTGATTTCGGATATTCCGAAGAAAAGAAGGGCGATCTCATCAACGACGCGGTTTGGGAACGCAATATCACAGTCGAGGATAAATACGGGGTAAAACTCGTCAACACAACCGTTGAGGATGTTCCGACCGTTGCCAATAAGGCAATAAAAGCCGGCTCCGATGAATTTGATATCTGCCAGCCTTATATTGATACCGCCTTTCAGATGGCGGGAGAGGGAATGCTCGTCGATATAATGTCCCTTCCTTACCTTGAGCTTGAAAGACGCTATTGGGATGAAAATATCCTGCGCGATCTTACTTTCAAAGGCAAGCTCTGGGCGATAACCGGCGATATATCAATGTTCGACGAAGAGCTTTCGTGTATCGTCTATTGGAACCGGCTTCTTGCCGAGAAATATGAACTCGGCGAGTGTTACGATTACGTTCGTTCCGGCAGCTGGACCGTTGATAAAATGAAAGAGCTCGGCCGTGTCGTAGTACAGGATTTGAACGGAGACGGGGTTATGGACGCTTCGGATATCTGGGGCATCAGCACCGATCACTCAGCCGGCCGGTTTTGGTTTTTCGCTTTTGGCGGACAGATGGCGAGCGTTGATAAAAACGGCTACCCTGAAATCGTCATGGGTGAAGAAAAATCCCAGATCATCTTCGATGCAATCGGAGATATGATGAATGATTCAACCGTGACCATACTCGTTTCTAAAATACCGGACTCATGGATGGGCGCAAGAGCTTTGATGAAGGAAGACAGACTGCTTTTCCTGCCCGCCAGTCTTTATACCGTATCCTACTTTCGCTCTATGGAGGGTGATTTCGGCATACTGCCGTTTCCAAAGCTTGATGAAAACCAGGAGCGTTATTATAATCAGGTCGCCTCGTGGTACTGTCCCGCTATCTCAGTACCGACGACAAACCGGGATATTGATTTTACCGGTTATATACTTGAAGCGTTCTGCCGCGAATCCGGCGAAAACCTGCTACCCGCTTATATTGATGTGAACCTGATGACAAAAGTCACCCGCGACGAAAGCTCGGCAGAAATGTTCAAATTGGTACTTGACAGCAAGCGCTACGACCTTGCGGTAAGTTTCAATTGGGGTAAATTAAGCGACATAATAGCTACATGCGCGAAGGACCCGTCTAAGTTTTCTTCTCAGCTTGCATCAAAGCTTGAGAAAACCGAAGCCGAAATGGCAAAAACGCTCGATCAGTTCGCCGGCTGATCCGGCATTCGGATTCGAATATATATTTAATGAGGGGAAGTATGAAAAAACAAATAATTTCAGCCGTTCTGGCGGCTGCGCTGCTGTTTGCGTTGATTTCCTGCGGCAGCACAGAACAGCCTGCGGCAGAAAGCACCACCGCGGCAGAAACGCAGCCGGATGAAGCTCCCGACACCACCGCAGCCGAAACGGAGTATCCCGAGCTTGAAGCAAAAGACTTCGGCGGGAAGGAATTCCGGATACTCGCATATAATCAGGGAGACCCATCCACATGGTTCCAGTACCTTGACTTCGGATATTCCGAAGAAAAGAAGGGAGATCTGATAAATGACGCGGTTTGGGAACGCAATATCGCTGTCGAGGATAAATACGGAGTAAAGCTGATAAACACAACCGTTGAGGACGTTCCGACCGTTGCCAAAAAGACAATCAAAGCCGGCTCCGATGAATTTGATATCTGCCAGCCTTATATAGACACCGCCTTTCAGATGGCGGGAGAAGGAATGTTAGTCGATGTCATATCTCTGCCATATATTGAGCTTGAAAGACGCTATTGGGATGAAAATATCCGGCGCGATCTTACTTTCAAAGGCAAGCTCTGGGCAATAACCGGCGATATATCAATGTTCGACGAAGAGCTTTCGTGTATGTTCTATTGGAACCGGCTTCTTGCCGAGAAATACGAACTGGGCGAATGTTACGATTATGTACGCTCCGGCAGTTGGACCATTGATAAAATGATGGAACTCGGCCGCGCCGTAGTCCAGGATTTGAACGGCGACGGGGTCATGGACTCTTCGGATGTCTGGGGTATTTGCGACAATTACTCGGTCGGTCGGTATTGGTTTTTCGCTTTCGGCGGGCAGATGGCGAGGGTTGATGAAAACGGCGACCCCGTTATCGTCATGGGTGAAGAAAAGTCCCAGATCATCTTCGATGCAATCGGAAATATGATGAATGATTCAACCGTGACCATACTCACTAAAGACATACCGGATACATGGATGGGCGCAAGAGCGATGATGAAAGAGGACAGGCTGCTTTTCCTGTCCGCAAACATTTATACGATACCCTACTATCGCTCGATGGAGAATGATTTCGGCATCCTGCCGTATCCCAAATTAGATGAAAATCAGGATCGTTATTATAACCAGGTCGCCTCCTGGGTCTGCCCCGGAATTTCCATACCTGTCACCAACCAGGATATTGATTTCACCGGCTATATGCTTGAAGCGCTTTGCCGCGAATCAAGCAAAATCCTGCAACCCGCTTATATAGACGTAAACCTTATGACAAAGGTCACCCGCGATGAAAGCTCGGTAGAAATGCTTAAACTGATACTCGACAGCAAGCGCTATGACCTTGCGGTAAGTTTCAACTGGGGAAATTTAAGCGATATAATTGCAAAATGCGCCGAAAACCCTTCGAAATTCTCTTCCCAGTTTGAATCAAAACTTAAGAAAACCGAAACCGCAATGGCAAAAACGGTTGAAAAGTTCGGTTAATCAATAAACAAAAGCCCGAGACAAAACGGGCTTTTATTTATGAATATAGAAACAAAATCCCTCCGCCGCAAAAAACGGCGGAGGGAAAATCATTACGGTATGCTATTTAAGAATCAATCAAACGATTCGATTGCTTCGATCATCGCCTGAAGCTTAGCTTCGCAAGCGCTGATGCCTTTTTCATAAACCGAAGCGAAATCGTTGCTCTTTTTTCCGCAGGGACCGGTGAAACACTGAAGCATGAAATCACCGAGAGCGTTATTGTAAGCAAGCGAGAAGGAGCTACCGAAGTTGTCGTGGATCATGTCTATCATCTTCGCTGCGTGTTCGTCGGTCGTATATTTTACCTTGAGAGCGACATCATAATAGACCGGGAACAGCGTTTTTGAGGTTTCTGCGTTGAGTGCTTCTATTACGGTAGTAACAAAAGCAAGGTCGTTGCAAGTGATCGGAATCGCGCCCATTTCGGTGGTGTCGTGGATCGATGTGTAATGATTGTCGCTTTCATAAAGCTTCGGATAGGGGATCGGACCGATGTCGAATTCGAAGTTGCGCATCAGCGCAAGGTCGTTGAGCCGCTGATAAACGACCATCAGAGCTTCGCCGCCGCCGAAAAGTCTGTTGAGACCGAGGTGGTTGTCGGCGCTGTCCTTTATTCCGACGAGTGTGCCATCGTTGTGATAAAGGTTGTTTAGCGCTTCAAGATATGCAACGGATCGGTCGTTGTTGAAGTTAATAGTCGGCGGGTCGGTTGAGCGGTCGAGAAATTCAATTCCGGCAGAGCCGACAAAAGCGATGAGATTGCCCCAGTAGTCGTGGGCGATCATGCCGAAGCGGTCGCCTTCCTTCATCTTTCCGTCGCCGTCGAGGTCGGCGTAGTTTTCGTTTATAACCTTCGTGGCGTTTTCATAAGTCCACTTGCTGTCAAGAACCAGGTTATCGATATATTCGGGATCGCCGTAAAAGTTTTCGCACATATTCTTGTTGTAAAAGAGACAGTGACAAGACTTGATGATATCTGCGAAATAGTCTCCCGCGAGTATATAGGTATGGTTTGGAACGATCGTAAGGTCGTTCATCGTCGTGGCATACCAGTATCTTTTCTCAAGGTCGAATATCGGCACGTTCGCGACATTGCAGAAGATGTTTTCGTCGGTCAGCTGAATCAGGGATCGGACGTCATTGATGATGATGTCGTAAAGGTCGTCGCCTGCCATGACTACTTTGCGAATATTCGCTTCTGCGTCGGAGTAGGTATATTTGGTTTGAGTATACTCGAATTTGATGTTCAGCTTTTCTTCAATCGTAAGGTTGCGCTTGTAAACCGCGTCGTTTACGATATCGCCGTCTTCCTCACCGGTTCCCTGAATCATGTCGTTTGCGTTGGTGGCGTCAAAATCGTCCACCGAGGTGTTTACTCGGAAAGCTCTGCCGTCAAAATCGATATTGTCAAAGCGCGTGTCTACATATTCGCCGTCTTCGTCGGTGGTTTCGATATCTCCCGACGGCGCGGCGGTTGTGATTTGAGCGTCAGTTTTTTTGCCGGAATCACCGCAGGCGGCAAAAGCGGATAAACATAAAAGAGCGCTCAGGAGTATGCCTAAAATTTTGTGGATATTTTTCATTTCGTCTACCATGCCTTTGATATATTTTGAGAATGCCGGGTTTGTTAAACTATATAATAGCACATTGTATAAAAAATGTCAATACCGATTTGTATTATTAATAAGAATTGCATTATTTTTGCATAAGAAAAGCAAGGCGAAATGAGAAACACAAAACCGGTATCTTCCTGATACGTCAGTATTCGCGTAAAATCTCAAGCACATCCTTTTCGAGAGCGCCCAAAAGCACCGCCGATTCTATCTGACTAACAAGATAAGGCGCGTAGGGGATAAGCGGTTTTATAAGCTCCGAAGGAAGATCTCCGTCAAGTATTCGGGCGAAAATCGCGATGATTGAGTTGTTTTGCAGCATCGGAACAATCGCCTCCAAAAGCTCGATATCAAGCTTGAGCGGCTTTTCATCGGCTTTTTCGGGGTGAGCGCTGATATAATCGGCAAGAGAAAGCACCGCCGACAGGTCAATGTTCTGTTCTTTCAGGTTTTCAACTACTTTTCTGAGCGAATCAAAATCCCTTGTCATTTTTAGCCTCCTTTTCCAAGTGATTATTCTTACAATATTATTATATATTATAAGCTGTTAAAAGTCAAGGAAAAAACAAAAAAATCGGAACAAGCCGGGGAAGCTTATTCCGATCGCCATATATAAAGAGGGGGTTTGGGGGGTATAACAGACACAAGCTATTGCTTTTTGTCTGCGATAATATTATAGCACTTTTTTGGGCAAAATGCAATAGTAAAGAGGTGTTTTTTTGTAAATTATGTATTAATGGGTGTGAAATAAGCGACATATAATGTTAAAAACAACATTATATGTGAATGACATTTAAGTCACGGAACAATCATTTTTCAGGCTATTATTAATCGAAACGAATTTCTCTGATATTAAAATATTGTACAATATAAACAATATACTTTTTTTATAAATTATGATATAATTCTTATAACATAATTTAATTCAAAACAATAAAGACAGAAGGGAATTATTTGTTTCGTTTATTTAAAAGAAAATCTTCAGCCGGCAAAGCTGCGGTAAACTTAAGCGCCGCCCAGATATTGGTCATCGGCTTTTTCTGCGTCATACTTATCGGCGGCACTTTGCTTACTCTTCCGGCAGCTTCTTCTAACGGCATCAGCCGCGGACCGGAGACTGCGTATTTCACCGCCGTCAGCGCTACCTGCGTAACCGGGCTTGCGATCGTTGACACCGCGACCGGCTGGTCTCTATTCGGTCATATCGTTATATTAATAATGATACAAACCGGCGGTCTCGGCTTTATGACAATGGCAACGATGCTGTCGCTGCTCGCCCGAAGATCAATGTCTCCGAAAGAGCGGCTTGTCGCGGCGGAATCGCTCAGCTTCTCGACTCACGCAAATACCCCCTCGCTTGTCAAAAGAATTTTCATCGCGACCGGAGTCGTCGAAGGCGCGGGCGCCTTGATTTTAATGACAAGATTTATACCGATGTTCGGACTTAAAGGCATCTGGCTCGGAGTTTTCCATTCAATCTCCGCTTTCTGCAACGCCGGTTTTGACCTGATGGGAACATATTTCACCCCCGGAACATCGATGATTGGACTTTGTTCGGATTCTGTAGTAAGTTCAACGCTGATGCTGCTGATTATGATCGGAGGAATCGGATTCGCAGTCTGGTGGGATGTTCTGGACCTGATATTCAAAAAGAAGCCCCTCTCTGTTTATTCCTCTCTTGTTTTGAAATTTACCGCGGCGCTTGTGTTCGGCGGCGGAGCGCTTATCCTCTTTTTCGAGTGGAGCAATACCGCGACCATGGCAAATATGCCCCTTTGGCAGAAGATTATCGCTTCACTTTTCCAGTCGGTAACAACAAGAACAGCCGGATTCATGACGGTTGACAACACGCTTCTTACCGAATCCTCAAAAGCGCTCTCGGTTCTTTTAATGTTTATCGGCGGATGTTCCGGCTCGACCGCCGGCGGCATAAAGGTAAACACCCTCGCCGTCCTGCTGCTTACGGTAAAAGCTTACGCAACCGGCAGAAACGCCGTGACCTGCAAAAACCGCAGCATAAATTCGTCGGTCGTAATGCGCGCGATGGCGGTAACCACTTTTGCGCTGGTTATGAATACAGTGGCAACTTTTCTTTTGGTAATACTCGACCGCGTCCCGCTTATTACGGCGCTATACGAATGCGTATCCGCCGGCGCGACCGTCGGTCTCAGCCTGAACGCCACTCCGACGCTTTCACTCGGTTCGCATATCATTACAATGCTGCTGATGTTCGCGGGAAGGGTGGGAGCGCTGACAATCACTTATTCGCTTACACTACGGGAAAGCCGGATGAAAAATCTTGTCACCTACCCGGAGATGTCGATGCCGATAGGCTGATATTCTTTACTTTTAATAACATAATAAATTTTGACAATATTTGGTGAAATTACATGAAATCTTTCTGCATAATCGGTCTTGACGAATTCGGCAGGACAATGGCGCTCGACCTTATGAGACAAGGCGCGCAGGTAATGGTTATAGATTCCTCCCCGGAGGAGGTAAACGAGATAGCCGACCAGGTGACAAACGCAGTCGTAGGAGACCCGACGAATCCAGATTTTTTGATTGCCGCCGGAGTGAGTGATTATGAATGCGCCGTAGTCTGCCGCAGCCGCAAAATCGACGAAAGTCTGCTTATAACCCTTGCGCTTAAGGACATAGGCGTTAAAAAGGTAGTGGCGAAAGCATTCAACGATCAGCATCTGAGAATACTCCAAAAAGTCGGAGCGGACAAGGTAGTCTTCCCGGATCGCGACAGAGCTCAATCCCTCGCCTTTACCCTTTCCCGGAATTCGGTAACCGATTACATAAACTTTTCCGATGAATATTCTATTGTTACTATGAATGTCCCGGAAAAATGGGTGGGAAAAACGGTGTCAGAGCTTAATGTCCGCAAAAATATGGGCGTAAATATCATAGCTCTGAAGACTCCCGGCAATGAAAAGCCCTCGGTGCTGATTTCCCCTTCACATCAGTTCGTCAAAGGCGAAAGCGTCACTGTCATGGGACTGAAACACTCGATAGAAAAGATAACCGACTGATAAAATACAAAACGGAGGTCTGTCATGAGATTTCTTATACTTGATATCGATACCCTTCGTCCGGATCATCTGGGCTGCTACGGTTACGGCAGGGAAACCTCTCCGGTGATAGATTCTATCGCGGAAGAGGGACTTCGCTTCGACAGATATTACTGTCCCAACGCCCCCTGTCTTCCGTCCCGCGCCTCGCTCGTAACCGGACAATTCGGGATCAGAACCGGTGTCGTCGGACACGGCGGAACAGCCGCCGATCTTCGTCACGAAGGTTTTTCCCGTCGCTTCCGCTCGAAATATTCGCATAACTCCCTCTTTAATCTGTTTCGACGCAAAGGAATATATACAGCCTCGGTTTCAACCTTTGCCGAGCGGCACAGCTCCTGGTGGTTCAATGCCGGTCTGAATGAAGTTATCAATTTGGGTCTCGGAGGAGGCGAAACCGGCGAAATGGTTACCGACGCCGCGCTTTCATGGCTCGACCGCCATGAAAAGGACGATAATTGGATGCTTCATCTGAATTACTGGGACCCGCATACTCCTTACCGCACTCCGATGAGCATCGGCCGCCCGTTTGAAGATGTACCTTTGCCTCAGGACTGGATAGACGAAGAAGTTTTCGCCCGTCACAAAAACCATGTAGGTCCCCACTGCGCAAACGAGATCGGAATGTGGGACGACAGCCATCCGAAAAACTGCCCCCGCCATCCCGGTAAGATAGACGATCTCGACGGCGTTAAGCGCTTCATCGACGATTACGACACCGGTATCCTTTACGCTGACATGCAGATAGGAAAGGTGGTGGAGCGGCTCAAAAAAGCCGGCGTCTGGGAAGACACCGCGGTTATTATCACCGCCGACCACGGCGAGAATATGGGAGAGCTGGGTCTTTACGCGGAGCACGGCACCGCGGATGAGATTACCTGCCGCATACCAATGATAATCAAGTGGCCGGGGATGAAAACCGGCGTCGAAAAGAGCTTCCATACAAACGTCGACCTTGCGCCGACCATTGCCGAGCTTTTCTCGCTCGAACCCGTCGGCGGATATGAATACGACGGCGTAAGCTTCGCGCCGGCGCTTCGCGGAGAAGATTATGAAAAGCAAGACGGCGTCGTCCTCACCCAATGCGCTCATGTCTGCCAGCGCTCGGCAAGATGGGGCGACTGGCTCTATATCCGGACCGTTCACGGCGGTTATCATCTATTCCCGGAACAGATGCTTTTCAATATAAAAGACGACCCGCACGAGACAAACGACCTTGCCGATAAATTCCCGGAAATCTGCGCCGAAGGCGCCCGCCGGATACTTGTATGGGAGCAGAAGATGCTTTCCCGTTCTGCTTATGATTACGGCTATCAGGGCGACCCGATGTATACCGTTTTGGCGGAGGGCGGTCCCGAACATTGCCGCGGCGAGCTGCTCGGATATATGCAGCGGCTTCGCGAAACCGGCAGGGAATGGGGCGTAAAGGAGCTTGAACGCATCTACGCCCGCGATCTTAAAAGAGAACTTAATAATAAATCAATTTGAGGTAACAAATGGCTGAATTCAAAACCTTTTTAGAACAGTCGGCAAATGTAAAGCCGTCCGCGCGCCAGCTCAGGATGCTGGACACCGGCTTTTATGCTTTTGCTCATTTCGGAGTAAACACCTTCACCGACCGCGAGTGGGGAGACGGCAAAGAAGACCCGGGTATATTTAATCCTGTCGATCTCGACTGCGATCAGTGGTGTGAAGCCATAAAATCCGCCGGCATGAAAGGGCTTGTCCTGACGGCGAAGCATCATGACGGCTTTTGCCTCTGGCCGTCAAAATTCACCGAGCACAGCGTCAAAAACTCTCCCCTCAAGCGCGACGTTGTGAAAGAGGCCGCCGAAGCCTGCGGCCGTGCGGGACTGAAATTCGGCGTCTATCTCTCTCCGTGGGACAGAAATTCAAAATATTACGGCTCCGATGAATATAATACCTATTACAGAAACCAGCTTACCGAACTTTTGACCGGTTACGGCGAAATGTTCCATATCTGGTTCGACGGAGCCTGCGGAGAAGGTCCGAACGGCAAAAGACAGGTATACGATTACGACTCTTATATTGAGCTTATCCGCCGCTATCAGCCGGATGCGACGATATTCAATGACGGCGGCCCGGATATCCGCTGGTGCGGAAACGAATCGGGGACTGCGCGCCGCTCCGAATGGGCGGTAGTGCCGAGCGAACTTTGCTTCCGCTCGGAGATACAAACGGAGTCCGGACCTCTTTGCGGGGATTTGTCTTTCATGTATAATTCAGACGAAGAGATAGGCGAACTTCCGAATATTCTCTATTCAAAGGGACTTGTGTTTACTCCGTCCGAAGTAGATATGTCGATTCGTCCCGGCTGGTTCTGGCATAAAAACGAGGACCCGCATCCGCTCAGCCGCCTTTTCGATACATATATCAATTCCGTCGGCGGAAACACTACTTTTAATCTGAACTGCCCGCCGGATAACCGCGGTTTAATAGACGACCGCGACGTAAAACGACTCGCCGAGCTGGGAGCGCTGCTTCGCAAAGAATTTGCTACCGATCTCTGCGCAGGCGAAACAATAAAGCGCCTCGAGTGGAACAGCAAAACTCAGGCAAAGTTTGAAATTTCGCTCAATCGTCCGTCCGACATCAAATATATTGAACTAGCCGAGGACATCGCTCAGGGACAGCGGATAGAACTTTTCCGCGTTGAGGTTCTCAACGAATCCGGAGAGGCTGTCGCCGGACACAGCGGAACTACTGTCGGCAACCGTCGGATAATAAAAAGGGAAGCGAAAGGCGTTGCTAAACTCAGACTTTTTGTGACCGCCGCCAGAGGAGAAGTTAAGCTGAAGACTTTCCGCGCGTTTTAACAGCGATTCGCTGACACGAGAGTAAAATAATAACGGAGTATATATCATGTCAAAATTTGCCGAACCTAAAACCGGGTATGACTTGCCCGCATATGAAGAATTTAAGCCAGATCGCTTTGATTATACGGCGACGCCGCAAACCGGTCTTGAAACCATTCGTGATGAGATTCGCGCAAGACGCGAAAGCGGAGACGCTTCCCATGTAAATGTAAAAATCGAAAAAGGTGTTTACAGATTCGGCGGCATCAGCTTTGACAGCCGCGACTCGAATGTTACATGGTACGGAGAGCCGGGCGCCGTTATAATCGGCGGAGTTATGCTGAACAAATCCGCTTTCTCTCCCGTCGAGGGGGAAATGCGGGAAAGGCTCAGCGAAGAAGCAAAAGACAAGGTACTCGTCACCGACCTTAAAAAAGCCGGTCTCACCGCCGATGATTGGGGTCGGTTGAATGCTATCGGAGCATACAGCACAGCCGGTAAATATGACAACGGCAGAGTCGGTCTTAACGCGGAGGTTTTCTGCTGCGACCGCAGAATGCGCCTTGCCCGCTGGCCTAACGAAGGCTGGGATCGCTTATGGGATGTCCTCGACATGGGCGAGCCATCGGAATTCCCGCCCCAAAACTATTTCCCGGATTGGGCAACAAAGCGCAACCCCCGCGGCGGCACATATATTCTGAGCAGAGAGACGAACAAGCATATCAAAAACTGGAAAACCATGGATGATGTATGGATTTACGGTTATCTTCGCCATGACTGGGCGGATTCATCTTCTCCTATAAAATCATTAGATCCCGCCACCGGTGCTATTTGTCCGGAATATGTAGCTTGTTTTGCCGTTAAACCCGATGCGCCGTTTTACTTCTACAACGTTTTCGAGGAGCTTGACGTTCCCGGCGAATACTACATCGACCGCGAAAATGGCTTACTCTATCTGATTCCGACATCCGACGACTTTACGATTGAGATATCGGTATTAAGGCGTCCGCTTATCGAAGCTAAAGATATCACCGGCTTTACTCTCGCCTATGTTGAACTCAAATGCTGCCTTGCGGATGCCGTCGTGATTGAGGGTAACGGCAACACCGTCCGCGACTGCCTTATCAGCAATGTCGCCTCTTATGCCATCAGAATCAACGGTTATAACAACCTTGTAAAGGGAAATGAGATAACCGGCACCGGCACCGGCGCAGTCAGCCTCGCAGGAGGAGACAGAAATACCCTAACGCCCGGCAATAACATAGCCGAAGACAATTATGTCTACGATTGGGCGCAGGTTCAGGAGATGTACGCTCCGGCGTTCAGTCTTCAGGGCGTCGGCAATATCTGCCGCCACAACGAAATGCGTCATGCGCCGCATATGGCGATTACTTACGGCGGAAACGATCACGTTATAGAATATAACCTGATAGCCGACTGCGTAAGGGTTTCTTCCGACGCAGGAGCGATATATTCCGGCTATGACTGGACTGCTTTCGGATGCCGGGTAAATAAAAATGTTCTGTATAACATAGGACAGGGGGAATTTATTCCTAACGGGATTTATTTTGACGACGCAATGTCGGGACAAACATCGGACGGCAACCTGCTTGTCGGAATAAAAGGCTTGGGATTTCTTATCGGCGGCGGAAGAAGCAACACCATAACGAACAATGTCATTGCCGACAACGGGATTTGCGCCATCTCTTACGATGACCGCGCCCGCGACGGAGTAGTAAATGACGGCTGGGCAAGAGCCGGATATAACAGCGAAGAGAGTATTGCTTGGAAAACATTGCGCGCAACGCCTTTTCGCTCGGAAATCTGGGCGAAAAAATACCCGCAGCTTGCCGCAATACGCGACAACTTCGACGATTTTGACGACCCGTATTTCCCGCCGAACCCGCAGCACGCGGTTGTCGATAACAACATTATATTCACCGATGACGACGGCGGTTTTGAAAGGATATACCGAGGCGTGCGCGATTACGCCGAACGAATATCCAATGTAAGAAAGCGCTCATCGGATTTGAAACTTTTGTTCGCCGACCCGGAAAACGGCGACTGGACGCCGGTAGACCCACAGGCGGAAGGACTTATCGAACCCGGACTTGCAGGGCGAAGAAAAAAGAAATAAGGCGATAAAAAACGCAAAAACACTGCCAAATAAAATGGAGTATATATCATGTCAAAATTTGCCGAACCCAAAACCGGGTATGACTTGCCCGCATATGAAGAATTTAAGCCGGATCGCTTTGATTATACGGCGACGCCGCAGACCGGTCTTGAAGCCATTCGTGATGAGATTCGCGCAAGACGCGAAAGCGGAGACGCTTCCCATGTAAATGTAAAAATCGAAAAAGGCGTATACAGATTCGGCGGCATCAGCTTTGACAGCCGCGACTCGAATGTTACATGGTACGGAGAGCCGGGCGCCGTTATAATCGGCGGAGTTATGCTGAACAAATCCGACTTCTCTCCCGTTGAGGGGGAAATGCGGGAAAGGCTCAGCGAAGAAGCAAAAGACAAGGTACTTGTCACCGACCTTAAAAAAGCCGGTCTTACCGCCGATGATTGGGGACGGTTAAATGTTATCGGAGCATTCAACACAGCCGGTAAATATGACAACGGCAGGATCGGTCTTAACGCGGAGGTCTTCTGCTGCGACCGCAGGATGCGCCTTGCCCGCTGGCCGAACGAAGGCTGGGATCATCTCTGGGATGTTCTCGACATGGGCGAGGTGTCGGAATTTCCGTTCGCTAACTATTTCCCGGACTACGCTCAAAAGCGCAACCCCCGCGGCGGTACATATATTCTGAGCAGAGAGACGAACAAGCATATCAAGAACTGGAAAACTCTCGATGATGTCTGGATTTATGGTTATCTTCGCCACGACTGGGCGGATTCATCTTCTCCTATAAAATCATTAGATCCTGCCACCGGCGCTCTTTGCCCGGAATATGTTTCACACTATGCCGTCCGCCGCGATGCGCCGTTTTTCTTCTACAATGTTTTCGAGGAGCTTGATGTTCCCGGCGAATACTACATCGACCGCGAAAACGGCTTGCTCTATCTGATTCCGACATCCGATGACTTTACGATCGAAATCTCGGTGCTCAGGCGTCCGCTTATCGAAGCGAAAGAAATAACCGGCTTCACTCTCGCCGGAGTTGAACTCAAATGCTGCCTTGCGGACGCTGTCGTGATTGAGGGGAACGGCAACACCGTCCGCGACTGCTTTATCAACAATGTTGCCTCTTATGCCATCAGGATCAACGGTTACGACAATCTCGTAAAAGGAAACGAGATAACCGGCACCGGCACCGGCGCAGTCAGTCTCGCGGGAGGAGACAGAAACACTCTGACACCGGGAAATAATATCGCAGAAGATAACTATATCTATGACTGGTCTCAGGTGCAGCAGATGGTCGGTCCGGCATTCAATCTTCAGGGCGTCGGCAATATCTGCCGCCATAACGAAATGCGTCATTCGCCGCATCTGGCAATCCTTTACGGCGGAAACGACCATGTTATAGAATACAACCTGATAGCTGACTGCGTAAGAGTTTCCTCCGACGCGGGAGCGATTTACTCCGGCCGAGACTGGACAGCCTTCGGATGCCAAGTAAATAAAAACGTTCTATATGATATAGGACAGGGGGAATTTATTCCGAACGGAATTTATTTTGACGACGCACAATCGGGTCAGACATCGGACGGCAACCTGCTCGTCGGGGTAAAAGGCTTCGGTTTTCTTGTCGGCGGCGGAAGAAGCAATATAATAACTAATAATGTCATGGCCGACAACGGAGTCTGTGCCATTTCTTACGATGACCGCGCCCGCGAAGGAGTGGTAAATGACGGCTGGGCAAGAGCGGAAGTTAACAGCGAAGAGGGGATTATGTGGAAATTCCTTCGCCAAGTGCCTTTCCGCTCCGATGTCTGGGCGAAAAAATATCCTCAGCTTGCCGCAATACGCGACAACTTCGACGATTTCGACGACCCGCATTTCCCGCCGAACCCACAGCATGTCGTTGTCGATAACAATATAATATTTACCGATGACGACGGCGCTTTTGAGCGGATATATCAGGGAGTTCGCGATTACGCTGAAAAATTATCCAACGTAAGAAAGCGCTCATCGGATCTTAAACTATTGTTCGCCGATCCGGAAAACGGCGACTGGACACCGGTCGACCCGCAGTCAAAAGGACTTATCGAACCCGGACTCGTCGGTCGAAGAAAAAAGAAATAAGGCAACAAAAATAAAAACACCGCGGACGGCTTTGAAACCGTCCGCGGAGCTGTTTAAACCATAAAATTAAGTTTTTGAAGAATGATATCAACCTGAAGCTCCGGATTGTGTCCTTCGTTGTTTACTACGATAAAATCACACTTGGTCCGGTAAAAATCGTTATCCGGCTGATTGGATATCCGTTTTTCCGCAGCCTCGGGGGAAATTCCGTCCCGCTTTATGATGCGGCTGACCCGCAGAGCTCTGTCGGCTATAACGCCTATCGTCCAGTCGCAGTAATCGTTCATCCCGCTTTCGAACAGCAGAGGCGCGTCGATTATGCAGTATTTGCGCCCGCTTTTCCACTGCTGTTTGATCCAGGAAAGTGCGGCTGAAATAACGTGCGGATGAGCTATCTCATTCAGTCTTTTGAGTTTTTCCGGCGAAGAGAAAACCTTGTCGCGCAGCGCCGGACGGAAAAGCGAGCCGTCGTGAGAAATAATATCGTCGCCGAATTCGCTTTTAAGTTCAGCCAGCAGCTCATCATCCCGCAGCGTCGGGTCAGAGCCGGTAAGCGAATGATAAAGCTCATCGGTGTCAAGAGTTTCGATATTTCGGCGGGCAAATATATCTGAGACATACCCCTTTCCGCTGCCGCTTGCTCCGGTAAGCCCCAAAACATAGAGAAGGCTCATAAGCTGACGCGGCGTCCCGTTTCGGCTGACATATAAGCCGATTCGATTATCCGGGTCACATCAGCGGCGTCGCTGAAGTCCGGACAGGTCGAAGTGTCGTTTACAATGGAAGTCAGGAAGTCGTGGTAGCTTTCGACATGACTGCGAATCCAGCCGGGAACCGCTTTTGCTCCCGGGAACTTATCTCCTGGGGAGGGATATCTGCCGACACATTCAATGCGGGTAAAGCCGCGTTCTCCGCCAAGTTCGCCTGTTGGCATATCTCCGTCGCAGAACCACAGCCAGCTCGGATCCATAAGGTCGAATTTTACCGTTCCTTTTGTGCCGTATATCGTGAAATTCAGATCGTCGTTTGTGCCGATACCTAACTTTGATGCGGTTATCGTTCCCTTAGCGCCGCATTCAAGCTCCGCCAAAAGGTAAAATGCCTCGTCCGCGTCGGTTTTCCAGGGCTTGCCGTCAACTCCGGCGCGCAGCGGATGAGCTATCTGCTGCATTCCCTCGACAGCCTTGAATTTCCCGCATAAATGATATATAAGGTCAACGGCGTGAGAACCAAGGTCCCACAAAACTCCGCCGCCGTATGCCCCGTCCTGTTTCCAGCCGATCGGTCTTGTTATATCGGTTGAGGAAGAATGATAATAACTGATATCGAAGCTGACGATTTTTCCGAGCCGTCCCTCTTCAATCAGCTGCTTTGCGCGGACGACCGGTCCCATAAAACGATAGTTATGGACGATCTGCCCCTTCAGTCCGGTGCCTTCTATTAGTTCGGCAATCTTGGCGGCTTGCTCCGCTTTTGTGCAGAGCGGCTTTTCGCAATAAATATGCTTGCCGGCTGCGATAGCTTTTTTTAGAGTTTCGTAATGCAGCAGATTCGGCGTCGAGATATCGACTATATCGGTCTCGTCTGAGAAGATGAGTTCGTCTTCGTTCCAATAAGCCTTGCCGAGACCGTATTTTTCGGCGGCAGCCTCCGCGGTTTCTTTTTTGGAGGTGCAGACGCCGATAATCCTGGCGGCTGTCGTCGGGTCATCGGCGCCGTAATAGAATTTAAGGTTTTGAACGGCGTAAGAATGGGTGCGTCCCATATTGCCGAAGCCGATAAGCGCAATATTAAGTCTTTTCATTTTCTATAGAATTAACATTAGGTTTTTCGTCGATTTCGTGGTTTTCCTGTTTTGATTTATTTTCCTTGCCGGTTTTTTCTTCCAACGGAACAAGCGCAAACAAAATCAAAAAAACAGCAATAAAAACTGAAGAGAGAAGGCTTGAAAAACCGCTTAGATTTATAAACGGCGCGCGGAGTGGCTCAATGTAATATTCGTTCAGGACAACGCTTAAAAAGCTGACGATGTCAGCTTCTTCTCCCGGAAGAGCACCTATTCCCGGGATAAGCGCAGATACCATAACTACAATCTGCATATACCAATATACTGTCCCGAACAGCCTCATATTTCCGCTGCGCGTCAGAGCGGTATACATCCATAACAAAGCCCAGATTAAAGTTATGGCTATAAAACCGGCGCAAAGAACAGGCAATGAATCTCCAAAGTTCTGCCGGATAATTCGGACAAGAAGGGGAACTCCGAGCGCCAATGCGACGGCAAAGACATCGGCGAAAAGCCGGATCGGTTTCAAATATTTCTTCATATCGAAACCGCCGCTATTGCGCCGAAGGAAAAATCGTGGTATAATATATCTGCCAGATCCGATTCGAAGCAAAAAGCTCCTCTGAAACGGCGCGGGGCAGCGCTGTCAGCCGGATATGGTCTGTTGTATTTATTTTGCATTTATATTTAAATTTATTGTTTTATTATTCAGAATGCAGACACAGATGTCAGCATATATAATATTATACCATATAAACATTATTTTTTCAAGATAAAGTATAAAAAACATGAACGAAATTTTCAATAATTGCCCAAAAAATTCTCAGACTCAAAAGTTGAGGGCGGCGCGGCGGATAAAACAGGCAAATTCCCGCGCTTCGTCAGAATTGACAGGGAGTCGGGTATATCCTGACGGCACCGTTGTATCTCCGTATGAGCCGCTCGAACCGAAGCCGCCGGTCAGTCCGACCGTTCCCGAAAATGATGTGTTTACCGGAAAAAGGTATCAGCCAAAACGAGATTCGGAAGCGGACTTGCAAGGAAAAAAACTGCGGCTTAAGCGCAGATTTAAAAGGGCAAGGATATTAGGCGCCGCAGCCGCGCTGTTGATATTAGTAACCGCGGTTACCATAAGTATAACAAAGGGCATTAAAATATTCAAGAAGGAAATGCTGATAAAGAAACATCCGCTTCAGTATCAGGAGATAGTGGAGAAATATGCGGAAGAATACGGCGTTCCCGCCCCGATAGTGTTTGCGGTAATCAAAACCGAGAGCAGTTTTATCCAGGACGCCGTAAGTTCGGCGGGAGCGATAGGGCTGATGCAGATAATGCCTCAGACATTCGAGTGGCTTCAGACAAAGACCGGCGAAACGCTTGACGTAAACTCTCTTTACATAGCTGATGTTAATATCCGCTACGGAACCTTTTATCTCAGCTGGCTGAAAGAGCGCTTCGGTTCATGGAAGACGGCGTGGGCGGCTTATAACGCCGGGATGGGAAGGGTAAAGAGCTGGCTTGACGACGCAAAATATTCCGACGGCGGCGAGCTTCATAATATTCCTTTCGGTGAAACAAAGGCTTACGTGGAGCGTGTAGCCGAGAACGCCGAGATATACGAGGAGCTGTATTATCAGAATCCGGACAAGAAAACAGTCGAATAATCAATATTAAATCATCTCTATTTCTTCCGCCCCGATTTGTGAATGCAATAAAAATCGGGGCGGACTCATTTCCCGGAGTAAAGTTTTTTCTTTCTATGATAACCGCAATGAAATACAAATTTTACAACATCCTTCTAAAAGTATAAAATAACGGCGCAGAAACATATAACAAGCGGATAAAAGCCTTAAATATCAACACTCTGCGGTGTTTTTGTCGATTGACAAAATTAACAAAATATGGTATAATACATTTCGTAATCACTGTGAAAACAGGAAATATTTTTCGGAGGCGTGCAAATGACGGATAAGGAAGCTAATGAGCTGAAAGAACAACTGTTTTACAAGCCGAAATTCGCATACGACGAGTACGACGATAAAACTGTCAGCGATATGGAGGAGTACTCGAAGGGCTATATAAAATTTATCGACAAATGCCGCATTGAGCGCGAGGCGGTGAAGTATTCAATAGCCGAAGCCGAAAAACACGGATACAAGGAATACAATTTAGGCGATAAGCTCGAAAAGGGCGGAAGATATTATTTCAACAACCGGGACAAAGCGGTCGCATTTATAAGAGTCGGAAAAAATCCGATCACCGAAGGCGTTCGCATCGTCGCGTCGCATATCGACTCCCCGCGCCTCGATCTGAAGCAGCATCCGCTTTATGAGAACTCAGGTTTCGCATATTTCAAAACCCATTATTACGGCGGTATAAAGAAATACCAGTGGACAACGATACCGCTCTCACTCCACGGAGCATTGGTCTGCGCCGACGGCAGCGTACAGGATATTGCAATAGGCGTTGACCCGGAAGACCCGGTGTTTTATATAACCGACTTGCTTATCCATCTTGCCAAGGATCAGATGAATAAGAATCTCCGCAGCGGTATTGAAGGCGAGCAGCTCAATGTATTGCTCGGCTCCCGTCCGCTTCCCGGCGCTTCAAAGGATGTCGGGGACAGGATCAAACTCGGAATCATGAAGCTGATTCATGACAAATACGGCATTACCGAGGCTGACTTCATGAGTTCAGAGCTTACCGCGGTTCCGGCATATCCGGCGCGCGAGCTCGGTTTTGACCGCTCAATGATAGCTGCTTACGGTCACGACGACCGGGTGTGCGCTTACCCGTCTTATACCGCTCTCTTTGATTCGACCGACGAGATTAACACCTCGATGATAGTCCTCGCCGACAAGGAAGAAATCGGGTCTGACGGCGTAACCGGCATGAAGAGCCGCATTTACATGGATATTATAGATGAGCTTGCCAAAGCTTTCCGCGCCTCCCCTGCAAAGGTACGGGCAAACTCGATGTGCCTCTCCGCCGATGTCAACGCAGGCTTTGACCCGGGTTTCCCGGAGGTAAACGAGCGCAACAACGCTTGCTTCTTAAATCAGGGCGTTGTAATGACTAAGTTCACCGGCTCCGGCGGTAAATCGGGAACCAGCGACGCATCAGGAGAATTCGTCGGCAAAATCCGAAAGATATTCGACGACGCCAACGTTATCTGGCAGACCGGAGAACTTGGCAAGGTAGACCAGGGCGGCGGCGGGACATTGGCGATGTATGTCGCAAATAACAATATCGATACGATAGACGTCGGCGTGCCGGTGCTGTCAATGCACAGCCCCTACGAAGTAATCGCGAAAGCGGACCTTTACGAGACATATAAGGCGTTCAAAGCTTTTATCGATTGGAAAGAATAATTAATATACAAAGAAACCCCGCAAAAACACAGACAAAAACAATAAGTTAACTTACGTCCATACCATACCATAATCCCATGAGGAGAATCATTATGGATGAGATTATTCGCAAAATAGGACTATACGGAATTGTTCCGGTCGTCAAGATTGAGCGTCCGGAAGATACATTGCCGCTGGCAAAAGCCTTCTGCAACGCCGGACTTCCGGTTATGGAAGTTACCTATCGCACCAACAACGCAGAGGGTGCGATCCGCGAGATAACGACAGAAATGCCGGATATGCTTGTCGGAGCCGGAACGGTAATCGAACCCTCTCAGGTCGAGTCAGCAGTGAAAGCCGGCGCAAAGTTTATTGTCACTCCCAACCTCGATGTTGAGGTAGTCAAAACCTGCCAGCGCCACAACATCCCCGTGCTGCCGGGCTGCGCGACCCCGACCGATATAGCGGCGGCGATGTCGCTCGGGCTGAATGTCGTAAAATTCTTCCCGGCAGAAGCGTCGGGCGGCCTTTCAATGATTAAAGCTATGAACGGACCGTTCGGAATGATGAAATTCCTTCCGACCGGCGGGATAAACCTTGACAATATGCTCGATTACCTGAAGAACGACAAGATCCTCGCCGTCGGCGGAACATTCATGGCAAACGAGGGATTTGTCCGCGACGGTCAGTTCGACCGCGTCGAGATGATGACTCATCTGGCGATGTTCAAGATGTACGGCTTTTCGCTTGCGCATATCGGAATCAACTGCGGCGATGAACAGGAAGCGAAAAAATGGGCCGGGCTTATGGCATCAATGTTCGGTTTTGATTGCGATGAAGGTACGGGTGCGATTTTCACCGGCTGCTTTGAGTTTATGAAGGAACCGTATCTCGGCGAGCGCGGACATATCGCAATAGCAACCAATTTCCTTGAAAGAGCGATGTTCCGTTTCGAGACGATGGGCTTTAAGTTCGACCGCAGTCAGGATAAATTCAACGATCGCGGAGACCTCAGGGCGGCATATTTCGCCGACGAATTCTTCGGATTCGCGGTTCATCTGATTCAGAAATAAATAACAGGGAGGAGCATGGGCTTCTCCCGTTTTTGCTTCCGCGCAGGAAATTATCACCGATAATATATAGGATATTATAACAGGAAGCATTAACGGCAATAATTGTTAAATTTGATAAGCCCTCTTGCTTTTACAGGCAATTTATGGTATAATCATAAGTGTTCCGGGCGGTATGCCGAACCGGACAATGACACGGAAAGGTATCGAAGAGGTCATAACGGGGCTGACTCGAAATCAGTTTGGGCGCAAGTCCACGTGGGTTCGAATCCCACCCTTTCCGCCAAACACTTTGAAACCCGCTTACTCCAATGGTTTGCGGGTTTTGTGTTTATTGAAACAAAACTCTTACCAACTCTACTTATTCGTATCTGTTCTTGTATTTTGCTGCTTATGTCGAGTTGTCGGCGGCATTTGTTTTATCAACTGCAAGATCCAGCTATAAAGTATTAAAAAAACGCTTATTTAAAGTATTATAAGAACTTATATAAAACAAGAGGAGGATTTTATGACTAATCGTGAAAACTTTTTATCAATAGCGAGACGCACCGGCTACGAAAGAATGCCCGTGAAATTCTCTATGTGTCCGGCTCTTTCACAGAAATATAACGAATACATAAAAGAGCATCCGATGGAAATAGATTGGCAGTACGGAGATATCGGCGGCATAGAAGCCGAATTTGCAAATGCGGAAATATTCAAGAGTAAATATTACGCCGATAAAACCTTTAAACCGGGCACACACATAGACGGCTGGGGCGTTGCGCGTGAACCCGGTTCCGCCGCGGCGTATCATATGACGTATATGCATAACCCGATGGACGATTTTGATTCCGTCGAGCAGATACTTGAATATCCGTTCCCTGTTTTTGATAAAGGCAAAGTCCCGGAGATGAAAAAGCAAGCCGAAGCGCTTCACGAAAGCGGACAAGCCGTCATGGGCGGTATGCAGTGTACGATATGGGAAACCGCGTGGTATATGCGCGGCATGGAAAACCTTATGTGCGACATGGTAACGGAGGATGATATGGCGACGGTGCTGCTCGACCGCGTTACCGACACAGCGGTAATGCGCGCCGAAGCGTTCGCCGAGGCGGGAGCCGACGCAATCTTTCTGGGCGACGACGTCGGTATGCAGCATTCCATAATGATGAGCGAGACGCTTTATGACGAGTGGCTTAAACCGAGGCTCAAGCGCGTCATCGACGCCGCGCGCGCTTATAACCCCGACATCGTCATATTCTATCACTCATGCGGCCGCGTGACGGAGCTGATACCTTATTTCATTGACGCCGGCATCGATGTCCTCAATCCGGTTCAGCCGGAGTGTATGGACTTCCTTGAAATTCACGATAAATACGGCGATCGTCTGAGTTTTCACGGGACCATAGGAACGCAGTCGGTCATGCCGTTCGGCACGCCGGATGATGTTCGCCGCGAGGTTTTCAAAAATCTCGATATCGCGGGACGCAAAGGCGGACTGTATGTCTGTCCGACACATATGCTTGAACCCGAGGTTCCGCTTGAAAACTTGCTCGCATACATACAGGCTTGCAAAGATTATACGAATTAATCTGAAAATCGCAGCATCGTTCAAAAGATTATTACATTTATTTACTGAAACAAAAGGCTTCGATTAAAAAAAACGAAAATCAATATAGCGGAAAGGAAGCATCAAAAATGAAGAATCTTAAAGCAATTTCTCTTCTGTTGATATTATGTCTCGTGTTATGTTGCTGCGTTCAAAACAATAACAAATCAGATGAGCAAAGCAGCGCCGCTGCGGATACAACAACAGAAGATTCCGAGATTTCGGACGGCGTTACACGGCTGCATGATAACGTTCCCGTTGCTGATTACGATGGTTATACCTTTACCTTTTTGACAAGGCCAAATAATGACAGCGGTTATTGGGGGCATGTTGAGTTTTATGCCGAGGAACAAAATGCAGTGCCGCTCAACGACGCCATATACGAACGTAACGCAAAAATAGAGGATCGGTTCAATATCTCCTTCGCAAACATTTGCAGCCTTGACTGGGTAAACATGATGAGCAAAAGCGTAGCTTCGGGCGATGACATTTATGACTGCGTACCGTTAACGGTCG
>JAAZIU010000024.1 GCA_012800735.1 Clostridiales bacterium | reverse complement strand
CTTCTATTCTTTCAGCGATCTGCAAAAACAGATGAAGAATTATTTATACCGTTCAAACAACATCCCTATGGCGGTGCTTGGTTGGAAAACACCCTCTCAAAAGCATCGCGAACTCGGCGGTCGCTGATGCGCCGAATTTAGTAATGTTTCCGTTCGGGGCTTCGCCCCTCTCTTCAACATTACTAAATTCCTTTCTCTACTTTTTCTTCTCATTTGCTTTTTTTCGGTCTCACATCATTGACAAATGTACAGTTTGAATAATTTCTTAAACAAAGCAAATTCTAACAAACTCCGTTTTACACTTGATTTGTGTTAATTTTAATGATATACTTTATAAAGGAGCTTATATAAAACTAAGGTGCAGCCATGAATAAGCGAGATTATGTCAAAGCGGCGCTCCGGCACGAAGAAATCGATAAGGTGCCGTATTGTATTCGTTTGACTTCCGAGGCAATAAACCTTTATGGCGACAAACTGCTCGAAGACTTTTATAATAAAGATGTTCAGGACGATTTAAAAACCGGTTTAATAGATAAAAACAAGGCTATTCAGCTTTCGGTAGGGAATTTCATGTGCGAAACCGATTTTCCCTGGTGGGACTGGGATCACGGTAATATGCCGCAGATATACCATTCTCCTCTTGAAACTCCCGATATGCTGCCGCCGATCAGAAGATGGGACACCGAAGAAAATTTCAACCGTATGGAAACGACATCAAAACTGCTTTCGGAAAAATACGGCGTCTATGTATCCGCGCTTATCTGGGGTAGTCATTGGGAAAAAGCATACTTTACCCGCGGAATTGAAAATTTCCTGGCCGATCTTGCCGCCGCTCCGGAATTTGCGCAGCGGCTTCTCAGCTTTATAGTCGACAACAATATGGAGATACTTCCGCGAATTGCAGGTTGTTCGGATATCGACGGAGTTCTTTTGGGTTCCGACTGGGGAACTCAGAAGGATCTCATCATGTCTCCCGATACATGGAAAAATCTTATCCGAGACGGCGAAAAAAGACAATATGAGCTTATCCGTTCAGCGGGAAAAGATGTAATGGTTCATTCCTGTGGAAATGTTCTGAGACTGATGGATGAACTAATTGATTTAGGCGTCGATATACTAAATCCGGTTCAGCCGGAATGTATGGATTTGAAGTTTTTAAAAGAGCGCTATGGCAACAAAATAACGTTTTGGGGAGGAATCAGCACACAAAGCGTACTTCCGTACGGTACTCCGCAGCAGGTGATGCGGGAAACCGAAAGAGTAATAACTTTGATGAGCAAAAACGGAGGCTATATTACCTGCCCGTCTCAGGAAATTCAGACCGATGTTCCATATGAGAATTTAAAAGCGTTGATAGAAACCGCAAAAAGCTTTGCATAAACATAAAAACCGTAAAGAAACAATATAAAAGAATTTTAATGATAAAGAAAGAGAGAGTGATATATATAAAATGAAAACACTCGGAAACATTATCTGGATAATTACCGGCGGATTGGTCGTAAGCATTTTATGGGCATTATGCGGACTTTTATTTTGCATAACCATAGTCGGAATACCCTTGGGGGTTCAATGCTTCAAATTCGCAGAGCTTTCCTTGTCTCCCTTCGGAAAAGAAGTGGAATTAGGCGGCGGATCTGTTTCAACCGTTGCTAATATTTTCTGGCTTATCTGCTGCGGGATTCCGATGGCTGTGGTTAATGCGGTTATAGGGCTGTTATTTTATATAACAATAATATGAATCCCTTTCGGCAGGCAGTATTTTAAGCTGGCAAAACTCTCGCTTATGCCTTTCGGAGCAAAAATCGTCGAGGGATAAATAAAAAACGCGCCGTCCCGAAAAGAGGGGCGGCGCAAATGTTTCCAAGTATATCCGGTCAATCAACTTTCAAGCTCTGACATGGCGATCTTAATTATTTTGTTCGCAATCAGGCAGGAGCCGGCGTTGTTGGAATGGTAATAGCCTATCAGCAGGTAATCCCCGCCGTCAAAAATCGAAGGATAGCAATATCCGTTTTTCGGATCGTCTTCAAGCGCGTAAATTCTTGGGAAGCTCTTGCCGTCGTCTTCGCTTACGGCTAACACAAGAGGAGTGCGTCCCCAGGTTCCGCTGGTATCTCTTGTCGTATAGTTCGATATCGGATTATAAGCCGCAAGGACATATTTTCCTACCTTTCGCAGCAGCAGCGGAGAGGGAGGCGCGGAAAAGAAGGTATTCGGATGGAAGTCATACCAGCTCTCACCGTTGTCATCCGAATAACACTCATAATGACAAAGCTGATCGGTTCTCGACAGCGCCTTAATCCGCCCTGATTCTTCCTGATGAACGGTGGTTTCCTGAAGACCGGTTCTGCTGTATTTTTCAAACGGCAGGCTGTAATCTTCGCAGAGCCGTTTCCAGGTGCAGCCGTCGTCGTCAGATGCGGCAAACGTCATTTTACCGACGCTTGTTACGCAGATTCTTCCGTTTTCCTCATAAGAGTGGACATTTATCGGAATTAATATGCGACCGTTAGCGAGTCTGAGCGCATGGTCATTTTCGATGACAACATAACCTTTTTCGTCGAAGCAGACGAGCGGTTCCGACCAGCTCTTTCCTTCATCTTTCGAACGGACAAAATATACGGTGTCAAGGACTACTTCCGAATCAAAGTCAAAGTATTTTCTTAAGTAAACAAGTCCCATATCGCCGTTTTCCATCCGGATCAGCATCGGACACATAAAGTTTGCCGAACCGGAATCCTGCTTTAGTATGATAAAGGGTTCGGACCAATTTTCCCCCTCATCTTTTGAAATAATACCGGCGAGGTCGGCGGAGGCGTGATCATCGCCGCTGTTTCCGTTATACCTTGAGTATACATAAAGAATATCGCCGTTTTTCATGCGAAGAAAGGTGCCTTCACCGTTTCTCGGATTGTTTTCCGACTGAGGCAGAAAAGATACCTCACGGCCGATTTTAATCATCTTCAATTCTCCTTCAAAATTATAGATATATTTAAAACAGGCTATTTAATTCTGCGCTGTTTTATTTTTTAATATATAATAAGTGCGTAATATCAAAAGAAAGCGGCGTTTAAGCAACACGTTTTTACCTAAACTTATGCTTTGCGTCGGGCGTATGTGCTTTGATAAAATCAAGAACAAAGTCGAAATCTTCAGCTTCGGCATACACTTGATTTTTACTGAAAGGAGAGTTTATATAAATAATATTTCGCCTTCTGTAAGATTTCACGCTTTTGACATACTGCCACTCGGAATAAAGCATTCTCTTTGAGCCGGAGAGCATTCCCGCGCCGGAAGCAGCCGGAGAACCCGAAGCCGCTCCGCCAAGAACAGAGAGGAAAGAGATCAGCTGCGCTTTTTCAAATTGTCTCGGAGCATGTATATGACGGATTCCTTTTTTGTCCATCTCAAAGACAACATAGTATTTACCGCCCATTATCAGAGCATAAATCAAATAACTGACAAGACAGAGTATTTCAATTCCGACAAAAAATAAAAGGAAGAACTTTGTATTTGAAATGAAACCGTTCCAGATAAAATCATAGTCTCTGAGACTTATAAGCGTGACAAAAACCCAGAGCAGGCCGGTTATGACACCGAATACCTTCCACAAGGCCAAAAGAATAGCGGGATTTTTGAAAAGACCAAACTCATAATACCACCGGTAAACCCCGTTACCGCTTTTTATTAAACCGTTCATGGTATCCGCCTTTCAGCGACAACGATTTTATATGTGTTTTCAACGCATAGCTGTTCTTTGAAATTATAGCATATATTTACAGTTTTGGCAATACCCGCAGCGAAAAAGATCGGGATGAGTTTCTTCATCCCGATTAAAAAATTACTTAAGGAACAGCTCGATAACAGGCACGACCATCGGTGGCTTTACGATCGGAAGCGTGATTACAAACAGTCCTTCATCGTCTGACGCGCCTTCCGAGAAATGCTCAACCTTGCCCTCGGTGTAAAGCAGCTCGGAGCAGTCATGCAGGAACTGCGCGTAATCTACTTTTCCGGCGAGATTCGGCAGCTCAAGGAACTGGAAGGGATAGTCAAACAGGTGAACGTAAAGCCGTTTTCCGTCAACGGATTGGGTATATTTAACTCCGTTGGGAGCAACAAATTCCGGTTCAGCCATCGTGCAGCCGTAAATTGAACGGCTGTTGTATTTCATCCAGTCGGCGTAAACTTTAAGCGCCGCTTCAGCGCGGTAATCGAGATATCCGCGGGAAGTCGGACCGACATTCATCAGCAGATTGCCGCCGCAGCTTACGGTATTTATAAGCATCTGAATAAGCTGTTCGGGAGACTTCCAAGTCATCTCGTCGCGGTGATAACCCCAGGAGCCGGATAAAGTCTGGCAAGCTTCCCAGGTAACAAGCTCTCCGGTTTCCTTGTGCCGAACCCACTTAGTCGGCTGATACTGTTCCGGCGTCCAGAGATCCTGCTCTATGTCAGCGCGGTTGTCTATCAAAATATCCGGCTGAAGTTTTCTTGCAGTAGCTATCAGTTCCTCGGATTCCCATTCAAATTTGCCTTTTCCGTGGTCATGGAGGTTATCGGAGGAATTATCGCCGGGATAGCTGAAATCGAACCAGAGTATGTCGATCTTGCCGTAATTTGTAAGCAGCTCGGTGACCTGATTGCGCATATATTCGGCATATTTGCGCATATCGCGGCTGCGGTTAAGCTCTTTGGCGTTTGAATCGTTCACACGGGGATGAAGTTTGTCTATCGGGAATTCCGGATGATGCCAGTCGATAAGCGAATAGTAGAAACCTACGCGAAGCCCTTCGGCGCGGAAAGCGTCGACATATTCGCGAACAAGGTCGCGTCCGGCTGGGGTATTTGTGCATTTGTAATCGGTGAATTTGCTGTCGAACATACAAAAGCCTTCGTGATGCTTTGAGGTAAACACCGCGTATTTCATTCCGGCGGCTTTTGCCTGTCTCGCCCATTCTTTGGGATCGTAAAGATCCGGATTGAAATACTTGAAATACTTGTCGTATTTAGCTTCCGGAATCGCCTCGTTTCTTTTTATCCACTCATGCCTTGCCGGCATCGCGTAAAGACCCCAGTGGATAAACATTCCGAATCGGTCGCGAGTAAACCACGCGGAATCGCCGGGGGTTTTGCGAGTAACATAAGAAGACATAACGGTTTCCTTTCTTCAGTAAATTTAATACGATTGAATTATACCATATTAAAATGCAGTTGTCAATGTCTGTAAAGCTGACGGGGGAACAAAAAAACGTTAAGCCGAAAAAAGGGCTTAACGGATAATGGAAAAGTATAAATCGGCATTATAATCGCTGAGTTTTTTCAAATAATAAATCAATCTGCAAATCAAAATACACAGCCAAGCTTTTTAGTAAATTCATACACTGCTATCCCGACCGCCATTGGCAGGTTAAGGCTGTCGATTTTATCAGTATGTTTTATAACGACCGGCGTACAAAAGCTCATATACTCATCCGGCAGACCGGCGGCTTCATTTCCGAAAATCAAAGAAAACGGCTCTTTAACGATAACATCGGTTATAGCTATACTTGCCGATAACATAAAAGCATATCGCTCATTATCCGGAAACTTTGATGTATAGTCTTCTATCGTATCGAAATATTCAACCCTCACATGAAAAGCAGCTCCCATTGAGGCTCTTATAACGGCAGGATTGTAAAAATCGACTGCGGGTTTTATTATTGCGATATCGGTTATTCCGAATCCTACTGCCGTTCTGATTATCGTGCCTAAGTTTCCCGCGTCGGAAGGGTTTGCAAGCACAATATGCGAATACTTTTCAAGACTGAAACTCGTCTTTTTGAATTCTCCGATTACAAAACAGTTGCCTTTAGGAGAGAGGATGTTGAAAGCCTTGTCGTTTGTCTCGACCCAAACCCTATGTTCTTCGAACAAATCCTTAAGTTTTATCATTCCTTCGGATAAGTCGGCTGAAGAACTCAAAAAAATCCTTGTGACCCACTCCGGATGGCGCTTGACCAACTCGAATGTAAGCGAAGCCCCGAGAGCGTATGATACGTCAAGTTCGCGTTTATATCTTTGAATCTTTTTCATATCTTGAATTGTATTTAACGGAAAGGTTGTTGTTTCCCGGACATTCGCCGTCTTAAAACTTTAAAAATTGCTTTCTTACAGAAAAATTTTTATCGGTAAAAACAAAATGGCGGAGAGGGTGGGATTCGAACCCACGTGGGCTTGCGCCCAAACGGTTTTCAAGACCGCCTCGTTATGACCGCTTCGATACCTCTCCGTATTCAATTTTACGCAAAAAATATTATACCACAATCCGCAAAAATTGTCAAGAGTTAAATATGTGGAAAAGCAAACGGAAAAATAAGGAAAAATAAACGGTAAAAAGCTTCCCTGAGATTCTTATACAAAGGAATTCAGGGAAGCTTTAAATCAAGCGCCTGTAACCAGCTTAAGCATATCCGCGGGATTATCCGCGGCTTTAACCTTTTCGGAAGCTGCTATCAGTATTCCGTTTTCATCGATAAGAAAGCTTGAGCGGACAGTCCCCATATAGACCTTTCCCGCCATCTTTTTTTCCTGCCAGACGCCGTAAGCTTCGATAGCGGCTATTTCGGTGTCTGACAATAATATAAAGGGAAGCGAATACTTTTCTTCAAAACTTTTTGTGCGATGCGACGCTGTCCTTTGAAATTCCGATGACAACTGCGCCGTTTTTGACGAACTCATCGTAAAGTTCGGCGTATCCCTGCGCCTGCTTTGTGCAGCCGGGCGTATTGTCTTTCGGGTAAAAGTATAATACTACCTTTTTGCCCCTGAAATCTTGAAGATTGTGAATAATTCCGTTCTGATCGGGAAGCGAAAAGCTCGGCGCGGGTTTGTTAAGTTCCGGCATTATAATTCTCCTTAATATATGACTGTTGACAATCAGGTTTTATGTGTGGTATAATAATTGAAAACCAACTTGGGGGAAACAGCTATGTTCAACGATAAACAAACCGCCTTATACCTTGAGCGGATCGGTCTTACCGGTTCGGATATCAGCCTTGATACTCTCATCTCGGCTCATCTCAAAACAGTACCTTATGAAAACCTTGATATGATAAACAATGTCAAGCTGTCGCTTGACAACGACCGGCTTTATCAAAAAATCGTTGAAGAGCGCCGCGGCGGATACTGCTTTGAGCTTCAGGGAATATTCCGCGAGTTGCTCATGTCGCTCGGTTATAAAGTCGACCAGCTAGTCGGACGCTTTATCGACCCTCCCGGTTCGCCGATTCAGATGAGACGCCACCGTGTTCTGATAGCTGAATACGAAGGCGAAAAGTATGTCTGCGATGTCGGAGTTAGGATCGAATCCCCGCGAATAAAACTGATACTTGACAGCGGCTGCGTTCAAAGCGACGGATTCGCCGAATATAAGATGCAGCTCGACGACTTTTACGGTCACCTGATCCTTCAAAATATGCTTGTTCCCGAGGGAACGGGCTGGCAGCGGCTATACGGTTTCACCGACGAGCCGCAGCTTGACATCGATTACGAGATGCCGAGTTTCTTCTGTGAAAGGCATCCGGATTCTCCTTTCAACAAATTCGCGATGATAGGCGTCCGCACCGATTACGGTATGATTTGCCTTGACGGCAGATATCTGAAAAGAACCGATAAGGATGGGACAAAGGTGATTTTAAGAATCGAAGACGAAAAAGAAGCCGCCGAAACGATAGAAAAATATTTCGGTCTTCGTCTTCCCCCGGAATATAAAATATTAACAGGTTCTATTGACTGAATCGGATCGGTTAATTGAGCCGTTTCTCCAACATAATAATAGCATATTAGTATATTTTTGTCAAGATACGCCCGGTGAAAAAAATGCCGGGCATTATTGGTTGATATATGACTTTAAAACCGGATAGTGTTAATAAACTAAAAACGCAGGGTTTCAAAGTTGCTTTAAGTTTATTTTTAGCAGCGTTTTGCCCCTTGAATTCAATCGTGTTCACGAAGTGTTAGAAAAGATATAAAGATTGATTAATCAAATCTTGCTTGATATAGAGCTCAAATGATAGTATAATATCAACAGTTTATTTTTTTGCCATAAAGTAAACGACGCTTACCTTTGTGCTTTTTGTTTATCGAAGCGCATTCGCTTGCCATAAAAGTCCGCACATTACCCCGTAATCAAAAGCGGATTTTTTATTTGGCAGACAAGTAATCAATGATAACTTTCTCTTTATTATCCCTTTTTTTATTAATATTAAAGGGAATTTGCAGCCAAAGGTAATCACTGATAACTTTAAAAAGAATAAACTGCTTATCTGCCTGCACCATCCGGCGCAGGATTAATTACAATGTAAAGTAAACACTGCTTACGAAGGAGAATGTCATGGTATTCGAAAACATAGCTCAGGTTATTTCCGACCGCACCGATACTCCGATAGAGGAGATCACCCCTGAATCAACTTTTAAGGATCTCGGAATCGATTCTCTCGATTCGGTTGAGCTTCTGATGGAGCTTGAAGACAGACTCGGTCATGAATTCGAGCTTGACAGAAAAGTCGAGACTGTTGCTGATTTGGTTGCTCTCATCGAAGAAAAAATGAAGCAGTAATATGCTTAAATCAAAAATCTGTGATCTCCTCGGGATCGAATATCCGGTTTTTCAGGGAGGAATGGCTTGGATTTCTGATGCTCAGCTTGCTGCGGCTGTATCAGAAGGCGGAGGCTTGGGAATAATAGCCTCCGGCTCGGCGCCGGCTTCATATGTAAGAGAGCAGATAGAAAAGCTTTGCGCCCTGACAAACCGCCCGTTCGGCGTCAATATCATGCTGATGAGCGAGCACGCCGACGAGGTGGCAAAGCTTTGCGCCGAGATGAAAGTCCCGGTCGTCACGACCGGCGCAGGGAACCCGTCGAAATATATGTCCGACTGGAAACAGGCGGGTGTGAAGGTGATACCTGTGGTTGCCTCTGCAGCGCTGGCAAAGCTGATGACAAGGCTCGGAGCCGACGCAGTCATTGCCGAGGGAGGAGAGAGCGGCGGGCATATCGGAGAGCTTAATACAATGGTTCTTACTCCGGTGGTTTGCGGCTCGACTTCGTTGCCTGTAATTGCCGCAGGAGGCATTGCCGACGGCAGGGGACTGGCGGCGGCTTTCATGCTTGGAGCCTGCGCCGTTCAGGTCGGCACAAGATTTCTCACAGCCGAGGAATGTAACATAAGCGACGTTTATAAGCAGAAGATACTGCAGGCAAACGACTTATCCACCATGGTAACCGGTCGTCGCCTCGGTCACCCGGTAAGATGCCTAAGAACCCCTTTTGCGAGAAATTATCTGAAAGCGGAATACGAAGGCATGCCGGATGATGAACTCGAAGCGCTCGGCGCAGGTTCTCTGCGAAGAGCGGTTAAAGACGGCGATGTCGAGCGCGGTTCTTTCCTTTCGGGTCAGTCTGCCGCGCTTGTAAGTCAGATTCAGCCCGCCGCGGATATTATAAAAGATATTGTCGAAGGCGGAGAAAAACTGCTCAGAGGTGCCGCTCAATGGGTAAAATAGCAGTTGTATTTCCGGGGCAGGGCGCTCAATACAGTGGAATGGGAAAAGACCTTTACGAAAACGTTTCCGCTTCAAAAGAGATATTCGACCGTCTTGAAAACCTTTCTCCCGGTATTATCGATCTCTGTTTCAACGGCTCTGAAGAGGCTTTAAAGGAAACCCGAAATACTCAGCCTGCTATGTTCGCCGTCGAAGCGGCTGCATATGCCGCGCTGAAAGAGGCGGGAATTAAAGCTGATATGACAGCGGGCTTTTCGCTGGGCGAGATAACCGCTTTATATGCCAGCGGAGCTGCAGAGCTTGAAGTAGCCTTTATGCTTGTAAAAAACCGGGGCGAATATATGCAGCAATGCGCTGAAGACAACCCGGCAAATATGGCTGCGGTAGTCAAACTAAGCCGCGAGGACATTGAGAGCATCTGCCGGCAGACAGGAGATTGCTGGCCGGTCAACTATAACTCACCTGGACAGACAACGGTTGCATATAAAGGCGATTTCTCCCGTCTTTCCGAGGAAGTTAAATCGGCGGGAGGGAAAGCCATACCCCTTAAAGTCGGCGGAGGATTTCATTCGCCGCTGATGAACGAAGCGGCAGAACGCTTCGGTTTATTGCTGAAAGATGTCGAACTGACCCCTCCGGCGATACCGCTTTATTCAGACGTTACCGGACAGCCGTATCCGGACGACATCAAAAGCCTGCTTGCCCGGCAGATTAACTCACCGGTACAATGGGAAACCCTGATCCGGAATATGTCAGAAGCAGGCGCAGATATTTTTATAGAAGCAGGACCCGGCAACGTACTATCAGGATTAATAAAAAGAATCGTCGCCGACGCGGCGATCTATCAGATGGGTGACTACAAATCATTAAAAGAATTAAAAGAAAAACTGTCAGGAGAACATCTATGCTGAACGGAAAAACTGCGGTTATTACCGGCGCTTCGAGAGGTATAGGTGCGGCTATTGCAAGGAAGCTTGCATCAAAAGGCGCTGATATAGCCGTTGTTTATTCTTCTGATGATAACGCCGCGATTGCCGTGAGCGAAGAAATTAAAAAGGATTTCAGCGTTAACTGCCGCTGCTACCGGTGCGACGTTTCGGATTTTGACGAAGCCAAGAAAACAGTAACAGCCATCAAAAACGATTTCGGATCGATTTATATACTTGTAAATAACGCCGGAATCACAAGAGATGGTTTATGCGCCATGATGAACAGCGAAGACTTCGGCCGTGTTATCGACGTAAACCTTGTCGGCGCCTTTAACATGATCCGCCATTGCTGCGCCGGTTTTATCAGACAGCGAGGCGGCAGAATCATAAACATAAGTTCGGTGTCCGGAATTATGGGAAATGCGGGACAGGCAAATTATTCCGCTTCGAAAGCCGGACTTATCGGACTGACAAAAGCCGTCGCCCGTGAGCTTGCGCCGCGCGGAATAACCTGCAACGCAATAGCGCCCGGTTTTATACTGACGGACATGACTAAAGACATGGCTGAGCAGGCGGAGCAGCAGGAAGAGATAAAGTCGCGGATTCCGCTCGGAAATATCGGAAGCGTTGAAGACGTAGCTTTAGCCGCCGCTTTTTTAGTTGAAGCGTCTTATATTACCGGCGAGGTGCTGCGAGTTGACGGCGGCCTTGCAATGTGAGGATTTTAATGAATAAAGACCTGAGAAGAATAGTTATAACCGGTTATGGAGCTGTTACCCCTGTCGGCATAGGTGTTGAAAGCTTCTGGCAGGGGCTTTTGAACGGCAAAAACGGCATCGGACCTATAACCCTGTTTGACGCTGCCGAATATAAAACAAAGCTTGCAGCGGAAGTCAGGGATTTCGATCCGCTGAACTATATGGAGAAATCCGAAACTCTCCGAACCGACCGTTATTCCCAGTTTGCTTTGGTTGCCGCTGATGAAGCGGTACAGATGAGCGGAATCGTAGGCAAAGTCGTTCCGGAAAGAATAGCCGTATACATGGGTTCCGGCATAGGCGGATTACAGACCTTCATTGACGAGCATAATAAGCTGATTCAAAAAGGTCCCAGAAGGGTTTCACCGCTTCTCGTCCCGATGATGATTTCAAATATGGCGTCGGGATTAATCGCAATCAGATATAATTGCCGCGGAACCGCAATGCCTTGTGTAACTGCCTGCGCTTCAGGCTCAAATGCTATCGGAGAGGCAATGAGACTTGTACATCACGGATATGCCGACGCAGTTATTTGCGGCGGTTCAGATGCCGCCATCACGGACCTTGGGGTGGCAGGATTTATCAATATGCAGGCATTATCTACCAGCGAAGATGCCGATAAGGCTTCGCTTCCTTTCGATAACAGACGCAGCGGTTTCGTTATAGGCGAAGGCGCGGGAGCGCTAGTCATCGAAGAATACGAACACGCTAAAGCGCGCGGTGCGAAAATACTGGGCGAGCTGGTCGGTTACGGCAGCTCCTGCGACGCTTATCATATGACTGCTCCGCATCCGGATGGCGAAGGAGCAGTAGCTGCGATGAAGGCTGCCCTCGATGAAGCCGGATACGAAGACGGCGAAAGGGTATATATTAACGCGCACGGAACCGGTACAAAACTAAACGACTCTGCGGAAACCAAAGCTATTAAACTTACATTGGGAGAAGAAGCGGCTTATAAGGCTGTCATAAGCTCTATAAAGTCAATGACCGGTCATCTGCTCGGCGGCGCCGGAGCGATTGAAGCTATCGCTGCGATAAAAGCACTTCAAACCGGTATAATCCCTCCGACAATTAATCTCTGTGAACCGGATCCCGAATGCGATCTCGACTATACGCCGAATAAGGCGCGTGAGTTCAAAGCAGATATTGCGTTGTCTAATTCGCTCGGTTTCGGCGGGCATAACGCCAGCCTTGCTTTCAGGAGAATACAATGAGGGACGAAGATATCCGCCGTTACGCGGCAATCATGAAAGAGTTTGGACTTTCAGAGCTTGAAATAACAGAAAATAATTGCACTATAAGACTCAGCCAGACAGTAACAACGGAAATAAAATTGCCCGTCGCTGCTGCCGCTCAGCCCGCCGTGGTTACGCAGGAAGAAGCAGGACCGCAAGACGATGGTCTTTATGTTTTGAAATCTCCGATGGTCGGCGTGTTTTATCACGCTCCGGCCGAAGACGCCGATCCGTACGTAAAGGTCGGAGATCAGGTGAAAAAAGGCGATGTTATCGGTCTGATCGAAGCGATGAAACTTATGAACGAGGTATTGTGCGATCGCGACGGAACCGTCGAGAGCTTTGTAGCGGAAAACGCGGCTCCGGTCGATTTCGGCGCCGGTCTCATTAAGATAAGGGAGTGAATAAATGAACAGAGAGGAACTTAAGAAAGTCCTGCCGCACCGCGGCGCTATGCTGCTGCTTGACGAAGCGCGGCTAAAAGACGGCGAAGCCCGGGGCAGCTACGAAATCAGGGGCGACGAATGGTTCCTTGACGGTCATTTTCCCGGACATCCGGTTGTTCCCGGCGTCGTTCTGTGTGAGATTCTTGCCCAGTCAGCGTGTATGCTGCTGAAAGACAGTCTTGAAGACGGTAAATTGGCGTATTATACCGGTCTTGACAAAGTTCGCTTTAAGTCGCCGGTAAAGCCGGGAGATAAATTTGAAACCGTCTGCCGGATAACAAGGGCAAAGCATCCGTTCTATTTCGCTTCCGGCGAGGGGTACGTAGGCGACAGACTCTGTCTTGTAGCCGAATTTTCCTTTGCCGTTGTCGGAGAGAGCTGATGTTTTCTAAAATATTAATAGCTAATCGCGGCGAAATTGCCGTCAGGATAATAAGGGCTTGCAAGGAGATGGGAATCTCAACCGTCGCCGTCGTTTCGGAAGCGGACAGAGCCGCGCTCCATGCCGCTTTGGCCGATGAATGCATCTGTATCGGTCCGCCGCCCTCGCAAGACAGCTATCTTCGTATGGAAAGAATAATTTCCGCGGCAATGTTGACCGGAGCTCAGGCAGTTCATCCCGGTTATGGCTTTCTCTCCGAAAATGCGGAATTTGCAACTTTATGCCGCAGAAACGGGATCGCCTTTATCGGACCTTCTGCGAAAAACATGGAGCAGCTCTCAAATAAAACCGAAGTGAAGCGCCGCATGGCGGAAGCCGGCCTTTCCTGCATTCCCGGAACACCGCCGCTTAAATCTCTGGCTGAAGCCGAGAAGTATGCCGAAGAAATCGGTTATCCCATAATGCTTAAAGCGGCAAGCGGAGGCGGCGGACGAGGCATAAGACTGGTAAATTCCCACGATGAACTTTCCGACGCGTACTTATCTTCGGTGGCGGAAGCCACGGCTGCTTTTGGTAATAACGCAGTATATATAGAAAAATACATCTGGCCGGCAAAGCACGTCGAGATTCAGATAATCGCAGACGAGACAGGCAGCTGTGTTGTATTAGGCGACCGCGACTGTTCTATACAGAAGCGCCATCAGAAAATAATTGAAGAAACCACAGCACCGACCGTAACGGCGGAAAAACGCGCCGAAATGATAGAAAAATGCGCGGCAGCCATAAAAAAGCTGGGTTATTTCGGAGTCGGAACTCTCGAATTTCTCCTCGACTCAAACGGAGATTTTTGGTTTATGGAGATGAATGTCCGGCTTCAGGTCGAGCATGCCGTTACCGAAGCGCTTACCCAGACGGATTTAGTCAAATGGCAGATTCGCGTCGCTGCAGGCATCCCGCTTTCCTTTACGCAGCAGGATATAGATTTAAACGGCAGCGCCATTGAATGCCGCATTAATGCGCTTCGTCCGGGTAAGGTTAACTTTATTCATGTTCCGGGAGGTCCTTTCGTTCGCTTCGATACTTATCTTACCGGCGGCGCTGAAGTGACAAGATATTACGATCCGATGGTCGGGAAAATGATAGTATACGCAGGCACCCGCGAAGAAGCGATGCGTAAGATGAAGGCTTCTCTTTGTGAACTTGTTATCTCGGGAATTGACATAAACATCGAGGAATTGCTCACCATTCTTGAAGATGACAGATTTGCCTCCGGGGAATACGATCTTTCTTTTTTTGATTGAAATTAATACTCTTTATAAGGCTAAGGAAGTGAAAAATGTCGAATTTACCCAATGTTCCGTTTCTTAAATTTATATATAAACCTAAGAACGAGCTTGAAAAGGGCGGGAGAACCGAAATTCCCGCTCCTCGTCAGTCTTCCGAGCCGGAGAGAAGATGCCCCAACTGCTACAAGTCCGTTCCCCTCTCGAAAATCAGCGCCAATATGTCGATGTGCGGTTGCGGTTACCATTTCAGGATGACCGCAAGACAGCGTATATCGCTTATTTGTGACACCTTTGAAGAGCTTTGGCCGGGCGTTGTTTCAAACGATCCTTTAGGATTTCCCGGTTATGTCAAAAAGCTTGATACAGTAAAAGTAGCATCGGGGGAACTTGAAGCGGTTGTCTGCGGTAAAGCCGAGATTGATTCTCAACCTTGTTGTGTTTTTATCATGGAATCATATTTCATGATGGGATCAATGGGCTCAGCCGTCGGAGAGAAAATAACCCGTTTGTTTGAATATGCAACTATGAATCGGCTGCCGGTCGTCGGCTTTACCGTATCGGGAGGCGCCCGTATGCAAGAGGGACTTTTGTCGCTTATGCAGATGGCAAAGACAAGCGGAGCGGTCCGCCGACACAGCGAAGCGGGTCTGTTTTACCTTACCGTGCTTACCGATCCGACGATGGGAGGGGTAACCGCAAGTTTTGCGATGGAAGGCGATATTATTATCGCCGAACCGGGCGCAATGGTAGGTTTTGCCGGACCGAGGGTAATTGAGCAGACAACGGGAAAAACACTTCCAAAGGGTTTCCAGCTTGCTGAAAGTTTGCTTGAACACGGTTTTGTCGACGCGATTATTCCGCGTCCGGAGCAAAAGGAAAAAATCGGCAAGCTTCTTATGATGAATAAAGCAGTAAATTGAATGGCAGGTGAAGGCTTTGGCGAATCCAAAATATAAAAGCGCATATGAAATAGTCAAAACCGCGCGATCCGGCCAAAGGCCGACCGGTATAGACATGATAAACGGCTGCTTCACAGATTTTATCGAACTGCACGGCGACCGTTATTTTTCTGATGACAGAGCTATTATAGGCGGTCTCGCTCTGCTTTATGATATTCCGGTAACGGTTATTGCGATAGAAAAGGGACATACGTTAAAAGAGCGCACCGAACATGGCTTCGGCGCCCCTCAGCCGGAAGGATACAGAAAAGCGCTGCGGCTTATGCGGCAGGCGGAAAAGTTTAAAAGACCCATCATCTGTTTTGTCGATACATCCGGGGCATACTGCGGAATTGACGCGGAAGAGCGCGGTCAGGGCAGCGCGATCGCAGCAAATCTATATGAAATGATCGGTTTAAAAGTACCGATAATATCGGTATTCATAGGCGAAGGCGGGAGCGGCGGCGCTCTGGCTTTGGCTGTTGCCGACAAGGTATGGATGCTTGAAAACGCTGTCTATTCGGTAATATCGCCGGAGGGCTGCGCATCAATTATCTGGAAAGATATAAAAAAAGCCGAAACTGCAGCGGAATATCTTAAAATGACAGCATATGACGCTCTTGAGCTTGGAGTAGCCGATGAAATAATCAGCGAAAACGGTTTGGGAGGAGATGAATTTTATACGATGCTGAAAGATAAGCTGAAAGCTGCGGCAGATGAACTGACGGCTTTTGACGGGCTGGCGGATGCAAGATATAAAAGATTCAGAAAATTCGGCAGTTACGATGAAATAACCATAGAAACGGAAGAACATAAATGAGCATATACAGGAATTTTTGCCGGGAAGTAATAGACGAAAACGGCAAACTGCTGAGTTTTTCAATCAACTGTCCGGATAATTTCAATTTCGCATATGATGTGGTCGACTGCCTGGCAAGTAACCGGCCTGATAAAACCGCTTTGGTATGGAAATCGGATGACGGTTCGGACAAGGTATTCACCTTTTCGGATATATCGGAACTTTCCTCGAAATGCGCTAATGTTCTGCGGGAATACGGTATCAAGCGCGGCGACAGCGTTATTCTCGCGCTGAAAAAGCATTATGAATACTGGTATACCGTATTGGCTCTGCATAAACTCGGCGCGGCGGCTATCCCTGTAACACACATGCTGACATCGTACGATTTCCGATATCGAATCGAGCAAGCCGATGTGAAGGGAATAATCTGCACCTCCGAAAGCGAGGTTCCGGAAAAGGTATGGGGCGCGGTAAACGGCGCGTATGAAGGAATTAACCTTTGGACGGTTCATGAAACAATACCCGGGTTCATGAATCTTACCGATCAGATTAAATCAGCATCGCCGTTTTTCTCAAGAGTTGAAACTTCGGTCAATGACCGGATGATGATTTATTTTACATCCGGAACTACCGGACATCCCAAAGGCGTAATACATGATTTCAGCTATCCGTTGTCGCATATAGTTACCGCGAAATATTGGCAGCGCGCTTACGACGGCGGACTTCATTTTACTTTAGCCGAATCCGGATGGGCGAAGGCTTCATGGGGAAAAATCTATGGACAGTGGCTGGTCGGCTCAGCGGTTATGGTTCATGATTTCAATAACTTCGATCCAAAGAAACTCTGTGATATTATAAATGAATACGGAGTCACCGGTTTTTGCGCTCCGCCGACTGTTTACAGATATCTTCTCAAAAAGGACATGCCAGATATGCCGTCTTTACGCACGGTTACGACTGCGGGCGAAGTCATGAATGAGGAAATATATCAGGAATTCACCGCCAGAACCGGTCTTACACCTTTGACCGGATATGGACAGACCGAAACTTCGCTGCAGATTGCTAATTTTGAAGCTGATACTTCAAGATTGGCTTCGATGGGGAAACCTTCTCCGATGTATGATATATTCCTGCTGACAGAAGACGGCAGGGAAGCTGCGGATAACGAAGAAGGCGAAATAGTTATCCGTCCTTCAAAGGATGGGGGTATTCCCGGTGTATTTACCGGATATCTGAATAACGATGAACTTTACAAAAAAGTCTGGAGCGGTGGAGTTTATCATACCGGAGACAGCGCTTACCGTGATGAATCGGGTACGTTTTGGTTTATAGGCAGACTTGACGATGTAATTAAGACCGGCGGATACAGAGTCGGTCCTTACGAAATAGAAGAGGTTTTGCTGCGTCATCCCGCCGTTTACGAATGCAGAATAACCGGTGTCCCGGATGAGCAGCGCGGACAGGCAATCAAAGCGGCAGTGGTACTTAATGCAGGCTTCACAGGCTCAAAGCAGCTTGATCGAGAATTAAAGGAATTTGTTAACAGCCGGCTTTCCGAGTATAAATGGTTAAGAATCATCGAATTTGTAACATCGCTGCCCAAGACAATTTCCGGTAAGATTATCAGAAGAAAGAGCAAATAAACTTATCATCATATTACCTATTTCAATGGGGAGCTCCCGGTGTTACGGGTGAAATGATTCTGCAAAAATTTTGGGGTAGTTATTATGGCAAGAAAAGAAAATATTCGCGATGAGCTTATCCGCGCCGGGATAGAAGAACTCAATCTTCATAGCATTACGGATTTTTCAGTGCGCAGGATTGCAGCCAAATGCGGCGTTTCTCCAGCTGCTCCGTACAAGCATTTCAAGAATAAGCAGGAATTTATTGCCGAAATAATCAACCATGTTAATGCCGAATGGAATCGCCGACAGCAGCGCATAATGGAGACAAATAACAGCGATACAAGACAGCTTTTGGTTGAGTTTTCGATCAGCTATGTTAAATTTCTTGTCGAGAATCCGTTTTTGCGGTCGATTTTGATGATTAAGGACGATGAATTTGACATGGTATACAACAAGCTGCGCGCTGAAATGAGCAAGCTTACCCAGGAACTTGTCGCCAAATACTGCAGAGAAGTAAATATGCCCGAAGAAACATATGTAAGGAAGCTCTATGTGGTCCGGGCGCTGATATACGGCGCGGCATTGATGTTTGATAACGGCGAGTTGGAATATAATGAGGAAAATCTTGAATTTGTCCGCAAAAATATAGACCGCGAGTTTGATCTGCCTTAAAAAACAACGCATACGGGATTTCCCGTATGCGCTATTTTTAGCTTAAAATATATATTATTATCCAAGTCCGATATCAAGCGCCATCATAGCGGTGAAACCGACCGCAAATGTGATGACTCCGATATTTGAGTGTTCACCGTGTGACATTTCGGGAATCAACTCCTCCACAACGACATAAATCATCGCACCGGCCGCAAAGCTCAGCAGATACGGCATCGCCGGTACTAAAAGACTGGACGCGGCAATGGTCAGCAAAGCAAATATAGGTTCAACCGCGCCTGAAAGCGCTCCGTAAACAAACGATTTCCACTTGTTCTTTCCCTCGGCTCGCATAAGCACTGAAATGAGCGCTCCCTCCGGAACGTTATGAAGCGCAATTCCGACAGAAAGCGCTATAAATGATTCGAGAGTAATATGAACTGAGCCGTTTATCAACCCGGCAGCAACCACACCGACCGCTATTCCTTCGGGGATATTGTGCAGCGTTACCGCAAGAACCATCATCGTTGTTCTTGCAAGATTGCTTTTCGGACCTTCTTCTGTATTTGCTCCGCTGTGAAGGTGGGGAATTACATGGTCAAGCAGAAGCAGGAAGAGTATACCAAGCCATATTCCGACAAAAGCCGGCAGAAAAGACAATTTTCCCATATCCGCTGACTGTTCGATCGCCGGAACTATCAGGCTCCAGAAAGCAGCCGCTGTCATCACCCCGGCCGCAAAGCCGTTAATCGCGCGCTGAACCGAGATGTTCAGCTCTTTTTTTACAAAAAAGACAAGCGCCGCGCCGGCAGAAGTCCCGATAAAAGGTATCATTATACCAAGAATGATTTCCATCATAGCTAAATATCAACTCCCGGAATTGATTATAGATTCAATTCAATTATATCAACAAAAACCTTATCTGTCAATAGATATTCCGTAATACAAGTCTTAAGAAAACGAGGGCGTTTTACAAAATATTTACAAAGAACCGTAAAGCCCGTTTTCATTGAGGGTGGAATTTTTCCACCGTTTATGTTATTATATAATTCAGTTTCGAATATTGATGCAGGAAGAATGATATGAACAAGCAGGCACAGGAAGAAAAACATGAGCTTATGACAACGGCGCCGGTTGAAAAGCTCGTTTTAAGGATGGCTTTACCGGCGTTGATTTCAATGTTGATAAGCTCGATTTACAATATGGTAGACACCTTGTATGTCGGCAGAATTTCCACACAGGCAGCCGGAGCCGTCGGAGTGGTGTTTTCCTATATGTCGTTAATCCAGGCGTTTGCTTTTTTCTTCGGTCACGGTTCGGCAAACTTTATCTCCCGCTCTCTCGGCGCAAAAAATACCGACGGCGCTGCTAAAATGGCAGCCACCGGATTCTTCTCGTGTTTTATAGTCGGCTTGATTTTTATGTTCTCCGGGCTGCTTTTTTTCGAACCGCTTCTTTATCTCTTCGGCTCTACTAAAACAATTTTGCCCGACGCAAAAGGCTATTTCTTTTATATTCTCCTCGGCACCCCTTTTATAATGACATCTTTTGTAATGAATAATCAGATGAGGCTTCAGGGAAATGCTCACATGGGCATGATAGGAATGTCCGCGGGAGCGATTTTGAATATAATCCTTGACCCCATATTCATTTTCGTCTGTGATATGGGAGTCGCCGGAGCGGGACTTACAACGGCAATTTCACAGCTTGTAAGCTTTTTCATATTGCTTAACCTCAGCGGCAGGCATGACGGAATACCGATTAAAATATCTAATTTTCAGCCGCGCCTGAATCATTATAAGCAGATAATAAGCGGAGGGATGCCTTCTCTCGCCCGGCAGGGAATCACCTCGGTTTCGAATATAGTCTTGAACCAGCTCGCCGGATTATACGGAGATCCGGCAATCGCGGCTTTTTCTATTACGGCGCGAGTGATGATGCTTGCAAATTCTGCTCTGATAGGCTTCGGACAGGGTTTTCAGCCAGTATGCGGCTTCAATTTCGGAGCGAAGCTTTATAACAGGGTAAGAAAGGCTTTTTGGTTCAGCGTAAAAGTCGGCACGATATATTGTCTTATCTGCGCAATTATCGGTTTTACTTTTGCCCCGCAAATTATAGCAGCTTTCCGCGGCTCCGACCCCGAGCTTCTGAAAACCGGAGTGGCGGCGTTAAGGGCGCAATCTGTTTTCTTTGTGTTAAATGGCTACATCATGATAACTTCGATGTATCTCCAGAATATAAACAAGACATTTCAGGCTTCGATTGTTGCTATGGCGCGGCAGGGACTTTTCTTTATCCCTATTATCTATCTTCTTAATTTAGTAATGGGGCTGGAAGGAATAATCGCGTCGCAGCCTCTCGCCGATATCCTCACCTTTGTAGTAAGTCTGGTTTTTGGGATTAGGTGTCTGAATTCAATGGGGATAAACGACGCGGTAATGCAAAAAATAGAATAAAATAAGGACGGTTCTCTGAACCGTCCTTATAGTTTTAACTAATTATCAGTTGTCGTCATCGTCTTCGAGTTCGGCTTCTTTAACAACCTTTTCAGCTACCAGAGCCGGCACTTCTTCATATCTTACTATGTCAAAGGTGTAAGTTCCGAGACCGGCGGTGATTGCGCGAAGAGCGATGGTATAATCGGACATTTCAGACTTCGGCACTTCGGCTTCGACTATCTGATAGCCCTTTTTGTTTTCGTCTGCATGCATTCCCAATACACGACCGCGGCGCTTGTTAAGATCGGAGATAATATCGCCGACATTGTCGTCGGGAATCAGAACCTTCATTATTCCGATAGGTTCAAGCAGAGCGGGACTGGCATCAACGAGCTTCTTGTAGGCAAGGTTGGCGGCAATTTTAAACGACATTTCCGAGCTGTCGACGGTGTGATATGAGCCGTCGTAAAGATCGGCGTTGAGGCTGATCATCGGATATCCCGCGAGAACGCCCTTGCCCATCGCTTCCTGAAGCCCCTTTTCAATCGCCGGATAGAAGTTTTTGGGAACAGTACCGCCGACAACCGATTGGGTAAAGTTGAGACCTTCGGTTTCCGGATCGCCGGGGCTGAAGGTGATCCAAACGTCGCCGTATTGACCGTGTCCGCCCGACTGTTTCTTATGGCGTCCCTGAACCTGAACTTTCTTCTTTATGGTTTCGCGATAAGCTATCTTAGGAGGTGTCAGGGTAATAGAAGTGCCATGACGGGATTTAAGGCGGTTTACGACAACATCGAGATGTATGTCGCCCTGACCTGAAATTAAGAGCTGTTTGGTTTCCTTGTCGTTTTCGAACTTCAGCGTGTAGTCTTCTTCGATCAGATGAGAAATACCGGTGGAAATCTTATCCTCGTCGCCTTTTGCCGTCGGTACGATAGCCATGGTATATAAGGCTTCCGGATATTCTATCTTTTTAAAGGGTTCGATACTTGCGTCAGCAGAAAGCGTGTCGTTGGTGCTGGTATCTGCAAGCTTAGCGGTCATGCCGATGTCGCCGCAGGCAAGATCGGTGCATTCGTTCTGCTTTTTGCCGCAGATTGTATATATGCGGGCGAATTTTTCCGATTCTCCGCTGGAAAGGTTTTTCAGAGATATTCCGTTTGTGAGTGTTCCGGTCATAACCTTGAAGAAAGACATCTTTCCGACAAAGGGGTCGGCAATCGTCTTGAAGACGAAGATAGCAGGATCTCCGTCGGTTTTAATGCTGTCATCGCCGCCGGAGGTATAAGACGGATAAGAAGAAAGTATAATGTCGAGAACCTGAGCCACACCGCTCAGCTTTGTTGAGGAGGCAGCCAAAACCGGGCTGATGGAACCGGATATAGTACCGTCGTGAACGGCCTGAACGGTTTCTTCTTCGGTGAAAGGTTCTTCGGCGAAGAATTTCATCATAAGATCATCTGAAGTTTCGGCGATCGCTTCATCAAGCTGCTTGCGGTATACATCGGCAAATTCGGCATACTGCTCCGGAATGTCCGCCTCAGTTTCTTTGCCGGCTTTGTCAAAGGTAACGAGCTTGTTGGTAACGACATTGATATAGGCGGATTTATCCGGCACCGGTACCAATACGGGAGCGACGGAGTGACCGAATGTTTCGCGCAGCGATTCGACGACTTTATCAAAATGGGCATCAGGGTCATCTATCTTGTTGATGAGAAAAGACTTGGGGATACCGGCTTCGGTCGCTCTGTCCCAAGCGAGCTGAGTGCCAACTTCAATTCCGGCTTTACCGTCCATAACAATAAGAGCGGAATCGGCGACGCGGACTGCCTGCAGCACCTCTCCGGCGAAATCAAGATATCCCGGGGTGTCGATAAAGTTGATCTTATGATCTTCATACAACACAGGAGCCACTGAAGCAGAAATAGTTATATTTCGTCTTATTTCCTCCGGATCGTAATCGCAGACGGTATTTCCGTCAGCCGGGTTGCCGAGACGATCGGTGCCCTTTGTAATATAAAGCGCGGCTTCAGCAAATGAGGTTTTGCCGGAGCCGCTGTGCCCCATGAGAACAATGTTGCGAATCTTGTCGGTTGTATACTTTGCCATTAGTGAACTCCTTATATTTTTAATTAATTACCATGTAAGCCCTGAAACGGGAACCGTACTATATATTATACACTTTTTCGACGATAATTGCAAGCTAAATCTTCATTTTTTCGTTCCATATCCTAACAAATAAGGAGACTTCAATTTGTGGATATTGCACAACAACCTCTATATCAGCCATCTTTTGAATAAAGATCACCCTGCCAAAAGTCATTTTTTGCCATTTTAACATCAATACGGTTGATAACCGTGAATTTCTTAAGGCTCCAAAGCGGGGCTATCAGCTCATCCGGCAGCCCGTCGCCGGTAAGCCTTGCGATAACTATATCCGGAGGAAGCAGCCGCAGTTGTTTTATAACGATATCGGTATATTCGTCAAGACTTAGTATTCTTAATTTTCCATCCGAATAAAGCTGCGCCAAAGGAGTGTTTTTAAGTATATGCAGCAGATGAATCTTAACTCCTGCGGGTTTGAGAGATGTAGTCTGTCGTATCGTTTCAAGCATCATTTCTTCATTTTCGCCGGGAAGACCGTTAATTATATGAAGAAAAACATTCAGTCCTTCGAGAAGCCGATAACCTTCAAGAAATTTTTCATGCGTATAACCGCGGTTTATCAGCTTTATAGTGTCTTCATGTACAGTCTGCATTCCGAGTTCAACAGATAAAAAATGTTTTTTTGAAAGCTCCTTTAGATAATTTGCCTTTTCCTCGTCCAAACAATCTGCCCTTGTTGCGATTATCAGCCCCACGGCATCCGGCAGTCCGAGAGCCTTGTCGCAGACATCCTTCAGCTCATCAAGACTGCAGTAAGTGTTTGAGCCGGTTTGAAGATAGGGAATATAAACCGATTCGTGTTTCCATTTGTTTTTTTGCGATTCTATCTGTCGGTTATATTGCATTTCAAACGGTTCCGGCTTATGTTTTCCGAGATATGAGCAAAATGTGCAGCCTCCGTATCCGCAGTTTCCGTCCCGGTTCGGACAGCCCATGCCGGCGTCAAGCGAGATGCGGACACCTTTTTTACCGAATATTCTCCGCAGGTAGAAGTCATAAGTGTAATAACGTTTATTGGAATCAGTATTTTCAAATAATTGCATATGGTTTTAATATTATTCTTATTATATATAAAACTTTGTTCATATTTCGCCTCCGGTATTGATATTAAAATGAAAATGTGGTAAAATAATAAGGAAAAAATGAGAATCCGGAGTGTTTTATATGATCAGAAACGGTTTTGACCTTGAAAAGTATATTTCGCTTCAATCCGAAATGATAAAAGAAAGGATTGAAAAATTCGGCGGCAAGCTGTATATGGAATTCGGCGGCAAGCTGTTTGACGACTATCACGCCTCAAGAGTGCTGCCGGGATTTCATCCGGACAGTAAAATTCGGATGCTATGCCGGCTTCAAAAGGACGTTGAAATTGTAATCGCAATAAACTCGGACGATATCGGCAGCAGAAAGCTTCGCGGCGATATCGGTATTTCTTATCCTACCGAGGTGCTGCGGCTTATCGACGCTTTCCGGTCTCTTAATCTCCATGTAAATTCTGTCGTAATAACTCAATACAGGAATCAGGCGGCATCCGAGGCTTTCAAAAATCAGCTTGAAAACTTCGGGATGAAGGTTCATCTTCACTATCCGATAGAAGGGTATCCTTATAATGTGTCAAAGATAGTATCCGAGGAAGGTTACGGAAAAAACGACTTTGTCGAAACGACGCGGTCTTTGGTAGTTGTAACTGCTCCCGGTCCCGGTTCGGGGAAGATAGCCACCTGCCTGTCGCAGCTCTATCATGAAAACAAGCGAGGGATAAACGCCGGATATGCTAAATTCGAGACGTTTCCCATCTGGAATTTGCCGCTCAAGCACCCGGTGAATTTAGCTTATGAGGCGGCAACCGCCGATCTTGACGATGTAAATATGATAGACCCGTACCACCTTGATAAATACGGAAAAACCACTGTAAACTACAACCGTGACGTTGAAATATTCCCGGTTCTCAATGCTACCTTTGAAAAAATATACGGCGTCGGCAAAAGTCCGTATAACAGTCCTACCGACATGGGCGTCAACATGGCAGGCTACTGTATAGAGGACGACGCTCTCGTTTCTCAAGCCGCGCTTGATGAAATAGTTCGGCGATATCTGAATACCCTCGTTGAAAGGCGGAAAGGCCGCGTCGGCGACGAAACGGTAAGCAAATTGGAGCTTTTAATGAAGCAAGCCCGCGTTTCGCCTGAAATCAGACCGGTTGTGGGGGCTGCGCTGAAAAAGTCTTATGAGACTGATAATCAGCCTGCCTGCGCGATAGAGCTGCCTGACGGCAGAATTGTTACCGGAAAGACTTCAGCGCTGCTCGGCGCGGCGTCGGCAGCCATCATAAACGCAATAAAGGAACTCGCCGGAATCGAAGACTCGTATCATCTTATCGACCCTGAAATAATCGAACCGATACAGAGGATGAAAACGGAATATTTCAAAGACAGAAACCCGCTGCTCCATTGCGATGAGGTGCTTATAGCCCTGTCTATATGCGCGGTATCCGATCCAAAGGTTAGGCAGGCGCTTGACGCGCTCGAGGGGCTTAAATGCTGTGAAGCTCATTCGACCGTTATACTTTCCTCAGTCGATGAAGAACTTTTCCATAAACTCGGCATGAATTTAACTTGCGAGCCTGTTTACGGCGGCAATCGACTTTTCCATAAATAATTATACCAAAGGCGGCTTGGGCCGCCTTTTTTACATCAGCGTAGTTTTTTTATCGGTAAGCGATGATATATACTCAAGGCAGGATTTAGCTTCATCGTTGTCCAAGAATTTCTCGTTGTCGTATTTTACTTCGATTCCTATCCCGCGTGATTTTGATATTCCGAGCGGATGATACGGCTCAAGATTTATCTCTCTGATATTCTTGTATTTGTTTGCGGTTTCCGCTATCGATTCGAGATGCTTTTTGTCGGTGTTAATACCGGGTATCAGCGGGCAGCGCAGTATGATATCGGCGCCCAAAGAATCAAGAGCTTCAAGGTTTGAAAGAATCAGCCGGTTATCGGCGCCGGTATATTTTTTATGCGCCTCCGGGTCGCTCAGCTTGTAATCATAAAGGAAAAGATCCGTGTATAATGCGGCTTCCCTGAGTATCTCCCACTTGGTAAATCCGCAGGTTTCAATCGCAGTATGAAGTCCCTTCGCCTTGGAAAGCTTCAAAAGACGAATCAGAAATTCCGGCTGAAAGAAAGGTTCTCCTCCCGAAAATGTCACTCCGCCGCCCGAAGTTTCATAGAAAACCTTGTCTTTCATCACTTCGGCGATAACCGATTCGGCGTCGTAGATTTTGCCGGAAATCTCAAGCGCTCCGTTAAAGCAGGCGGCGCAGCAGCCGCCGCATTTTTTGCATGAGGAACGATCGATTATATGAACCACGCCGCTTTCTTGCTCAGTGATTTCATGGCAGCCGTTGGGACAGGCTTTTACGCAGCGGGAGCAGAAGGTGCATTTGCTTTCGGTAAAAAACAGAACCGGCTTTCCGGATCTGCTTTCCGGATTATGACACCAGATGCAGCTTAAAGGGCAACCCTTTAAAAAAACGGTGGTTCTGATACCCGGTCCGTCGTGAATTGAAAAATGTTGTATATTGAAGACGCAGCCGTAAAGAGTTTCGGATGTATCCATGATATCGCACCTCACAATTTGTTATAAGAATTTTACCATAATATCAGCTTTTATTCAAATATTATATAACACTATTCTGTTAACTTTGACTTTAGAACTAAAAAATGGCAGGTTCATCGATTATTATCAAAATATCATTGTAATATTAACGCAATATGTAATATAATAGTTGACAACTTATTTAATAGAGAAAGGATTGAATGTCTTGGATTTTAAAGCGAACAACTCATACTTTAACCTTACCAGCCGACTTTTAAGTTATATCTCAATTCCCCTGCTTGCCGCAGGCGCTATATTTATCCTGTTGAATTTTATTCTTGATGTTTTTTTTATGCTTTCAATCGGAATAATGCTTTTCCTTGCCGGTTTCGTTATTTTGATATTCGACAGCGGACGCCGCACAAAAGACAGCGAAATTGATAAGTGCGTTGCAATCGAAATTGAAAAGATGCCCGAAAAAATGGCGCGGAAGATGGAAGATATGAAAAAACATCCGCGTGAAATATCCAAGTTTAGTTTCCATGCTTTCGATTTCACAACTACCGACGGAGTTAAAGCCAAGCGAGGAAACGATAAAACTCTCCGCAGTTCAAGAGTCAGTTATACCACCGTTCTCTTTGCAACGGAGAACCGCGAACAGCGGCTTATCATTTACCGCAATATATTCTCAATCATAGACAGCACCTATACAGAAACGCTCGACGACATATATACCGAGGATCTGCTTGCGGCTTCACTCGAAGAAAAGGAAACTCCCTTTTTACTTTCCGGAGAAAAAGAGCCGACAAACGTTGCCTACGAACTTATGCATATTAAGACCAAATCCGGAATTGATATCAGTTTTCCGGTCAAGAATGATGCGACGACCGACGGTATCGTGGAAGACATAAACCGTATGATTGCAAGAAAAACTGAAGACAGCGAGCTTTAAGCGCGAAAACGCGAAGAAAAGCGAGTAAAAACGACCAAATATACAGCAAAACCGAAATAATCAAGAAATATTTCAAAAAAACCTTGACATTTGCCATCGCTTGTGGTATAATATCAGACAGTCTTGAAAAAAGGCTGTCTTTTGACTTATATAAAGTCAATACAGCCGAGTATTATATACGTATCATTCTTTGGAGGAAATCAAAATGCCCACTTTCGCAGCTAATAAAGACAAGCTTGAAAGAAAATGGTATATCCTTGACGCAGCGGGCAAACCGCTCGGCAAAACCGCCGCCGCCGCCGCAACAATTCTTCGCGGCAAGCATCGTCCGGAGTTTACTCCGAACGTTGACTGCGGCGAATTTGTCATAATCGTCAATGCAGATAAGGCAGTACTTACCGGCAAAAAGCTGGAAAACAAAATTTACTACCGCCATACCGGCTATATCGGCGGCCTTAAAGCCGTAAACTACAAGCAGCTTATGGAAAAGAATCCGGAATTCGCCATGACCAAAGCAGTCAAAGGAATGCTCCCGAAAAATTCCATCGGCGCCGCCTGCGTATCCCGTCTCAAAGTTTACCGCGGAAATGAGCACAAGCAGCAGGCTCAGAAACCGGAAATACTTGAATTCTGAATCATAGGAAAGGATAACAGACAATGAACGAATCTTATGTAAGCGCAAAACCCTATTTCTATGGAACCGGAAGAAGAAAGAAGTCTGTCGCCCGTGTTCGCATTTATCCCGGCAGCGGTTCTGTCCGTATCAACGGCCGCGATATAGACGATTATTTCGGACTTGACACTCTCAAGTATATCGTAAACCAGCCTTTCAATACCACCGATACCGTCGGTAAGTTTGATATTGTTACTAAAGTCATAGGCGGCGGTTTTTCCGGTCAGGCAGGCGCCATCCGCCACGGTCTGGCAAGAGCGCTTGTTCAGGCTAACCCTGAATTCAAGCCAGCTCTCAAAAAAGCAGGATTCCTGACTCGTGACCCGAGAATGAAAGAGAGAAAGAAATACGGTCTCAAAGCCGCAAGACGCGCTTCTCAGTTCTCAAAGAGATAATCTTTCGGATATATCATCTTGCCCCTGCTTCAACAGGGGCAATTTTAGTAGTAATACTCTTACCCCGTTCCCTCATCAGGAGGTAATTATTTATGCCTGACCCAGCAAAAAAGACCGGCGGCGGTAATTATTTTCAATCTTCTCCGGATAAGGAAAATAAAAAATCAACCGAAAGCGGTCAAAGGCAAGGCGAAAATGACATCAAGTCAGATATCGGCGAGATAATAAACGATATTAAAACAGATACTGTCTTTTCGGATATTACGGAGGATACACAATCTGAAATCACCGTCTCAAAAGAATCTGAGGAGTTGTCATCGCTGGAAGAAACACAGATCGAATCCGAAAAAAATGATTCGGAATCAATTATCAGCTTAATCCGCATACCGGGCGATATCACCTCGCCTGAAAATTCTGTTATCTCAGATAGAGATGACGTAAGCGGAGAACCTCAAATCGACCCGACAGATTTTGTCCCGGAAGCGAAGACGGAACCTTCGCCCGAAGACACCGCGGAAGACGCAATCAATTCAGAAATTGATTTTCAATCCGCTGAATATGAATTTTTACAGCAACCCGATGACGCCGAAGTTAAAATTTCCATGACGGATGAAAAAGAACAGCCGCAAGAAATTTTCGAGATTGATAATTCAAAGCTTGACGATGAGTCGGAAGATCTGTTAAATAAAAAAGAAGAGAAAAGCGATTCTTCAATACCGGCTTTCTCAAACGAATCTGATAAACCCGAAATCACAGGCGACACTGCTGTAAATTCTGAGCTTTTGAGCAACGATTATTTACCGGAAACTGAAAAAACGAATGAAGAGCCGGTGGATTTTACCGAAGAATCGGAAGATAAATCAAACAAAACAGAAATAACGGCTGAAGAATCGGGGATTAAGCCGGTTGATTTGACGCCAAAGATCATTATAGCAAAAACCTTAGCTAAGTTTAAAAATTTGTTGGCGCTGATACAGGATAAAATAAAGCTGTTTTTCGATCGAAAGAAAACAGATGAAAGAAAAGTCAAGGTTAAGGTTGTTCTTAACCGATTGAAATCGTTTTTCGACCGAAAGAAAACCGACGAAACAAAAGCCAAAGTTAAAGTCGTTCTTAATCGGGTGACATCATTTTTCGATCGAAAATCTCTAAACGAAAGAAAAGCAGCGATTATCTCAATAATCGCGGCGTTGACAATACTTATCGGCTCTGCTGTTCTGATATCCGCAAATTATATATTCCGGAATCTTCCGACTGGTCTCGACACCCATATTTCCTCAAGAAAAGCTGAAGTAAGACCCGTAGCGGCAAACAACGCTTTCAAAGGACTCGACGATAAAGTAAATATCAGATATACGATTCGCGGAACACAAGCTACATCCCTGACCACAGATAAAATCACCGTCGGTGAATTCATGAGGCAAATTAGCGATAAGCTGACTCCTGCCGAGGATGGTTCCGATAACTGGGAATATGTTGTCAATTATTCAAAGTCAACCGTGTTGGAAAACGACATGGAACTGAAAATGGACCTTGTTACTTTCATTGATACCGAAATCTTCGAAGCTATCCCATATGAAACAAAGACAATTGAAACCGACACCATACCGAAGGGCACAAAAATACTACTCCGTTCCGGAATCAGCGGCACCGCAGACTGCATTTACCGCGAGAGATATTTGAACGGCGAGCTTCAGTCAAGCGAAAAAATCTCCGAGACAATAGACATAAAGCCTCAGACCGAGGTTGTTTACGAAGGCGTCGGAGGCAAATTCCAGGCTCCGAACGGACAATGGTATGATTATCTCTACTATTTCGATGCGGAAGCAACGGCATACGGAGTTGATACCGGCTGGGGCGGAGACGGCGATTATGTCGCATCCGGAAAGCGGGCGCAGATAGGCATGATAGCGGTTGATCCAAAAGTTATCCCTCTGGGATCAAAATGCTATGTGATCGGCGATTCATATAATATCGGAGTAGTATATGCCGAAGACGTCGGCGGAGCAATCATAGGAAATAAAATCGATATATATATGGGAGACGATCTTGATGCTCAGCTTAAATTCGGTCGACGCCAGATGCGGGTATATGTTCTTGATTTGCCCGATTGATTACCAATCCGCGAGTGTTTTTGAAATATAATCATTACGACGAATTTTGATTTGACGGTTCAGTGTTGATAAATTATTAAAGATAATACCATAATATTCTAAAAACTAAAACAGGGACGCTTTCCGTCCCTGTTTTATTGTGTTCAGTCGTTTGGCGGGAATCCGAGCCAGTCAAGCACAGTACGGATTTTTTTATCCCAATAAACCCAGGAATGGCTTCCCTCCGATTCTTCATAGGTCAAATCAAAACCGAGTTTCCGCATTTTATCCGACATCGATAAATTCTGTTCGTATAAAAAATCCTCGGTACCGCACCACATATAAAACCGTGGTATAGGCTTGCCGCTTTTTTTAAGCCATTCGGCTCTTGCGGCAAGATCGAATTGCCCGCCCAAGAATTCTTCTTCATTTCCGAAAATATCTTTCCAGTATGGATCCGGATCGTTCTGAAGTTTTTCCTTCGACCGGAAAGCCATATCGACGGCTCCGGAAAGGGAAGCGGCGGCGCTGAAATTTTCGGAAGCATTTATAGCCATATTGAAGGCGCCGTAGCCGCCCATTGAAAGACCGGCGACAAAATTATCTTCCCGATCGGCTGATATCTGAGGGAAAAGTGTACGGACGGTTGCCGGAAGCTCCCGAGAGAAGAAATCAAAAAAATGTCCGAAATTGCCCATGCATTTTTGATTTACATACCAGGAAAGACCTGCTGACGGCATTACGATAGCCAGCCCTTTTCCTTCTGCGTATCTTTCGATAGAGGTACGGCGCAGCCATATCGAGCAGTCGTCGCTCATTCCGTGGTAGAGAAAGAGAACCGGAAATTTACCGTCGCTGCGCGAAGACTCAGACTGCGGCAAAATTACATTCATCTCGGTCTGCATACCGAGTGTCGGGGAAAAGAATCGTACATTTAAAAGCGCCATATCAATTACTCCTTTAAACTCAGAAAATGCTGCTGTTTTCATTATACTGCTTTCGTCTGTTTCCGTCAAGTTTTTCTTTTAAAATGTTTAAAAATAAGTAAATGTTAACAATATTCAATATAATTATGTTCGATATTGTAGTATAATATATAAAGTAATCATGCCGAGCGCTGATTACTTTGCAAAATATCCGTCTAATGCAATGAAGCTGTCCCATGTGAGTTCGGATGCCCGCAGCCCCGGATTCCCCGCAAATTTCACGGCCGATATGCGTGGTGCGGCTCCATTGTTTAACCGGCGACAATAATAGCTTTATGACCGTTATTTTTAATTAAGAGGTGCAGAGAATGAAAAAACAGCAAAATTACCCCTTGTATGACGTCAAACCCGTCCCCAGCATACGCCAGATGCTCTATGACGCCGAAGCGGAAGCCGGTGATCAGATCGCCTTTAAATATAAGAACGGCGATGAAACTGTATCGGTTACCTATTCCGAATTTGCGCATGATGTCAAGAGTCTCGGAACCGCAATAGCGGAAAAGGGAATTCACGGAGCTCATCTTGCCTGTTTGAGCGAAAACTCTTATGATTATATCGTCGCATTCCTTGCTGCGATAACTTCAGACAATGTTTTCGTTCCGGTAGATAAGGAACTGCCGCCGAAGGAAATTGTTTATATCCTTACAAACAGTGACGCGGATTATCTCTTCCATTCCGACACATTTACTAAAATGCTGAAGGAAAATCAGTCGGAACTTCCAAAAATCAAATCTTTCATTAATTTTGACGGAAAAGAGGGAGAAGTCGACGGTAAGTATATCGATTACAAAAAGCTGCTGGCTCATGGCCGCGCTGCCTTTGACAGCGGTTCAAGAGCTTATCTTGACCAGACTTATAATCTGAACACCCTTAAGCTGCTGGTATATACCTCCGGAACTACCGGAATCGCCAAGGGCGTCATGCTGTCTGATCATAACCTCAGTTCAATGGTTCATCACGGTTTGAGAGTATCAACGGTATTTGACACCGGACTTTCTGTGCTGCCGTATAACCATACCTATGAGGCGGTAGCCGGAATACTCGTCGGCATTCATAAGCATGTAACCATCTGCATCAACGATAAAATTCGCAATATTGCGAAGAATCTTAATGAATTCAAGCCCGCTTATATCTATATTGTCCCCGCCATAGCAGAAGCTTTTTATAAAAAGATCTGGAACTCCGCAAAGGAATCGGGTCAGGACGCAATGCTGAGAAGGATGATGAAATTCTCGAACGGACTGCGCAAAATCGGCATCGATCTGAGGAGAACCATATTCAAAAAGCTCATCAATCAGTTCGGCGGAAATTTGATTAAAATTGTTTGCGGCGGAGCCCCGATTCGACCGGAAATAGGTGAATTTTTTGACGCCATAGGCATAAATCTCATAAACGGCTACGGAATTACCGAATGTTCTCCGCTTGTCGCCGCCAACCGCGACTATTTCAATAATTTCCATACCTGCGGAACTGTATTGCCTTGTCTTGAAATCAGAATCGACGATCCGGATGAGGACGGCAACGGTGAAATCTGCGTCAAGGGCGACACGGTTATGCTCGGTTATTATAAAAACGAAGAAGAAACACGCAAAGCCATTGTCGACGGCTGGTTCCATACCGGCGATTACGGCCGTATGAACGAAGATGAACAGCTCATGATTACCGGCCGAAAGAAGAATATGATAATTCTCAGCAACGGCAAAAATGTCTATCCCGAGGAAATAGAAAATTACATCATGAACATCCCTTATGTTCAGGAAGTTGTCGTTTATTCCAAGAAGGATGCAATGGGAAGCGAAGTTGCTCTGATTGCCGAGACATACCTCAACGAAGAGAAATTAGCCGAAATGAATATAACCGAACCGGTTGAACAGCTGAAAAACGATGTAACCGAGGTTTGTAAGCCGCTTCCTTTCTATAAACAGGTTGCGAAAGTCATCATCCGACGCGAGCCATTTGAAAAAATAGCGACTCAGAAAATCAACCGCAAATCAATAAGCGGCGATGAATAAAACGAAAGAATAAAAGCCCGCGAGCATTACCTAAACAGCCCCCGCGGGCTTTTTTCTTTGAATTATTAAATAATTCAACATGAGTTAATATAAAATAAACATCAAAATCGCAAAAAATGATATAATATCCTGAGTGAATTTCATATTTAGACAGTCACTCAACCGGAGGTAAATCTGCTTGTATAAACTGACATTTATACCTCCGATAAAAAGACTCATGCAAATCCATCCCCTCGGATAAACTAATATATACCGGAAACGGTATACCACTATACGTAAAGGTCTGAGAATATAATCAATATGAGGATAATCATGAAAAAACAAAAAATCCTTTCATTACTGCTGGCTATCGTATTATTTGCGTCTGCCGGGTCTGCGGTTTCTTTTGCGAAGCCTCGGGAAAGGATTGTAAAAATATTAATAACAGACAGCGTAACTGACAGACAGAACCTGGCGGGTCGTATTTCCCGGGCGACAGGTGCTGAGATTCTCTGCGTTTATAGAAATTTCGATATGATTGCGATAGAGCTTGACAGCTCTGAAGTCTCAAAGCTTCTTGGCTTCAGGCAGATAACCCGAATTTGTCCTGTCAAAAGCTATAAAGCGCTTTCCGAAGATGAAAAACTTTCTTCGGAAGACGAAATTACGGAAGAAGAATCTGAAGAAGTAAAAAACGATAAATCGGTCTGGACCGTTCGGGAGACTATAAAATCTGAATACAAGGGCGAAGGGATGGTAGCCGCCGTCATCGATTCCTCATTTGATACCGGTCATTTCGTATTCGCTCTGTCCGATGAAGAAACCGCGAGACTTAAATTAAAAGATATAGACGAACTTTTCGGAGAACTCAATGCTTCGAAAGACATTGATTATGCCGAAGACGCTTATGTAAGCGCAAAAATTCCCTTTGCCTTTGATTACGGCGAGGGTGATACCGATCTTAAAGCTGACGATCTCGAACACGGAACCCATGTTGCCGGAATTATCGCCGGCAACAACTCAGACGGCAACGAATCCGGATTCTGGGGCATCGCGCCGGAAGCGCAGCTTCTTATGATGAAGGTCATGGATTCGGACGGCTATCTCAAGAATTACTGTATTTATGAGGCTCTGGATGACGCGATGACTTTGGGCGTTGACTCGGTCAATCTGAGTCTCGGCTATGTATCGGGCTTTGCGGAAGACGCCGATCCCGACGTTTCCTTTTCGGTAACGCTCGCTGCTATGAGAAAAGCCGGTATCAATGTTTATTTCTCCGCCGGCAACGAATCGCATACCGGAAGCAACTCCGGCTATGACTTAAACTACGCGATAAGCGATTCTCCCGCTTATGCTCCCGATTACTCTACTTTGGGCGGCGAGGCGACCTATTCTGATGTAATAGCGGTTGCTTCGGCTGTTCCGGAAAAGAGAATGACTTTAAATCACATCAGACTTTCCGACGGAAGCTATATTGATTTTGAAGAAGATTCAAATTATACTTTTATAGACACTTTCAAAGGAAAGAGTTTGCGCTTTGCGGCAGTGCCGGGAATCGGCGTTCCGGAAGATTTCGAAGGTATTGACGTATCGGGTAAGATAGCTGTCATACAGCGCGGCGAGATTACCTTTACCGAAAAAATCACAAACGCGCAGGAACGCGGCGCTCTCGGGGTCATCATATATGACAATGTCGAAAGCTCATCATATGTTTCAATGTTTGTTGATGCCGGGCTTATTCCCGCCTGCTTTATTCTAAAGTCTGACGCAGCTATCCTGCTTGCGTCGAAAAGCTCCCGTATTAAAATTGAACAGGAAAATATTGTCTCCGAATCACCAGAATACGGACGGATGTCCGATTTCAGTTCCTGGGGTCCCAACGGTCTGCTTGAGCTAAAACCGGATATAACAGGGTTCGGAACCGATATTTATTCTGCATTAGCGGACGGCAAAGCAGGGAACATGAGCGGTACATCTATGTCCTGCCCGTATATCACCGGAATTTCGCTGCTGATAAGAGAGATGCTCTGTGAAACCGAAGCTGACTTTTATGAAATCGACGGTATAGATAACATCGGAGACCGGGTAAACGTAAGAATGATGAACTCGGCTGAGGTATTAACCGACGACTACTGTCTCATATCTCCTCGCTGTCAGGGCGCCGGTCTTGCAGTGGCCGATTACGCTCTTTCAAGCTATACCGAACTTATCGACCCAAATACAAAAAGCGCAAAGCTTTCTCTCGGCGATAACCTCGGAAATGAATTCGAAATAAAAGTGCAGCTTGTTAATACATCGGAAGAAGATCGCAATTATTATATCGGCGCTTATGTCATGACCGAGGATTATTACTATATCGATGAGATAAGCGAAGGATTCTGCGCAGGTTACGGTTATTGTTTTGAAGGCGCAAAGGTAACGATAGGAGAAGATAAAACCGATTATAATCTTGCAAATGAAAGATATAATCCTGAACCCGTCGCTGTTCCGGCAAAGTCGTCCGTTGAACTTTCCCTCAAAGTAAAACTGAGCAAACTTGAAACGCTCGAATTTGAAAAGATATATAAAAACGGCTTTTTTATCGAAGGTTTCATATATGCTTTTGAATGCGAAGGCGAAGAGGACGAATATTCGGATGTTGTATCAATCCCTTTTCTTGGTTTTTCAGATGATTGGGATGCTTTGCCGATATTTGACATTTCGGGTAAATTTATGACTACGTCGCTTTACACTACCGTGTATTTCGGGGAAGAAGCTTTCTTTTACTATGAACTCGGCGAAAGCCTTTTCGATGAAAATATATTCGATCCGCGTCTCTGCGCCGTTTCTCCCAATAACGACGGCATAAACGACGACTTGATAGTTAATATTCAACTGCTCCGCAACGCAAGATATCTGACAGTTGAATTATATAACGAAAATGACGAGCAGCTGTTGTCAGATCCCTGGGAATATATAACAAAGGTAGGAACTGATGACGAGGGCAGTCTGATATATGACAACTCTGTTCTTTATTATCTTGTCGATTCGGATAACATCGATTACACCTACCCGGACGGACGATACCGTGTCGTTATAAAAGCATCGCCGGAGAGCGCGCCGGAGCTGTATCAGAATTACGAACTCGAATTTTTGATAGATAATGAAAAACCCGCGCTTGAAAGCTATGAAATAATAAGTGAAGACGGGGAGAAATATCTCACAGTAAAAGTATCTGACAATTACCTCATTTCGCTTATATCACTGTATGAAGGCGAATCGGAAGACAAAGAAATTGTTCCTTATGCGGAAGATATCATGCTCGATTCAGATGAACTCGGTCAGACTTTTGAGTATACTTTTGATATAACAGATATCGAAGCGGAACATATTTATCTTGACATTTACGACGCGTCATACAATATCCGCACTGTTTTGATTCCCTTAAATGAATAATAACAATAAGGTTAATATGTAATGTTTAAAAAAATAATTTCCGCGCTTCTTTGCATATTTCTTGCATTTGCGGTAATGCCGTTTACCTCCGCGGCGAAAAATGAAAATAAAAAATACATTGTTTCTCTGAAATCCGATGCCGATATAAAAAGAGCCGAAGAATTGATATCTTCGCTTGCCGGTGTTGAAATCGAATACAGATTTGAGTCGCTCCTCAAAGGTTTCTCAATTATAGCTGCAAAAGACAGCGCCGATAAAATCAGAGATCTGTTCTATGTAAATGTTGTTGAACAAGCACAGAAATATCAGCTTTTCGAAGATACGACAGCTGATGACGAATATGAAAATTCCGAAATTGAGTCGGGGACAGCAGATACAGAAACAGAGTTGTCCGGCTCCCCGCGTGATATTTATCGCGGAGAGGGTCAGTTAGTTGCGGTAATTGACTCAGGCTTTAACATTCAAAACTCTTGCTGGCAGCTTACCGAATCGGGAGAAGCAGCGGCTAAGCTTGACGCATCTGCAGTAACAGAAGAAGGTCTTAATGCCGAATCGGCTTTGTATATAAGCAGCAAACTGCCTTTTGTATACGATTATTACGGCGGTGATTCCGACGTAAGCTGTTTAACAGGTCATGGAAACAACATCGCCGGCATGATAGCCGCAAACGGCGCGGGTATTGAAAACAGTTTTCAGGGAATTGCCCCGGAAGCTCAGCTGATGCTGATGAAGGTGTTTGACGATTCCGGCACCTTCGCCTATGAAGGCGATATAATCGCGGCTTTAGAGGATGCATATCTGCTCGGCGCCGATGTAATAAACCTAAGTTTCGGTCGTCCCTGCGGCAGCGACGACGGCAGTCCGATTGAACAAGGCATAACCGACGCCATCAATGCGCTCTGGGACGCCGATGTGATGGTTGTCTGCGCGGCAGGCAACAGCGGCAGAACAGGCAAGGGAAGCTATTATGATAAGGTATACGGCGAGGGCAACCCGACAGTAAGGCAGATAGACAGCGGAACAATAGCCGCTCCCGCATCACTTCCGACTACAACGGCAGTCGGAGCTGTTTTCGAAAGCGAGAACTACACACCTGTTTTCAAACTCGCCGGCGGTATTGATATTAAATATACCGACACAAATCCGGATTATATCGGAAAATATTTTGCAGCTATATTTGACACCGAAGCGCTGGAATATGTCGTGGTAGAAGGGATAGGAACCGAAGCAGACATAGCGGCTTCGCCGAATCTTGAAGGAAAACTGGCGCTGATTGCAAGAGGTGAGATCACTTTTACCGAAAAGTGCAACAACGCGGCAGCCGCCGGGGCTGTCGGAGTGATAATATATGATCCGGAGAAAGGAGCGGCGGCTGTAAACATGGCGCTCGACGGCGCCGTTATTCCCGCCATCTCGATTTCCTATGATGACGCCATGCTGATGCTCAACTCCGAGAAAAAAGCAGTATATATCTCGCTCGGGAAATTTGCCGAAGAAGCGGAGATTAAGAAATATATATGGGCGAAAAGCTCATGGGGAACCACAGGCACCCTTTCTCCGAAGCCTGATATCGCAGCGAGAGGAGTTCATGTAAATACGCTGGCATACTTAGACGGAATAACCGAATATGTCGACGGTACCTCAATCGCCGCAGCGCAAGTCAGCGGGGCTTATCTTTTACTTTCGCAATATCTTGACGAATACGGGCTTTCAAATGCACAAAATCTGAAAGCGATTCTCTGCGGCTCAGCGGATATTATTCCGACAGACGACAGCGTCGCAAGTTACTCACCGAGAGTTGTCGGCACCGGATTGCTCAATATAGACAAAATGTTTGATTACACTACCGTCCTCACCTCAAACAGTGTAAGTTCAGCGAGACTCGGCGGAGAGATCGGATGTTCCTTTGACATTCCGGTGACGATAACTAACAATTCTGGTATGGATGTCGAATATCAGATATCTGCAGATATAACGGTAAATGAAACATATAGACTTTCAGACAGGCATGAGCTTGATAAGCCGGAGGACGATGTTGTTCTTATATCCTCTTATTCAGAATACATCGATGGAACAATCCGCGTCGGGGGCGGAAGTTTAAATATAAATCTTTTTGATGAAAATTACTCTCCCGACACTATTCTTGTTAAAGCCCACTCAAGCAATAAGGTAATTCTTCGGGTTTTGCTCAATGAAGCGCAATATGAAGAATTGAATAAAATTTATTCGAATGGGTGGTTTGTTGAAGGCAGAATTTATCTGTCAGATGTTGAAAACAATCTTCGTTGCATTCCCTATGTCGGTTTTGTCGGCGATATTGAGTCTGTGCGTATCAGCGACTCCAACGGATATTACGATCTTGACGAAAGCTACGCCGTCTATGACGGTAATCTTTTGATATCCGAGCTTTATATACCGGATAAACAAAAGAGCGAAAAAATCATATTAGGCTCAAATTATTTTGATCGGAACCTTGCGCCTGCCGCACGTTACTGCGCTGTTTCACCAAACTTCGACGGTAATGCCGATAAGGCGTATCTGATATTAAATCTCAATCGCAACATCAGTTTTGCCGAATTCAGCATTTACGACGAAGAAGGCAACGAAGTTTACCACGACACAAGCGGCGGACCGCTGCTGAAAACTATAATGTACGAAGGATTGCCGACAACTTACTATATCTATATCTGGGATTGTATTGCGCCGGATAATTCTAATTATACTTATCCGGATGGAAAATATACGGTAAAATTCACCCTGATTTCCGAAGGCGGTACAACTCAAATCGAGTCATATGAGTTTGTAATAGATAAAGAAGCCCCGGAAATAATCTCAAGTGAAGTCATAGAGCGGAACGGGAAAAGGCTGTTAAAGCTTAATATTTACGACAACCACGAAATAATGGCGGTAGAGATTAAACATCTGGTTGAAAAGAGCGTTCCGGCTCGCAGCGCTGATAATATCTACGATATAACAGACGAAGTAATAGGCATGTTTGAGGAATTTGAAGTTATAAACGAAGGAGGTTATACCGCGACGGCAGTCGAGCAGCTTGACCTTGTTACGGTAAGTTCACTCTACGATAAAGCCGAAAGACGCTACACTGTCAATGAAGACGGATCGCTGTCCTTTGAGTTCGATATAACCGATTTGAACGGAGAAAAGCTTTATATCTACGCTTATGATTACGCTTTCAACCGCGTCGTCAGTATGATCAGATTTGATTATGACGAAGGATTAAATTAATTTCTGAAAATATCGGAAACGCAAGAAAAAGACTTTGCCGGAAATTTTTACAGGTGATATTATGAAAAAAATCGAGCAGATTTATGACTACAACGATAAGCTTGCCGTAAAGGACAAGCTGTTCACCCCGCAGTCGGGCGTTAAGCTGAACAACGGACTCTTTAAAACGGTTTTTGACAACAACATTAAGTTTTTAAAGCTCCTCGATATGGGCAGGATGCTCTATTGGTTTGACGATAAAACCGGCACTCCGACCGAATCTGAACCGTACCGCGGTCATTTTGAGGATAACCTAAAAGGATCAACTTTGTCGATGTTCCTGATGGGAGCTGCCAATACCCTGAGATGGACAGATGAAGAAGAGCTAAAAAGACGTATAAAAATCGGTATTGATCGGATAAAATCTGCGGCAGAGCCGGACGGCTTTCTGATGCCGATAAAACAAAGCGAATTTCCATCAAAGGAATATCCTCACTACACCCGAATCTGGCTTACCTACGCACTCTCTGCAGTCGGTCTTTCCTGCGATGAAGGCGGTTATGAGCTTCTTGCCCGCTGGCAGGATTGGTTCAATTCCTGCGTTGATCTCCCGGTGATAAAATATCTCTGCCTCGCGTTCCAGGGCGTTGTAGCCTCTCCTTATGTATACATCAATACCCCTGTCGGAAAAACAGAAGACATTGATGTAACCATAGAGCATTACGAAGAGCTGTGGCGACTGTCTCAGTTTTTAAGAAAAGAAAGAAATTGCGTTCACATAAGAAAACAGCCCGGAGAAGAACCACACGCCCACGGCTCTGAGCTTGAAGCTATTGAAGGATATCTTGACCTTTATCGCGCAACGGCAAGAAATTATTACCTTGCGGCAGTTCTCGGCGCCTGGGAGCTGTACCATCGCGACTGGGAGCATCCGGGCGGCGGTATCGTCATGTGCGAGGGTATGCCGATAAACTATCCCGGCTGCTATTGGCTCGACCCAAAAAACAACTACAACGAGCTTTGCTGCACATCTTTCTGGCTGTATCTGAACCTCCGCTTGCATCGGCTTTTCCCGGAGGAAGAGAAATATATGGCGGAAGTTGAAAAGTCGCTGTATAATATCGCATTTGCAAATCAGGACGGCGGAAATGGCATCAGATATTTCGGATATCTCGATCAAAAGAAGCAGGAAAGCGGACTAGTGCACTGCTGCTGCGGCGTCGGTACGAGAATTTACGGTTCATTGCCGGAATATATATATTCGGTAAGCGGCGATACGGTTTCGGTTAATCTTTATACCCCGAGCGAGATCGACTGGGAAAGCGACTTCGGCAAGATAAAAATCAAATCGGACGCAGATGTTCCGGCATCAGAAGAAATTAAACTTACCGTTTATACTGAAAAAGACACAGATTTTACGCTCATGCTGCGTATCCCCTCGTGGGCGACGGAGGAAACGGTAATCAAGATTAACGGCGAGAAGGTTGTCTCCGGAAAACCCGGCAGTTACGCCGTTATAAAGAGAATTTTCAAAAACGGAGACATAATAACATATAATCTCAAACAGAGCTTCCGGCTTACCAAATACAAAGGCGCCGATGAGCTTCCGGGTTTCGACAGATATTATATTGAAAAGGGACCGATACTCTACGCAGTAAGCGCTCCAGACGCCCATTCGGCAAGACTGATAGGCTGGTCAACCGATAACTTCGAAAACTGGCTTGAACCGGACGAAGAAAGCGGCGTTTATTCAATAAAAATGCACCCGGACAAAAAGCTGATACCATATTATATGCTTGACAGCGACACCCCGATGACCTGCTGTCCGATTTTCGGATAATTAAAGCAAATGCCGTGATATTTCATGTTTGAGACATAAAAAAACATGGAGTATCACGGCGTTTTGTGTTATAATAACGCTTCATGGTTCTATTTAGAGTAAAAACCGCTTTATGCCGTTTGACAATTTTAGTTCAGCTCAGACAAATTCTATAAAAAAACAGGTGTTTTCGGAAATGAGTATATTTGAGATAATCCTGATAGGAGTCAGCCTTGCGATGGATGCCTTTGCGGTATCTGTCTGCAAAGGGCTTTCAATGAAAAAGGTAAATTGGATTCATGCTCTTATTACAGGTGGCTTTTTCGGAGTATTCCAGGCTGTCATGCCGGTTTTAGGCTGGCTGCTCGGATCAGGATTATCTGCTTATATCGATAAATTTGACCATTGGATCGCATTTATTTTGCTTATGTTTATCGGTGCAAAGATGGCTTTTGAAGCGGTTAAGGAAATAAAATCGCCGGAGGATTGCTGCGAAACCGGCTGTAAAAAATGTGACGATACCTCAACATCCGGAGAGGGAATAAAATTTTTTGAGCTGTTTATCCTTGCGATAGCAACTTCGATAGATGCTCTCGCAGTCGGTATCACCTTCGCTTTTCTTGAGGTTAACATTGTTAGTTCCGCGCTGACTATCGGCGTCATAACCTTTGTAATCTGTCTATTTGGCGTTGCCGCAGGCAACCGCTTTGGCAGCAGGCATAAAAGCAAAGCAGAACTTGCGGGCGGAATTGTCTTATGCCTTATAGGAGTTAAAATATTGCTTGACGGTCTCGGCATAATTGCTTTCTGAATAATACGCGGCGACAAGCCGTGTATTATTGTTTATACATTAAGTTTACTTGACATTCAACGGCAGCTGTGATAAAATAAACAAAAAAGTATTTGAGGACGGAGAGATATCATGAAAGGCGTAAATTACTGGAGCTATTATCCGTATACCCCTCTGAATAACATGAAACGCGGCGCCGCCCCTTATATCTGCCGCATCGCTCCTAACGGCGACAGGGTGGAGCTTGAGTTTATCGATAACGGCGAGCCGCAGGCACAGCATATAGTGTCTTTCCGAAAGAGAAACGACGCCGATGTAATCGAAATTCCTCTGAAAAGTTACGAAGCCGTTATAGACGGTCTTGATAAGGACGCGGAATATGAAATTACAGTCAGCCGCTCCGACGGTATTTCCTCGGAAACAAGACTTGTGCGTATGGGCGATGTTCCGGGTAAAGTTATAAATTACCTTCATCCGGAAGATAACGTCTACTCTTTTTCGGGAAAATACCTTTGTAGCCCCTGCATAATCAGAACTCCCTCGGGAGCATTGCTTTCGTCAATGGACGTTTTCGAAGGCAACTCACCGCAGAATCTGACCCTTCTTTTCAGGTCGGATGACGACGGCGCGAGCTGGCGTTGGGTCGCTGAGCTGTTCCCCTGCTTCTGGGGAAAGATGTTCGTCATCGATGAGATAATATATATGCTCGGCGTTTCAAACGAATACGGCGACCTGCTTATCGGTTATTCGGAAGATGACGGCGACACCTGGTCGGCGCCAAGCGTACTTTTCCGCGGCTCCTGCAATTCTGACAATGCCGGCTGTCACCGCGCGCCGATGCCGGTAATTGAATTCAACGGCAGACTTTGGACTGACCTACAATACGGGGGCTGGAGATACGGCAGCTTCGGGGACGCCATTGTTTCGGCTCCGATAGACTCGGACCTTATGAATCCGGAAAACTGGACTTGCAGCGATTTTTTCTATTGGAAAGAGTTTAATGAAACATTATCGGAGACGGAACGTATAAATGCCGCCGGCGGAATCGAAGGAAACATCATAGTCGGCAGAGACGGTGTTCTGTATAATTTGCTGCGTCTTGCCGACGGCAAGAGTTTGCTGCTTAAAATCGATGTAAAAGACCCGGAAAAGGCTCCGCAGTTTGTAAAAGTCGTCGATATGCCGATAACTGCGTCAAAGATAGACATTCAGTATGATAATGTAAGCGGATATTACTGGACTCTTGCCAGCCGCCTGATAAATGAACCGCGGACGAATCGTAATCTGCTTTCTCTTATGCGCTCAAGCGACCTTGTCAGCTGGGAGATAACCGCAGATATCCTCGACGCCCGGGACGCGGACGCGTCAAAGGTAGCCTTCCAATATATAAGCTTCTTCATCGAAAACGAAGATATATATTTTCAAAGCCGGACCGCATATAACGGTGCCCACAACTACCACGACGCAAATTACGCGACATTCCATATAATCAAAAACTTCCGCGAGCTTCGGGATATGAAATAAACTTATGGTATCTGAAAGGCAGTGAAATGACATTTAAATTATCAACAAAGATGATTTCGGCTCTGTTGCTTTTAGCTCTGATGCTGAGCATGTTCTCCTGCGGCGAAACCGATGAATCGGTAAATGAACAGACAAATGTTTCGGAAAATATAGATGAAACGCCTTCTGAACCGGCCGAAACCGAAGCCGAAAAGCTTTCCGATAATCTTGAATCAAGGGATCTTAACGGCTGGGAAATGCGGGTGATTGCTCATCACGACCATCTCAGCAACGAAAGTACCATTTATTCCGCCGAAATGGACGGCGAAATAATCAACGATTTGATATTTCAGCGCGACCGTTCTCTTGAAGACCGCTTTAATTTCAAATACACCGTGATAGCCGCAAACGGATGGAACGATAATTACATAAAGCTGAAAAACAGCGTTATGTCGGGTTCGCGTGATTACGATATGGCATTTCTTCTGCCTTTCTCTACAAGCGGTTCCTGTGTAAAAGATCAGGTGCTGTATAATATGAACGCGGTGCCGAATATCGATTTCAGCCGCCCCTGGTGGCATACGAATGTAAACGAGCTGTTCACCTATAAAAATTATCTTCCCTTCGTTTCCTCGGATTATCTTTTAAGCTCATATCAGTATTCAAATATACTTATTTTCAACAAGGTTATGGCGGAAAATTACGGTCTCGACGACATCTATTCGGCTGTCCGCAACGGTACCTGGACACTTGAGCCGTTCGGCAGAATGTGCGAAGCGGTAACCGAAGATATAAACGGAGACGGTAAGTTTGATGTAAACGACCAATACGGACTTGCGACAAACTACGGTTATCACGCAATAACCTGGGGTTATGCGATAGGCGATCAAAGCGTTACGCTGAACGATGACGGAACGGTTACTTTAGGTTACAATAACGAGCGCTTTTTTACTCTCTGCGAGTGGCTGTATAACCTGCTTTACGCAAGTAACCAGGCATTTGAAATCGGATGGGATCTTGAATGCGAAATCCGCTGGAATGAAAATCGCCTGCTATTCCAGGCCATGTGGCTCAACGATTTAGAAAAATACCGCGAGGTAACGATAGATTACGGCGTTATCCCATATCCAAAATTTAACGAGGAACAGCCGCTTTATCATACATACACAGACGCGCGCAGCGGAGGCGTTGCAATCCCTATGGATGCAAGCCCGGAAGTTATCGATATGGACGGTCTTATTTTGGAGGCGATGTCCTGCTATAACTATAATGAAATCATACCCGAATATATCTCATCGGTTACCGAAACAAAACTCAGCCGCGACGAAGAAAGCATAGAAATGATGGGATACATTGCCCGAGGACGCATATGGGATATCGGTTATACAATGACAGCAACGGATTCATACACCTGGGCGATCCAGCACTGGCTGAAGCCTTCGGGAGGGCAGATTGCCTCTTATCTTGAAAAGAATGAGTCGAGAATGATAAAAAGCTTCGATAAGATAATCGAAGCTTACGAAGAGCTCGCCGCGATGGACTGGCCGGCTGTATAAAAATTAAGGGGCTGTATCAAAAGCCCGCGAAAAAACAGAGCCAAATTGCACAAAAGTAGTGCAAACGGCTCTGTTTTTTGGTATAATAGTATTATGAAAAAAGCTATTAACCAAGTAAATTATCCCACAAAT
>JAAZIU010000023.1 GCA_012800735.1 Clostridiales bacterium | reverse complement strand
GAGAAGTGGCCGAACGAAGCTGCTACGCCGGCGGCATTATCAAAGAAGTGCGAGGGGGTGGTGGAAATGAGTTTGCCGTCCGGACCGAGTTCAACCGTAACAGTCTTCTGAGCGTCGTTGTAAACTACGCCGTTGGTGAAGTTAAGGCCGAGCTTCTTCATATTGCAAGTCTGACTATAGCCTGTGCAGTATGCATAATAGTCGAACTGATTGTCCGGAATATAGGTCAGGTGGTACATGCCGAGAGCGTCCTTCGTTCCGTAGAAGAGGTCGCCGGGGCCGTAGCTGTTGGCATACTGTGTACCGACTATGTTGGTGTAGCCGTTGATCGAGGCTATCGAGATTACACTTGCGATGTTGCTGTTAACGTAAGCGAGAACGTTCGCAGCGCCGGTCGTGTTAAGGGAGTTGATATAGCTCTTTAATACGATGTAGCCGGCAGCGTCGGCATAGTTGACAAGGCGGAGTACTGCGGAGTACTTCTCGTCAAGTATGTAGTTGACGGTGCGACCTTTAAGAGTATTAAGATCCTTGTAGTTGGCAACTACCGAGTTGTAGTTTCCGCCCGGGAGAGTGTCTACGCCCATTGCGTAGGTTGTGCCGGTGATGTTGCCCTGGTTGTAGCCGAAGTATACCTGGTCGAAAGTTAAGGTCTTCGCAGGCTTGTTAACGGTGGTTACATAGCCGACCTTAAGTTCGTAGGTCTTCTTCAACAGGAAGATGTCGAGTCTCGGGTTGTATGCGTAGAGGGCATACTGACCGATGACGTCGGAGGCTTCAAGAACATAGTCTTCGCCGTCGAAGTACTTGTCAACATCAATGTATACAGTCTTGGTGTAGTCGCCGGTAAGAACTGCGCCGTCAGCCTTAAGCTTCTTGTCATCAGTGCCTATCTTAGCGAAAGAATAGTAGATATAGATGCCGCGGTCGTAATCACCGTCAGAGTCATCGTCGAAGAGAATGGTATCCGAATACGCATTCCTCAGAGTGATGTCGGAATAGGTGTCGGTGATGTACTGATAAATGTTGATCTTCGTCGGCGGGAATACCTTGAAGTACGCTTCGGCTGCCTTCGCCCAGTCTGCGGCGGTCGGGTCTACATAGAAGCCTTTCTTCTCAACCATGTAAACGCCGGTCGGTACGCCGGGGGTGCCGGATACAGCATAGGGGATATAAGCAAGAATGACATTATCCTTTTCATCGACAATGTCAAGGCTTCCGTTGCGGAGGTAAGCCGAGCCGCCGATAGCGGTGTTCGTGCCCTGGAAGGTGGTGATCAAAGCTTCGTATTCTTTGGTCGTCCAGGTGCCCTGATGGCTGTTAAGAACCGAATATGCGGTTACAGCTTTGTAGGCGTCGGCATTGATGGTGAGGTTCTTGCGGGCGCCGTCGGTGCCGCCGGTGAAGCCGTCCTGGTCAACTACTACCGCGTCGTTTTCTCTCGCATAAAGGATGGTGGTGTAATCGTTGATGGTTACAACATCATACGAATATCCGATCTTCAGAGAAGCTGCGATATCATCGTCGCCGAGGGTTCCGAATGCGGAACGGGGCAGATAATAGGTCGGGGTAGTCTGAACGGTGCCGTCGGCATTGAGAATGTTGAACGCAACATAGGTGTCGCCGCTCGGAGCAATCTTCGTCGGAGCAGCAGCGTCGGAGTACATGTTGCCGCGGGTGGTGCCGGAAATAACAACGGTGTCCATGATGAGGTTGAACTTGGCCTCGCCATAGGTGGTGCCGTTAGCTCTCGGTGCGAACAGAGCGTTGTAAAGAATTACTACGATCTCTTCGCGGGTAGCGGTCTCTTCGTTGTTATAGTTGGCGCGGAGTCCCTTGTCAAGACCAAGCTTTATCGCTTTGTCGACATAGGACCACGGATAGTTGGCATCCATCGAAGCCGAGCCGTAGCCGAGCATACGTACGACCATCGTGAAAGCATCCTGGAATATGATGCCGTCTTCCGGGCCGAACTCGGACTCGGAGTAGCCGAGGATGATGCCGTTTTCTACGCCATAAGAAATGGAGCCGTAGAACTGGTCAGGATTGATGTCCTGGAAAGTGGTATAGTTGGTGGTCTCGTACCAGTTTACGTACGCGTCGTCAACTTTACCGGTCATGATCTTTGCAATCCAGAGGGCCATATGCCATCTCATGACATCTTCGCCGTAACCGAAGGTGGTTTCGTCCTTACCTTCGACGATGCGCAGCTGACTCATCAGAGAAATCTGTGTCTGATAATCCTCTACGTCGTCAAATGCGTAAGAAGAGAGTACGGCGGAGAAGCTTCCCACTACCATAAGGATGGTGAGAATCATTGCAAAAAACTTCTTCGAAGTTCTCATAAATGGTTTCTCCTTAAAAATAATTATTTTTACAGCCGATAGGCCGCAAGGCGGGTTTGACTCAATTTTCCGTCCTCACCCGGGAAGTTGAGGCAAATAGGCCTTATTAGCCCTCGCCTGTGACTTTATAATAGCACAAATTCACGAATAAATCAAGAGGTATCGGTAATTTGTAAGGAATTTGTAATGTTACACGAAATTGGTTTTCGTTTAAGAATGTCGTTTCAAACTCGAATGTTGATAATTAACAATCTAATTACATCCTTATTTATATTACTATATATTCATTACCATCTCCGGATACTCGATATAGCCCGGAGCGAAAGGCAGGGCGCGTTCCGTTGTGGTTTTCAGTTTATATATACCGTTTTCGTAAAGAATCCCGTGAGCTATCTCGAGTACATGGAGCGCCGTCCGACCCGATGCGCGCGGCGGGCGACCGGAGCGGATCGCGTACGCCATATCGGCTGTGCCCAGTCCGCGGTTTTCGTCAAGATACGCGTAGTTGATCGGAACCGGATATTCTGCGCCGTTTTTGCCTTTAACGGTAACATTTCCGGTGAATTCGTTGGGGTCATTCAGCATAAGCGTGCCGTCGCTGCCGAAAATCTCGAAGTGATGAGTAAATGAGGCGGCTTCGGTAGTGGTGAGTATCGGGCAAAGCGCTCCGCAGGAAAGCTCGATAGCTCCGGCGGTGTTATTGTCGGATTCATTTATCATAGGCTTTCCGTATCCTGGGTTTGAAGGGTTTGCGTAAAGCCTGTCTTCGACATGCCGGCGCTGCGAAAAGCCGCAGACTGCTTTTGCCGGACCGAGGAGATTGACGAGAGCGGTGAGATAATATACGCCGACGTCCTGAAGTATTCCGGCGCCGCGGTGATAAACAAACATGCGGTCGGTTTTGTCGGTGAAACGGTCATGGCGGTAACAGCGGGCGAGAGTTATATTCGCTGCGACAGGTTCGCCGATTACACCGGAGTCGAGGGCAAATCTCGCCGCCTGAAGTCCTCCGCCGAGGAAGGTATCCGGCGCGCAGCCGACATAAAGGCCGTGTTCGTCGGCGTATTGCATAATCTCCTCGCCGAGGGCGAAGTCGGTGGCGATCATTTTTTCGCTGTAAACGTGTTTGCCTGCGCGCAGCGACGCCATCGTGACGTCGTAATGCGCGGTAGGATAGGTAAGGTTGATGACGAGCTCGATATTTGGATCCGCCCATATCTCCTCGTTTGTCATCTGCGCGACGTTGTATTCTCTTGCGCGTTCCGCCGAGCGTTCGGGGATTATGTCCGAACAGCCGACAATCTCAAGAATCCTGAATTTCTTTGTAATGTTGTTGAAATAGTTGCGGGAAATAGCGCCGCAGCCTATGACGGCCGCTTTGACCGGCTTGAATTCTCTAAGCATGATACATTCCTCCGTTTTTCGTTTGATATCATTATATCATCTCTTGCGGATATTTCAAGGGGTTTGGGACAATAAATTCAAATTGAATCAGACTCATTCTCTCCGTACGGCAAGTCCGGATAAACCGGGAATTCAATCCAGAAGGTGGAGCCCTTCCCTTCTTCGCTCTCAACACCGCAGCTGCCGCCTAAAAGTCCAACGATATTTTTGACTATCGAGAGTCCGAGTCCGCTTCCGACGGAGGCGCGGCGGTGAACTTTGTCAACCTTATAATAACGTTCCCATATGTGGTTCAGTTTATCCTTCGGTATCCCCTCGCCGGTATCGGTTACCGTGAATTTAACGGCGCTCGGCAGTCCGTCGGTTCCTATCGTGACATACTGGCAGACGGTAACTCGCTTGTCGTCTCCCGAATAAGTTATCGCGTTGTTGACGAGGTTATAAAGCGCCTGTATTATTTTAGACGCGTCGGTGCGCATTATAAGCTCGTCGTCGTAATGAAAGTCAATGTAATAGCCGTCCCGTTCGGCGAAACTGTTATATCTTTCAAGCAGCTCGCTTACCGCTTTTGTGATATTAGTCTCTTTTAGTTCGACCGTATAATTCCCCGACTCATATCTGGAAATGTCAAGCATGTCGTTTACAAGAGAAGTCAGCCTGTTGGTCTCGTCTATGATTATCTGCTCGTTTTCCGGGGTGTTTTCGCCGGGAATATCGCGCATGACCTCGGCGTAGCCTCTTATCATGGTAAGCGGGGTACGCAGATCGTGGCTGATGTTAGCTATAAGCTCCCTTCTCAACGAATCCACCTTGCCAAGCTCTGCGGCGGTATGATTTAAAGTATCCGCCAGCTCGGATATCTCGCGGTAGCCTGAGCCTTCAAAACTTACGTCGTAATCTCCCTTCGCGAGCTGCTTCGCGCTTTCGTTTATATTAATGATGGGAGTTGTGATGCTGCGGGAAATAAGCGTCGCAAAGAGAACCGAAAGGCCTAAAAGTATGACCGAAATAAACATCAGAAGCAGATTCAGGGTTCTTGTCGTGGCGGCAACCGGGGTGATTATCGAATTCAGCAAAAAAAGGTATCTCTCGCCTTTTATCTGACTTATTATCGCGTAGACAATGATTTCATTTTCCGCACGTTCATAGCCGTCGTCTTCGACGCTGTAATACACCCGCGCGTCGTCGTCGTAGCGATAATGCTGCAGAAGCTCTCCGCCGTTTTTCTTTGCCATATCGTAAAGAGTGAATTTGCTTGCGCGGTCGGTGTTGTGTATCATGCAGTTCGGCAGCGTGTCAAGGCTCAAAACTTCGAGCGCGTTGTCCTCGTCGAGCATCTTCAGCACCAGAACGCACATATCTCCGCGAAGGATAAATCTCTCCGCGTCTTCCCGGAAAGTCGGGCTGCCTATACTGTCAGCCAGAGCCCGGGCGCTTATTTTAATCTCGCTCAGTTTGATGGTTTTATATATGTCCGGCAAAAAAAGCACCTGCGTCAGCCAAAGCAGCGTAAGAATAAAGGCGGTGAACAGCGCAAGGTAGATGAACAGCTTCTGCTTTACGCTGAATTTGCTTCGGAGTTTTTCCGACATATCATCTCGCCTCGAAACGATAACCTACGCCGCGCAGCGTAGTTATGAAGCGGCTGTACTGGCCGAGGGAGCGGCGCAGCAGCTTGATATGAGTGTCAAGGGTGCGGTCGTCGCCGTCGAAATCATAGCCCCAAACCTCGGTTATCAGTTTTTCCCGCGTTAGCGCGATATTGCGGTTCCTGACGAGATAAAACAAAAGTTCATACTCTTTCGGCGTCATATCTACCGGGGAGCCGTCGACATAGACTATCCTTGCGGTAAAATCGACTTTCAGTCCCTCCTGCTCGAAGACTTCTTTTTTTATATATTCTCCGCCGGCGGCTCTTGTCCGCTTGAGTATCGCCTCAACTCTGAGCATCAGCTCCTTCGGAGAAAAGGGTTTTACGACATAATCGTCGATACCGAGGTTGAAAGCGTTAATCTTATCGTATTCCTCGCCGCGCGCGGAAAGCATGAGGATAGGAGTGTCGGTTATGCGGCGTATCTCGCGGCAGGCGGAGAAGCCGTCAAGCTCCGGCATCATTATATCCATGATTATAAGGTCAAAACCGCGGCTCCGGCAAAGCTCGACAGCTTCCATGCCGTCGGCGGCTTCGGTGACACTGTAACCGGAAAATTCGGCGTATTTGCGGATTAATGCGCGGATATTCTCTTCGTCGTCGACTACAAGCAGTTCTGTCATCTTCGGCTCCTTTGCTGTTTTTCTTACGATTCATTTCATTATATATTATACAATACCGCAGGTGTTAATTCAAGTCTGATTGCGGCAAAAAATCAAATTCCCCGCCGATTCAATTCAAAACGGCGGGGAATCTTTCAGGAGAAAGTTAAGAAAATCGCTTAATTAATTGTTCTGCGCGGTTTCGGGAACGTATTCGTAAAGCTTGACGTCAACGTCTACCATCTTGGACTGAGCGATGCGTCCGGTTCCGGTAAGCCGCGCCACCGTAACCTTTATTGTGTCTCCGGCGCTGTAATCCTTGAGTATGTTGGTTACATCAACTCTTGAGGACACCGTTATTCCTTCGATCGCGACGATACGGTCGCCGTATTTGAGGTCACCCGTGTAACTGTCCTGATACTGAACAAAGTAAACTCCGTAGTCGGTAATGTAGTTGATGAGATCGGCGTTGCCCGACTGATATAGGCTGGAAGTCGAGGTGTTTGCATTGACTTCAACTATATATATGCCGAGCATGACGCGGCCTTTGACATAGCCGTATTCGATAAGCTGGTCGGATATCTCTTTGGCGGTGTTGATCGGGATCGAGAAGCCGAGTCCTTCGATTTCGGTGCCGCTGGATTTGGCGTTTACGATGCCTATTAAGTTGCCGCTTATATCAAAGAGACCGCCGCCGGAGTTGCCGGGGTTGATTGCAGCGTCTGTCTGAAGCAGCGTGTAATACTGTCCGTCTATGGTAACCTCGCGGTCAAGCGCGGAGATATAGCCGACGGTGACCGTTCCGCCGAGTTCACCTAAGGGGTTCCCTATTGCGATAGCTGTCTGACCGACTTTAAGCGCATCGGAATCACCCAAAACAGCTGCGGAAAGTCCGGTCGCGTTTATCTTTATAATCGCAATATCGTTCTGATCGTCTGTACCGATTACCTGAGCGTCATGTTTTGTGCCGTCGGCAAGCATTACCGTTATTGTTGAAGCTCCGGAAATTACATGGTCGCAGGTGATTATATAGCCGTCGGTCGAGATTATGACGCCGGAACCGGCGCCCTGGGTGACAAACTGACCGAAAAAGCTGTGTGTCGAAACAGACTCGGTCGATATCTCAACAACGCTGTTCTTGGCTTTCTGAACCGCATTGACAATGGCGTTTTCCGAATCGGTGGTTCCGCTTACTTCACTCGGAACCGCCTGATAGGAAAGACCGGTTTCGTCGCCGGTGCGCGGAGCGACTATTGATGGAGTGTTGTTCGTCATGTTGCGGGTCACGTAATAAGCTCCGCCCATACCAAACAACGCCGAAACTACGATGCAGACAACGACCACAAGCGCAAGCGCCTTTCCGGAAACGCCGGTGCGCTTTGCTTTCCTTGCCTTTGCCTGGCTTTGCGGCTGGGGCTGATAAGGCGCGCCATAACCGCCCTGATAGCTGGTATAACCCGGCTGACCTGAATAAGCTGAGAAGCCGCCGCTGCCGCTTGAATAAGGATTGCGGTACTGTCCGGCTTGCGGCTGCGGATTATGCGGTTGTGCGTTCTGTGGCTGCTGCTGCGGCTGCTGTTGTCGAAAATTCTGCTGACCGTAGGGATTATATGTATAGCCGCCGGCATTTACCGATGAGGGTTGCTGCGTTTGACCCGACGTATCCGTCCTGCGAGCTTGCGGATCGTAATTTGGATTGACCCAGCTGTATTCGCCGCTTACGTTCGGTTTTTCGGCGGATGTGTTCTGTGTCTGAACATCCGCTCCGGTATTTTGAGCCGACTGCTCGGGCTGCGCGTTATAGACATTGTCGTTCTGTTCGGTCTGATTATCCCGAGGGGTCTGATTGTCTTCCTGACGAGCTACTTCTTCGTTTTCCAAATAGTTGTTATTCGTGTTGTTATTATCCATTAATATTTCCTCCCTTGATTAATTATTCTTATAATAATTCGAATTCTTTGCTGAACTCAATTCCACACAGTTCAAAAAGAACTATGTATATCTCTTTTTTTCTGACGTTTTCTGATTCGGCATATATATTATAACCCGCCAATGTGAAAATCGCGTGAAGATAAACTGAGGATTCGCCGAAAAATAATGAATTTCAGCAGAAAACAACAAATATCCGGCTTTCCTTTTGAGAATAACCGGATAATAAATTTATTAGAAGTCAAAGTCGACGCATTTGCTTAGGTCTTTTATTCAACTCCGAAAACATATGTGGTTGTTGTATCGTATTTCTCGCCTGCGCGAAGTATGGCTGACGGGAAATCGGGCTGATTTGGGGCGTCCGGCCAGACCTGTGTCTCCATCGCAATCGCATGGAAAGGCCGCTGCGGCACCCCGCCGCGGAAGGGAACGTCTCCGTTCATCATTACGCCGTTGTATATCTGGATTCCCGGCTGGTCGGTATAAACAGTTATCTTTCTGCCGGTTTTCGGGGAATAAAGCACCGCCGCCGGACCGTCTTCGCGATTCATGTCAAGGCAGAAATTATTGTCAAGCGGTATCTCTATCCCGCGTCTTTCCCGAAAATCATATTCGGTGCCTTCAACGGCTCTTATCTCTCCTGTCGGGATGAGACCTTCGTCGACCGGCGTCATATATACCGCCGCGACAAAAAGCTCGTTTTCGCGGACGTCGCCACCCCCGATGCCTTCAAGGTTGAAATAGCTGTGGTTGGTAAGATTCATTACAGTGTCTTTGTCGCAGACGGCTTCGTAATGTATCGAAAGGACATTTCCGGCAATCCAGCTGTAAGTGGCTTTTATTTCCGCTCTGCCGGGGTAATTTTCCTCTCCGTCCGGGCTTACAAGAGAAAGAATCAGTCTGTCCGGCTTACCGCCGCCGCCTTCGATCGATTCGACATCCCAGATACGCCGGTTATAGCCGATATCTCCGCCGTGAAGGTGGTTTTCGCCGTCGTTTTTGGCAAGCTGATATTCAACGCCGTTGAGGGTGAAGCGAGCGCCGCCTATGCGGTTGGCGCAGCGGCCGACCAGGGCGCCGAAATATCCGCCGCCGTTGAGGTAGCCGTCTACCGTGTCGAAGCCGCAGCAGATGTCGTCGAAATTGCCGTTTTTGTCCGGCACAATGATGCTTTCGACTATCCCGCCTAAATTGAGTATTTTTACCGAAGCTACGCTGTCATTCGTAAGAGTATAGGCAAATACATCGCTGCCGTCGGGCATTTTTCCGTAATGGGTTTTCGTGATTGACATAGATTTCGTCCTTTCTTGTAATAAACGCTACATTTATATATACAGTTTATTCTGCGGCAAGCTTAATTATTTTCCAGCTGCCCGCCGGCATATCGAGGAAGAATCTTCCATCGGAATGTTCGATATCGCCGTTAATCACCGAGATTATTTTATATCCGTTCAGCTTTATCTCGGTTCTGATATCCGCCTCGGAAAGGAAGATATCGCCTTTGAAGTTGTCGTACTGCACCCCGTCGTTGTTGAATATGCCGACAAGCCAGCCGTCTTCGGTGCGGTTGTAGATTGCATGAAGCCGCTCATCTACGCGGCAGGGGAGGAGGGTATCGAGTATTTGGCTTACTTCTTCCGGATTTACGATGTTTTTGTGTTTTGCCGCAAATCCGGTATCTCCGGTCAGATTGATGAGATATTCGTATTTGTCAAGTCCGGGGGTGTCCGCGTGGATTATGTCGAAAACGTCGGGCAGACCGCCGTTCTTTATAACGTGACTCATATTGCCGTGACTGCCGGTTTCGCCGAAGATGGGGCGCAGCGTCCGCGTAATCTGCTTCCAAGTCTCTGCCGGAAGCGGGTATGAGTCGTCGCTTTCGGGGTAGTTGATATAGTTGTCGCGAAGGACGACATCAAGCACCGGAAGATTTTCCGGCAGGACTATCGCTATCGGGGTATAGGTCTTTCCGGGACAGGGCAGCTCTTCGGTGAAGTTTAGGAATTTCTTTTTAACCTGACCGTAAATGCTGAGTTCGAAATCGCCGAGATTCCGGAAGGTGTTGCAGACGCCGTATTCCTCGCCTATTGCGGTCGCGCCGGCAAGATAGGCGTATCTGAAAATCCTTGCCTGAAGATTGCGCGAGCTGCCGCCGTTTTCCCTCTCTTCAAAGCTCCTGTCAGCGCCGCTGCCGGTTGTAAGCTGATTTTCGATCCATTCATCCTGTCCTTCGCGAAGTGAATAGGGGATAGTAAGTCCGTAGCCTTCCGTTCTTCCCCAGCATTCGTAATAAACGCCGAGACGGGCGGAATACGCCTTTGCCATTCCGCGATAATAAGCGAGCTGGAGGCGCATATTCGGTATCTGCCAGCCGACTTCGGGGAGCAGCAGCCTTGTGCCGGCGGCAAGCTCTATTTTCGGCGCCATATAATAGCTGTCCGCCGGGATTAGCTGCCCGCCGGTCATCTCCATTCTCAGACGGTAAAGCTCGTATATGTCGGCGATGAATTCCGCCCGGTTTTGCGGGATACGGTTCTTTGACCATTCTTCCCGCGTCAGAGCTTCGAGAAAGAGAGCGATTTTTTCGGATATGACATTCTCCCAGAAGCTTTCTTTTGAGCGGCTGCCGTCGGCGACGCCGTATTTTTCATACGCTTCGATGACGCGCCCGCGGTCGCTGTTGTAGTTGGATGCCCACTCGTGCATCTGCCAGCCCCAGAAGTTGTCGCCAAGAAGCCTGCGGTATTCCTCTACAAGCTCCGGCGAATAGTTATAATGCCACGGCAGACCGATGCCGCCCTGAAACCGGTCGATATAGAACGGACAGCGGAGTGATTTTAAAGTATTATACAGCTTTCCGCCGACGGCTCCCATCTCGTTGAATTGATACTCACTCGGCAGATAGCTCTTATGCATCATTTTAAGGCCGTCGCCTTTGCGGAAAAGTCCCTGTTTGAAAAGCCCCTCTACGGTATCGGCGGTGTAGGTGTGGATAAAACTGAACATGGTATTGCTCCTTTGAATTTCTCTATATAATATAATGAAAGAAACGATCGGAATTATTCCCGCCCGAAGAATTTCTTCTGATAATCGGCGACTCTCCCGTTTATCATCTCAAGCACTTCCCTTGACTTCTCCTCGCCCAGATAGTAGTCGCGCATCCGGCAGCCTTCTTCGAAGCAAAGTTCGTCGTGGTACGGGAAATACTGATCCAATAGGAAAAGAGTGTATTTCGTCAGACGGTAAGTGCCTACAATGTGTTCCGGACCGTCTTCGTATGACTCGGTCGCGACGGAATAGCCGTTCTTTATAGCCTCAGCAAAGCCGTCAAAAGAGGGGTCTTTTGCGAAAATCATCGTTGATGTCCAGTTGAATGCGCTTTCGTAGCTCCAATGGAAATACCGCATATGCGCGTCGTCGACGCCGACCGGGCTTATGAAGATGCCATCGGCGCGCATATCGTTCCAGAACGCCGCCGCCATATGAGCGTCAGGGCAGCCCTCCTCCTGACCGTGGAGTATCTCCGCCGCGTCGTATATCTTTTCTTTTGCAAGATATCGGAAGACATCGTCGCGGGTGTTGTTGGCGTCCCATTCCCAGAACGGATGCGCCAAAATGGCGATACCGCCATACTCGTGGATAGTGTCGGCGATCCATTTGCGCCAGGCAAAATCGAACGGCTCGATATTTTCAGGCAGGTGGTCTTTGTATTCTGCGGCAATTTCTGCGACTTCAGCTTTTACCTTAGCTTCGTTTTCATGATAATAATTGTCAACCCCGATACCGCCCGGCAGCAAAGCTCCGACATTGACCGCGTGTATATATGCGTTCGGGACATGGACTTCTTCGCCGTAATAAAGGCTCATCTCGCTCGGAATGTTTTTGCTCTTCTCAATAGCATATACCGAACCATCCACATTGTGGTGATCGGTTATCGCAAGGAAGTCAAACCCGGCGCGGCGATATGTCGCCGCGGCAAGATAGGGATCTTCGTGTCCGTCGACCGATTTGCAGGTATGGCAATGGAGATTGCCGCGCATCGGCGTTCTTGCGTAAAGGTCGGGGGCGGCGCAGAAGATGCGGAAATTGTTAATTACGCGGATTTTTCCGCCGTCGTCTTTGTCGGTAAGGCGCAGAGTATATATCTGCTCCCTTTTGAAGGTGTATTCGAATTCAATTCCGCCGTTCTCGTCGGCTGCTGCGCAGACGCTGTCATATTTAGTAAAATCGCTGATGCTTAAAAGAACGGAGGAATTGTTTTCCTCGCGCGGGATGATATAAATTGTGTATTCCCGCCCCGGTGTCAGAGCGTTGTCGATTCCGAGTCCTCTTGCTTTGAAAGAGGTAAGCCGATTCAGTTCGGCGACTTTCGGAAAGATTTCGTAGTTGTAAAGAGATGGGTTGTGATTGGGAATTTTCATAATGATTTTCCTTTTTGATTTGTATTATCAGAATGATTATACGACTTTGGCGGGATAATGTCAAGTATTATCGGATTGATTTTGTTTTTCGGGGAATTGTGTCGGTTTTAACAATTATTCCCGCTTGTTTTTGTGTAATATTACCTTGATATTTCAACATATCGGGATTGACAAATCACCATCTGCATTGTATAATGTTATATATATAACGGTATTTCATATATATAACAGAAACCAAGGCTTATAAGTGTATTAAAGGGGGATTTACAATGCAGCGCAAAACAACAATTCGCGTAACGGCAATATTTATCTTGTTCATTATGCTCCTTTCGTCTTTTTTAGGGTGCGGCAAAGAAGACGCAACTCCGGAATCAAAGGAGATTATGACCGAAGCTGACGAAACAACCACGGCGGAAGTCACGAAAGAGCCGTTTGACGAAATTCAAGAAGCCGACTTCGGTAGCTATAACTTTAGAGTTCTGACCCTTTCTGCCGGAATCAATGCGACAAACCGATTCACTCAGGAAATCTGGGTCGAAGCCGAAACCGGAGACGTTATAAACGACGCTATCTTCCGCCGAAACAGCATGATAGCCGACAGGCTCGGGGTAAACATTATCGCCTGTCCGGTAGATGATGTGTTCAGCGCGGCAACGAAGTCGGCGATGTCCGGCAGCGACGATTACGACCTTCACGGAATGTATACAAAATTCGCGGCGATAACAATAGCTTCCGAAGGACTTGTCCGCGATTGGAATAAAATTCCCGGTCTCAATCTTGATACGGTTTATTGGAACTCAAACTGCCGCGACAATCTTTCGGTATGCGGCAAGCTGTATCTGATGTCCGGCGCTATCCTTATAAGCGAGATAGATGATACGCTCGCGATGATTTATAACAAAAAGCTTGCCGAAGACAACGGTCTTGAAAGCATCTACACCCTTGTCTTCGACGGCAAATGGACTCTCGATACCTTCGCCGAACAGGCGACCGCGATATATACCGATATAGACGGAGACGGGGTTATGAAACCGAAGAATGACCTTTTCGGTTATATTCAGGACCCGGCGTCGATGACAAACAACTGGCTGTTTTCCTGCGATCTTCTTGGCGAAAAAATACTCGACGACGGCGTTATTGATATGAATATGGATCAGAATCGTATTCAGACTACGCTGGAAAAGCTCGCAAAGGTGAATTCATCCGACGGAATTCAGATTGGGCTTGATTTGTATGAGGGTCTGGATTATTTCAAAGAAGACCGGATTTACATTTATGCAATAATTCTGCGGAACATCGAGCTTCTTCGCGATATGGAGTCGGACTTCGGCATCATTCCCTACCCGAAATTCGATGAGAACCAGCCGGATTATCTCAATCATGTCGGCGGGTCATCACCAATCCTTACAGTTCCGATAACTAACACCTCAGATGACGAACGGCTCAGGCAGGTGCTTGAAGGGATGGCGGCGGCTTCCTATCAGGTGGTTTTGCCGGCGTATTTCGATGTCGCTCTTAAAGAAAAATACTCCCGCGACAAGGAAACACAGGATATGCTTGATATCATCCTGAAATCAAGGACATATAATCTGGGCTATCTCGGCAGCATCAGCTTTGTCTGGGATGTGGCGGCGCTTATAAAGGGAGGCAAAACTGATTTTTCATCATACTGGGCGAAATCGGAAAGTTCCATGACTAAAAAGTATCAAAAAGTAATTGATAAACTGCTTGAAATCGAAGACTGAAAGGTATATAATATGTCTAAAGCACCGGCAGTCGATTACGCTGCCACGATTCTTGAAGCGCTTTCTTGCAATGACGGTCTCGGAATAACCGAAATCAGCAATTTAACGGGGATAAACAAAAACGCGGTGTCGAGGATATTAGGCGCGCTCTGCGGTCAGGGATGGATTGCCCGGCGTGGCGACGGGTATTCGCTTACCCTGAAACCGTTTAGGATTTGCAGCCGCGCGCTTTCAAGAACTTCGCTTTATAAGGAAAGCGGCGTCTTTCTCGCCAGGCTATGGGAGAAAACCGGAGACAGCTGCTTTATCGGAGTGAAGCACGGAAAAAACGTACTGTATATACAGCATCTTGATTCAACGCATGACATAGTCGTCGCGGGACGGGTCGGCGGGGAATATCCGCTTCACTGCTCCGCCCCCGGAAAGGTGCTGCTCGCTTATTCCGACGAGGAAGAACAGCGGCAATACTGCGAAAGCGAACTTAAACCGCGGACTTCAAACACAATAACCGACAGCAAAGTCTTCGGAGAACAGATTTCTTTGATAAGGGAAAACGGATACGCCGAAGACAACGAGGAGGGCAGCTACGGCATCATATGTCTTGCCGCGCCGATTTTCGATTATAAAGGCTCAGTAATCGCCTCGACGGGAATTTCCACCGCGACCGTTTACTCGGATATTAAAACATTCGCGGAAGAAAAATCAGAGGCGGTTAAAACGACCGCCGCGCAGATTTCCGCCGCTTTGGGATACACGGACTAACAGAAATTCAGGGTGATATTATGTCAGAATATACGTTTTATTCCTCATTTCCCGGCTCTCGTCCGGTTATATCGGACGAAAAGACGCGGCGATTCGCTCATGAATCGCTGCTCGGAAAATATGGTCGGGAGACAAGCCTTACTCCTTGCGTTTCGCTTGACGGAATTGCCGGATTTGAGAAACTCTCGAGTTATGAAAAATACGACGCGGCGGTGAATGAAATAGTCCGCCGCTGTCCGATACGCTTCACGCCGAATGAACTGCTCTGCGGTTCTGCGACATTGGGCGACGCTGTAGGCGCGCGGCTGCCCGCAAGCTTTAAGGGCGAATATCCTCTTTCGGGGATCAACCACCTGACCTCCGGCTTTGAGCGGGCGGTCAAGGAAGGGATTGACAGCTATGAAACAAGAATAGACAAAAGGCTGTCGGACGACGGTCTTGACTCAAATCAGATATCAATGCTGACATCGATGAAGAATACCATTTCTGCGATGAGAATATGGCACGGCAGGTATCTTTGCGAGATTAAAGCAAATATCGAAAACACTTCCGGCGATGAGCAGAAATATTGGCGTGAACTGTACGAAAACCTTGAACCGGTTCCTTTTAAAGCGCCGTCGTCGTTCAGACAGGCAATTCAGTCTCTTTGGTTCTGCTTCGCTTTTCTGCGGCTGCTCGGCAACTGGCCGGGGATCGGGCGGATAGATTTGATCCTGGATCCGTATTACAAAGCCGATCTCAAAGCCGGGAAAATCACTTATGACGAAGCCAGGACGCTTATCTGCCACTTCATGATAAAAGGATGCGAGTGGATACGGCTTGAAGGCCGCGGTTCGGGCGACGCTCAGCATTATCAGAATATCGTTCTCTGCGGAGACGATGACGAGGGTAATGAGTTTATCTCGGACATAAGTTACATGGTGCTTTCGGTAACGGAGGAATTTCCGATTCCCGATTTTCCCATAGCAGTCCGGATGCGGGATGACTCGCCTCAGGAGCTTTACGAAGCCATAGCGCGGGTGATGCGGCACGGCTCCGGCGTCGCCGCGATATACAACAACGACCTTGTTGTCGATTCGATGGTGAAATTCGGCTATTCGCTGAGCGAAGCCCGCAATTTCGCGAATGACGGATGCTGGGAGGTTCAAGTTCCCGGAAAAACCTGCTTTACCTATTGTCCGATTGACATCTTCCCTCTTCTTCAGGACAAAACGCTGAATATCGGCGGCGAAGAATATCCCGATTTTCCCGATTTTGAATCGCTGTATGAAACTTTCAGAGAGGCGATGGCGGTTCAGGTCAAAGAATGGAACGACGGCGCCGACAACTTCGCCCGCTGGGATATGCCGATGTCCGCGATTTCCCTCTTTACCGACGGCTGCATTGAAACGGGGCTCGGATATTATAACCGCGGGGCTGTCTATACCGCATACAGCCTGCATTACGGCGGGGTGCCGGACCTCTGCGACTGTCTTTACGCGATAAAGAAACTTGTTTATGACGAAAAGCTTGTCACCTTACCGAAGCTCTGCCGGATACTGCACAACGACTGGCAGCCGGAAGACGACTCGGATGAGGCGGAAGTTGAATTTGTCAGCGCGCTGCGCGCCCGCGCGCGTTCCCTTGAATATTACGGAAATGACAATCCCGAATGTGATGAAATAATCGGTCGGATAGTCCGGGACTTTACAGATGAAATGGCGAAGACAAAAGAGCGCAGCGGGGTACTGCGTCCCGCCGGACTTTCGACTTTCGGGCGTCAGATTGAATGGGCGAAAAACCGCCTCGCCGGCGCCGACGGTCACGGAAAGCATTATATAAGAGCAAACAACATAGCTCCGACTCCCGGCACCGATGTAAAAGGCGCGTCAGCGGTGATAAAATCCGCCTGCAACATCGATTTCTCGGCGCTTGCTTCCGGAGCGGCTCTCGATTTAAAGCTCGATCCGGGCTCGGTAAAGGGGGAAGACGGCATAAACGCCCTCGTCGGGCTGATGAAAGCGTTTATTCGCCTCGGCGGGTTCTTTTTGCAGATAGACGTCGCAGACGCGGCCGCGCTTATCGACGCGAAGCTGCATCCGGAAAAATATCCCAACCTTGCAGTCAGGATAAGCGGCTGGTCGGCTCGGTTTGTGACATTGGACGAACACTGGCAGGATATGATTATAGGGAGGACTTCGCAAAACAGGATGTAAGGTGAAAAATACGGAAACAAACAAGATGCGATTTCAAACAACAGAAAGATTAACCAATAATTAAACATAGATACTGAGGCGATTATCACCCGCAAGAAAACAAACATGAACGACAAAAAGGAGAAAAGCTGAGATGACAACGGAAAAGAGAAAAGCCGGAATAGCGAAGTGGTTACTAATCGCTCTTTTATTGATAATCGCCTTGTATTTTCTGATTCAGGGCATACGCTGCGGTTACGGACTGAATAAAGTTAGGGAAAACCTTGAGTTATATGAAGCAAAGACGGCTGAACTGTCATACGGCTCAATGACTTATGTCGATGTCGGCGAGAGCGAGGTTATCTTGTCAGTTCACGGTATTTTCGGCGGATATGATCAGGCGTATGACAGCGTTAAAAACAGGAAGCCGCAAAATCGTCTGCTGGCGCCGTCGCGATTCGGTTACCTCGGATCCGATGTGAAAGGCGACGGTACTCCGGCAGAACAAGCCGCCGCGTTTGCCGAATTGCTTGACTATCTCGGAATAGAAAAAGTCTTTATTTTGGGAACCTCCGCCGGAGGCACTCCCGCCATTCGTTTTGCGCTGGATTATCCGGAACGGGTAAAGGGATTGATTCTATTCTGTTCGGCAATGCCGGTTCCAGAAAAACCGGTGACTTTTCTTGAATATCAGGCGCCTCCCGAACCTCTGCTCTCAGATTATGCGATGTATCTGATAAGTCCGCTTATGCCCCCTCTGATGGGAATGCCGGCTTCAACGGTGAAAAGCATTCAGCCGATTTCCGAAAGAAAAATCGGAGTTATTTTGGACGGAAAGCTGACAAATCCGGATATGGAAAGGAACTTTGATAATTATCCGATCGAAGATTTAAAAGTGCCGGTCTTGATTCTGCACTCGGAAGATGATACCGTGGCAAGCTTTGAAAAGGTGAAAAAGGCAAAGCACCGCTTTCCGAATCTAACGCTCGTTACCTTCCCCGACGGCGGACACATGATGACGGGGCACGGGGAGGAAATCGATGCGGCGCTTGACGATTTCATAAATCAACATAAATAAGCGCAGTTGTACTTTTTTGAACCGACGGAGCTAAGCAGTGGCAAAGCAGGAGCTGAGAATGAATAAAATGATTAAGGTAATCTTGGCAGTAGTTATCGTTTTGCTGATAATTGCGGCAGGTTTAAGTCTCTTTGCATACAGAAACCTGAATCATGACATTTTGAATACGAACTATTTGAAGAAAAAGGGGTATAAGTTAGGGTTTACCGAAGATACCGAAAAATTGAGCGACGGGTCGGAGATTTATTATATCGAAGGTCCGGACAACGGTCCCGCGCTTCTTCTGCTTCACGGTCAGCAGACAACCTGTTTTGACTATGCAAAGGCGCTGCCGAAATTATCAAAGGAATTTCATGTTTACGCGCTCGATTATTACGGTCACGGGAAATCATCGAAAAATCCCGAAAAATATACCGCTGCGGCGATAGGCAGTGATATCATTTGGTTTATTGAAAATATAATTGGGGAAAAGGTTTATATCTCCGGTCACTCTTCCGGAGCGCTGCTCGCAGCTTATGTTTCGGCAAAGGCGCCGGACTGCATTACAGCCGCTGTCCTGGAAGACGGTCCCTTCTTTTCCACTCTTCCCGGGAGAGCGGAGAAGACTATTTCATGGATAGGTTTTAAGAATATGTATGATTATCTCAACCAGGATGAGATAAAATCCTTCATGGAATATTCTCTGGAACATGACTACATGAAAGAAGTTTTCAACGCAAACGATCCCCGCGCGTGGGATATGATCATAAAAGAACCCGCCCTGAAATATCTCAAAAAACATCCCGGGCAAATTCCGAAAATATGGTATTATCCGCCTGAATTGGGAGTTAACGCAATATACGCGCTCAACGCCAATATGCAGGACGGAACCGCCGATTACGATTTGAGGTTCGGTGTGACATTTTACGACTTTTCCTGGTTTGACGGATTTGACACCGAAGAAATCCTGAAAAATATCAAGGCGCCGACAGTTGTGATGCACGTAGCGCCGAGCGAAATGACAAAGCCCGGCTATTATGACAAAAACGGTATATTGCTTGCCGCTATGGACGAAATTGACGCGCAGAGAGTCGTTGATTTAATTCCTGACAGCAGATATGTCGGCGGCTTTAAATCAAATCACGATATACATGCCGACCTTCCCGATGAGTATATCGAAGTCTTGCTCGATTTTAAAAATCAAATTGAAAGTTGAATTTAATCTCTTTATACTGATTATACCCGACACATAAATAAAAACGGCACAGAAATTTGTGCCGTTGATTATTTTATTGTGTTCTTATATTTGCTTGTCACCTGCGCTCGGCCATTTCTCTTTCAATGGCGGCGACAAGAAGACGCAGGGTCTTTATCCGCGCGTAGCGCTTGTCGTTTGATTCGATTATATGCCAGGGGGCAAAGTCGGTATTGGTTAGCCGCAGCATTTCATTTACAGAAACTTCATAATCGTCCCAGCGGGCGCGGTTGCGCCAGTCTTCCTCGGTTATTTTCCACTGCTTCTCCGGAGTGTTCTGACGATCGGTGAAGCGGACAAGCTGCTCGTCTTTGTCAATCTGAAGCCAGAATTTAATTATTATCGCTCCCCAGCCTCTGAGGCTGTGCTCGAAGTGGTTAATCTCGGAGTATGCGCGCTTCCATTGTTCTTCTGTACAGAATCCCTCAATCTTTTCAACCATTACCCGACCGTACCAGCTTCTGTCGTAGATGGCGATATGTCCGTCCTTCGGAAGGGTAATCCAGAATCGCCAGAGATATTGGCGGTAAAGCTCCGGCGCTGTCGGCGCGGCGACGGGATTCACCGCGTAGCCGCGGGGGTCGAGACCTTCGGTGACGCGCTTGATATTTCCGCCCTTTCCTGCCGCGTCCTGCCCTTCGTAAACGATAATCATAGGCGTTTTGGTTTGATAAAGCCAGTTGTGCAGCTCAAAAAGACGTTCCTGAAGCCGTTTCAGCTCCTTACGGTAGAGTTCCCCGTCTATTGTCGGAGAAAGGTCAACCTCGGCGAGTTTCGGGATGGGGTTCGGTATAATGGTTTCATCAAGTCTTAACGCGCGCTTTGATTGCGGCTTCGGCGACGTTCTCATAGCCAGCGCTCCGGTTACGAGATCAATAGTGCAGTTAAGCGCGGTCAGTATAGCGCGGCGGCGATCTTTTGAGTCGATCTGAACCCAGGGAGCATAATCCCGGTCTGTGCGGTCGATCATCTCGTTGAAAGCGTGCAGATGGTCGTCGTATCTGCGGTGGTGTTCCCAGTCGGCTTTTGTCACTCTCCAGGCGGTCGCCTTATTGCTTTCCAGCTTTTCAAAGCGTTTTCTCTGATCTTTTTTTGAAAGACGGAGGAAGAATTTGATTATAAGATATCCGTCGTCCGCCAGCTGTGACTCGAAATCAAGGATTTCGCGGAAACGGGCGTCAATTTCTTTTTTGTCGATTTCCTCCTCGAATCGCGAAAGAGTGACATCGCGATACCAGCTTCGGACAAAAAACGACATCCGCCCGTATTCCGGGATTTTTTCCCAGTATCGCTTCATCATCGGAAAACGGCGTTCGTCCGCCGATCTCGGACCTATTGTATAAACCTTGAATCCACGCGGGTCAATCTCTTCAATGAGCTTGCTGACGAGGTATCCTTTACCGGAAGCGCCCCAGCCCTCAAAAAGAATTATAACCGGCAGCTTGGCTTCTTTGACTTTCTGCGCAAGCAGTCCCAGCTTTTTCTGAGCCTCGCTTATCTGACGCTTGATTTCCTCTTTTTCAAGCTTCTTTTTTGAAATCTCTGATTCGCCTGAACCGTTGTCTGTCCTCGTATCTTCAGCCGTTTGTTCTTCGTTTTCGTTTAAAATATCATCCGCCCGGATTTCCCCCTGAATGGATTCATCATGTTTCGCATCGGTAATAATTTCTGTTTCATCAAGATTTCCGGCTTCGTTTTCTTCGTTAATGATAATTTTATCAACCATATTGAACTCCCCGATTCAATCTTCAATATAAACTGTTTTTATAATTATATCACAGACCCGAGTGTAATTCAAGGAATTTTCATTTTTTTATTTAAATTTTCCCTTTGCGCAAAAAACAGGCTTTCATAAAAAAGCAGGCTTTTCATAAAAAAGCAGATTGCTCTTGACAGACGGCTTAAAATAAGATACAATATTATAGGAGACATACTTTCGAATTAATATCCGAAGGGAGAAAATTAACATGAAAAACCGCAAAGGAATCGTTCTTGACTGCATCGAAGCAGCTTCTATCGAAGAAAAGCTGAAAATAGCTAAGGAAGCCGGTTTTGCCGCAGTTGAAGTTACCGCCGTCGAAACAGACGAGGAAAGAGCCGAAATCGCTGCGCTCCTGAAAAAATACGACCTCGTTTGCCCGAGTATTATGGGCGCCGGCGCATGGCAGAATCCCGCGACATCCCCCGATCCGGAAGTCCGGAAGCGCGCCGCTTACTGGTTTAAACAGGGCATTCTTACCGCGAAAGCGCTCGGAGCCGACACCCTGCTTGTTGTTCCCGGCGTCGTAAATCCCCAGATCGACTACGAAATGGCTTGGGAAAACTCAAGAAAGGTAATCAAAGAGGTGCTCCCGCTAGCCGAAGAACTCGGCATCTATCTCGGCATCGAGGAAGTATGGAACAAGTTCCTGCTTTCCGGCAGAGAAATGGCTCAGTTTATTGATTCTTTCGAATCAGAATATGTTCGCGCGTATTTCGATATCGGAAACATCCTGTTCTACGGCTATCCGCAGCACTGGATAAAAACTCTCGGCAAGCGCATAACAAAGATCCACGTCAAGGGCTTCAAACAGGAAGGTCTTGTCCTCAAATGGGTTCAGCTGCTTGAAGGCGACATCGACTGGAAGGCTTGCATGGATCAGCTCAAAGCCATCGGCTTTGACGGCTACATCACCGCCGAGCTCGGTCCCGACGAGCGCGGCTATAAGGGAATCGCCGACGACCTTGATAAGATTTTAGCGCTCTGATTATTACAATTTTGCCGGAAACTTCAATTTAATGAAGTTTCCGGCGTTTTTTTATTCTGTTTTAATTAAATCAGCCGCAGGTTTTTCCGTGTCTTTTTTTAGCTGCTGCTCTTTGTAAAGCTTAAGCACCATGAAAAAGGCTCTTGTGACGCAGATAAGCGAATAAAACGAGAATATGAGATAGGTAAGCTGCTGCGGATGCGCTTTCATCGTCGCGATGTTGAGGAAGATACCGATAATGCCGCTCGGCAGCATCAGCCATGTATACTCAATGAAAGCGAACATGGTGAGAAACGAGATGAGTATTCCCATCAGCGATGAAAGCGAATCGATGAAGCTGTAATCTGATTTCAGTAGATTTAAGACCAACATGACCGCCGCCACCGAAAAGACAAACGATACAGATACGACAATACGCTGTTTTGACGTCATTTTCCTGAATACCGTTGACGAACCGTATTTCTTTTGATTCCAGCGCACAAAGGTGACAAGCTGAACCGGACAGGAAAAGAGAATGGCATACAGAGCCGAGGCGTAAAGCCCAAGGTAAAAATAGACAATGGCATACAAAACAGAATTTATCCCGCCCATAAGGCTTGCAAATCGGTTTGCCTTTGCCTGCAGCGCTCCGATTACGAGCGAAACATAGAGCGGCAGGATGTGTAGCGGATGCTGTTTGTAATAGATGCCGGCTATGGTTATAAGCACGGCCGTTAACACCATCAGTACAATCGACGGAATATCCGCCCGTGGTTTTGCCTTCGGGCTGTTTTTTTCTGCGTTTTTTGATGTTTCGGGAAGTTGAGTTTCCGTTTTATTCAATTTAAAGCTCCGATTTTTGGATTTTGATTATTTTATTCGAGTCGAGGTTTCTGTCCTTGCCTTCCAGCACATAATATCCGACTAAGATATAATCGCCGCCGTCGAATATTGCCGGATAACAGTAACCCAAATCCGGATCGTCTTCGAGGATATGCACCGCGTCAAAACTTTCTCCGTCATTGCGGCTGACCGCCATTACAAACGGAGTTCTGCCGGAAAAACGGGTAACTTTGCGGGTGGTATAATTCGGGATCGGATTGAATATCGCAAGTACCATATCATCGACTTTTCTTACCAGCATCGGCGAAGCCGGAGAGGAAAAGAAGGTGTTCGGACGCGGAACGGTCCAGGTTGCTCCGAAGTCGTCGGATATCGACTCAAACTGACAGAGCGTATCGGTTCTTGAATAAGCACGGAGACGGCCGGAGCTTTCCTGAAACACGGTCGTTTCTTGAAGACCGGTACGGCTGTAATCGGCAAAGGGATGATGGTAATCGTCGCAGATCTGCTTCCAGCTTTCTCCGTCGTCGTCCGATGCAAGAAAAGCCATCCTTGCGCGGTATTGAAATTCGAATTTACCGTCTTTTATCTCTGAATGACGATTGAACGGAATGAGAATCCTGCCGTTTTCAAGGGTGATAACATGGTCGTTTTCAATTACGACATACCCCCTCTCGCCGAGGATATCGGCTCCCTCGGACCAGGTTTCCCCTTCGTCGGCCGAACGGGCGAACATGATGGTGTCAAGCACGTTTCCCGCTTCTTTTTCGGTATACTTCCTTATATATATCATACCGATATCGCCGTTTTTCATTCTTATGAGCGACGGGCACATCAGGTTTGTCGCACATTCGTCCTTTTTTATCAGAATAAACGGTTCCGACCAGCTCTCGCCTTCATCGGATGATTTTATCCCCGCGATGTCGGCGCTGTCGTAGTCATCTCCCGCGCCGGCTCTGAAACGGTTGTATGCGTAAAGAATGCCTCCGTCTTTTAATCTTATGAAGCAGCCCTCTCCGCTGCGCGGTTCTTGCTCGGTTGCCTCTCTATACAGTGTCTGGCGTCCTATTTTTTTCATACTTCAATACCTTTTATCACATTTATACCGCTGCGGCTCAGCCCGAGCAGTAATTTTCGTAGAAGTCGGCAAATTCGGCTTCAACGCTTGTTTGTATCTTCGCCCATTCGGACGCGAGAACGTTTTCGCCCTTGTTTATCACCTTGTTTATTAGCTCGTTTGATTCGATCTTTTTCGAAGGGCTGATATAGCGGGTGAAGTCGTATTTTACGTTGGTATTGATAAGCCTGAACATCGTAATCGAGTGATCGTCCCGGAGAACTTTCTGTTCGGCGTAGTTCATGATAAAGGCGTCTACCATGTATCTGCCGGATGACGAGAAAAGCGCTTCAACTGCGGCGCCGACGAGCTCGGGACGCTGAATGGCGGAAGGAACACAGGTGATGCCTCCGCACATATATGAGACATAATCGTCCTGCGTTTCATCGTATTTCGGCATCGGAAGCATTCCGAAGTCGAATTCGAGCTGGCGCAGTCCCGGAAGGCTGGAGCCGTAGAGCAACATAAGCGAATTTCCGGCAAAGAAGTTGTCCCAACCTGATTTGTAATATTTCGCATCCGGATGATTTCCGAGGGCGATAATCTTGTCCATGACCTTGGAAGTCATTTCGTCGCCGTAATCGAACTTGAATCCATCGCTTTCAAGCGAAACTCCCTTCATTCCGCAGCCGTAATAAATATAAGAAAGCATGTAAGGGACTACGGTTGTAAAGCCGTAAAAATCATTATTCCCCTTCTTGCCGTCGCCGTCAAGGTCGATATAAGTGTCTTTTATCACGGCGCTGACATAGTCGAGAGTCCATTTGCCGTCGTATACCGTTTGGTAGGCGTCGTCAATTCCGCGATTTTTCCACTCGTCCTTGTTGAACAGCCAGGAAACGGTGCTGTAAAGCGGATAGGTGTATGCGCCGGAAAAGAGATAATGTCTGCCGTTTATCTCATATGTCTCATATGAGTCTTTTGTGTAGTAAGGTTTTGAAAGGTCGATATGCGGCAGCGACGAGACGTCATAGAGCATATTTGAAGTGATAAGCTTGGTAAGGATTTCAGTCGAGAAAGGTATCGCAATGTCATAGGCATCTTCACCTGCGGTGACCGACTTTGCTACCCGATCGACGACTCCGCTGCCATCGATACACTCTATCTCGACATTCAAGCGGGTTTCGACTTCCATATTCCGCTGTACTGCCGAGTCGTTCAGTATCTCTCCGTTCGACTCGTCCATATCTATATAGCAGCACCAGCCGTTGCTCGGGTCGTTGCCGTTTTCGAAGATAAGTACTCTTACTTTCTCGCCCTCGAAATCAAGGTCTTCGGGGAGATCGTCGCCGTAGGGATTTTCCGTCTCCGCTTCGGTCGTCGAAGACGGATCGGCGGTAGTGTCAACGGCTTTGTGATCGGCAGACTGCTCGCCCCCACAGGAAGCGAAGACCGAAAGTAATAGCAGCAGCGCGAGGATTATTGATAGGTGTTTCATTTTGGTTCCTTTCTTATTTTTTACATATTTTGATAATCTGATTGAATTATAGAACCGCATCCGGTCTTATATCCGACGGAACAAACTCAGCCCTTACAGTAATTTTCGTAAAATTCGGCAAATTCGGCCTCGACGCTTTCTTGTATTTTCGCCCATTCGGACGCGAGGATATTCTGACGCTCGGAGATTACTTTGTTCAAAAGTGTGTTTGCTTCGATCTTTTTTGACGGACTGATATAGGTAAAATCATACTTGACATTGGTGTTGATGAGCCTGAACATCGTAATCGAATGATCGTCGCGGAGAACTTTCTGCTCGGCGTAGTTCATGATAAAAGCGTCTACCATGTATCTGCCGGATGACGAAAAGAGCGCCTCGACCGCAGCGCCGACAAGCTCGGGGCGCTGTATTGTGGAAGGAACAAAAGTTATACCTCCGCACATATATGATACATAGTCATCCTGCGTTTCATCAAATTTCGGCATAGGTAGCATTCCGAAGTCGAATTCGAGCTGCCGCAGATACATTAGACTAGAGCCATAAAGCAGCATAAGCGAATTGCCGGCAAAGAAACTTTCCCATCCCGATTTATAGTAATATGTGTCGGGATGATTTGAAAGAGCGATTATTTTGTCCATTACCCTTGAGGCTCTTTCATCGCCGTAATCGAATATAAATCCGTCGCTTTCAAGCGAGACGCCCTTCAGACCGCATCCGTAATATATATACGACAGCATATAGGGGATTACTGAGGTGAAGCCGTAAAAGTCCTTATCATTCTTCTTGCCGTCGCCGTCAAGGTCGATATATGTGTCCTTTATTATGGTGTCGACATAGTCCAAAGTCCACTTGCCGTCGTATACCGTGTTATATGCATCATCAAGTCCGCGATTCTCCCATTCGTCCTTATTGAACAGCCAGGAAACGGTACTGTAAAGCGGATAGGTATAAGCCCCAGCGAAAAGATAATGTTTGCCGTTTATCGCAAAGGTCTCATACGAGTCTTTTGAATAGTAAGGTTTTGAAAGATCGACATACGGCAGCGACGAGACGTCATAGAGCATGTTTGAAGTGATAAGCTTGGTAACAACATCATTCGAGAAAGGTATTGCAACGTCATACGCGTCTTCCCCCGCTGTTACCGATTTAGCCACTCTATCTGTAACTACGCCGACTTCGATACATTCTATTTCGATATTCAATCGAGTTTCGACTTCCATATTCCGCTGTACGGCCGAATCGTTCAGTATATCTCCGTTCGACTCATCCATATCGATGTAGTTGCACCAACCGTCGCTCGGGTTGTTACCGTTTTCGAAGATAAGTACTCTTACTTTCTCACCTTTGAAATCAAGGTCATTAGGAAGGTCGTCGCCAAAGGGGGCTTCCGTCTCGGCATCGGTTGTCGAAGAAGAATCGGTGGTAGTGTCAACGGCTTTATAATCGGCTGACTGTTTGTCTCCGCAGGAGGCAATAACCGAAAGGAATAGCAGCAGCGCGAGGATTATTGATAGGCGTTTCATGTTGGCTCCCCCTCTTATTTGTTTGCTTTAATTGAACTTAATCGAGTAAAGATCGGCGTCGCTCATTATGATATCCATATAAATCGGCTTGCCGGAAAACTTGGATATATCGCCGTCGAAGTCAATTATCCTTGATGTCGAATCGCCGAATATCTCATAGCTTTCAAGTTTTTCGCCGTCATCGTTCCTGAGAACAAAACGGATATATCCCCTTGCCGATGTGGAAAGGTTTGCTTCGAGTTCAGCTCCTTCAAAAACAAAACGCTTTGAAGTTGAAATCGTCTCTTTTGCGCCGGAGTGAAGCGAAACGAAGCCGTCACGGCGGATTGTATATCGGCGTAGAGCCGACGGCTTGCCCGACCAGTGGTTTTCGTAATTGTAGATGGAAATTTCCGGGTCGGCGCCTTCGAGAAGCGACGGAGTTTCGACAAGCCCTCTTGCGGGATAGCAATCGCCGTATACCCAGTTAAGCGGTCTTTCGGGTCCGGGGCGGATGAAGGCTTCATCGTATCTTTTGAAGCTTTTTCCGTCGCGGGAACACATGAATACGCAATCGGACAAAGTAAGACCGTAGCGCGGGTGGTGATTCATCCTTTCCTTCCGCCACTCGGCGCCGCAGAGCCGGTCATAAGTAGGCGTCCAGCTTTTCCGCTCAATATATCTTGACGGCGAGCCTATATAGATATGAGGGGCGCGGTAGTATGGAATTACGTTGTTTGTATAAAGCGGGATATCCTCCGCGCCTTTGAAATCAAGCAGGACGGGTTCGCTCCAATTTACGAAGTCCGGCGATTCAATATATCTTATGTCTCTTATGGCTTCGTTTTCAAACGCGGGGGCATCGCTGAGGTCGGGCTGATGGAATGAACGGAAGTAGCAGCGGTATTTAGAGGCGTTTTCATCCCAGAACGCGACGTTAAGGCTGTCGAAAGCGCCTTTGTCGGTTATCTCGCAGGTGTTTTCCATCGAGAACCTTATTCCGTCCTCGCTCCAAAAACAATAAAGCGCCGGTCGGCCGTTATCGTTATACGACGCGATCGCCTTATATCTTTTGTCGGGCGGGCAGGCGGGATTATCATCGTAAAAGACCATGAAATTGTCGATATTTTTATGAACCGTCGGGTCAAGGATAATATTGTTATGCTTTGTGCCTTTGTAGTCAAACAAACCGAGCTCCGGCTTTTCCCATTTAAGACCGTCTCGGCTTTCGGCGTAGCAGACTCTTATCCCGTCGTGCGCCCCGAGCATCTTGAAAGCAAGGTAATAGAGCCGCAGGATTTTTCTGTCTTTATCGTAAAAGAAGTTGTAGTAATCACAGCCGTCCCCCTCCCACATCTCGCCGAGCGTCAGCACCACTTCCTGCGGGATTGGGTTGTGGAGACGATATTCGGCGCCGGTTTTTGTCTCGTCGAGGAAATAATCGTCAAAAAAACATTCTCTTTGATTTCCTATGTAAAGCATGGTTTTTACCCTCCTGTATTTATATATAGTGATTTCGTCAATTCAGCTTTGATATTTCTTCCAGCAGCTTTTCAAGTTTCGCTTCAATCTTGCTCTCGTTTTTTGCCCACCACGAGGTGTATTTTCCGGGAGTGCAGAGACTCTCGGCAAAAACAAGAGTCGGCTCTATTGAAGCGTTGAACAGAGTTCCGAAGTCCATCGAAATGCCTTCAGACAAAAGCTTCACCGTTCCGGCGGATTCATCGTCGCGGGAGAGTTTGCGCTGCAGGACTATCTCGGTATATTGCGGAACCACGTCCACATAAGAATAGCAGTTAAGCGCTTCAAGTATGACGGCGGATTTTTCGACATCCTTAACAACAAGCGGAATTGCCGCCACGGCAGCCCAACAGAGAGTGTAGTAACCGTCCTGAATCTCGTCATATTTCGGCAATGGCAGGATACCGAAGTCAACTGACTCGCGCATTTCGGGTATCTCAACGATTCTCAGAGGATACAGCACGAAAAGCCCTTGTCCGGCGCTGAACTTTGATATCAGCTCATCTTTGGGGTTTGTCTCGCAGGAATAATAAAGCGTTTTGTCTTTTTTAAATTCGCCGAGTCTATCGAAAATCCCGACGTTTCGCTCATCAGCTCCGGTAATACGGGGAATCCCGTCCTCATCCAAAACCGTGATTAGGCGGCCGAATCCATATGGAAGGGCATAAAAAGGCTCCGTTTGCGTCATTAATATTCCAAAGCGGTCTTCCTTTGTGAATTTGCCGTCGCCGTCTATATCACTTGAGGCAACCGCGCCCATTCGGGTAAACTCATCGAATATCCATGAGCCGTTATAAACTTTATCATAAGGCGATTCAAGACCAAAAGAAGCAAGCATTTCCTTATTGAAGATGGTACACCAGCTTTCGCTCTCGTTTGAGAAATTGAAACCGCCGGAAGAAACGAACAGCTTGCCGCTTACGGTTATGTTCTTGTTTACATTATTATAATACCACGGGCGCTCAAAGTCAAGTGGTTCAAGACTCGCCTGGTTCATAAAAAGACCGTCAAGAATTCGCTCACAGAGGTAAGCGGTGTTGCCGGTAAAGAGATCGTATGCAGTATCGCCGGCCATTACGCTGCCGTGGAGCTTTGTCCTGACCGTTTCCTTTCCGGCATAATAACCGTTGACAACTTCGTATTCTAAATTTACGTTATAATCCTCCTCAACATTCCTGTCCCTCATAAATACGGCGTCGTTCAAGATCTCGCCGTTTTCCTCTTCGGCGGTCACTTGAGATTTCCATTGTTCGGCAGCGGCGAGTATCTTATATTCGGCGCCGCCGAAATCTTTCTTTAAAATCGTATCTTTAAGATTGATTTCGGTGATTATTTCCGTTTCCGAAATTTCCGACTCCGCCGTTGTTGTAACAACGGTTTTCTCATCCGAATTATCCCCGCAGGAAACGAAGGACAGACTGAGAATCATCAGAGCGGCTAAAATCAATGATATTTGTTTTTTCACTTCTCATTCCCCCATTATTTGAAGTTTATTTAATCTTTAAATAGATTATAGCATTTACCGCAATCATTTGCAATGCGTTATTCGGACAAAATCAACCGAATAATGTCCGATAATGAGAATTGTGTTGACAGACTGCGGGGAATATTATATAATAGAGTCAAAATCCGGTGATTTTTTCCACGAGAAATAACACGCTAAGGAAGGCAGGCGGAGGTTATTATGACACAAAAACAGGATAACCTTGAAAGATACAATACCGAATTCACCTTTGAAGGAGTGAAACTGATTTTTTATTTTGAATTTTTGACCGAAAATTCAAATAACGAAACGAAATTCAATATATTTCATACGCACGATATGGCGGAGCTGTTTGTCTGCACGGGACCGTTTATCTATGTAAATACCGAGTCGGGGATAATATCCCTTTCACGGGGAGACTCGGCGCTGATACCGGCGGGGATGTATCACTGCGTATCTAAGACGGCTAAATTCGATTATTATCGAGCGATATGCATCAAAGCGGACACCCGCCGTTCCCAAAACCGTGAACTTGCCGCCGCTCTCGAAAGTTTGTTTGAGCGAGACGAATACGCGGTATTCAAAAAACGCGAAGACATAAGCTTTAAGGCGCAGGATATCACGGACAATCTGCGTTCGCGGCCGGATATGCAAAATAAACTCCGGCTTTGTTCGCTGCTCTCTTCTCTGCTTGACGCCGCCGAAAAAACATATCATCCGTCAAGCCTGCCGAAAGCGGGAAATATCGACCGGCTCACAGATATTGAAAGATATGCCTCCGCATATTTCATGAACAATGACAGCACCGAAGAGATCGCCGCTGCGCTCTGCATCAGCCCGCGGCAGCTTTACCGAATTTGCATGAAGCGCTATGGCAAGCCGCTCCATGCGCTGATAAACGAAAACCGTCTCATCGCCGCCGCGGAAATGCTCGCTGAAGGGAATGCCGGTATCGAAGAGATATCCGAAACGGTGGGTTTTCGGTCGGTGTCGAGTTTTTATCGGAGGTTTAAGGAAAAATACGGTATTGCGCCGGGGGAGTATAGGAAAGAAGCGGGAAAATGTGGCGAATAGCGGTAAACGGAGCGTCGAATAAATCTGTGAAAAAATTAAGCAGTTTCACCAAAACAGTTGACAAAAATGTCAGTGGTGTTGTATAATATTGTTTAGATAATAAAAAAACGAAGTGTTGAGCTATACGGAAAAGAAAACAATGAACAAATACATGACCTCCCGCATATTCCGGGATATTTTCGCCGGGCGCAGGCGGCTGGCGTTGGTCGGCGCTGTATTGCTCGTTATGTTCGGAGTTTTTGTATGCTGCCTTATATTCATCTCCGCTTCGCGGGTATTGATTGACAATGCCGCTGAAACTCATTTAAAGAAAATCAGCTGCCGCTTCAACCCGGATTTTCAATGGCTGAAAACCGATTCTCTCACTCCGTTTAACCCGACCGGCGGCGACTCGGCTTTCAACAACGACGGCTCGATGAATAAATACAACGTCCCGACTTATACGGAACGGGAACTTTTTGACCGCTTTGCCGAATATCCGCATCTGACGCGATACGGTCTTGCTTATGCGCTGCAGGTTTACCGCGGGATTAAAATCGACCCTGAAAAGCTTTCCGAACAGAACAGGAAAAGTTACGAACGCATACCCGAAAGTTTTGATTCGAATATTCTGTATGGCGGCAGTTTTGGCGATTTTCAATGGATGTCCTGCGGCATACGCGGCACCGGAACCGGGGTTCTGAGCGCAGAGATTACTGCCGGGCGGGAACACGGCAAGGGCGAGTGCCTTATCTCGCAAATAACAGCGGAAAAATTCGGATATGAAATCGGCGACCGGCTGGAATTTGAAGATTCCGAAGGGCGGACAATCAGCTCCGCCGTAATATCCGGATTTTTTTCATACAATTTTAATTATTCTCCGCCCGCCGCCGACGATACCTCTGAAGATCACGAAATGCTCCGGCTTAATTACACAAATCCGTTTTTCAGAATCGAACATCAGCGGATAAGATACCTCATAATAACCGACTTTGACACCGCATACAACCTGCTGCCCGCCGGGAAACATGAGATAAACAGCTATATCGCATATTACGAACTTAAAAATTACCGTCTGCTTGATGAGTTCATCGAATTCTGCGGAGAGTACGAAAACTCATGGATGATGCGATTGCAGCCGGATATGTTTTCTTATCTGGACGCCGCTGAAACGCCGTTAAATATGAAATCCGTCTGTATAAAGTTCATGGCTGCGGCGGGAGTGATTTCGTCGACCGCGACTGTTTTGCTTATCATATTCAACCTCGGACTGAGACGCCGCGAGACCGGCATATTGGCGTCGGTCGGGATTCGCAACCGCTCTATTTCCGCAAAATACGGGTTTGAATACGCGATTTTTATCGCCGGTGTCGCCGCGCTTTCGGCCGGCGCGGGTTATCTGCTGGCAAAAGCCTGCCTCGCATCTGCCGAATGGCTTATCCGCGGCGGATATTTTGTAAACGCCGACGCTTCGGTTATCGTATTCTGTGCCTTGGCAGCTGCGGCGGGTGGGGTTTGCGCGGCTGTTGTAACTGCAATTCAGCTCAAAGTTTTTTCGATACCGGAGCTTATGGGGAGGGACGGATGAATAATCGGCGATTCTTTTTCAAGAATTCCCTCTCCGGCATACGTCGGCTGCGTGGGAGGTATCTGCCGCTGGGGATAATCGTCGCGCTGACGATTGCCGTCGAAACGGCCGCTCTTGCCCTGACTGCCGCATGTACCGCTTTGGCTGATGAAAAATACGGTTTAATAAAAGATATGCCTCCCGAAAAGATAGAAGCGGAGATGAAGCTTTACCGGCAAATCTCCGAAGCCAATGCGGTAAAGCAAGTAGGAATGTATATCAACGCCGGCGCGATTATCATCGGGGTGATTTCGGTAATTTTCATCAGCCTACTGATGCAGAGGTCGAGGATTTACGAAGTCGGCGTCTATTATTCGATAGGATTCAGGCGGAAATTTATCACAAGAACGCTTTTATTTGAAACTTTCGTCTTTACCGCCGCCGCTTCGCTTACAGGCGTTATTTTAGGCTCCGCCGCCTTGCCTTTACTGATAAAATCAGGCGCGATTATTGACGTAAGCGAGTATCTTTATGTGTCGAAAACAACGCCGCTGCTTGTTTTGGGCGCAGCTTTGCTGCCGGTCTTAATTCCGACATTGACATTTTCAAGGCGGCTATCAAAAACAGATCCAAACAGGCTTTTGTCGGGGGAGGTATAATAATGTCCGATATCGTACGCACCGAGGGACTTACGAAGTCCTTCAAAACCAAATACGGCAGAGTTGACGCGCTCCGCGGCATTGATATGAATGTCGCCGAGGGGGAATTTGTAATGCTGCTTGGCAAATCCGGCTGCGGCAAGTCGACGCTGCTCAATATAATCGGATTCATGGACAGCCCCGACGGCGGGAAGTATTATTTTGACGGCGAGGACGTTTCCTCTCTTTCAAACGATGGGAAAGCAGACTACCGGGCAAACCGGCTCGGATTTGTCTTTCAGCAGTTCAATCTCATATTTACGATGACCGCTTTTGAGAATGTTGAATTGCCGCTCGGTTATGCCGGAATTGAGAAATCCGCGCGCCGGGCGAGGGTTGAACAGATGCTTAGAAAAGTCGGGATAGGCGACCGCGCCGACCATCTTCCGGCGGAAATGTCGGGCGGGGAGCAGCAGCGCTGCGCCATTGCGCGGGCGCTTATCATGGAGCCGAAGCTGATTTTGGCGGACGAGCCGACCGGCAATCTTGACGAAGATTCAACCGAGAAAATTATGCAGCTTTTAAAAGAGATAAACGCCGGAGGCACCGCGATATTGATGGTCACGCACGACACCGACCTGACCGTTTACTCGGACAGAATTATCAAAATGAAGGCGGACTGATTTCCGACGAGACGGAATAACGCCTGTTTTGCCGCTTAACGCACGCAGCTGACAAATATTTACAAAATACGTTTGACTATGCCGGCGAAAAAGTGTATCATAATTATGTATGCATTTTCTGCCGGAATTATTTTTTAAGGCAAAATACACGAATTTATTACAGATTGGAGTCGTTTAAATGGATCAGGCAAAGATCAAAGAGCTTAAAAAGATAAGCATCGATATCAAGCTCGGCGCAGTCGAAGCCGTATACAGCGCCGGTTCGGGGCATCCCGGCGGATCGCTGTCCATCACAGATATCCTCGCGTATCTTTATTTTGTTGAAATGAATATCGACCCGAAGAACCCGCAGTGGACCGAACGCGACCGCTTTGTGCTTTCAAAGGGTCACTGTACGCCGGGACTTTATTCCGTCCTTGCGCTCAGGGGATATTTCCCGCGCGAAGATCTCAAAACTTTCCGCAAAATTGACAGCTATCTTCAGGGGCATCCCGAAATGAAGAACACCCCCGGAGTCGACATGACTACCGGCTCGCTCGGGCTGGGCATCTCCGCCGCCTGCGGAATGGCAAAAGCCGCCAAATACTGCGGCAAGGACTTCCGCATTTACGCAATGATGGGCGACGGCGAGCTTGGCGAAGGTCAGTGCTGGGAAGCCGCGCTTTTCGCCGCGCATTTTGGGCTTGACAACCTCTGCGCTTTTGTTGACTTAAACGGTCTTCAGATAGACGGAACCACCGAAGAAGTCCTTAATACCGCATCAATCGCCGACAAATTCCGCGCTTTCAACTGGAATGTTATAGAGATCGACGGACATGATTTCCGCGCCATTAAAGCCGCCGTGGATCTTTCGAAACAGACAAAGGGCAAGCCGACGATGATAGTCGCGAAGACTGTAAAGGGCAACGGAGTTTCTTATATGGAAGACAGCGTAGGCTGGCACGGCAAAGCTCCGAACGCCGAAGAATACGCGCAGGCCGTCAAAGAGCTTGAAGCCGCCAAAGCCGAGCTCGATAATTGAACGGAAGGAGAAATGACAATGGCTGATACAAAGAAAATAGCAACCCGCGACGCCTACGGCAACGCGCTCGCCGCTCTGGGCGAGAAATACGAAAATTTCGTCGTGCTTGACGCCGACCTCGCCTCTGCCACCAAAACCGGAACCTTCCAAAAGAAGTTCCCCGACCGTCATTTCGACTGCGGAATCCAGGAAGGCAACATGATGCTGGTCGCCGCCGGAATCGCCGCGACCGGACTGCTCGTTCCCTTCGCTTCCACCTTTGCGATTTTCGCCGCCGGACGCGCATATGAGCAGATTCGCAACGGGATAGGATATCCTCATCTCAATGTAAAAATCGCCGCTACCCACGCCGGAATCTCGGTAGGAGAAGACGGAGCAACCCACCAGTGCAACGAAGACATCGCAACGATGCGCAGCATACCGGGAATGACGATTATTTCGCCGTCCGACGTCGTCGAGACCGCCGCCGCCGTCGAGGCAGCGCTAAACTATGTCGGTCCCGTTTACATCAGACTCGGCCGTCTCGCGTTTCCGGTCATCAACGACCCGGACAATTATAAATTTGAACTTGGCAAAGGAATCGTCTTTGCCGACGGCTCCGACGCCGCGATATTCGCAACCGGCATGATGGTAGACTCGGCACTCCAGGCGCGTGAGCTGCTTAAAGCCGAAGGCATTGACGCCGCCGTTATAAACATACACACGATAAAACCGCTTGATGAAGAGCTCGTGGTAAAATACGCCGTCAAGACCGGCGCGATCGTTACCGCCGAAGAGCACCAGATTATCGGCGGACTCGGCGCCGCCGTCTGCGAGACGCTTTCTGAAAACCATCCCTGTCCGGTCAAGCGTGTCGGTATAAGGGACAAGTTCGGCAAGTCGGGCAAGCCCGCCGCCCTGCTTGAAGAATACGGCCTGACTCCGGCGGACATCGCCGCGAATGTAAGGGCCGCGATTGCGATGAAGAATAAGTAAAACAAACTGCAATTCTCTTTCTTAAAAGCTTTCTGATAAACGAAATAGTCTTTAAAAAACCCGCCTTATGAGCGGGTTTTTTATTTTATATAAAGCGCTCGCTGCTTGCTGCAACAGACGACCGTATTGCAAACAAAATAAAAAAAGCGCACATCCTACGAAAAATTCACCGCATAGGATGCGCGCTTTAGCCAGAACGTTTATTTGGATATGTTTCAAGCTTGAACGGCTCAATCCTGTCAAACGCCCTGTGACCCGGACAACCTGTCCGTCTCGTAAACACTGCCTCTCACCTCCTTAGTTTTTTATTTTTGATGAAGTCAACGGTCTTTGTTACATTCCGTTCTTTTCCTCATCGCAATTATATTATAAACGATACAAAATCGCTTGTCAATAGGTTTTTCGATTTTTTTGAATTTTCAGCGATTTTAACATTTTAGAGATGTGAATTTTGTGCAGTTTTAACATTGCGTTCTGCTCTGACAAAAAAATATCTAATTAGTGCAACATAATCGCCACTTAACAGAATTATTATTGGTATTGACTCGCTTGCAATTCGTACATAGACGCATATTTTCCGTTTCTTTTCATTAATTCCGAATGCGTTCCCTGCTCAATGATATGAGCATTTTCCATAACGATAATTTTGTCAACAAAATGTACTGCTGATAATCTATGGGATACAATAACCACAGACTTTTGATAAATATGTGATAAGAAATTTTTCAAAATCGCAGTTTCTGCATATGCATCCAAGTTAGATGTCGGCTCGTCCAGAATGATCATGGGTCTGTTCTGTAGTATAGAACGAGCTAATGCAACTTTTTGATGTTCCCCACCCGACAGTTCCACACCGTCTTTATCTATTATTTTTCCCACAGATCGATTGAGATCACCCAAAAATCTTTTTTCCACAATATTTCTGCCATCCATATGATCAAATGCCTCATAGACCGCCTCCGCTGTCACTTTTTCTTCACCGCCCAATGAAAGAGACTCAATAAAAGGCATTTCATAATTCAGAAAATCCTGAAATACAACAGAGAATAATCGATACACTGAGACTTGTGAAAATTCCATGATATTCCGACCGCCAATCAGAATTTTACCCTCTGACACTTCATATAATCCACATAGCAGCTTGATTAATGTTGTTTTTCCCGCGCCGTTAAGTCCCACTATCGCGACTTTTTCATGCGCTTCGATTACAAAGTTTACATTATCGAGCGCATTTGTCTCGGAACCGCTGTAACGAAACGATACATTCTGAAACTCTATTCTGGGAATTTCCTTCAACCACTCCGCAGGAATATCCTCTCCTTCCCGGCTGTCTATGGGCATATTCAAAAATTCAAAATAGTCCTTGATCCGGCTGTCCGCAAGCTCATTGTCAAACAAATGATTGATAATTGCAGTCAGATTACCATGACATAATGTCAATAAGCTTAAATAGTATGAAAAATCCGCAACATCAATTTCATTCAGCGACGCACGCCATATTAAGTACAGAGACGGCAATACCATGATCAACAAAGACGTCGCTGACTGCCATATTATTCTTCTGCGATTGTCCTCATCTCTATAGGCTAATTCACTTTTTGCCCATGCATCATAATATCGTTTGTGTTCGCCGCAGACAAAAGGAATAATCCCGAACAACTTTGTCTCTTTTGTATATTCGCCTTTGGTTGCGATGTTTTTAAAATAATTCATTCGCCTGACAATCGATGTACGTTTTTTGTCGAACTCTTCATACTTATTCCCAAATATTCGTACAAATATTCCCGGAATTGCGCCTATTAAAGCCGCCGCCAACAGCCATACAGAAAAGGTACATAGTATGATTGCAGAAGATAGAAACTGCATGATCTCGCCGGCAATGTCAAAAAACGCAAAGATATAATTTGTTATCGTCGAAGTTCCGATTCTGTTCGCTATGGTCATTTTGTCATATATTTCATGATTATCATAGGCACGAAGCTGTGCATTCACGCATTTCTTATGTAATGTATATTCCAGCTTACACGATAATTTATTATTCAATACCGAATTAATAAAGCCAAAAATAATCTCTAAAATCTTTTTTGCCAACAGGACGCATGAAATTGAAACAACAGAAAATATCAGTATTTTTTCACTGGTTGTTTCTATTTGAATCAGCTGTATCAATCTTTTTTGAAAATAAATCAACAATAGCGGTAAAACAATATTTACGACCGTTGATAAAGTGCGCAGTATCAATCCGAATAATTGCTCTTTCCCTAATATTTTGAATAGGATAACAATATTGCGAACGGATAATTGAATATTTTTCATCCTTATCTTTATCCCCTTTCATAAAGCGAAGCCTGTGTATTGTACATTTTCGCGTAACTGCCGTTTCGACTCATCAATTCATCATGTGTCCCCTGTTCTACAATACGTCCATCTTCCAAATAAAGGATTCTGTCGACGAGTTTTCCCACACTCAGCCGATGGGAGATGACAAGAACGCTTTTCAGTTCCATTTTTTCAGTGTGGGAAAGCAAGTCTTCAATAATTTTAAACTCCGCTTTCGGATCTAATGCAGCAGAAGGCTCATCAAAAATCAAGAACGGCCGATTTCCATAGTAATTCCGGGCAATCGCCAGCTTTTGCCATTGACCGCCGGATAATTCCACGCCGTCATCATATTCACGTCCCAGCGGCGTATCCAAACCATCCGTCAATTGCTTTTTTACTTCAGAACAATCAACGCGGTCAAAGACCTCCCACAAGGCGTCATCGTCGTAAAGAGCATCGAGACGCTGAGAGGCCAATATCGTTCTCAGCGGCAGTTGATAATGACAAAAATCCTGATACACAACGCCAAACAGCTTATATAGATCGCTTTGTGCGTATTCGTTTACGTCGACATCGTTGATATAAATCGTCCCCTTATCGCATTCATAAAGCCCGCAGATCAGTTTTATTAACGTTGATTTTCCGCATCCATTCCTGCCAATCAAAGCAATATTTTCTCCGGTTTTCCACTCGAAAGAAATGTCCCTGAGAACCGGCTCATCCTCATAATGGAAGGATACGTTTTCAAAACGTATCGATATCATTTCCGTCGGAACAAATGCAGTTCCCGTTCGTTCTCCCTCTTCGGTTTCTTTCGTGAATTTTTCAAAAGCATCGTATTCATGGCTTATATTCAAGGTACTCCTGATTGTTTCAGAGATTTGCTGAAACGCTTCAAACATCAAAAAGAAATTTGCAGTAAATAAATAAAACTCACCGACGGTGATTGTTTTGTCTATCACACTTTTCGCGCAAACAAAATAAATCAAAAAAGAATAGAGTACCTCTACAATGATTAAAACAAGTGAAAAACACATCTGGCGAAATGCAATCCGCTCATCCTCTTTCTGAAATTTACGATGCTTGCCATGCCAAATGGAAAGCATATATTCCTGTATTCCAAAAAGACGAATTTCTTTCGCCGCTTTCACCCCTGTGAGCATATCCAAATAATAACCCATTATATGTGTTTTTCGGCGTGAAAGCACATTCGATTCCGCATCGTATTTTCTGAGAATGTTACTGATGAAATAAAATGGAATCGAAAAAATAAAAGCAACGGCGACAAGCTTTATATTATAATTTTTCACAATTACAATGCTTCCCACGATTGTGACGCATGTCGTAATGAAATCCATTAAATTGCAATTCAAATCCCACAATGACAGATCAGAACCGATGGAATCTTTTATTTTATCGAATCTTGAGGCGGAATCAAACGATATTTGTTTTATTCCCGATGATTTTTCCATTACATATAACATCATTTGTTCATCGGCGGATTGAGCGAGAATCCAGAACACCCGGCTTTGTATCTTATAAAATATATTATATCCGGCGGAAACCAATACTAATACGCATAACGATATCAGAGGAATAAAAACACTTCCGCCGTGTAAAAGGTTATATATGCCGTCAATCATATTTGCGTTAATAATTTTCTTCAAGATTTCAATTATAGGAGGTATTATGATTGCGATTACCCATAATATTACATGAGCCTTGCCTGCCGCAACAATTAATTTCACGGACAGCATTATATATTTAAATGTTTTCTTGATATTATTCTTCATTTTTCATCACCAGTATAATAAAGTTAATCCGTGATTATTCCCACAGAAGAGGCATCTGCAATTTCTTAGCAGTATTTATAATTAATCTTACCCTTAAACTTTATCGTAATTATATTATATACGATACTCATTCAAAAGACCATAATTTTTAGGACATTTTTTATTTTCAGCGAATGTAATAATTAGTAAGTGTTGTTTTTGTGCAGTTTTAACATTGCGTTCTGCTTATCGCCGTGAGGGTCAGGTCCCACGCCGGATATGCCTCGGGGCGGCGGAGATAGAAGCTTTTTTCCGGCATCAGACGCCGGATAAGCAACGGGAGCAGGAAAAGATCGGTCATCCGATGATACACGGCGAACATTATATCCGGCCGGGAGCGGCTTATAGTTTCCCTTGCTCCTTTCAGCGCCCGCTGTTCCGAGCCTTCGACATCGATATGCAGAAGGTCGCAGTCACCGTCAATTATGCTGTCGAAGGTTGCGGCGCGGATATTTGTCGGGCGGAAACGGCGCTTTTGGCTTTTATCCTCCCTTTCGGCGGAGCTGCCGCGGGAGCCGTCGCCGAATACGGTTATCTGCGCGTTCTCATCCCAGGCGGCTATGTTATACGGCTCTATCCGGCTGTCCTTCCTTACGGCGGCGCCAAGTTTGCGGAAATTCGTCATATCCGGCTCCATCGCGATTACACGGGAAATCATCGGGAACCGCATGAGCAGTTCAAGCGACGTCTGACCGCGATTCGCGCCTAAGTCGGCGGCGGTTTTATAGCTTTTTTTCGAGTGATAAAGCGGAAGATACATATCCTGCGAAGCAGTTCCCGCAATATCGGCGATATCCCCGCTCATTCTGAAGCGCAGGATTGCGTCAAACAACCGGCGGGACTGCAGGTCAGCCCATAAGTTGCGGCAAGCGGAGATTTCCTCGCGATATCTGAGCGCTGTCTGTGATGTGAATATATCATTTTCCGGGTCTTCCGCATCCGGCGACGGGGCTATCTCCGGGACGAAAAGTTTATGCCGCTGAAAAAGGCAGCTTACCCGCCAAATAACATCCGGCAAATCTGAGCCGAAACCGAGGACGACGGCGAATTCCGGGTATTGAAGGCAGATATCACTGTAACTCTTTACCGGCTTTGCGCGGAATATTTGTCCGGGTCTGACTCGTTCTTCCGATGCGAAAAAGGCGTCAGGTTCGCGGCCGAAACGATTCAGCATATTGCATATCCTGTCCGCGCCGTCTCCGGTTCCGTACATCACGAGCGGAAGCGGACAGTCGGCCATCCTCCGCCATACCGAATCATATATCATTCTCTGACCTCATAAAAGAAAGGAAGCCGCAGAGCTTCCTTTTTTAAAATTATATCGGTTTGTTTTCGCCGCGGCTGTGATAAGCGGCGTTTTCCGCGTCGCACATTTCGAAAAAGCGGATTGCGTTGTTATATAATATATCTTCTTTCTCGCCGTCTGTAAGCTCAAGTTTGGCAAACAGCCTATAATACGGCAGAAAGCTGAAAACCGGATAGTCGGTTCCGTAAAGCATCCTGCCGGGAGATATCCGCCGTATCAGAGCGACAGCCGCATCCGGACTGAGCGCCCAGAGAGCGGAGGAACAGTCGAAGTATACATTCGGGTCATCCCAGAGGCATTCCGCCCCCGCCGCCCACGTTTTATAGCAGCCGAAATGCGCCGCAACCGCTTTCAGCCGGGGAAACATATCAAGAATGCGCCGAAGCTTTTCCGGCGTGGAATATTGGTAATCAGCTCTGTCATCGCCCATATGGAAGAAAACCGGCATCCGCCCTTCGCAGGCTTCGTAAAGCGGGAGAAAGCGCGAATCGTCGATATCGCAGCCCTGAATATCCGGGTGAAGCTTAAAACCGGTTAGCCCTATCGCTTCGCAGCGCTCGACTTCGCCTTTCATATCCTCGTAATCCTGATGCATACCGGCAAAACCGCGGCAGAAAAAGCCGTCTTCCCGCGCCCTTAATACATTTTTGGCAAGGGCATCGTTTACCTTTTGCACCTGATGAGGCGAAGTTGCGGCGTTTAGCAGCACAAAGCCGGCAATCAAGGCTGAATTTGACAGGTCTTCGGCAGATATCGCTTTTTCAAAACCGAGCGACTGCGCCTTTATGTCTCTGTATGTCGCTTTGCCCTGTATCGGGAAATCGTAAAATTTTCCCAGCGCGCTGCAGGCTTTTTCTGCTATTTTCTCAGGGTAAATATGGGTATGAATGTCTATTATTTTATACATCGATTACATCGATCCTTTGAAACGAAGGGGTGGAATAACAAAGATTTAATCCCCGACGAATTCCTCATAAATCGCTCTCATGGTCTTCTCGAAATCAACGTCTTCAACACCGACGATGATATTAAGCTCGGATGAACCCTGATCTATCATCTTGATATTTACATCGGCTTTGCTGATTGAAGTGAAAACTCTCGCCGCGGTTCCCTTCGCGGCTTTCATACCGCGGCCGACTACGGCGATAAGGGCAAGGTGATCCTCAATATGGATTGAATCCGGGTTGAGCATATCGCATATTTCGTCCATTATGCGATCGCGGCGTCCCTGAAGCACCGGTGTCGCGACCACTACGGACATCGTGTCGATGCCGCTGGGAAGATGCTCGAAATTGATTCTCTCCCGCTCAAGCACCGAAAGCAGCCTGCGACCGAACCCTATCTCGGTATTCATCAACTCTTTATCGACTGTTATAACGGAAAAGCCTTTCTTTCCGGCTATACCGGTAACAATCCTGTCTCCCACCGGCGCATCGGGGACTATCATGGTGCCCGCTGCGGTTGGATCGTTTGTGTTGCGGATATTTATCGGTATTCCGGCAAAACGAACCGGGAATATCGCTTCTTCGTGCAGCACTCCGGCGCCCATATATGCAAGCTCGCGAAGTTCGCGGTAGGTGATAACATCGATAGGTTTCGGGTTATTAACTATTCGCGGATCCGCCATCATGAAACCGGAAACATCCGTCCAGTTTTCGTAAACATCGCACATAGTGGCGCGGGCGACTATCGAACCGGTAATATCCGAGCCGCCGCGGGAAAAGGTTTTGATGGTGTCGTTCGGCATTGAGCCGTAGAAGCCGGGGATCACGGCGTGGTCATGCTCGCGCAGATATTGCCCGAGTATCGTGTTTGTACGTTCGGCATCAAAGGAACCGTCTTCCCGGAAGAATATCACGTCGGCGGCATCAACAAATTCACATCCCAAATAATGAGCCATGATAAGACCGTTCAGGTATTCGCCTCTTGAAGCGGCGTAATCTCTTCCGGCTTTGTGCATAAATGAATCGCGGATCACCTGAAATTCCTCTTCGAGTGACAGAGAAATTCCGAGTCCTTTAATTATGTCGCGATAACGGTTTTCGATCTTTTCGAAGGAGTCGTCGATATTCTCGCCCAAATTAGCCGCGTCGTAGCAGCTGTAAAGAAGATCGGTCACCTTATCGTCGTCTTTGAAACGTTTTCCCGGCGCGGACGGCACTACAAAGTGGCGGGAACTTTCCGCCTTTACAATCTCGGCGGCTTTTTTGAAGTGTTCGGCGTCGGCGAGCGAGCTGCCGCCGAATTTTACTACTTTAAGCATGATTATTATGTCATTGGGAGAGCCCTTGTTTTAATAAAGGCGCCTCTCCCGCCAGCCTTTATTATTTAACTTTTTTCGAATAAACAAATTTATATAAAAATCAATCCGCGCTCAGCCATAAAGTTTCTGATGCGCGCTGCCGTCGCCCCTCTGTCGGAGGCGTCGCTGATTATCAGTTCCGGCTCTATGTCGGTGGTAACTTTGTCGCCGAGCCAGACTGTGTGGATGTGTTCGGTGTCGACCGTCGCCTCCAGCACCTCCATATCGTTTTCGGTGAATTCGGCGCAGGTGACAAGCAACAGCATTCCTGAGTCCATCATTATGTTTGCAACTTCGCCGAGACGACGGATATGCTCATATCGGGCGGGTATCTCGCCTTCTACTTTTATCTCACCGGCAACACCGTAAAGCAGGTTGCCGATGCCGAGAAAATAGACCTGTCGACCGGCGTCCCAAAGCTCGCGTTCGAGTTCTTTCGCTATCGCTTTTTTGCCGATATACTGATATCCGGTAATGATGACTATTCCCGGCTGCTGACCGAAGCGCTTGGCGCGGCGTTCGGATGAGATCGAGCTTATCTCCCACTTTTCGTTGCGGCGTATTGCAAGGTCACGCGCGACATCCGGTATTCCGGTCTTCTCTATCTCTGCCGTGATTATGCCGCCGCCGGAAATCTCATAATCATCCACAAGAACAAAGCGGCTGGTTTTCGGCATTTCCGATGTCAGGTCGAAAGCGACGGGTTTTGAACATTCGATTATACATTCGGCGACGTCATGGCGGTCGATTTTGTCTTTCTTGCCGCGGTCAAGAGTCGAGGCGTCAAGGGTAGAGATTATCTCTTTCAGCCGGCAGGATACCTTTGCGGCGCCTATTTTAAGAAGGTATTTTTTGTCTTTTACCATCGGGGAAAGTCCCAGCCAGAAGACAGACGCGACAAACGAGGTCCCGACATTCGGAGTTTTTTCTCCGGAAATACAGCAAATCTCCCCGCGGCGGATATATATCTGCTCGGTCATGGTAAAGCCGGCGGCCATATCCGTTTTTATCTCTTCCGGGGCTTTCCCGGCGCCGAAATGTTCGAAAGTCGCGACATGGGTGTGTTTTCCGGACGGATAAAAGACGCATTCGTCTCCGACTTTAAGTTTACCGCTCTCTACGGTGCCCGCGATGATGCGGCGGTCGTCGCCGGATGAAGTAAATCTGTAAACATCCTGAACCGGCATTCTGAAAGGAAGATTATCTGCCTCGGATTCCCGCTCTTCAAAGTTATCAAGCTCTTCAAGAACGGTCCTGCCCGTATACCATGTCATTTCCGAGCTTTGCGCGGCGATATTGTCTCCCTGCATTGCCGATACCGGAATAAAGGATTTTGCCTGAATTCCTATCTCTTCAAGGAAGCTGCGGTATTCCGATTCTATCGAACCAAAGACCTCTTCCGAATAATCGGCAAGATCCATCTTGTTTACAAGAACCGCGACCTGCTTTATTCCCAGCATCTTGAGCATATAACCGTGACGGCGGGAATTTTCGCGGACGCCTTCGTTTGCGTCGATTACAAGCAGCGCGGCTTCGGCGCGGGATGCGCCGGTAATCATATTCTTTAAAAATTCGATATGCCCGGGAGCGTCGATTATCAGGTAATCCCGCTTTGCCGTCTTGAAGAAGCAGCGCGCAACGTCGATTGTGATGCCCTGGCTGCGCTCATCCTTGAGCGCGTCAAGCAAAAATGCGTATTCAAAGGGTTTTGAGTTGCGGCGGCACATCTCGCGTACCTGTTCCAGCTTGCCCTGCGGAAGCGAATCGGTATCCGCCAGAAGCCTGCCAATGACTGTGCTCTTGCCGTGGTCAACATGCCCTACAATTACAATATTCATATAAATTAACCGATATTATTCTAATTAAGCGAACCGTTCTTTACATATAGCCGTCTTTGCGGAGTTCTTCAAGCCCGCCGCCGTCTTCTTTATCCTGCTCGCGGCCGCTGCGTTCGGCGATGTTCGAGAATTTGCCGGTCCTGAGCTCTTCGATGATATCGTCAAGGTTCTTGGCGTCAGATTCGACCGGAGTGGTGCAGGGCGCGCAGCCCAATGAACGGTAGCGGGTGCCGTTGCCCTGATCGAAATAGAGGGAGACGACGGGGATAGACTCGCGGCGGATGTATTCCCAGATATCGAGCTCGGTCCAGTCAAGCAGGGGATGGATGCGGACGTGGGTTCCGGGAGCGAAGTCGGTTTTATACTGTCCCCAGAATTCCGGAGGCTGATCGCCGACATCCCAGTCGTTGTTTTTATCGCGGGGGCTGAAATAACGTTCTTTTGAACGGCTGCCCTCTTCGTCGGCGCGAACGCCGACTATAACGCCGGTATAAGGTTCGGTGTTGCTGTCTACTTCGTAGCGCCCGGTGTCGTGATTCATACGATAACGCGGCCAGTCGCCGGCGAGAGTGTGAGCAAGACCTTCTGTCTTGAGTTTGCGGCAGCACTCGATGTGGTTGAGACGGCCATCCGGGAAAGTTTCCTTCGCATCGAGAGCGGCTCTGTTTTCACCGTAGATCATATCGATGCGCCATTCGCGGGCGAGGCGGTCACGGTATTCGATCATCTCCGGGATTTTAAAGTGTGTGTCGACATGAACGAGGGGGAAAGGAACATGACCGTAAAAAGCCTTGCGCGCAAGCCAGAGCATTACTGTCGAATCTTTGCCGATACTCCAGAGCATACATAGCTCCTTGAAGTTTGCGTATGCTTCGCGCAAGAGGTAGACGCTTTTATTTTCCAGCTCGACAAGATGCGCTTCATAGGCGGCTTTGTCGTATGTTCTGCGGGATTCCGCCATTTATGAATCCTCCGTGATTTGTTTTATCGTTTTGTTCCGATCACTCAAGCGCGTTTTCCGGGCGGTTAAGGATGTAAAATCCGTCGCGGTTGAGAGTGTCGGGGCGGTTATATGTCATCTTCTGACCGTGCATCTGACGGAATATTCCGCCGGCTGCTTCGACTATGCACTGCATTGCGGCGGTGTCCCATTCATGGGTAAGCCCGAAGCGGTAATAGATGTCGGCGCGTCCGTCGGCTATGCGGCAGCCTTTTAAGGAACTGCCCGAGCTTATGGTTTTTGAGATACGGTTTGCGTTCTTTTCAAGAAGCGCGTCAAGACGGTCGGAACCGAAACTGCGGCTCTGCATTACAACAAGCTCGTCGGTTCTGTCGGAGACTTTGATTTCGCGCGGCGGCTCGGATAGCGTTTCAGTTCCGACGGATAAACGGCTTCGCTCGGCGCGGCGAACGCCTCGCCAGTTGATGCCTTTATACAGCTCGCCGGTTACCGGAACATAAATCACGCCTATAACGGGATTGCCGTCGAAGACAAGGGCGATATTAACGGTAAACTCCCCGTTGCGGCTGATAAATTCCTTTGTGCCGTCAAGCGGGTCGACGACGAAACACCAGCGGCGACGGAGGCGGGTTATATCGTCCTCCGACTCCTCGGCGAGCACCGATATCTCCGGCCACAGGCGGTTAAGAGCGGAGACTATAACGGCGTTGCTGCGCTTGTCGGCGGCGGTGACGGGAGTTCTGTCGTCTTTGGTTTCGATGTTGAAACCGTCGCTGCCGTAGACTTCCATTATCGCCTCTCCGGCTTCGACCGAGATTTGACAAAGCTTTTCGGCCGTGTCTTCCGCATCGAGCTGCAAGTCCAGGATCTTTGACATGACTTCGTCCGCGCAGGCGTCGACGGATTTTTCGGAGGTATCGAAAATAACTTCCGGCGATATCGGCGCATCAAACGGCGCGTCGATGCCGGTGAAGTCTTTTATCTCGCCGGAGAGCGCTTTTTTGTAAAGTCCCTTCGGATCGCGTTCCATGCAAACTTCGAGAGGAGTTGAAACATGACATAAAATAAAATCGTTTTCGGCTGAAACAATCTTTCGCGCCATATCCTGAAGCTCATGGGTAGGCGTTATCGCCGAAACAAGGACAACAAGTCCGGCTTTTGCCATAAGCGCGGCGGTTTCGGCTGCGCGGCGGATGTTCTCGCGGCGGTCGGCGTCGGAAAAGCCCAAGTCCGAGTTGAGACCGTGGCGCAAATTGTCGCCGTCCAAAAGATAACTTTTGAAGCCGTGCGCGTGAAGCTGTTTCTCACAAGCTTTCGCAACCGTCGTCTTCCCGGAACCGGAAAGACCGCAGAACCAGAAAACGCACGGTTTCTGACCCATTTCCGCTTGTCGCTCGAATGAGGTGACGGCGTCTTTTGTATAAAAAATGTTTTCAGACATATTTTTCTCCGGAATCAGATATCCGAAAGGCTTATCGGAGACGACCAGGCTTTTCTGCCTTCAAAATCGGTAATCTCGAATCGGACAAAGCTTTCGCTTGAGACAAAATGGTATACGACTTCGTTTATCGGGGGCGTGTCCCCCTTTTCTTTGCCGAACACGCGGTCGGAGCCGAGCGCGTCGGAAAAGAAGACGACTTCGCGCGCGTCGGTGCATCTGACCTTTATGCTCTTTTTGTCGGGGGAAAACTCATACGAAAACCGCGGCCCCTGACTTGCGTAAAAATCTCCCTGTCTGAGAGCGGACAATACATGCTGCTTATCAAGGACGTCGGCTTTGAGCCAGATAAAGCTGACTCCCTGCTCTCCTTCATATACGTGCGCGTCGTCGACGGCTACCAGCGGGATGAGGCGCCCCTGAGTTGAGACCAGATCGGATATCATCGAGGAATCGGGGCGGACGCCGTACGGCTTTGCGCTGAGGGTGGTATATACTTCCATCGCGCAGATGTTTTCAAGATTAAGAATCATCGCCGGTGAGTTGAGCGACCACGCGGGATGCGCAAGTATCGCGGCTCCTCCGCAGCGGTTAATCTCGTCTATCGCGTCCTGAACGCTTTCGCGGCAATTCGGCACGTCGATTTCTTTGTCCATCCCGACGCCGACAATATGAAAGTGACCTTCCCGCACATCGGTTGAAGTATGAATCTCAATTCCGGAGACGGTCAGCAGCCGCTCCGACTCGTTGTCTTGGGACTGATATAAGTGATCGGCAAAAACAAGAAAATCAAAATCCTTGTCGGCGTAAATATCTATTACTTCGTCGGGAGTGAGACTGCCGTCGCTGCGGGTGGTATGGGTGTGGAGACTGCCTTTGTACCAGGTGAAGCCTTTTTCGTCGGTATACATTATAATTCCTCAGAAATCAGAAAGGCTTATCGGAGACGACCAGGCTTTCCTGCCTTCAAAATCGGTGATTTCGAAGCGAATAAAGGTTTCGTTTGATTTGAAGCGATATTCTGCTTCATTTATCGGCAGTTTATTCCCTTTTGCTTCACAGAATACCCGATCGGCCGACCAGACAGCGTCTGAAAAGAAAGCAACTTCACGGGCGTCGGCGCATCTGACCTTTATACTTTTTTTATCGGCGGAAAATTCATACGAAAAACGCGGTCCCTGGCTTGCGTAAAAGTTACCTTGCTCAAGGGCGGCAACGATATGCCGCCTGTCGAGAACATCGGTTTTGAGGTAAATAAAACTTTTGCACTGATCCCCGTCGTAAAAATGCGCGTCATCGGTAGCGACGACCGGAATCATTCGCCCGCGGGAGGAGAGCATGTCGGATATCAGCGATGAATCGGGACGGGCGTTGTGCGGCTTGTCGGAAACGGTGTTGTATATCTCCAGCGCGCATATGTTTTTTAGGGGAAGGATCATTTCCGGAGTGTTGAGAGACCACGCGGGATGCGCGAGTATCGCGGCGCCTCCGCATCGGCGGATTTCATCTATCATTTCCTGCGCTCCGATTCCGCGCTTTGACGTATCGACTTCTTTATCCATCCCGACGCCGACGATATGGAAGATACCGTCAAGCACATTCGGCGAGCAATCAAGCTCAATTCCGGGAATCGTCAGCAGTCGTTCCGACTCGTTGTCGGGGGACTGCCGCCAATGGTCGGTTAGGACAAGAAAATCATAGCCGTTGTCCGCGTAAATATCTATCACTTCATCGGGGCTGCGTTTGCCGTCGCTGCGGGTGGTATGGGTATGGATATTGCCTTTGTACCAGACGAAGCCTTTTTCATCGGTATACATTATTTATTCCTCAAATTTTTCAATAATTCAAGTTACATTATAACATATTAGGGGCAGTATTTTCAACGGCATAATGTAAAAATTAACAGCTCTATTCTTCAGATAATATGTGAAATATTATACAATCGGAAGATAAAAACTCCGCAGGCACCGGAAGATGCCTGCGGAGATGGGATAGTTTGTCGTTTTATGCGTCAATCCGGCGTCTCAGCCGAATTTGTAATATTCCTGTATAGGGGCGAACTGCTTCTGGGTCTTTTTTTCCATTTTTGCCAGAAGAGAGGCGATATTGTCCTTATCTTTGATTATAAGTTCACATATACTGCCGTAAACATCGCTTCCCCATTGACCCAAATCATAGAATTTCGTCGTAAAGATAAGCTCAAGCATCTCGGCGGATTCTTCGTCGCGGGTACCTTTTATCAAAACGTTTTTGTCAATAACCGCCGGATAAATGGTGTCCTGAGAATAATAGCCCATAACATTCAGGATAAGTCCGGTGTCTTCCAATTCGGTATTCGTCACCGGAATTGCATAACAGGAGCCGGACGCCGTGCTGTAAAGGTTGAAATATTCGCTCTGAGCCTCGTCGTATTTCGGGAACGGGATGATGCCGAAGTCATCTTCCATTCCCTGCCGCAAACCAAAGACGGCGTTGACCTGATTTGAGGATATAAGCGCCTGTCCGTTTGAGAACATATCGTGTACTGCGTGGTTGTCAATCTCACGATCTGCGATGACGGTCGTTTTAATGCTTTTCGCAGTGAGATTGTTTCTCATCCGCTCGAAAACTTCCATCATCTTTTCGCTTTGATTCAACACAACGCTGCCGTCTGTTTCCACTTTGATGATTCCTTCGCCGCAGCCGGAGATAAGGCGATTGAAGACTCCGGCGTTTTCTAAAAAGCCGTAGGTGTCGTTTGTGGTGTATTCGCCGTCACCGTCAATGTCCGAGCCGTAGGAAGTCGCCATTTTAAATAAGCTGTCGAGAACCCATTTCCCGTCGCGTACCGTCTGATAGGGGTATTCGATGCCGACATTATCACATATGACTTTATTAAAGAGCAGGATGGATATCGAAAGGTCGTCTAAATAGTTGATATCACCGCTTACAAAATACAAAGACTTGCTGCCGAGGCTGTACATATCAAGCTTATCGCCGTCCCACCATTCATTCTCAAGTCCTAAATTATCAATACCATTGAGTTCATAAAGATAACCGTTTACCGAGCAGAGATACATGAACCACACAGAGCAGCAAAAAGCGTCATAGGGACAGTCGCCGGCGTTCATCATCTTCTGAACGGTCGATAATATATCTACCCAATTTTCGCAGAGATTGCCACCCTTTATTTTTACATTAAGAGCCTCTTCCGTCAGGCGATTCCGTTCATATACAGCTTCGTTTATCGAATCTCCGGCAGTTTCTTCAAGGGTGAAAGCGACTTCGTTAAATCCGTATTGAATAGACCAGCCGATATTGAACTCGCGACCGCCGAAATCTTTGCCGGCGATAATCTCTTTTATGATTTTCTGTTCATCTTCGGTTTCCGCCGTTTCAGTAACCGTTTCCGCCGCCGTTGTATCCTGCGGAGCGTCGCTCCCCTGCGCCGAGCCGCAGCCTGTGAGCAGCAAGGCCAAAAGCAAAAGCAGCGCGATAAGCTTGTTTTTCATCAATAAACCCCCAAAATAATTATGATATTATAACCTAAATCATTATACCAGAAAATTAATTAAAAATCAATGAGGAATGTCAAGTTTATTAATTATTTTACAATTAAGTTCCGATACAAAAAACCGGACACTTTTTTTCGTGTCCGGACATGATTATTTCTGGCCGTAATAGGCGTTTTTGCCATGCTTGCGAAGATAGTGGCGGTCAAGCAGCGACTGTTTTATCGGGGATAACCCCGGATTCAGCGCTTCCGTTGCCGCAGCCATCGCCGCCGATTCTTCAAGGGTGACGGCAGCATGGACGGCGTCGGCGGCGTTTTTGCCCCATGTGAAAGGACCGTGGCTCACGACAAGAACGGCGGGGATATCAGAGGGGGATATCTGCCTTGTCCTAAATGTCTCGGCAATCAAAAGACCGGTATTTTTCTCGTATTCGCCGGCGATTTCGCTGTCTTTCAGCTGTCGGGTGCAGGGAACCGAGCCGTAAAACAGGTCGGCGTGGGTGGTGCCGAGGCAGGGGAGGTCTCTGCCTGCCTGAGCCCATGCCGTTGCGTAGCGGGAGTGAGTGTGAACGACACCACCGATAGAAGGAAAAGCCTTATACAGCTCGGCGTGAGTTGGGGTATCCGAAGACGGACGGAAAGAGCCGTCGACCGTTTCTCCGTCCAAGTTTACGATTACAATATCCTCCGGTTTTAGGCTGTCATATGAGACGCCGGAAGGTTTTATTGCGAAGACTTTTTTCTCCCGGTCGAGCTGCGAGGCGTTGCCCCAGGTGAGGACGATAAGTCCTTCCTCTTTGAGCGCCATATTCGCCGCCCAACATTCCCGCCGAAGCGATTCAAAAGTCATATCAAATACCTAATCTGGACGCGACTTCGTTTATCAGCAGCGTCTGCTTCAGCGATTCCATCGTGACACCGTCGCCTATCCTGACGCATTCGATGCCGACCATTTCGGCGAACCGCGCCATATCCGCGTATCTAAGCTGCTGACTTAAAACGAAATGATGCGCGCCGCCGCTGTATATATACATTTCAGCTGCCGAGAGCATATCCGGCTTCGGACGCCACATCGTAGCGGCAACCGGCAGATTCGGCATATGATGTATCGGCGGGATGGTGCTTATCTCCTGAACTATCATGCGCAGCCGTCCGCCCATGTCTACTAAGGTCACATTGACAGCTTCGCTCTCGCCCGATTCGAAAACCAGACGAGCCGGGGGTTCTTTGCCGCCGATTCCGAGCGGATGAACCTCGATTTTCGGCTTATCCGCGGCGATTGAGGGACAGACTTCCAGCATATGAGCGCCTAAAACCGTCTCGTCGCCTTTTTTGAGGTTATAAGTATAGTCTTCCATGAAGGTAGTTCCGCCGGGGGTCCTCTTCGCCTCCGCCATCACCTTCATCACTCGAAGCAGGCAGGCTGTCTTCCAGTCGCCTTCCGCGCCGAAACCAAAGCCCTCCGCCATAAGGAGCTGAGACGCCATTCCGGGGAGCGATTTCATGCCGTGGAGGTCCTGGAAGCCGGTGACAAATGCGGTAATCTCGTTCTCTTTCATGAAACCGCGCAAAGCGGCGGCGATTCTGATCTGATTTTTCACTTCGGATATATCGTCGGTGCAAAGCTCGTATTTTTCGCATACCGCTTCAAATTCCGCGTCGACAGCTTTGTCCGGAACTTCCCGCATCATATCGCATAGGTCGCCGATTCCCCAGGAATTGACCTGCCAGCCGAGTTTTATCTGCGCTTCGATTTTGTCGCCCTCTGTTACCGCGACATTGCGCATGTTGTCGCCGAATCGGGCGCAGCGGAGTTTTCTGCCTTCCATAACTCCGGCGGCGGCTGCCATGAAATCGGCGATTTTCGCCTGAGTTTCTGAGTCTTTCCAATAACCGGCGGCAACGGTATGCGGCTTTCTGAGCCTCGCTGCCATAAAGCCGTGTTCGCGGTCGCCGTGCGCTGACTGGTTCAGGTTCATGAAATCCATATCGATTTCATCCCAAGGGATTTCGCGGTTGAACTGGGTATGAAGGTGTAAGTAGGGTTTGTCGAGCAGCCGCAGTCCCTCTATCCACATTTTTGCGGGCGAGAAGGTGTGCATCCAGGTAATTACGCCGCCGCAGTCGGAGTCGGAGTTGGCTTCAAGCATAACTTTGGTAATCGCCGAATCAGATATAGCGGTGTTTTTAAGTTCAAGTTTAAAAGGTAAAGTTCCCGCCTTGTTCAGTCCGTTTACGATAGCCCGACTGTTTTTTGCCACAAGGCGAAGAGTTTCTTCGCCGTAAAGGTCCTGCGCTCCGGTGATAAAATAGAATTTCATGTTTTACCCCTTTATCTGTTTTTATCTGTTTTCCTGTGCGATCGCTCTGAGACGCTTCATCATGTCATCGGTCCTGCCGAAGCAATCGTGAAGCTTTTCGTATTCCGCGAATAATTTATTGTATGTTTTTGCGTTTTCGATAATCGGATAATAGGTCTTTCCTTCGGTGGCTCCCATCTTTTCTCCAGCCGAATAAATGTCGTCATAGCCTCCTCCGGCTTTGCCCGCGGCAACCGCTCCGAAAATCGCGGCGCCGAGCGCCGGTCCCTGAGTCGAGGAAACGACTCTTATCGGCATATTAAGGACATCGCTGTAAATCTGACAGAGCATAGGGTTTTTGTTCGGTATTCCGCCGGAGGCGGTGAAGGCGCTGACTCCGACGCCGGATTTTCTGTAGTTTTCGATTATTTCGCGGGTTCCGTAAGCGGTGGCTTCAATCAGGGCGCGGTACATCTCCTCCGGCTTCGTCGCAAGAGTCATTCCGATCATAAGACCGGAAAGTCTTGTATCGACGAGGATAGAGCGGTTGCCGTTCCACCAGTCGAGCGCTACAAGCCCGCTCTGTCCGGGTTTCAGAAGCTCCGCTTTTTCCGTAAGCAGAACGTGCGGAGAAATGCCCCGGCTCTTTGCTTCGTCGCGATATTCGCCGGGCAGGCAGTTTTCGACAAACCAGGCAAAATGGTCGCCGACACAGCTCTGTCCCGCTTCGTAGCCGTACATCCCCGGAAGTATACCGTCTTCAACTATGCCGCATACGCCGTTTACCGATTGGTATTCGCGGTCTACAAGCATATGACAGGTTGAAGTACCGATGATGGCCAGCATATGTCCCGGCTCGGTTATCCCGAACGCGGGAACCGAAACATGAGCGTCAACGTTCATCACCGCAACCGGGGTTCCCTCGGCAAGTCCGGTTAGGGCAGCCATTTTTTCGGTAAGTCCTCCGGCGCAAGTTCCCACCGGGGCGAGCTTGCCCGAAAGCTTGGTTTCTGCCGCGTCTTCAAGTCTCGCGTCGAGGGCGCGGAAAAATTCCTTTGACGGATATCCGTCTTTGTTGCTCCATATAGATTTATATCCGGCGGCGCAGGTGTTGCGGAACAAGTTTCCGGTTAGCTGCCAGACAACCCAGTCGCCGGATTCGACGAAATAATCCATATCCGAATATAATTCCGGACATTCGTCGAGGATTTGCATCAGCTTGGGGATCATCCATTCGCTGGATATCTTTCCGCCGTATGTCGAAAGCCATTCTTGACCGGTTTTTTCGGCGGTTTCGTTCAATCTGTCCGCCTGCGGCTGCGAGGCGTGATGTTTCCACAGCTTGACATAGGCGTGGGGTTCGTCTTTCCACTTTTCGATAAAACAGAGCGGAGTTCCGTCCTTATAAACCGGCAGCGGGGTGCAGGCGGTGAAATCAATGCCTATCCCGATTATGTCCTTAGGGTTGACTTTTGTCTTTTGCAGCAGCGCGGGAACTGTCTTCACAATCACTTCGAGATAATCTCGCGGGTCCTGGAGCGCCCAGTCCATCGGCAGTTTTTTCCCGCCGCAGCTGTCCGACATGACGCCGTGAGGATAATCATAAGTGACGCAGGCGATTTCGCGGCCGTTTGAAACATCGGCTAAAAGCGCGCGGCCGGAAAGAGTTCCGAAATCAATTCCAACAGAATATTTTGTCATATCAACTTTCCTTTCAGAATTCGGCGCGTATATGCGACCCGTCCGGGCCGCGGGTAACAATAAGTTTCTTTTCTATTGAAGATGCGAGTTCCTCGATATGCGATATTACCCCTATCGAGGTATCAACGCCGGCAAGGTCGGAAAGCACTCCGACGGCTCTTGACAAATGCTCCCGGTCGAGGGTTCCGAAGCCTTCGTCTATAAAGAGCGAATTGAGTCTGACTCCGCCGCTGCGCATCGAGACAACATCGGAAAGCCCGAGCGCGAGAGAAAGCGACGCCATAAATGACTCCCCGCCCGAAAGAGTGCTGACTTCCCGGGTCTTTCCGGTATACGAGTCGAATATATCGACGGCAAAGGCGTTTCTGGCTCTGCTTGAAAGCTCATCCGTCGGGCGGCGGCGCATTTCAAATCGCCCTCCCGACATACGGGTAAAGCGGCGATTCGCCTGATCCATGATTTCATCCATAAATTTCATCTGGATATAGGTCTCAAACGCCAGCTTCGCCTTTCCTCTGAGATTGCCGGATGCGGTCCTGTAAAGATTATCAAGCATGAGACGGCGATTTGCAAGCGCGGGGTATTCGGCCGACATGGTTTTTATAATGTCCAGCTTGTCGCTGTTGCGGGCGACGCGGGCGTTTATCTCGTCAAGCAAAAGCTCTGCTGCGGCGGCTTTCGCGTCGATGTCGGTTTTTTCCGCTTCAAGCGCCGCGATATCGGCAAGAGTTCTGCCGGCTACCGCGTCATCCGCCGTCCTGAATCTTGCGGACGCTTCGGTAAGCGCCTTATTATGTATATCTATCCGCTGTTTTAAGGCGCTGTAATCATCGTCTGTCATCGAAGCGCGGAGATATTCACCTTCGGAGGAAAAACCCGCGTCGGCTAAAGCCGAATGATATCTCTCGGACGCCGAGGCAAGCTCGGATGTTAGTTTAGCTGCGCGCCGGCTGAGCTCATCAAGGCGTCCCTCGGCGGCGCTTAACTGACGAAGCATCACATTATACGATTCGCGGCAGTCGTTTATAGCGGTTGTAAGCTTCAGCCTTTCCGACTCGGCTTTTTTCACTGCGGCGGCGGCTTCGGCGCCGGAGGGGAACTCGGACAGCTTTTCTTTAAGCTCCGAGGTCATCTCCTCCCCTGTCTTGAGATTCGCTTCAAGCGACGCCAGGTCTTCGTTCGCCCGGCTTTGCGCCGTTCGGAGCAGTTCCAGCCGCTTTTCCGTTTCCTTTGCTTTTTGAAGCTCCTCTTGTCTTTGTTCTTGCCTTTTTTGCAGCAGTTCGGCGGTGGCTTTCAAGTGTTTCAGGTTTTGGCGCTCGTTATTTAAAGCTGCCTCTGTTACAGCTTTTATCTCTTTTTCGTCGAATGCTTCAGCAAGCAGCGCCTTTACGGCGGATTCAACCGACGTCCGGGATGATTCGGCTTTTGAATGAGCCGCGCCGGTTACCTTGGCGGCTTCCTCGGCAAGAGACAGCAGCTTATCCTTTTCGCTGCGCGCGGCGTCAAGAATTGCCTCGGTGGGTATATCTTCGGTCAGAACAGCGGGGGCGGGGTGCGTAGTTGAGCCGCAAACCGGACAAGGCTTGCCGTCCTCAAGCGTTTCGGCAATTATTCCTGCCTGGGCGTCGAGGAACGCCGATTCCAATGTATCACATTCGGTTTTTGCTTTATCGTATTTTTCTTTCGAGATACGATATTCTTCGCTCAGTTTTGCGGCTGCCCGCTCATTTTCCTCTGCCTCATCAATGTCTGAAATAAGTGTTTCGAGAGCGGCTATCCGCTTTTCGGAATCTTTGAGCGATGCGTCGTTTTTAATTATGCTCTCGCCTACGCCCTCGGAAAGGGCGAGAGATGCCGCAAGAGCGTCCCTGTGGGAAATCTCGCCGGCTATCTCCTTTTCCGCGCTTTCTTTTTGTCTCTCGGCAAGCTTTATTTCCCCTCTCAGCTGCTCAACCCGACGGTTGTATTTTGAAAGGGTTTCATAGTCAACCAAAAGACCGTTTATCCTTGCTATCTCGCCGTCAAGCTCGTTTATCCGGGGCTGCTGCTCTTCGGCTTTCAGCATTACCTCTTTTATCTTTTCGGCGGTCTGCTCGTCCTGCGCGCGCTGTTTTTCAAGCTCACCGCGGCTGCTTTGGGTATTATGGAGATCCGAAACAAGCCGACTGTAGCTGATTTCAAACTCCCGCACTCCGCTTCTTGCCCTCGACACCGCTTCAAACTTGATTTTTTCCGGCTTTAATTCATCTTCTTCCGATTTCAGCCGCGCAAGTTCGGCCGCGGTTTTGTCGCGGGCGGTGATGAGTTCGTTTATCTGCCTGCCGGCTGTCAAAGCCGCGATAAGTTCCGCAGAGCGGTTCAAAGCGTTCTGTTTTATTTCGGCATTCTGCCGTCCCTGCGCCAAATCCCGCGAAATTACCCGCTGCGCCAACTCCTCTGCCGTTTTCAGCGACTCGAGAGTAATATCATCTCCTTCCAGAATCAAATCTGCCTCGGCTTTTTCGTCTTCATCGACAAACTTTAAGTCGGAAATCGCGGTTCTTGCCTTTTCGTTTGCGGTGGAAAGGGCGTCTTCGGCTTCGTCGTTCTGGCGTTTCAGTTCATCCTGGAATTTTCCGATTATTGCCGTGCCGAACAAGTCGGACATCAGCTGTTTTTTCTCGTCTCCGCCGTCGGTCAGAAGCTTTCGAAATTCGCCCTGAGCTATCATTGCAAGCTGTTTGAAACGCGCACGGTCAACTCCGATGATCCGGCTTATCTCCGCCGTGACTTCTCTGTCGCGGTCGATGACGCTGCCGTCGGGAAGAGTTAGTTCAGCTCCGCCTTTTCTTGTTGTAGTGCCTTCTCCGCGCTTTTTTTCAACTTCGTATTCGAGCCAGCGTTTTACGCTGTAAATCTTTTCCTTAACTTCAAAGGCAAATATAACCGAGGTCTGTTCTTCCGGATCGGCGTAGTCGGAACGCAGGCTTTTTCCGGTTCTGTCGTCCCCGGAAGGAGCGCCGTAAAGGGCGTAAGTCAGCGCGTCGAAAATAGTGGTCTTGCCGGCGCCGGTATCTCCGGTGATAAGATACAGCCCGCCGCATCCAAGCTTTGAAAAATCAATCTTTTCAGTCCCGCGGAAAGGCCCGAAAGCGGTGATTTCAAGCGTTACCGGTCTCACAGCAGCGCCTCCTCTCCTCCCGCAGACTCAACGGCTTTATTTATGACATCAGCTCCGGGGTCACCGAAACCTTCCTCTAAAGATATGCCGTTCTGCATCATATAAAACTCGTCGAACCACTCGGAAATGGTTTTTTTCCGTGTCAAGGTTTCTCCCGAAAACTCCGTTCTTTCATAGTCAGGCAGCTCTATCTTCATCTCCATCAGATTCGGATAATAGAATAAAAGCCGCCGCCTTGCGTTCGGATCGGGAATCGGGTCGGTGACGACCGCATATATATAATCGTTTGAAATGCCTTCTTTCTCGGCCGCGGCGCAGAGCTCGTCGAGCGGTCCTCTTATCCTGCGCACCTGATGAAGCGGTTTCAGCGGAATGAGCTCGATGTCTTCAAGACCGTCTGCGCCTATTGAAACTAAGGGAAGGGATTTTTCCGAGTGAACTTCGGAGGCGGAATATTTTAAGATCGAGCCGGAATATCTGACCCCGCTCCGACCGACCGATTGAGGGGTATGTATATGTCCGAGCGCGGCGTAGCAGTATCTGTCGAGCAAGCTGACGGGAAGACCGTCAAGTCCGCCGACAGTCGGCGTCTCCGAGTCGCATCGTACGATATCGCCGCTTAATGGAAGCCAGAATTGATGCGAAAGAATAACCTGCCGCCCGGTAAACTCCCCGACGGAATCAAGAACCTTCGTCAAAGTCTCCGGAACGGTTTCATCGCCTTCGGAAAAACGCCGGATATCGGCGGGGCGAAGATACGGCAGGAGGGTGAAGCGAACGGGACCGTGTGCGTCATTAAGCGTGACCGTTTTGACCGGAAATTCCGCTTCCGACGCGATATGAATACCGCTGCCCTCGAAAAGCCTGCCGCCGTAATTCAGCCTCTCGCGGCTGTCATGATTGCCTGATATCATCAACACCTTAAGCGGAAGCCTTGCCAGCTCAAAGAGAAAATCATCGAGCAGCGACACCGCGTCGCGCGGGGGCAGGGCGCTGTCGTATACATCGCCTGCGATAAGCAGAACATCCGGCTTTTTTTCGATGCAGATATCGAGAATGCCTTTGAGAATGTGTTTCTGATCTTCTATAAGGTCGAATTCATGTTGTCTGCGGCCCAGGTGCAAATCGGAGACTGCGAGCAGCTTCATTTTGTTTTCCCTTCATGAAGTTTATTTTCTTTAAACATATTATACAATAGACCGGATATAAAATCAAGCGGTAATAACTAATTTCCGCACCTAAATAAAAAAGCCGCCCGAAGGCGGCATTTTGGCGCGCTTTTTCTGCGCGCCGAAGGAATCATTCCCTCTGAGGCGATCAGTTTATGTAAGCTCGGCAGGCGGTTGGCGCAGAAACCGGATACCGAACATTCCCCTGCATTGATATTTTTATTGCGATCCTATCTTCCGATATTGACAGAAGGTGAAAGATTACTTATATATTTTAACATAATATAAAAAATATTCAATGTTAATATTAAACAAAATTGAAATTCCGTTATTGTGACATCCGCACAAAAATCACTTGCCGAGCATCGTCCTGATTTTCAAAAACGAGATAAAAACGCGGACATTATCTTGTTTTTTCAGCCTGCCATACGGATATATAGGATAATTCTTATCAACCGGATGTAATAGTAAAATCGTCGTAAAATCAGATGTTTTAAAGCCGATTATTTGTAAATTTTTTTCAATAGGCACGGCTGATAAACAAAACGCTTGAAAAAAACCTCCAAAATGATTATAATATATATAGTAGTAATCATACAGAAAGAGGCACAGACATTGTCAAACAGCAACGACCAGAAAAATAACGGCTCGCTGCATCTTCCCGGTATCGATATAGACGGCAAAAAGGTCAGGGTCGGCGGGCTTAACATTGACGACAAGCGGATCAAGATCGGAAATACGGTTGATATAGACGGCGAGAACGAGGTTATCAGACTCGGTTCTCTTGTTGTGGACGGAAAAAACAACAAGGTTTATATGACTAAAAAAGAACCGCGGCAACAGCAGATGCCGCAGCAGCAACAGTCGTTCTCTCGCCCGAGCACCCCGATATATGCTTCCGGTCAGCGAAGCGCTTACAATCCTCCCCCGCAAAAACAGCCGGAGCCCCCCAGACAGCCTGAAACAAATAATCTCTCTGATGACGGACGGGAATACAAGCTGATTCCTTCACCCTGGCCGTTTGTCTTCTGCGGCGCCTTCTGGGTGATATACGCGCTGTTCTTCCCGCTTTACGCCTGGTATCATATAATCATCTGCGCCGTGTTTTCGTTCGGTGTTTATAATATTTTCAACGTTATCTTCCCGCCAAAGCGGGTTGAAGTGATAAAACCTTACGTGCCGCCGCAGAGCGCCGACGAGGCGTTTAATCAAACAATCTCAACGACGACAAAACTGCTTGAATCGATAGGCGAATCGTCAAAGCAGATAGCGCCGAAATCTCCTTCCCTCGCTTCAAACGCCGATTCCCTTATCAGGCGGACAAAAATGATAATGGAATACCTTGCCGACAACCCGCAGAAAGCATCTCTTGTCCGCCGGCTTTTCAACTACTACCTGCCCACCCTTGACAAGCTGCTCAAAAGCTGGCAGCTTTTTGACGAACACGGTGAAGGAGACGGAGAATGGGCGGGCAAATCGGAGATCGAAGAGGCGGTCGCGGAGATGGACAATGTATTCCGCAAACAGCACGACAAGCTGATAAACGACGCCGCCCTTGACATATCCGCCGAGATCGACGTCCTCGACAAAATGCTCAACGATCAGCTGTCCGATAAAACATAAAAATAAAAACCACCAATAAATCACCAAATCACCAAAAAAGAGGTAAAAAATGACGGAGAACAACAATCTCAATCCCAACTCGATCGACCTTACCGCCGGTTCCGCAAACGCTCCATTGCCTGAACTGACTCTTAAAGCCGGCACCGCGGAGGAAAACATCGCGCCGACGCCGCAGCTGCAGCAAACGGCTCAAAAAGCCGCAATCGACACATCTCTTGACGAATCCAAGCTTTCTGCCGAGGAAAAACAGCTTGTTGCTGATTTTTCAAAGAAGATTGACCTCAGCGATTCAACTATGGTAATGACTTACGGCGGCACCGCTCAGCATAAGGTCGCCGAATTCAGCGACTCCGCGCTTTCCACCGTCCGCACAAAAGACTTGGGCGATACCGGTGAGATGATTCTCAGCCTTGTGGGGCAGCTGCGTTCTTTCTCTGCCACAGAAGACGACAATAAGCCCTTTAAGTGGTTCCGCCGTCAAGCAGATAAACTCGCCGACCTGAAAAACAGATACGACAAAGTTGAGGTGTCGGTTGACAAGATCGCAGCCGAACTTGAAAATCATCAGGTGCAGCTGCTCAAAGATATCTCAATAATGGACAAACTCTATCAGGTCAATCTTACCAACTTCAAAGAGCTGACCCTGTATATAATCGCCGGAAACAAGGCGCTTAAGTCCGCCAGAACGACAACTCTCAAAGAGCTTACCGAAAAGGCTCATAAGAGCGGACTGCCGGAAGACGCTCAGGCCGCAAACGACTACGCTCAGCTCTGCGACCGCTTTGAGAAGAAACTGCACGACCTGGAGCTTACAAGGATGGTAGCGATTCAGTCGGCGCCGCAGATCCGGCTGATTCAGAACAACGACACCATAATGACCGAAAAGATCCAGACGACTATTATGAACACCATCCCGCTGTGGAAATCCCAGATGCTTATCGCGCTCGGGCTGCAGCACAGCCAGCAGGCGCTTGCCGCTCAGAAGGCAGTTACCGACACGACAAATCAGCTTCTTAAAAAGAACGCCGACTTGCTCAAAACCGGAACTATCGCGATAGCCAAAGAAGCCGAGCGCGGCATCGTAGACATCGAAACGCTGAATTATACCAACCAGCAGCTTATTTCAACCCTCGATGAAGTGCTGAAGATACAGAACGAAGGCAGAGCTAAACGCCGCAGCGCCGAAACCGAACTGAGACGGATAGAGGGCGAACTTAAAAACAAACTGCTCGACATACAAACCTATCAGAGCAGCGATGCGGAACAGCAATAATATAATAAGGAAATAATCTCTAAATGAAGAAACGTTTGTCAGAAATAAACCTCAGCCGCGGCGCGGGAATAGCTATTATGATCGCGCTGATAATCCTTGCCCTGATGCTCGGGTGTCTGCGGTGGTTAATGCCGGAATATATAAAGGTCGCAAAAGCCTTTAAAAACGGCGCTTACGGCGACGGCTTTTCAATTTCGACCGACCTTTCGAAATTAGGCGAAACCGCCTGGAACATGGCTGCTTTGGCGGAACAGGCAATCGGAGAAACAGACAATGTCAAAGCGGTAAGGCAGGCGCGAAAAGCGCTTGACAGCGCTGAAACCATAAATGAGAAGCACGCCGCCTATACGGCGCTGACATACGCCTCCGACAGACTATACGCCGAAGCGGTTGACGATGAACGACTCGGCGAGACGCAGGCCAAGCTGATAAAACAATGTTATACCGACATTCACAGCCGTATTCTTACTATTCAAGGCGACAAATACAACGAACTGGCCGCAGAGTATAACAAGAAGGTAAATAAATTCCCCGCCCGCTATATCGGCTTGCTGGTAGGGGTAAAAAAAGCCGAGTTGTTTGAATGACGAGACAACATAAAAACAGACTGCTTGTTTTCGTCGTTTTCCTGCTGCTCCTGTCGGCGTCGGCGGCGCCGCTGTCTGCTTATTCCGTCCCCGAAAAACCGGATAATTCCGCCGTTTACGACGACACCGGACTGATAACCGCCGAGACCCGTGAATATCTTATCGCGCTGAACGACGCGCTTTATAATAATTGCCGCGGTCAGACGGTTATCGCCTTATTCACCGGAATCGGCGGAGAGGACATCGCGGAGTATGCAAAACGCTGCTTCAATGACTGGGGCATCGGTGACGGCGAATATAACAGAGGAGTTCTGTTCCTGATGAGCGCCGCCGAGGACGATTACTGGACGGTGCAGGGTAAGGGGCTGGAAGACAGCCTTACCTCCGGAGAGCTCGGAACTGTTCTTGACGAATTTGTCGAGCCTTATTTTGCCGCCAAGGATTACGACGGGGCGGCAAGAGGTTTTGCGGAAGCCGTATATAAAAAGCTTGCCGGAATCTACGGTTTTTCCGGAGAGCTGCCGAATGACATTGCGTTTTCCGGCAAAACAAAGCTGATAGAAACCGCTGCGGAGGAAAATTATTACGGAACTCCGGAAAATGATTACAGCTATACCTTCGCCGACCGAATAAGAGATTTTTTCGGCGGTTTATTCGGAGGATTCGGCAGTATATTCGTTATTATTTGGACTGTTATTGCGCTGATAATTATCATCCGGGTCTTGTCCTCCTGCAGCCGCGGTTTATTCTGTTCAAATGCCAACAGTTACGGAGGTTGCTGCTGGCCGCTTTTCTGTTGCGGCGACGGCGGAGGATATAGCGGCGGCTGGCATGGCAGCGGCGGCGGAAGCGGTTTCGGCGGAAGCGGCTTCGGTGGAAGCGGTCGCAACAGCAGCAGCTCTTCCCGCGGAGGCTCAAGCTTCGGGGGACGCCGTCCTACAGGCGGCGCCGGTCGCTCATCGGGGAGTTCCGGTCGTTCTTCCGGAGGCTCTCGCGGCAGCGGCGGAAGCCGAAGCGGCGGTTTCAGCGGCGGGTCTACCCGCGGCGGCGGAGCCGGACGAGGAAGGAGATAGAATTCCGCGCTGTTTTTCCGGTAAACAGTTTAAATCCGGTATAGTATCACGCACATCATTCCGCGCAAAACCATAAATTTCGCAAAAACCCTTGACAAACGAATTGAAATGAGGTATAATATATATCGCGCTTGTTTGAGCGCCCCTGCGTCTGTAGCTCAGCCCGGATAGAGTGCCCGGCTACGAACCGGTAGGTCGGGGGTTCGAATCCCTCCAGACGCGCCAATCCCCGAAACCTCTCGGTTTCGGGGAGTTTTTTGTTTTAACAGGCTGCTTTTTTTGTTTTAAAAACAAAAGTAATTGTTAATTTTTTGATACATGAACCTTCTGCTATTGTATTATCAGCCTGTTTAGTAGTATAATATATATGATTGTTTTTTAAAAAAGTCATTTTATTCCTGACTTTTAAGCTTTAAAAAGCGAAAGGAGCAATTCCCGATGAAAAAAACCCTCCGCAGAATAGCCGCGCTGCTGCTCGCAGCTTGCTGCTTTTTCTCATTTTTCGGCTGCGCAAGCGCAAAGGATATAGTTTCCGCAATGATTAAAATTATAAAGAGCAACAATTCAGAGGAAACTACAAGCGCTGAAACCGATGCCCCCGAAACCACACTTACGGTCGATATTGATACCACGTCCGCCGAAACGGTAACTCCGATAAACTCCCCAGACGCGCCGGATGATGAAGAACCGGATGTAAACAGCGACTCTGTTTTTTTGCAGTATATCTGCCCGGCTGTCTTCGCCCTCTCGTTTACAAACTATTCGGTTGTTGAGTATTATCCGCTGTCGGATCCATACACCCTTTGGGAAGCTTTGGGCTGGTATACCGGCTATCTTTATATGGCTGACGGAACTGTTGAGCTTTCAAAGGATACTATCGGTATTCTGACTAAGCTTTTCACCGGTTCCGATGAATTTATCGACTGTCCGGACGATTACATCGACGGAGGATATATCGAGAAGAGAGTCGCAACATACAGCTTTCCCGGCTTCTGCTACTCGATGGAGGACTATTTCGGCGACGAAGGCACAATGCAGTTCGCCATCGAAACGGATGGTTATGCAGTCTATTCGCACATTTTTGAAATCCTCGACGGCGAGGGAATTTACACCGCCGACTATGAATGGTTTTTTGAAGAATCCGGCGACAACCCGCCGTATACCCTTCTAAACTATACTTTGCCTTCGCTTGAAGACGACTATTACGAGAGCGAATATTATCTCGCTTCTGCGGATGAGCTTCAGGAGTACGTCGATATCAACAATATGCAGCGCATCTGTTTTGCCGACGGAAACCGGTTATATATCGATTACTCCGAATCTTCCGTCAACTACGAAGATATGCCGGAAGGCGGAGCGGGATACTATCAAGAAGCGTATTTTGAACGAAGAAACGGATGGCTTGCGGTATCCTTCCTTTCGACGGATCTTTATGAAGGTGAATACTGGAGCGGATATTACCGCGGCTGCAGTTATTGGCATGACTATGAGTATGACAGAATGCTCTGCACAATTGAAGCAGCTACCGAAGCGCCGGAATGGCAATACGACAACGTTCTCAACTTTTACCTCTCCGAGCCGCTTGAAGCGGGAATTGATGTCTGGGCGATATATACCGATCACGGGACGCTTGAACTTTCCTATTTTACCGAATACGAGGATGCCGAATATACGAATTATGTCATCATCGAACTCGATGCCGAAAGCAAGCTGATTCAGTTTGTAAAAACCTATTCGGTATTCTCTCCCGGTACCGAAGTCGAATCTCAATACTTCACCGAGCTTACCTGCTACTACAATGATGAGCTTGACGAGGAATTCGTAACTTACTTTACTAAATATTTCAATGAACTCGATAACAACACCCGAGAGGTGACGGTGAACTATGTCTCCGCTGACGACAGCTTTAAAGAGACATATAAAATCCCGAAAACATGGGAATTCCTCCCCTACGGATTTATCCCCGAACAGGTCTACTCAAACGAAGGACTGACCAAAAGATACGAATATCCCGGCGACAACAAAAACTACGAAATCTGGGCGTCTTACGGAATGGGTTAAACCTGATTATTTTAAGGTATCCGCTGTCGTTGTAACGGCCGCCACGGCTTGATATAAAATCAAAACCATACAAGAACACCGAAAGGACAACCTGTTATATGTCAAAAATCACAAGAAGATTTCTCTCTCTGATTTTAGTTTTACTCATGGCTGTATCCGCCGGACTTTCTGTTTTTGCCGAAGGGAATACCGATGACGGAATGACGGCACCGCAGCGCAAATTTTTCAGAACCGTTCTCCCCTATGTCTTTGCGCTGTCAAACGCTTATGTGGGCGTCAGCGACATCGACGCTGTCAAGACTCCGGAAAAGATGTGGGATGCGATGGGGTGGTACACCGTCTACCGATATCTGGAGACCGGGACCGACTATCTGACCGCGCGGGAAGCCGCCGGATTTCAGGAGGCGGTTTTCCCCGGAGGAAATATGCTGGACTGCCCTCAGCGGTTTTTTGACTGCGGCGTCGTCGAGGAAGGATATTTAGGCGGACTTATAGGCAATGTTTTTTACTTCCCTTATCATATCGCCTTCGCCGACAACCTGCTTGACAAGACCGTTGAACTTAAAGCCGAATATGTCGGAATCCGCGAGATAGCAGCCGAACTTACCCTGTATGTCTCCGACGAGCCGGTAGTTTACAATTACAATTTCATATTCCGCCCGAACAATGTAAAGGTAAGCAAAGCTTTGAAGCAATACCGCCCGACATATGTAATAAATAAAATCAGCGTATATATACCCGACGCAACTGATGAAACAGAAAAGCTCAGTCAGACAAACATTCTTGAAACTCTGCTCAGACGGCGGAATTCAATTAAGTCGGTAAGCGAATCCCCCGACAGAAATACCGTGACTTTATATTACCTGAGAAATAACTCAACTTGTATGCTGTCAAGAACAAAATACAGCGACGGCACAAGCGCAGTCAACGGGATTTTCAATAATTTCGTTTACAAGAAAGATGCGTCGACCAACAATAGAATATTCGCTTATTCCGACTTAAGAGGCGGAACTGACTTCTGCGCAGAACTCGGTTCGGAATCGATGATTATAAACGAAACCCTTTACCTTGAAAGCGAGAACGGCGAAGAATCTATTTACGGCGCCTTTGTACTTGGTAAAGAAGGATTCGAATGCTATCGCTATACAATTGACACTTCAACGCTTTTATGTCGGAAGACCGAATGGTGCGCTTTCTACGGTTATCAGGATTACTCCGATAACGGTGAAGCAACCGGGATTTATGACATGGTGTTTGATTGCGGTAATACATCACATGAATACAATGTCAATGTGGATGACAGCGCTTATATAGACTGCTGGAATCTGGCGCTGAGGACAGTCACCGTGATTTACATAACCGGCGACACCGACGCGCCAAACAAATACGAGTATCGGGTATCGGTGCCTTATAACTGGGAGTATCTCCCGATTGAAGCCGTTGAAGATACCGGAAATGTTTATCTCGATGCAGCTTGTCAAAGAGAATATAGCTATCCCGGCAACGGCACTGATTATACTGTATATATAAAAATTGAAGGCTAAACCTGCCGGTCTGACTGCCGGCTTGCCGGATGTAAGCTGACATTCTAAACATATTATTGCAAAGGAGATGAGTTAACTTGGATCGTCCGGATACCAACGTATACGAATATAAATGCCCTAACTGCGGCGGCGCGGTAGAGTTTGACAGCGCGATACAAAAAATGAAGTGTCCTTACTGCGACACCGAATTTGATATCGAAACCCTCAGAAACCACGACGCTCAGCTTGCAAACGAGCGGCCGGATCAGATGTACTGGACAGGTACTGCCGGAAACGAATGGCGGGAAGGCGAAGAGGAGGGGATGCGGGTCTATATTTGCAATTCCTGCGCCGGCGAAATTATCGGCGACGCCAACACCGGAGCATCTTCCTGCCCCTACTGCGGCAACCACGCGATAATGATGACAAATTTCACCGGAGCTCTCCGACCGGATTTCGTCATTCCGTTCAAGCTGGACAAAAATGCCGCTAAAACAAATCTGCTTAATTTCTATAAAGGCAAAACACTTTTGCCAAAAATCTTCAAGGACGCAAATCACATTGATGAGATAAAGGGCATCTACGTTCCCTTCTGGCTCTTCAATGCCGATATATACGCTGACATAAAATACAAGGGAACCAAAACCAAAAGCTGGTATTCGAGCGGTGAGGACTGGACATCCACCGAGTATTTCGCCCTCGACCGCACCGGATCCGTCTCCTTCGATCTTGTTCCGGTAGACGGTTCGAAAAAGATGGCGGATGACCTGATGGAGTCGCTTGAACCTTACGATTTCAGCGAAGCCGTCGATTTCAACACCGCCTATCTTTCCGGTTTCTTCGCCGACAAATACGACGTCACGGCCGAAGAAACGATTGAACGCGCAAATGAACGGATTAAAAAGAGTACCGAAGACATCTTCAAGACGACTACAAAGGACTACGGCGGAGTCGTGGTTGAAAGCTCCTATGTTCAGTTTGACAACGGAACTTATCACTACGCGCTATACCCGGTATGGCTTTTGAATACCATCTATAACGGCAAGCGTTACACCTTCGCCATGAACGGTCAGACCGGAAAATTCGTCGGCGACGACCTGCCGATGGACAAGCTGAAACACTTTCTGTACCTGTTAGGTATAGCAATAGCTTTTGGCATAGGCATCTTCGCCGTCCTTTGGCTGCTGGTTAAATTTATTCTATAAGGAGGAAACTGAGATGAAAAGAATTAACCGAAAGTCAGTCAGCTTCGCTGCGCTTATCCTTATTTCAGTCCTCCTGCTTGCGCTCGCGTTTTCAGCCGCAGCGCCTGCCTTTGCCGCGGAAAAACAGTATGTCTTTGCGGTGAGCGACGAATACTTCACAGATGAAAGCTTCGCGGCGCTTGACGCGCAGGCTCAAGCGATATACGACAGATACGGGGTGGAATGCTACTTCGACATTTCAAATGTAACTCTCGAAGATTCTGCCGGCTACGCAAAGAGCGTATACGATTCGCACGGCGGAGGCGACTCCGGTATTATCATGGCTGTTACATCCGACAGCATGTATCTCTGGTGGACGGAAAACCTTGAAGAAAAGCTCACCGACAATGATACGGCTGCCTTCTTTAAAGCTTATGAAGAACCGGGAACCTATCATGAGGCGGTAGCCGAGCTCTTTTCGACTTTTGAAGCAATGCTTCAGAATTACGGCTTTACCGCAGCCGCCGGCTCCGGCGCTCCCGCTGAGTCAAGAACAATTCCCGAAGACAGACAGCGCCCTCTGCTCGTCGATGACGCCGGAATTCTATCGAACACCGAACGCACCGAAGTTGAAGCAAAGCTCAATGAGCTCAGCCGGAAGCACAGCTTCGACATCGCCGTTGTAACGGTGGATTCGCACGATTACTACGGCGTAACCGACTACGCCGACGACTTTTACGACTACAACGGTTACGGTCAGGGCGGCGACAAAAGCGGAATAATGTTTCTGATTGCGATGGATACCAGAGAATGGCACATCACGACTACCGGCAAAGGGATTCCCTATTTTACCGATGCAGGTCAGGAATACATAATGGATAAGGTGGTTCCTTATCTTTCAAGCGGAGATTACGGCGGTGCCTTCCTTGAGTTCGCAAATATCTGCGACGAGTTTCTGGTAAAGGCAGAGACCGGCGATCCTTATGATATACACAATCTTCCGCGCCCGTCTCTCAGCTGGAAGTTTCTGCCGATATCGATGCTTATCGGCTTAATTCCCTCCTTCGGAATAACCAAAAAAATGAGGAACCAGCTGAAAACCCGGCGTTTCCAGTCGAGAGCGAATCAATATATGCGCCGCGACAGCTTCAATCTTTATAATGCAAATGACACCTTCCTCTACCGACATGTAACCCATGTGCCTCGCGTCGAATCATCAAGCAGCAGCGGGGGCGGAGGCGGCTCGTCAACTCATACCAGCAGCTCCGGCACCACTCACGGCGGTTCGAGCGGTCGTTTCTGAAAAAAGATATGATAAAAGACGCCGTCGGCGTCTTTTATTCCAGTATTAAAGAAGGGAAAGATAAATCATGGCTCCAATAGACGATATATTAAAGAAAGCCGGTAAAGTTATAAGAAATACGACTAAGGAAGCGGCTGACACCGCCGGTTCCGCGCTTAAAGAGAACATCGGCAAAGCCGGACGGCAGCTTTCGGAAAAAGCTGTGAATACCGCCGCCGAAAAAGCGAAGACGGCGGCGGAGACAGCGGAAAATAAGATTAAAGATGTCATCAGGGCGCGAAGGCCGGATGTAAAAGGCGTCGGACGCCGGATGGGTTCGCAGGCGCAGCCTTCCGAACCTGACAGAGCGGAACAGTCTGAGCCGGAATCGCCGGTTATGCGTGGGACAGGTTTAACAGTCGAAGAAAGACAGGATTCGGAAAGCTCGTTTACATATGTCTTCAGCGCGCTTCCTCAAAACCGCGCCGAACTTGAGGGGCTTTCGATATCCGACCTCAGCTCCCCGTTCCGCTGCGCGGCGCTGACCGTCGCCGCGCTATGCCGATACAAAGACTCAAAAGATGATTGTCATGAGATGCTGGGAGCGCTGAAAGGCGCCGCGTACACCCCGTTTGAACGGCAGTTCCTCCGCGACAGGCTTATGGGAAAGGAATCTATTCCATGCTCTTATCTTGCCGGCGCGACGCCGGAGAACGGCTACGCTCCGACTCAGCCTTATACTCTGACCGTAACGGCCGGGGCTGCCGCTTATGACCGCCCGGGCTACGCGACGCTTGAGCTTATCTCATCAGGCTCTGATTCGCCGAAGCGCATAACGCTGATTCAAAAAGGTGATAAATGGCAGCTTTACGATCAGGCGCTGCTCGGTATGATTAAATCTCCGCAATAAACGGAACCGGCAGCGGGAAAATTTCCCGCTGCTGGAGTTTTTTGTTTTATATATTTCTGCTCTGATAATAGACGTTTGATATCAGCTTAAATATCTCATACACCAGCATCAGTACCGCCGGCGGAAGCAGCGCGCAAAGCCAGCCTACCGGAGGCAGCGGCACAATCCCGAATGGAGAGCCGAGAGGGGTGAGCATCGCAAGCGCGACAAAAGCGACTGTCAAAAGAAAGAATCCGCCGTTGATAAAGTTAAACTTGACGCTTGGCATGAATATGCTCTTGTCCTTCATCGTCTCGTTCATTGCTATAAGCTGAGACATTATAAAACCGAGAAAGACGGCGCAGCCGGTCTGAGAGGATGAAAGAGAGGTAAATATTGCGGTAGAATTTGCCATATACGGCGCGGCTATCGCCGAGCCTGCCCAGAAAAGCCCGAAGGCAAGACAGGTCAGGTTATGGGCGAAAGGTTTTTTCAGCCGCTCGTCGGTATTTTCGCGGCTTTTAAGAATATCATATTCCGGACGCTCGAAAGCGATAATCAATACCGCCGCAAAATCCACGATAAGACCGGTAAAGATAATCTGAGTCGGCGTCATCATCTCATAGCGGACTATGACCGAATAAAGCACTATAAACAGCCTTGCAAACTGCGAAGTTATCAGATACTGCACCATCCGGAGGATGTTTTTGTATATCACCTTAGCCGTTGATATCGCGCCGACAAGCGCATTGAAAGCCCCGCGGCCGTCGGTGTCTCCGTCCGAGACTATGACATCCGAGATGAATTTCAGCGCTTCGCAGCCGGTTTTGCGGCTGTCGCTTACCGTCGCCTTAACAGGCGGCTTCTTTTTTGAAAAGAAACGCGATTTTCGCGCTTCCATGGATATGGTGCCGCTGCGGCAGGCGCTTACTCCCGACTGACGCATTACGCCGGTTTCGTCGAGGTCCTGACCGAGATACAGCACACCGTCTCCCTCTTCTTTAAGAAAACGCGCCAGTTTCAGCTTTTGTTCGACAGTCAGTCCCTCGTAAACCTGGTAGGTGTGTATATTGGTTCGGAGCATGCCGTCGGTCAGCTTATCCATTTGTTTTGACGAAAGGATGTCGGTTGAGTTATTGGCGACGCCGACGGTTTTCGCAAGCTGGAGATTATTTTCCGAGCTGTCGTCGCAGAGCATTATTACACGGATTCCGGCGTCGCCGAGCCTTGATATATTCTTTGCCGCTCCCGGCAGCAGCGGTTCGCGGATAGCCAAATATCCTTCGAAATTAAGGTCGTTCTGCAGCTTTTCGATACGGGTAAGGTCGGTGTCGGCGGTGGTTTTTGACGCGATGCCTACGACTCTGTAAGCTGCGCGGCTGCGCGACAGAGCCGAGATGCGTATTTCGTTCAGCGCCTCCATATCCAGCGGCACCCGCGCGCCGTGAAGCGAATAGGTGCGGCAGCGGGCGAGAACGGCTGAAAGTTCGCCTCTTAATATAACAAGGTAATCTTCGCCGGCTTCGTGCGCTCTTGCATCGTCTGAGATGCCGTCGATTCCGTTGCCTAAATAATCAACGGCGAAGTTGCCGACAAGGGAAGTTTCGAATCGTGAGCTGCCGCCCGCTTTCATATGGTCAAGGATCGGGTAATCTCGATCCAAAGCGACGTTATAAAGCTTCATCTTCTCTGCAGAGGAAATTATAGCTTCTTCCTCCCCCCGATAAGCCGGAGAGACGTCTCCCGAGGCGGCTTTTTCGGCGCCGAGCTTGTTTCTTCCGTAAAGCGCGGTCGAAACCACCGCGAATTTCATCAGCATCGCGCAGCGTTTTTCGAAATGCGGAACGTCGCGGGTATATTCCATGCCTCCGCTGAACACGGCTTCGACCGACTGTTCGTTCAAGGTCAGAATCCCTTCTTTCGGGATTATTATCGTGTTTATATCCTTGAGCTTTTCAAGAGAGCCGACGTTGCGGATAAGCGCCCCGGTATTGGGCGCGTCGAACTGGTGAACCGCGTTGTAAATACCGCTGGCAATGATGATAAAACCGAAAGCGGTATACAACTCTGACATTGATGCCACCGCAAGCGAAAGACCGGTAAGGAAGACGTCGAAAAATCCCCGGGTTCTGAGTCCGGTTATAGCGCCGATTACCGTCAGGACAAAGACGAGCGCTATCATGCAGAGGCTCCACTTCGAGCAGTAGCTGCGGAGGGTTGAAATCACCGGCAGCGACTCGTGGCGGGTAAGGGTTTCGGCTTTTCCTTCACGACAGACGAGCTGATCCTCGCCGCTTGCGACGACTATGGCTTTCCCGGTTCCGCGGGTAAGTATAGTCGAAGCGAAGAGCATGTTTTTCCGATCTTTTATCTCGATCTCGCGGAATTCCCGAAAAGATGCGTCTTTTTTCTGCGCTCTCGGAATACCGGTCAGCGGAGCTTCAAAAGCGTAAAGATCCTTTGCTTCCAAAAGACGGCAGTCGGCGGGGACAACGTCCCCGGCTGCGACAAAAATAATATCCCCGGCAACAAGCTGCTCGGAGCGTACAGTATAAAGCACTCCCTCCCGCAGCACACGGGCGGCGGGAAGGGCGCCGGAGGCTGTGTCCTCCAACACATGCTGAGCTTTGATATATATGATTATCGAAGCTATGTAGTTAAACACAAGCACGCAGATGAGCGCGATGGCAGTCATGCTGCGTTCAAGCGACGCCTGAATAAGCGCCGTGAGCAGCAGCAAAATTGACATCGTATCGGTCATCACATGTCCGAGATAGGCTTTAAACGCACCCTTCGGAACCGGGTATACAATGTTCGGACCGTTGGTTTTCAGCCTCCGCTCGGCTTCCTCCCGGCTGAGACCATTTTCAATGTCGGCGCTTAACCGTTCGGCGATCCGCTCCGGCGTATGGTCATACCATTTATCCATCACTTAAAAAAGGGGTTTTCCCCTCCGGTTGCGCCGGAGGGGTTAGCAAACTCCTCCGGCGGTAAGGCGATTCAAATATTAATGTCAAAAAGAGAATGAATGTCAAGGCTTGTCTGATTCAAGAACAAGCGAGTCGCCGCGGATGAAAAGCGAGAGCTTTCCGATTTCGGTTCCGGCAGCGTTGATTATAATCTCCGCAGCCTTGTCTTCAACATTTGTCTGGATATAGCGGCGCATGTTTCTCGCTCCGTATTTTGTGGAATAGCTGTCACGGGCAATCTTCTGCGCGGCTTCATCCGTCCAGACAAAACCGATATCCTTCTCCGCGAGGGTGGTTCTGAGATCGCCTAACATCAGATAGGCAATCTTAACGAAGTCCTCTTCCGAAAGCTGACGGAAAGTTACAATCTCATCAACCCGGTTTATAAACTCCGGACGGAGGAATTCATTCAGCGCTTTCATCGTACGATCTTCGTGCTGCTGCGCGGTATCTCCGCCGAATCCGGCGCGGTTGGTTATATTTACCGATCCTGCGTTTGTTGTCATTACGATAACTGTATTCTCGAAATTGACAACTCTGCCCTGCGCGTCGGTGATTCGGCCGTCGTCAAGAATTTGCAAAAGAATATTCAGAACGTCGGGATGCGCTTTTTCGATCTCGTCGAAAAGCACCACCGAATAAGGCTTGCGGCGGATTTTCTCGGTGAGCTGGCCGGCTTCGTCGTATCCGACATATCCGGGAGGGGCGCCTATAATCCTTGATACGCTGAATTTTTCCATAAATTCCGACATATCGAGGCGGATAAGCGTCTCCGGCGAATCAAACAGATCTAAGGCAAGCTGCTTTACAAGCTCGGTTTTGCCGACGCCGGTCGGGCCTGCGAAGATGAAGCTTACCGGCTTGCGCTTATAGGCAACTCCGGCGCGGCCTCGCTTGATTGCCCTCGCGACAGCGTCGACTGCCTGATCCTGTCCTATCAGACGGGATTTCAGCCTGTCAGCAAGCTTGTCTATGCGGTGGAATTCATGCTCGGTGATGTTCGAGGCGGGTACTCCTGTCCAAATCTCAATTACCATGGCAAGGTCGCCGAGAGTAAGCTCAGCCGTTTCGAGCGCCGGCTTCAGCTTGTCAAGCTCGCTTTGCGCTTTCAGCGCTTCAACCTTTACCTCCGCCAGACGCTTATACTGCGCGTCCTGCTTCTCCGGATCGGCTTCGTTTGAGGCTTCGATATCGCTCTGCTCCTTTTTGAGCTCGGAAAGCTTGTCGCCAAGTTCAAGGCTGCGACCGATTTCAGGGGTGTTGAGCGACTTATAAGACGCCGCCTCGTCAAGCAGGTCGATCGCTTTATCCGGCAGATACCTGTCGGTGATATACCGCTCGGACAGGACAACAATCCGTTTCAGCGTCTCCTCGGGAATTTTTATGCCGTGGAAATCCTCATAGTAGTGTTTTATACCGCGGAGAATCTCGACGGTGTCTTCGATAGAAGGTTCTTCTATGATGACCGGCTGGAAGCGGCGCTCGAGAGCGGAGTCCTTCTCGATATATTTGCGGTATTCGGTAAGCGTTGTTGCGCCTATTACCTGTATCTCGCCGCGGGAAAGGGCGGGTTTCAGGATATTCGCGGCGTTCATCGAACCTTCCGCGTCGCCGGCGCCGACGATGGAATGAACCTCGTCGATAACAAGGATTATATTGCCTAAAGTGCGAACCTCGTCGATCAGCCCCTTCATCCGCGTTTCGAACTGACCTCTGAACTGAGTGCCCGCAACGATAGCGGTAAGGTCGACTAAATGAACCTCTTTATCCCGCAGCTTATACGGCACATTACCGGCGACGATTCTCTGCGCCAGCGCTTCGGCTATGGCAGTCTTCCCGACGCCCGGCTCGCCGATGAGACAGGGATTGTTCTTCTGGCGGCGGCAGAGTATGCCGACGACTCGCTCGAGTTCCTTTTCACGGCCGACAATCCTGTCCATATTGCCGTCGATTACTCTCTGGTTGAGCGAGCGGCAATATTGTTCAAGGAATTTGCGCTTAGGAGCGCCGCCCTTTGTGTTTTTAGTCCGCTCCCCGGGCTTGCCTCTGGGATCCTGCATCGGATTTCCTTTTCCGAAAAAGCTGCGGAAATCGATAGTCGGCGCTCTGCCTTCTTCGCCGTCTTCCGGGTCGCCCGGAGGTGTGTCCGGCAGATTCGGGGCGCCGGAAGCATCGGTGCCGAATATGCTGTTCATCTCCTCGTCGACCCGGTCAAGCTCCTCGTCGGTGATACCCATCTTCTTCATGATGTCGTCGACCGACTTAATGCCGAGTTCCTTGGCGCATTTGAGGCAGATTCCCTCATTAACGGCGCGCCCGTTTTCAATATGTGATATGTAGACCACAGCTACACGCTTGTGGCATCTTGAACAAAGTTCCAATGGTCTCCTCTTCCCCTGCGGGGATTTTGCTTTCTCACCGGAAGCGATATTACACTTCATCCGCGTTCCGGTATATGCGTATTAATTTATATTATACAGCGCGAGCAGTTTATCCGTCACGCCGGAATAAATATTGTGATTAAGTAAAAAATGCGTTATATATGAGCTTTCGAGCTGCCCCGGATAGAATACGTCCGGCTGCATTGCGCAGAAGGCGGGCCAGGCTTTCCGGAGTATCAATACTACCAGCGATACCAAAAGATAGCACCACAAAACTCCGAAGCAGGCGCCCATAATGCGGTTTACAACCCCGAGCGGAGAGTCATTTACCGCTCGGTTAAGCTGCAAAAAGATCAGCTTGGTTATCAGCAGAACTATCGAAAAGATAATAAGATATGCAATGGCGTTTGAGAGCAGCGTCGCTACCGGATCGGCTATTGCGTCTTTTATAAGAACTTTTGCCGTTTCGGTTCCTATGCCGTCAAGTCCGCCGTAATACTCTTCAAGCGCTGCCGCGTCTGCGCCGAAACGGCTGAGTATATCCATAAAGACGGCGGGTTTTTCTTCGAAAAGCTTCGCAAGTCCGGTATCTCCGCTGAAAATCCCGGCTGCGGCGGTTTCAACCGCTGCGGAAACTTGGCTGAACATAAACCCGTCGTAGAGTATAGACGACAAAACCGGAGTCAGCAGCATAGCGGCCGCAAAGGCGGCAATAAGGGAAAATATCCAGGAAACGGAGCCGACAAAGCCTTTTATCAGTCCGTATAACACGGCGAGGACAAATATCAACGCTATAATAAGGTCTATCGCAGTTCCCATCAGATGTCATCCTCCGCCCAGGTTTCCTCTTCATAAGGCGGTATCTCAAGATTATCCGGAACATCCTCCGGGGTGTAGATAAGGTCTTCCGTGGTTCCCGGTTCGGCGTCATACAAATCTTCCCTTGAAGGCTCGACTGCCGAAGGTTCAGCCGTGTCTATCGTTTCCGGAACCGCCGCGGCGATAATCTCCGGGAAAAGCTCCTCGGGCCTATGCATCTTGACCCTTTGTGAATATACCACTATAAGGGTAAGCGCGTCCTTTTTGAGCATTCTTTTTCCGCCGCTTTCGATTTCCGCCTCGGATACGCTGCCGTCGGCTGTACCGATTCTTATGATTTTTGAGTCGAAAAGGGCGTATATCCTGTCTTCATATGAGACGAGATCGAGTATCTGTCCGTCAAGGGTGACTTCGCTGAGTTTTTTGCCTTCATGGTCAAGCATAACGACAAGTTCTCCCGAGCCAATTATGTTTTGTGAAAACACAACGTCGGCTCCGCGGGGGGAGAAAGCGCAGCGCTGCGGTACCTTTCCTTCAAAATTAAATGTTGAGATCGGTTCGTAGTTCCTGTCATAAAAGTGCAGCGCGGAATCGGTCAGCGCGACTAATCCTCCGCCGTCAAGCCAGCCGACGCGGCAGCCCATTTCTCCCGCTAAAGTCTGTATGCTCAGCGGTGTTTCGGAGCGGGGGTCGAATATCATCAGCTCAGTCATGAAGATACCGTTCTCGTTATAAACCGAGAGCATCGCAACCCGGTTGTCATCGCGGAAAACCGTGTCCATGACCAGCTTGTCTTTGTAAATTACCGAGATTTTACGGAAACTCGTATCATATATGGTGACTGCCGAACGGTATTCCATGGTGTTTGACACGATGGCAAACATATCGTCGGATATCGAAGCGCCCCAGATAGGATATTCGAGCGTTTCGCTGTAGATTTTGGAGAAGGCGTTTGAAACCGTGAAGGTGTTTTCGCCGAGACCGTAAACCAGCATATAACGGTCGGAGGTGAGCAGCATCGGCGTCTGCATATTGATGGAATATGTCAAAGTCGAGTTGCCGAGCATATTATACAGCGTAACGGATTTTTCGTCCGCCACCGCGACTTCTCCCTTGTAAGAACCGACTTGAAGCTTATCCGACTGGTTGAAATAAATCGTTCGATATTTGCCGGTGTATTCCGGGCTGTCGGTGTTAAGGTAGCGCATCATATACTGGAGGTTTTCAAGCGTAAGATCGCTGTGGTAAGCGAAGATCATGACGCCTAAAAAGATAACGAGAGCAGTGAGCAGAAGATATCGCGCAATCTTTATTCTGAACGCTATCGCGCCCCAGTAGGTTGAAAAATTGTCGCTTCTACGCATAAAGCGCGACGGTATCCGCGGAAATTTTACCTGCGGCTTTTTTGTCTTCGCGCCGGCGGTTTTTTCTTCGGCCATGCTCTCACCTCCTTTTATTTATCATTGAATAATTTAACCGCTAAACTTATGTTATCGGTTCAGTTTGGCGAATCCTTCGAGATAGCCGACTTCGGTCAGATAAAGCCCCTCCGGCGGCGCCGTCATACCGGCTCTGTTTCTGTCACCCGATTCGATTATCGAAGGCAACTCCGACGGATTTATCTTTCCGTAAGATGTCATTGCCAGCGTTCCGGCGATTATCCTGACCATGTTGTAAAGATAGCCGTCGGCTCGGATAGTCAATACGACAAAGCCGTTTTCGCGGCTGACCGAAATATCGGTGACCGTTCTTTTTGTATCTTCGATTTTGCCTCCCGTCGACATAAAAGCGGAAAAATCATGCGTGCCCAAAAAGGCTTTCGACGCTTCGTCCATAGCGGTTTCATCGAGCGGGCGGTGGAAGCGCCAGCAGCGCTTATCCATAAAAGGGTCGCGGTGAACGGTGTCTTCAAACAGGTATTTATATTCTTTATAAACCGCGTCGTATCGAGGATGAAATGGGAGAGGGACATATTCCGCTTTAATCACGGCGCAGTCATACGGCAGCTTAAGGTTCAGCGCCAGAGGAAGTCTGTCAAGCGGAATATCCGGCGAGTTTTCGGGCAGAATATACGCTGCGCGAAAGGCTTTTGCGTGAACGCCGGCGTCGGTGCGGCTGCAGCCGGTAAGCGAATGCCTCTCGCCGTAAACGGCTTCTATCGCGTCCTGAACCGTCGCCTGAACCGTTCTCAACCCTTTCGCCTGAACCTGCCAGCCGCAAAATTCGGTTCCGACATAGGCGAGAGTCAGAAGCAGTTTTTTCATATCGAGAATCCGGGGGCGAATATGTTAATTACAATAATCCCTGCGACGAATAACAGGAAAAGCGCAAACATCAGCCAGTCGAGCGGCTTCATATGCAGCTCTGTCATCCTTGTCCGTCCTACATCGCCCCTATAGCAGCGGCACTCCATCGCGACGGCAAGGTCGTCGGCGCGGCGGAAAGCCGAAACAAAGAGCGGTATCATGACCGGTATCAGCGCTTTAGCGCGGTTTATCAGGCTTCCCTGCGAAAAATCCGCCCCTCTGGCTTTTTGCGCCGACATTATTTTATCGGTTTCTTCGATCAAAGTCGGTATGAATCGAAGGGCGATAGTCATCATCATTGAAAATTCATGAACCGGCATTTTCAGCTTTTTTAAAGGAGCGAGCAGCCGCTCAAGACCGTCTGTCAGCGCAATCGGAGATGTCGTGTACGTAAGAACCACTCCGGTACCGGAAAGCAGGGCGATTATACGAATTATCATAAGCCCGGCGAATTTGAGCCCTTCGGGATAGACACGGATAAATCCGAATTCAAAAAGCGGGGTTTCCCCTTTAGTCCAAAAGATATTGATGACCGCCGTGAACGCAACGACATAGATAACCGGTTTCATTCCCTTAAGAATGATTTTTAGCGGGATTTTTGATATCGCCACAAGCAACAGGGTAAACAACACGACGAAGAGGAATGAGAATACGTTTTTCGCCGTGAAGATGCCGACAATATATAACAGCGTAAGGATTATCTTTGCCCGCGGATCTGTTTTGTGAAGCAGCGAGTCGCCGGGGAAAAACTGGCCGAGCGTTATTTCTTTCAGCATACCGCTTCTCCCCTCGTTCCGGTTTTTTTAAGTCCTAATTTCGCAGCTATCGCTTCACAAGCCGCGTCGACGGTGAAAATATCTCCTTCGAGAGCGACGCCGTTTTCGCGAATCAGGTTAATGAGCCTTGTTATCTGCGGAACGTCAAGACCGACTTTTACAAGGGTATCTGCCTGGCGGAAGATTTCGGCTGTTGTGCCGGTCATATATATCTCGGCGCCTTTCATTACGACCAGCTCGTCGCTGTATCTTGCCATATCTTCCATCGAGTGGCTGACGATAATTACTGTCTTTTTCCGTTCCTTCTGATAGCGGCGGACTCCGCCGAAGATATCCTCCCGCCCGACGGGATCAAGGCCGGCGGCAGGCTCGTCTAAAACTAAAATCTCAGGATCCATCGCAAGTATACCGGCGATCGCGACGCGGCGTTTCTCGCCGCCGGACAGCTCAAAGGGGCTTTTGTCAAGCAAAGACGGAGAAAGACCGACAAAATCCGCCGCTTCTTTGACCCTTAGAGCGACTTCCGCGTCGGAAAGTCCGCGGTTGCGCGGACCGAAAGCGATATCCCGCCTGACGGTTTCTTCAAAGAGCTGATATTCGGGGTACTGAAAGCAAAGACCTACCCGGAACCTGACATCCCGGATTTTTTTCGGCTCCGCCCAGATATCCTTGCCGTCAAGGGCAACGGTTCCGGAGGTCGGCTTTAAAAGACCGTTCAGCAGCTGGACAAGGGTGGATTTTCCCGAGCCGGTATGGCCGATAAGTCCGGTTATCACGCCCGGACTGAATTTCACGTTTACGCCGTCGAGCGCCTTTTTTTCAAAGGGGGTTCCGGCGCTGTATACATAGCTTACATTTGTAAGAGTTAATTCAGACATTTAATTTTAAAATGCGGTTCTGCCGCTTATACTTTCAAGAGGGGAAGCAGCGCATCGGCAGCCGCCTCCGGACTTAACGCATCGCCGGACACGGGGCAGCCGAGTCTCTTCAGCCGCCAGATAAGATCGGTTACCTGAGGCACGTCAAGACCGACGCTTTTCAGCTTTTCAACCTGAAAAAACACCTCGGTCGGGATTCCGTCCATATAAATCTCTCCGTCGTTTATCACTATTACCCGATCGGCTTCGATAGCTTCGCTCATATTATGGGTTATGTGAAGCACGGTGATGCCATGGTCGCGGTTCAGAGAAGAGATAGTTCTCATCACTTCATCCCTGCCGGCGGGGTCGAGCATTGCGGTCGATTCGTCGAAAATAATAGTGTCGGGAAGCATGGCTATTATTCCGGCGATCGCGACGCGCTGTTTCTGACCACCGGAGAGCTGATGCGGTTCATGGCGGGCAAAATCCGTCATTCCTACCGTTTCGAGGGCGTCGTCAACCCTCTTTCGTATCTCTTTCGGCGGAATGCCTAAGTTTTCACAGCCGAATGCGATGTCTTCTTCGACTATCGTAGCGACAAGCTGGTTATCCGGGTTCTGGAAAACCATTCCTACATGGCGGCGGATATCAAATACGTCTTCCTCTGTCATTTCCTTTGAGGTTATATCGCGTCCGTCTATTATTATAGTCCCCGAATCGGGGGCGAGTATCATATTAAGCAGCTTTGCAAGCGTCGATTTGCCGGAACCGTTATGGCCGAGGATGGCGACGAACTCCCCTTTTTTTATATCAAGGGAAATGTTCTTCAGCGCGCCCAGCCTCATACCGTCTTCAAGCTCATATGAAAAGCTGACGTTGCGCAGGCTTATATATGGTTTTACGTTATTATCAGTCATATTATCTATATATCATTTCACTCAGCCTGCCAGCGGGCGGACGCGCCGCACGGCAGCGCAAGACCGCTTGCCGTTACCGGCAGTCCAAGCTCCTCGCAGCAGCTCTTTCCCGAAAGTCCGGGAAAACGCTTCCTTAAAATCGACAATAGGATGTATCCGGTCGCCGAGGAGGAAAGCCCGGTGGTGTATGAATTTATCAGCATAAACAACGGATTGTCGGTAAGAACGCCGACGGCTAATTCAACAAGTTCGGTTATGCTGTCTTCAAGCTTCCAGAGTTCGCCGCCGGGACCTCTGCCGTATGAAGGCGGGTCCATTATAACTGCGTCGTAACGGCTGCCGCGGCGGATTTCCCGCTCAAGGAACTTAAGGCAGTCGTCGACGATATATCTTATTTTGGCGTTTTCAAGCCCGCAGAGAGCGGCGTTGCGCCGCGCCTGAGAGACCATTCCCTTCGCCGCGTCGACATGGCAGACTTCTGCCCCGGCAAGCGCCGCGGCGCAGGTGGCGGCTCCGGTGTAAGCGAAAAGATTTATAACTCTTATCGGACGTCCTGCGTTTTTGATAAGCTCCGACGCCCAGTCCCAGTTTGTTGCCTGCTCCGGAAAGATGCCGGTATGCTTGAAACCGGTCGGACGGCAGATCAGCCGTAGATCGCGATAGTTTATTACCCATTCATCGGGGATATTTCGCCCGGATTTGCCGCCGCCCCATCTTCCTCCTCCGCGGTTTGAGCGGAGATAAACTCCGTCCGCGGATTTCCAGAGAGGCGAAGACTTCATTCCTTTCCAGACGACCTGCGGGTCGGGGCGGATAAGGATATATTCTCCCCACCGCTCAAGCCGCTCGCCGCTGTCACAGTCGATAAGCTCGTAATCTTTCCATCCGTCGGATATTAAAATGCTCAATTTTCGTTGTCCTCCGAAAAGTCGAAAACGCTTATCTGTCCGGAGTCGGATGAGGAAGAACGATTATACTTAATTCCGAGGTGTTCATAGGCAAGCTCGGTCGCGCAGCGGCCTCGCGGAGTCCGCGCAAGATAGCCTATCTGCATAAGATACGGCTCGTATACGTCTTCAATCGTGATTGCCTCTTCCCCTATCGTGGCGGCGAGGGTATCGAGGCCGACAGGGCCGCCGTTGTAGTTTTTGATTATCGATGTAAGCATGCGGCGGTCGATGCCGTCGAGACCCAATTTATCTATCTCAAGCGCTTTCAGGGCAAAATCGGCGATTTCGGTATCGATTACGCCGCTTCCCTTAACCTGCGCGAAATCCCGTATCCGCCGGAGCAGCCTGTTTGCGATACGCGGGGTGCCGCGGGAACGGGAGGCTATCTCATACGCGCCGGTTTTGTCGATTTCTATATTTAAAATCCCGGCGGAGCGGGTTACAATAGAACACAGCTCGTCGGGCGAGTAGTATTCAAGCTTCAATATTACGCCGAAACGGTCGCGCAGCGGCGCCGATATCTGCCCGGCGCGGGTGGTGGCGCCTATTAATGTGAAACGCGGAAGGTCAAGCCTTATGCTGCGGGCGGCCGGACCTTTGCCGATGATGATATCGAGGGCGTAGTCCTCCATCGCGGGGTAGAGGATTTCCTCAACCGTCCGCTGAAGACGGTGAATCTCGTCGATGAAAAGCAGGTCGCGCTCGGCTAAGTTTGTCAGCAGCGCCGCCAAATCTCCGGCTTTTTCGATGGCAGGTCCCGAAGTCACGCGGATATTAGAACCTAATTCCGTCGCAATTATATTGGCAAGGGTGGTTTTTCCGAGTCCCGGCGGGCCGTATAACAGCACATGGTCAAGGGTTTCCCCTCTCATTTTCGCGGCGTCTATGTATATCTTAAGATTTTCCTTGGCTTTTGACTGGCCGATGTATTCGTCAAGAGTCTTCGGACGGAGGGAAAGTTCTGTCTGAGAATCCTCCGGCGACTCGGCGGAGCTGACTATTCGATTTTCGTAATCTGCAAAGCCGATGCCGTTTTCTTCGTCAAGAAAACCGGTTCTTCCCATTATCTCGCCTCCCATCCGTATTTATATAAAAAAATAATAATCATCCGATTGAAGACAGCTTTTTGAGCGCTGCCTTTATCATTTCTTCGAGCGTCATGCCGGAAAGTCCGGCGAGCGCCGAGATTGCTTCCGACCTTGAATAGCCTAAAACCATAAGGGTATTTACCGCGTCGGATACATCCGAGCCACCGGCTTTATCTGCCGTTTCGAAGGCGGGCGCGCCGGAATCCTTTGCGCCGAATTCCTTGGCTACCTTGTCTTTGAGCTCAAGTATTATTCTTGCCGCGGTTCTCGCGCCGACGCCCGGCGCCCTTGAAAGCGCCTTTGAGTCCTCCGTTGTAACGGCCAAAGCGAATTTTTCCGGCGTAAGAGCGCCGAGGATGGCTATCGCCGATTTCGCTCCGATGCCGGATACCGTTATCAGCATTTTAAAAGCGGCGAGTTCGTCTCGGAAAGCAAAGCCGTAGAGTTCAAGCGCGTCCTCCCGTACGGCGAGGTGGGTATAAAGCCGTATCTTCTCGCCCTTTTTTCCGGAGATCTCACTCAAGGTATTGGCTGATACCGTAAGCAGAAAGCCTACCCCTCCGACGTCTAAAACGCAGGAATTGAGGCTGGCGGAAAGGAGTTCACCCGTAAGTTGTGCAATCATTTATAAATAATCCTAAAATAGTTGTCAGTTGAAAAAAGCGGCTATCCTTGAGCTACCGGTATGCGCGTGGCAGACGGCTATCGCAAGCGCGTCGGCGGCGTCATCCGGCTTCGGCGCTTCCTTTAAGCCGAGCAGTTTGGTAGTCATTGTTATTACCTGCGACTTTTCCGCGCGGCCGTAACCGACGACCGATTGTTTTACCTGCAGCGGGGTGTATTCAAAAATCTCGATACCTAAGTTTTGCGCCGCGAGCAGTATAACTCCGCGCGCTTCTGCTACGACGATAGCGGTCTTCTGATTGGTATTGAAAAAAAGTTCCTCGACTGCCATTGCCTCCGGCTTATAAAGCTTGAGCAGCCGGGTGAGTTCATCGTATATTATCTGCAGCCGCCGCTCGGGTTTTACCCCCGCCTTTGTCGTTATCGCGCCGTAAGCGAGGGTCTTGAAGCTGCTGCCTTTATAGTCAACGACCCCCCAGCCGGCGATGGCATATCCGGGGTCGACTCCGAAAATTCTCAAAATATATCTCCGTAAAATCGACTTTTCGGTATGAAAAACAAAACCGCATAGTACTTCCATTCTATTCTAATATTATAGCATACAATATGAGTATTTTCAAAAGATATTTGTAAATTATATTTCAAATGAAGGACGATAACCGCTCACATAGGCAAATTTTGGGCTAAAAGGTTTACAAAAGCCGCCTTTGGTGATATAATATTATCAAATGAACCGAAAAAGGCGGAGGCGGGAAGAAGCCTTTTTTCGTAACCGTTTCCCGCGCGTTTATATACACGTTTTTATATATGAAAGTTATCTCTCTTAAAGCAGGCGATATCCTGACGCTGAAAAAGCAGCATCCCTGCGGCGCGTCCGAGTTCAGGGTTACCCGCGTCGGCTCGGATATCGGCGTTTGCTGCTGCGGCTGCAGCCGCGAAATGATGATTCCCCGCGTCAAGCTGGAAAGAAGCATCAAACGGGTAAACGGGCAACAAATTGAATATTTAACAAAAACAACGGAGAAAAGGACTGAGATATAATGAACGATACTGCGGCTAACGCCGACGTTATTGGCAAAACCAAAGAAAAGAAAACCGCGAAAAACCTTTTTGCAAAGATAATGAACCGGCTGCGGGAGTCTGAATACGGCTACCTTGTCGGGGCTTTTCTGCTGCCCTCGGCCATAATGTGGCTTATCTTCATCGCGATGCAGGTTTATCCGTTCGGCGGAAATTCGGTGCTGGTGCTCGACCTGAACGGTCAGTATGTTTCCTTTTTTGAAAAGCTCCGGAATATAATCCTCCACGGCGACTCGATGGTATATACCTTTGAGCGGTCGCTCGGCGGCGAGTTTTTGGGCATTTACGCCTATTATATCGCGTCGCCCTTATCCGCCATCGTCGCGCTGTTTCCGAAAATACATATAACCGAGGCGCTTCTGGCGATGCATCTCATAAAATGCGGCATCTGCGGGGTCACGATGTCGCTTTATCTGCATCAGACCGCGTTCACCAAGCGGACGAGGATAATCACCTTCTCGACGATGTACGCCCTCTCCGCCTACGCGGTGGTTCAGGCGCACAATACCATGTGGATAGACGAGCTTATCATCCTGCCGCTGCTCGTCCTCGGAATTGAGCGGATGATCCGGCGCCGAAACAACACCCTTTATTGCTCGGCGCTGGCTCTTGCGATGATAGTCAATTTCTACATCGGCTACATGATGTGCATCTTCGCCGTTTTTTACGCCGTATACCGTTATTTTTCCTACTCGGAATTCGAGCGCAACCCGGAGGGGGTAAAAAATCACTTTCTGCGAGTTCTTCTGAGAATGATAATTCTCTCGGTCATAGCCGCAATGATAGCGTCGGTTATTATCCTTCCGACATGGTATTCCCTTCAGTTCGGGAAAACCACCTTCTCAAATCCCGATTACTCTTTCAATCAGCGCTTTGACTTCCTTGACCTGCTGGTAAAGTTTTATCCCGGCTCTTATGACACCGTCCGACCGGAGGGACTACCCTTTGTTTACTGCGGCACTCTGACCCTTATAATGCTGCCGCTTTATTTCATGACGCCCGGCGTCAAAAAACGGGAAAAGGTCTGGGGCGGAATTGCTCTGCTCTTCTTCAGCTTCTGCTTCAACGGCTCGACTATTGATATCTTCTGGCACGGAATGCAGAAGCCGAACTGGCTAAACTACCGATACAGCTTCATGCTGATATTCTTCGTAGTCCTGTTCGGATACAAGGCGTTCTGCGCCTATGCCGAGCAGCGGATACCTGTCAAAGCTCCGCTTATCGTCTGCGGTGTGCTGACTCTTATGGCGCTGATTATACAGAAATTCGACTACGAGTTTCTTAACGATTTCAAGTTTATGTGGGTGTCTATCGCCTGCCTTGCGATGTGGGCGGCTATATTGGGTTCCCTTTACGGCACAAAAAAGGCCGCCGTCGGTTCGGCTTCCGCGCTTGTTGTAATCTGCATGTCGCTTGAAGCTTTCGGGGCGGGACTGCTGAACACCACTTCGCTTGACGAAGACGTGGTATACACCTCGCGGACGACTTATGTAGCGCATATGGATCGCTGCAACCCGCTTTTCAACCGAATCCTTGATTCGGACGACTCCTTTTTCCGAATGGAAAAGGCTTTCCACCGCAAGACAAACGACCCGATGGCTTTCGGCTACAACGGCATCTCCAACTCCTCATCGCTTATGTTTACCGCTGTTGTAAAGTATCTGAATCAGCTGGGACTTGCGTCGAAATCCAACTGGTCGAAGTTTCTGGGCGGGACGCCGGTTTCCGACTCGCTTTTGGGGCTTAAATACGTCATCTTCGAGGAGGAGCTTGACAACAGCTTCTATGAAGACTATGACAGCGACCCGGACAACAATCTCTACGCCTACAAAAACCCCTATTACCTTGAAATAGCCTACGCCGCAGCTGACGCTATCCGCGACCTTGACCTTTACAAGCCGGAAAATCCCTTTGAGCTGATGAACGCGATGATTACCGCGATGCTGGGCGAGGAAAACACAATCGAAGTCTGGAAAAACATTCGGGCGGAAGACCTCGACTACATCAACTGCGATATCAGCTTTGTGACCGGGCATAAAAAATACACACCCGAAGCCGGAAAATCCGACGCGAAGCTATCGATGAAGATAAAGGGCGCCGGAGATGAAAACGAAATCTACATCTTCGTTCCCACCGAATATCCCCGCGAATGTACTATATATATCGGCGGGACGAAATTCGGCTCGATCCTCGGCAACGACACCGACTGCATTCATAAATTAGGCGCTTTCGAGCAGGACCAAGAGGTCTATATCTCCCTCAAGATGGAAAAAGAGGAACTTTATATCGCCAACTCGTCGAAATATTTCTACTACCTCGACGCGGAGGTGTTCCGGGAGACGATGCCGCGGCTGCGCCGCGCGATGCTCAATATAGAAAAATTCTCCGACACGCATCTTTACGGGCATATCGACATTCCGGAGGGGTCCGGGCTGACGACGCTTTATACCACAATTCCCTACGATGAGGGCTGGCAGGTCTATATCGACGGAGAGAAAGCCAAGATATTCAAAACCTCCGGCGACGCCCTGCTTGCCTGCGAAATAACTGAGGGCAGGCACGAGGTTGAATTTAAATACCGTCAGAAAAACTTAATTATCGGCGTTTGGCTCTGCGCCGCGGGGCTGCTGATGCTCGCCGCGGTGATATTCTTCGACCGGCGCTGGCAGGTAAAGCATCCGCCGTTTGCCGAAACGGTGTATATGACGGAGCGCGGCGCGGCGGGGGAGGAAGACGAAGTTTCGGCCGACGGAGAAGCTGACGGTGAAGGCGGCGGTGATGCTGACAGCGAAAACGGGAATGAAACTGTCGATGAAGCCGAGGGTGAACCTATCGTCGACGATAAGACGATGGATTGAAAATTTACATTTCCGGTGCGGAGTTTGCGGGTATATTCATCGGTAAGTATGCTGCGATGTTCCGGATTTATCTCAGTTGTTTCTATTAAAATTAAATAAATCGAAGGGGGGATTATTATCAACCTTCGCAGAAAAATACTATTCTTATTAAGTAATGCATGGAAAAGTGCCAAGGGTTATGTCTTGATTTCTGCCATTACAAATGTTCTTCAAGCAATCCTGTCATTTGGCAACATAATCGGAATCGCTCTGATTGTTGACGCACTCATTTCCAAGCAGAATTCATCGCAGATTTTTACCTTGATTCTTGTTTTTATATCCGTAAATTTAGTGATTTCGGTAATAAAAGAATTGCTGATGCTCGCGATGAATTATATGGGACGAAAGGCGACGAATACCGCGCAATATATGTACGCACAGGATTCTGTGGACGTAAACTACCATTACGCACAGGACGGAACCATTCTCGACTTGAAGAAGAAATCAATGGTTGCTCTTCCTGCTTTTTACATTGATCATTTGGGAGATATAATCAGATATATTGTTCAGTTTTTTTCAGTTATTACCATCGTATCTCATTTTAGCCCACTGTTTCTGCTCATTCTTTCCTTAACCTCCGCCGTGTCTGTTTATTTTATCTTTCAAACAAAAAAGGATGACCTCGCATTCCAAAATGAAAAGGTGAAGGACGACCGTAAGCTCGATTATCTTTATCTTGTTATGACAGAGTACGGTTACGCCAAGGAAGTGAGAATCAACCGTGCGGAAGACTACGCCATGAACAAGTATGACGGAATTATGCGCGAGCAATTCAAAAGACTGAAGACACTGCTTGGCAGGAGAATGAAAATAAACATCGGAAGTACGGTCATTGCAGTCGTGCAGACAGCTCTCATGTATCTTTATTTCTCATATATGGCGTTTTCCGACCGCATATCCATTTCCGAATACACGGTACTACTGGGAAGCACAGCGCTGTTTGTATCCTTGATTTTGGGATTTTTCGAGAAGATAGCGTTGTTCGGAAGGACTTTGAACGTTCTTGACTACTATTTTGAATACCGTGATACCACCACCGCCGGCAGCGATATTCACGCGAGCAACGCCATGCCTTATAAGAAACTGGATTTCTCACACCCGGTTATAAGGTTTGAAAATGTCTCCTTTACATATCCGAAGACCGAAAAAACAGTGCTGGAAAATATAAATTTAGAACTGAGACCGAGTGAAAGAATCGGTTTGGTAGGACTAAACGGCTCCGGAAAAACCACCCTTGTAAAATTGCTTACGCGTTTGTACGACCCTACCGAGGGACGAATTACGCTGAACGGCATTGATATCCGGGAAATTCCGTATGAGCAGTACGCGTCTAAAATCGGTATCGTTTTGCAGGATTATTACTTATTCGCATATTCTGTGAAGGAAAACATCGTTTTAGCCGCACCTTATGATGAAGAAAAGCTCTCCTCATGCCTTGAAAAGAGCGGAAGTGACAAAAAAATTAACAAACTGCCGAATGGGATAAACACACCCATCACCAAAACGCTTGACAACGACGGAATTGAATTCTCCGGCGGCGAAGGACAAAAGTTAGCTTTAGCGAGAGCCATATACAAGGACACTCCGATTCTAATTTTAGATGAGCCTTCCAGTGCGTTGGACCCGATAGCGGAATATGAACTGTTCTCACAACTGGACGAACTTTCTGAAAACAAACTCGCCTTATTTATTTCTCACAGACTTTCAAGCACAAAATTCTGCGATAGAATAGTTGTACTCTCCGATGGAAAAATTGTTGAGACAGGCTGTCACGACGATTTGATGCACAAAAAAGGTGAGTATTATGATCTGTTCAATTCTCAGGCAAAATACTACAAGGAGGGTTGAACCGTGGGAAAAATCAATGATAGACTGAAAACTCCGCTGAAAATCGTCAAAATCATCGCAGAATATGAACCGCTGTATTTCGCCGTCTCTCTGCCGCAGATCATTGTAAACACTTTTTTGACTCTCGCAGCCGTTTATTTTCCTAAACTGATTATCGAGCAGTTGACTGACGGGCAGTCTTTTTCTTCATCCCTCACTATAATACTCGGCTATGCTTTGGCGCTTATCTTGCTGAAAGTCGGCGGCGTTATCCTGCGAAACAAAAGCAGTCTTCATGCGGCGATGTTTTCATCCAAGATTAAAAAAAGTGTCGGCTATAACTCCATGCACATTGAACTGAGCGATATTGAAGACCCGAAAACACGTGATATTATTCGTTTAGCCGGTCGTGCAGCTGATCTTACAAATACAATGGGAATTATAGAGGGAATCGTTTCCGATGTAATTGCTATTTTAGGCTTAGCATGGATAGTGATGCGTTTAGATTTTTTGTTCATACTTTTGGTACTCTTGACCCTTACTGCGAAGACCGTATTTGTCAGGATAGAATACTTATACACTCAAAAAAGCAGGACTATGGAGGCGGAGAACAACAGAAACGGTGATTACCTGAACCACATTTCCTATTTCAACGATGGTGCCGAGAAAGAGATACGCTTGAACAACCTGCAAAACTGGTTTATGAAGAAGGTGTCGAAATACAGAAACACCATGCTCTGCATTGAATACATGGAATACAAGAGAACTGCTTTTTTTAATATTCTGTTGGCGGTTCTTGTTGGCATACAGACTTTTCTTTTGCTGTGGATACTTTCGAAAAGATATATCGGCGGCATAATTTCAATTGCGGAGTTTACTATGTATTTTTCTGCCGTGACCATGCTTTCTGCACAGCTTTCTTCCGTCAGCGACAAAATTGGGAAGTACAACGGACAGGCACTTGATATTAACGAATACAACAAGCTGCTGATTGCGGTTCAAGCAACAAACTACACCGAGGATAATGCCGATGGAAGCTGTCCTGCACCGGAAAAAACGGAAATCGTATTTCATGACGTTTCTTTTTCTTACCCAAACACGGATAAAATGGTGCTGGAACACATAAGCATAGCCATATCCGACAGAGAAAAGCTCGTAATAGCAGGAGCAAACGGCTCAGGAAAAAGTACGTTTATCAAGCTTTTGTGTAAATTCTATCGCCCGACTGACGGAATGATAACGCTGAATGGCACTGACATTTGGGATATACCGAACGACAGCTACTTTCAAACGATATCCGCAGTATTTCAGGATTTCAAGAATTTTTCTTTTACCGTCAGAGAGAACATAACGATGAGCGAGGAGTCGGACTCAAATGCGATAGAAGCTGCAATTGAAGCGACAGGACTCTCGGAATGTATAGAAAGACTGCCGAATAATCTCGATACTTATCTCACCCGTCAATTCGACACGGAAGGGATCGAACTTTCGGGAGGGCAGGCACAAAAGCTGGCAATCGCACGCGCAATGTATAAAAACGCGCCTATTCTGATTCTGGATGAACCAACGGCAAATCTGGATCCCAAAGCCGAAAGTGCGATTTATATGGATCTTTTTAATGCAGCGAAGGACAAAACAACGATATTTATTTCACATCGTCTTGCTGCGTCATCCGTTGCGGATAAAATTGCTGTTTTCTGCGAGGGAAAAATCATAGAATACGGCACACACGAGTCTCTTATGGCACAAAACGGCAGTTATTCAGAAATGTACCGCAAGCAAAGCAGAGAGTATATTTGAACACTGAGAATTGGATTAAAGAAAATCAATCCGAGTCAGGTACATATGAATATGTAACAATATCAGATTTCAGACTTATGTTTAAATGTTTGATACACGTAAATATTATATGTTAAGGTATCTATATGAAAGCCATTAAATCATTTATTCATGCGATATCATATTCCGCTCGTTTGGTGTATCAAACGAGCGGGATTACCGTTGTTTTCTTTTTCATTTTAAAAATAGTATCAGCCTCATTTCCGCTGTTTTCAGCGTTTTTGCTTAAATTTCTGCTCGATATCCTTACAGCGGATATGCCGGACATGGCAAATGTCATGCTGTGCATAGTTTTGTACATTGCCGCACTGGTAACCTCGCAGGGGATTAATTCATTTATAAATGTGCTGCAAAACTCGATCGAGAGCAAAGCGGACCAAGGATATTTCATCAATTTGTATACAAAACTTTCAAGTCTTCCGATGTCTTTTATCGACTCCTCGGATGGCAGAAATATTCTGGATGAAATGTCTTGTCTGAATAATGTGGCTTCAAATTTAATCATCAATATGTTTGATGTTATTTCTGTATTTTATACGTTTTGTGTGGCTTTTGTCACCCTTGTCCGTTATAACATATGGTTTTCGCTGCTGCTCATTATCCTGACCGTCCCCGGAACGATAATGGATTTTGTTTTGTTGAAGAAAGCAAGAGAATTACGTCAGAAATCTGCGCCGGACATAAGAAAATTCAGTTACTACCGCTGGATGCTGGCCGACCCCTGGCCCGCCAAAGATGTCAGGATGTACGACCTGACCGAACCGATAAAAGAGCGGTATTCATCTCTTTTGTCCGAGATTTTAATCAGAGGCGGGGTGGCTGCTTTTATTGCGTTTGTTGTTTTACAGGCATTGGCGGGGTTATGCACGATAGGCAACGCAGCTTTGTATGTCGGGTTTGCGTTTTCATTATCCGCATCATTACAACGAATAAAGCAGGTTCTTTTCCTTGAGTTCGCCGATACCCGGGAGTTGACAGAAACTGTCCTTCGGTTCGAAAACATTCAATGCGCGGAAGAAAATAAAGGAATTCGCAGACTTGAACGCTTTGAATCGCTTGAATTTGACGACGTATACTTCAAATACCCGATGACCGATAACTACATCCTCTCCGGAGCGTCTTTTATTCTGAACCGCGGTGACAAGCTTTCTCTCGTCGGTATCAATGGTTCGGGAAAATCCACAATAATCAAGCTGATGCTGGGATTATATGAGATTGATTCGGGCAGAATACTGATAAACGGTTATCCGATGTCGGATTACGATATCAAGGATATAAGAAAACTGTTTTCTGCGCTTTTTCAGAACTTTGTGCAATACCCGCTGACGCTGCGGGATAATATCGCTTTATCCGATTACAGCCGCGCCGACAAAGATTCCGAGATAATCGAAGCGCTGGTTCAAAGCGGATTGTATGATGATATCAAACCGAAACTCAAAAACGGACTTGATTCCTATATGAGCCGGAACTTTGACGACAACGGCACCGAACTCTCAAAAGGTCAGTGGCAGAAGGCAGCGCTTTCGAGGGCATACTTCAAAAATGCGCAGATCGTCATCTTTGACGAACCGTCCGCGGCGCTTGACGCAGAGGCGGAGGACAGGATATTCAGGAATTTCGAAGAAATTTCCGGCAATAAAACCGGAATAATGATCTCCCATCGCATATCCGCCGCGCGTATATCAAACAAAATCATCGTTTTGGACGGAGGAAAAATAGTCGAGAGCGGCAGACATGAAGAACTTGTGTCTGCGGGCGGATTATATTCAAGACTCTACAACCTCCAGAAAGAAAAATACACGGCAAAGGAGGCGGAGTAAATGAAAAAAATCACGGAAACTTTTGTCAGCCTTTCAAAAAACATCTGGTTTGGCATCAAGACGAGCTTTATTGCTTCAAAAAAGTATTTTTTATTGAAGTGCCTGATATTGCTGTCCACGACTTTTATACCGCTTATAAATATCTGGCTCTGGAAAGAAATTCTTAACGGAATCGCCTATTCCGAAATATCATCCGATACCGTCATAAAATACCTTATAATATATCTTGCGCTGATAATCTCCGAGCAGCTGCTTTTGCGGTTTGATGAATACATTTCTGACTGTTACATTTATGAACTGGTTTTTTATATCGATAACGTGATGATAGATAAGACTTCGCGCGTTGATCTGTCGTTTTTCGATTCGGCTTCATTGGGCGATAAGGTGCGGCAAGCAAGAAACAGTTATGATATCATATATAATATGCCGTGGCAGATATTCAATATTATATCCGAAATAATCAGCATCGCCGCCGCACTTATCGCCGTAATTGCATATAAATGGTGGATAGGTCTTGCCGCAATGGCGCTTCTGATCCCGTATTCCATCTATAACAATCGGTATACGGAAAAACGGCTCAGAATGGAAAAAGAACAGCTCCGCGACAATCGAAAGAAGGATTATTACAGCGAAGCTTTTTACAACAACGATATTCAGTTTGAAATCAAACTTAACGGCATCGGCGGCTTTTTTATAAACCGCTACAAAGAAATCCGGGAAAAGCTTTACCTGATAAACAAAAAAGAGGACATCCGGCATAATATCATAAATACCGGAATTCTGATTCTAAATGTATCGGGCGAGTTATTGATGCTTGTCGTATCGGTTTACGATGTCGTATCGAAGAACATCGGCATCGGTGACTTGCAGTATAATCTGAGCATGATAACAAGGCTCCGCGAACAGGCAAGCAGACTGATGACCGATATAAACAGTTTTCTGGTTGACAATACTCGTATGAGTGAGCTTCGGGAATTTATCGATATCAGACCGGAAAGCGAAAAATCCGGAAAAAGACTGCCGTCGCAAAACCCCAAAATCGAGTTTTGCAATGTCTCGTTCAGATACCCTAACTGCGAGGAATATGTGCTGAAAGACTGCTCTTTCGTTATCGAACCGCATGAAAAAATCGGTCTGATCGGACTCAACGGTTCCGGAAAGTCTACTATAATTAAGCTGATGTTCCGCTTCTATGACCCGGAGGAGGGCTGTATCAAGCTCGACGATATTGACATAAAAGAATATGACATTTATGCGGTGCGGAAAGTTTTCGGCGTGTTGTTTCAAGACTATGTCACCTATTGTCTGCCGCTGCGCGAGATTATTGCATTGTCGGATTTTGCCGAACGCGGCAATGACGAGCGGCTGAATAAGGCCTGCGATATCAGCGGAGCGAGCGCAATAATCAAAGATTGGGAAAACGGCTTTGACAGCGTTCTCGGCAGATATTACGAAGATAACGGCAAAGACCTCTCCGGCGGGCAGTGGCAGCTTGTCGGGCTGGCGCGGGCTTATTTCAAAGAAAGCGAATTCATGGTTCTCGACGAGCCGTCCGCCGCGCTTGATCCGATCTCGGAAGACAGAATATTCGAAAAGCTCTATCACCTGAGCGAAGGAAAGAGCTCGGTTACGATCTCTCACCGGCTTTCAAATACCACGCTTGCCGACAAGATACTCGTCCTCGGCGACGGACATATCATCGAACAGGGTTCGCACTTTGATTTACTCAGGCAAAACGGCGTATATGCGCGTCTGTTTAATTTGCAGGCGAGCAAGTATGTTTGATTTTTAAAAATCGCGGGACATATATTCTATAATAACGAAACTAAGTTAATTCTAAAACTAAAATTACCCCGGACGGACAGAAAATCCGTTCGGGGTAAACTTATATTAAAGCCGTTTAATTTCCCATCGCCGCCTGAATGGCTGCTTCTACCTTGGGCGCCTGCGATTCGATCTTGGACGCAAGGTTCCGCTTGTTACCGGCAAAGAGGGGGACAAGGATGCCGTCTTTGACGGTGCTGCAAAGCATTGTGTCGCCGAGGTCGTATATTATTGAGTCGAGGATAAGGTCGAACATTCGCGAGGCTTCGTTGTCGCGGGTGTATTTCTGCTTCAAGGCGATTTCGAAATAGACCGGAATTACGTCCTTCCAGCCGTAGAAGTTGAGCGCTTCAAGCACTGCGCCGACAACTTCCGGATCTTTAATCGTAACCGGAACGATTGTGGCTCTGCCGCCGGCTTCGACCATCGCGCCGTATTGCTCCTGAACTTCGTCGAATTTCGGGAAAGGCACCATGCCGAAGTCCGACTCCATTTCGCGAAGCTGGGTAAGGGAGTAGAAAGAACGGTCGGCAAAGAGCGCCTGATCGTTTTCAAAGAACGGACATTTTACATAATAATTGTTCTCGGTGCCGGTTTTGGTGTACCAGACGCCGTCGTCGCGGAAGAGAGTCATTACTCTGTCAAAGACTTCGAAAATCCTCTCGTTTGAACCGGCGGTAAGCCGCGGAATCCCGTCCGCATCGATTTCAACCATCCGCTGACGGGCTCCGGCGATGAAATTCGGCAGAAGTGAGTTAGACCTTCCGGCAAAGCCCCAAATGTCGTCCTTCGTCATCTGACCGTCTCCGTCGACGTCATGCACCGCGGCTTTTGCCATCTCCGCGCAGATATCAAAGGTCCAGCTGCCCGAATCGACAAGAACATAGGGATTTTCAAGGTTGAGCGACGACAGCATATTCTTGTTGAAGAGAATTGCGTTCGTAAAGTCATATATGCCCATGTTCAAAGAGCCGAACATGACGAAGTTTTTGTCGGTAAGATTTACCTGGTCATTTATTTCATTGAACCACCATTGGGTTCCGGTCGTGATATACGGCAGTGTCTTGAAATCGACAAAGAGTCCGGAACCGATCATGCCGAAAGCGGCGCGACCGAGCTGCATTGCGGCGTCGAAAGCGTCTTCGCCAGCAAAAACCGTGTTTCTCATCAAAGACAGCGCAGCTTCCGACTCACCGGGAATTATATCCGGAGCAAATACAACGCCGAGTTCATCTTCGACTTTCTTTATCCTGTCATACATCGCGTCGTTCAGAACGTCGCCGGTCTGTTCAGTCACCGCGGTTATGCAGTAAGTCGAGGTGGTCGTCGACGTAAGCCACCTGAATTCGTAGCCTTCGAAATCAAGCCGCGGTACTCCGTGGGTGAGTTCCGTTGATATTTCCTCCGTCTCCTGGGTCGCGGCGGTGACGCCGATAGGGTAACGTTCGTTATCGGATGATTCCCCGCCGCACGAGGATATAATCGGCAGAAAAGCTGCAAGCAACAAGGCAATCAGCAGCAGCGAGGTCAGGTGTTTTTTGATATTTTTCGTTTTATACATTTGAAGTCATTCTCCTGTCGCTTCTTCGAAAAGCTGAGCGTAGCCGGTTTCGACTTTTTCTTTGATCGAGGCGTAATACGACGCCGCGTCAGCGTTGTTCTTGGTCATGAAATACGAGTAATATGCGTAGCCGGAAAGTTTTCCGGAGGGGTCGAGATTATATGAAAGATCGTAGGTCGCCTTGTCGCGCATCATGCGATAGATTTGAGTCGACTCCTCATCGCGGAGGATTTTGTTCTCAACATACTGTTCGACAAATGCGTCCTTTACGTATTTGTTCGACGCCGCCGAAAGCGCCTCGATAATCGCGCCGGTTCTGTCAATGTCGGAAACCGACTGCGGGACCGCCATCATGCCGCCTGCGCTCCAAACCACGTAATCGGGTTGAGAGTCGTCGTATTTCGGGTAAGGAAGATATCCGATGTCAAACTCGTGCAAACGCAGCAGAGCCGGATCGGAGCCGTACGGCTTGAAGAGAGCGTTACCGTCGTCGAATATCTTATACTGGTCGTTGTTCTGCTTTTTGTTGAAGTAAACATCTGTGTTGGCTCTGAGCGCAACGATGCTTTCGACGATATTGGCTATTCTGTCGGAATACAAATTCACAACAAAGCCGTCATCGCTGTTGGTTACCTGAATCTCACCCGCGTTGAACGGGAATGCGGCGGAGAAGGCTGCATTCAGCACAAGACCGTATCTGTCTCCCAATCCCGCCTGCTGATCGCCGTCAAGGTCCGAGTAAACGCCGGCGCAATACCAGAGCATCTTATCGAAGGTCCAAGTTCCGTCAAAGACGTCCTGATATGGCTGCTCTTTGCCTATATCTTTAATCAAGTCTTTGTTTGAAACTATCCGGAAATGCTGCTGGACGGTATAGGTAAAATCGGAAACGGCGAAATACTGCCTGCCGCCGATGCTGTATGCGGCGTTGGCCGTCTGGTTGTACCATTCGCTTTCAAGATTCACATACGGAAGCTGCTTCCAGTCAAATGCCAGATGCTGAGAAACATAACCCGACCGCTCGCCCGGCGACCAGAAACAGATAAGGTCGAAATCATCGGCGCCGGAAAGCACCATGTTTTGAAACTTCTTCTCGTAATCGTCGCCGATCGTGGTTTTTATCTTGATATTCAGAAGGTCTTCGACTTCAAGATTGCGTCGGAAAGCCGAGTCGTTGAGCACCTCGCCGTTTTCCGATTCCGGCGCGATATAGATATCCCAAGTTTCCGATTTATATGATATCACATTGAATTCATATCCGCCGAAATCGAGACTTTTATCAAGGGCGTCATAATAGTCGGTCGTTACATCTTCTTCCGGTACGGATACCGATGCATCCGCCGTAGTATCGCTTGCCGGCGTGGACTCATCTCCGCAGGAGACTCCCGCGAATAAGACTGCAAGAAGTAAAAAAGACAATACGGCAGCGGAAAGTTTTTTTCCGATGTTTTTCATGATATTCAGTCCTTAATATAGCGTTTTTCATAAAAAAGGCAGGCGCATGAGAGCGTCTGCCTTATGGTAATATAAAATTAACCGCGCTTTTTAACTATAACGGCGCAGGAGAGAGCGGCAGTCAGGGTGAGAATGAGTATGCCGGATACATCCGATGTCTGCGGAGCCGGCGCCGGTGCGGGAGCTGCGGCTTCGGCTACCGGAGCGGGAGTTTCGGCCGGAGCTTCTGCGGGAGCGGCTTCAGCGGGAGCGGCTTCTTCTTCGATCGCGAGAACTTCTTCGGCGGCCTTTTCTTCTTCGAGAGTAAGGGTAAGCGCATAGGAAGCTACCGTGAAGTCATTGACATCGCCGTCGGGAAGTACCGTCTTGAAGGCGTTGGTGGTTCCGCCGCCGTCGTCGCGGTCAAGCAGGCAGATTATGGCGTCGAGCTTGTATCCGACTTCGGGGGTGAATTTGGTGTCGAGGACATTGATCTGATCCCACGGAATCAGAAGCTCGAGCTGCCAGCCGTCGTCATTGGTTTTGCCCTTGCCGACGCAGTTTTCGGTAATAAGCCCGTCTTCGTAATTATGGCGCTGAACTTCAACATTTCCGGTATCGGTAACACCCATCGAGAAGAAGATTCCCTGGTCGCCTCCGTCGATAAGATTTCCGGGGTTCAGAGCGATCTGGAAGCAGTCGAGGGTATAAGGTGAATCGCCGTCATAGCAAAGGTTGACATCTTCATCGATTACTTTGGCAGCGCAGTAAAGTCCGCTGTCATCCCAATAGTAATAGAAGGTTACTTTGTCAATGATCTCGCCTGCCCATGCCTGGCAGTTAGAGCTGTCCATCTCGATGTAGTTGTCGCGGTTCCATTCAAGGGCGTCGATCTCGCCGTCGATGGTCGGGGTTGCTTTCGGAACGCTGATGGGAGTCGTGGCGGCAAAAACCGACAGCGCCATTGTTCCGCAAAGCAGAAGCACGCAAATAAGTGTCGAAACAAGATTCTTTCTCATATTTTCCTCCATGGTTTAAAAACCGTTTGTTAATACATTATACCTCAAAAAGAGGTTTATGTCAACAGTAATTGTGTGATTTTAAGCACATTAAATGATTGTTTTTTACAGAATTATTATGCGATTCGACATCAGCCCGCCGGAGCCGCTTCAGGAACGGAAGCAGTTCCCGCTTCCGGATCATATTCAAGCGCCTCGGGATCGTAGCCCTCCGGAAACTCAAATAAGAACAGATCGCGCATCATCTCAGCGTTCCATCCCCACCGCTCCTGCTCCTTCTCCTTCTGAGTAAAGCTTGATACGGTCGAAATCGTCCTCAGCGCCAGCCGCGTGTCTTCCGGCAGGCGGGCAAAAACCTTGAAATACTGCGCGAATTTCATGTCTTTAAGCAGCACCGAATAGTCATCGCAGGCGAATTCCGGCTTGTAGCCGAGGATATCGCTCAGTTTGCACCAGCCGCCCGCGTTTTTGACTTCGTTGTACCAATAAGGATCCATCATGCAAACCAGAACCTGACCGGCGAATATCTGCTGATTGAAAACGTTCTCCGCCTCGCGGATGGCGTTTGCGTCGATGACTATATCGTCGACAACATCGGGAGAGTTCGCGCCGGATTTTGAGTCTTCACGAATCTTTGACACCTGATCGTTTGTCAGAAGGACGATGTTGGTAAACTCAGCCCCCTTTTCGCCGTCGCCGTTATAATCATATGTCATCAAAGCTTCATACGCCTCCTCGACCTGCCCTATCTCCCGCGGAGAGAAGACATAAGGGCCGGTATAGAAGACGTTTACGTCGATTTTATCCTTGGTAGCCATCTGAGTAACGGCTATGATGATGAAAGTGAGGAAAAAGACAACAAGAATAGTCTGCCATTTATAATGGTACCAGAAATTTTCAATCCATTTTTTGAAATTTTGCATTCCGTTCAACTCCGAAATGATATTTTTGTTTGTTTTCTTGATAAATTGCTTATATTTATTATATCATTACGCGGCGCAAAATGCAAGAGTTTTGTTTTCAATGCCGAATTAAATAAAATATCCGCGGAGGCATTTAAGACCCCCGCGGACGCATATTATTCTTTCTCACTGAAATACAGGCTGACCCGGCTTTGGATATTCTTTGCTATATTGTCCGCCGGCTTGCCGCCGAAGTAACCGGAGAGTTCTTCTTTGATGATTTCCTTTATCTTCTCCGGCATCCGCCGTTCAATCTGCGCGCTGTCTATGAAAGCGAGATATTCATCGTATAGTTTCTGATCCGCTTTGATGACGAAATCGCCCGGCTGCAATCGTTCTTCGGACGGTTCTTCCGAGTCGCCTCTGTATCCGGACGGATTATTTATATTAAATGTCAAATATTGTTCGCCGTTTTTCTTGAAGTCTTTGAGCGCGACCGACTTCAGGGGAGACAATTCGAGTCTTCCCATAATCATCATGTCGGGATCAATAATATATTTCAGCATCGCGGCAGCCGCCTCTTTGTTTGAACATTCGGCGGAAATAGCAAAACTCAGAGTTCCCGTCATAAACAGCGAAGCGCCGTTTGATCCGGGGAATCCTATCATCTCGCCCTCGGACGAGCTGCCAAATACCGCCGTCGCCCGGATATATTGTTCGAAAGCGTTGACCTCGGCTAAAAACAGCAGAACTTCATCCGAGATATATGGGTTCTGCGATTTGACCTGATGATACTCATCTGCAGCGGGAAGCTTTTTGAGCCATTCGATGTCAGCTTTGAATTCTTCGCAGTCAAAGGAACAGGTATTTGCATCGTAATCAATATAGCGGTTCATTATCGGCTCTATAAGATAATTCAGGGCAATTTCCCTGCCGAAAGTCGGGTTGGAAAGATATTTTCCCTCTTTCAAAGCCTCGTCATAAGCCTTGGCATACGCGGAAAATGTCCAGTCTTCTCCGGTCGGAAATCGTCCTTTCTTTGCCGAATAGCTGCGCATAAGAAACCTGACCGGCAGCAGATACAGCTTGTCGCCTGTGCCGAAACGGGTTTTGATGCAATTAAACACGTCATCGGGGTCGACCGCGCCGCATTCGTAAAGGTCAAGGAAGGCGCCTTTATTTATAAGCGATTCGTAATCGGTATGATGGTCAAGCGCGATTATATCCGGCGGGTTGCCTGATGCAAGTATCAGATTCAGCTGCTCCTGAATAGTTCCCTCATCCGAATACCGCTCAAGCGCGGCGCGATACTGAGGATAGGCTTTGTTGAAAGCCGCCGCTGCGGAAACGATGGTTCTTGACCCGTCCTCGCGATATAAAACGCGGACGACCGAAGCTGTGTCGTATTCCCGGTCGGGCTGATGGATGCAGTGATAAACGCCGGACTCTCCGGTCTCGATTGAGCTTGTCTTTATATACAGCTCGCCTTCGTCGGAACAGGCGAAAAATCTGACCGAATTTGCGTCTATATCCGAGTTCATCCAGTTGACAAGCAAAGTTTTGGCGCCGTCTGCCATACAGCCGTAAAGGTCTATGCCGTCGTTATAAAGAAAGTCGTATTTCCCGCCGTAACCGACATCCTGCGAGCCGCGAATCATCTTGAACGTTTCCTGCCAGTCGGGGGCGTTGACAAAGGAGCCGTCTTTTACCGTAATATGGAAATCATTACCCCAAAAATGCATTTCGCCGCCGGAGAGGAAAGACCCCATCAGCCATCCGGGAAACTCATGGTTTGAAAGCGCGTTGCCGTCTGCGTCGAGCAATACGGCAAACTGCTCAATCACAACGCACAGGGATGAGCCGTCCGAGATAATATCCACGTTTGCAAAAGGGTTTGCCGATTGATATATCTCGTTCTTCTCTTTCACCCATTTTATCTCGCCTTCGCTCATACAGATAATATACATGAGCCTTTCGCCGGTCTCATAGTTAAATGCGTCTGCCAGAAAAATACTGTTTTCGCCGAGACTGCAAAAATCGCTGATATAGCCGTATTTTTCGTCGAATACAAAATCCGTCACCTCCGGCTCCCCGTCCGGCTTTATCCGGCTTAACTGATACTTCCCTTCATTATTGCCGTAAAACACAAGCTCACCGTTATCAAACGATATGGAATCCGCCTGTTCGATACCGGGATCGATCTCTTCAAGCGATACTATGCCGGAAAGACTGATCTTGTCCGGCTTTTTCGTTTCATCAGACTTATTTTTGCCGCAGCCGAAGAGTCCGATGATAAGCGGCAGAAGAAGAAACAGCGCCGTTATTTTTCTTTTCATGCTTTTACCCTCCGTTTATTATTTTGTTCCTCTTTATTCTTTCATTATAGCACACTGATGATGTCACTTTATGTTTTTTTGTGTCTTTTGTGATAAGTCTTTGTGAATAACTCATTTCGACCGTTTTTTGCGCAGCTTCCGCTGCCGTATCTCTGCGTTTTTCGGCTTTAAAAAGAATTAACCGGAAATGCTTGTATTATTTGCCGGAATAGGGTATAATATCCCCCGTACGCTTTGTTTTCAGAAAGATGAATTTATGCGCGATAAACTTTTTTCCGACCGTGATTTTTTAAAAAGGCTCTTTGCGCTCACCCTTCCGATAGCCTTCCAGAGCTTGATGCTCGCGTCGGTCGCCGCCGCGGACGCGATTATGCTGGGGCGCATCGACCAGGACGCCATGTCGGCGGTTTCGCTCGCGACTCAGATACAGTTCGTTCAGAACATGATCCTCTCTTCCTGCACCGGCACCGCGGCGGTTTTGGGAGCGCAATACTGGGGAAAGGGAGACAAGAAAACGATAAACGACATCTTCTGCATGATTCTGCGTCTCTGCGGTCTTGCGTCGTTTGTCTTCTTCGCGCTTTGTACCTTTATACCGGAACATCTGATGGCTGTTTTTACAAATGTTCCGCAGCTTATCGAAATCGGCGCCGGTTATCTTAAGATCGCCGGATGGTCGTATCTTTTGACCGGCATCTCGCAGTGTTACATCGCCATTTTTAAGGTTACCGAACACGTTCCCCGCGCTGCCTGGATAAGTTCGGGCGCGGTTGTTATAAATATAGTGCTCAACGCGGTATTAATCTACGGGCTTCTCGGCGTTCCCGCCATGGGCGTTGCCGGCGCCGCGATAGCGACGCTGATATCAAGGATTATCGAGCTTGGGTGGTGCGTGGTATCGTCTTATTCAAAAGGCTTTCTGCGCCCCGACTTTACCCGCCTCTTTCATCACTCCCGACAGTTGGCGCGAGACTTTGCCCATGTTGCCCTTCCTTTATTTGGAGCCAGCCTTTTATGGGGCGTCGGATTTACCGCCTACACCGCGATAATCGGACATATGGGAAGCGACGCCGCGGCTGCCTGCGCGATATCTGCGGTGGTGCGAGACCTTATGTGCTGTCTCTGCAACGGCCTTGCCTCCGGAGGGGGGATCATTGTCGGTTACGAACTCGGAGCCGGAAGGCTTGATTACGGCAAACTATACGGCATTCGTCTTGCAAAGCTGGCGTTTTTAAACGGTTTTTCCTGTACCGTGTTGGTCCTTCTTATAATACCGGTTCTGCTTCCGTTTATGTCACTTACCGAACAGGCTCGCGAGTATCTTATCGGTATGATGGTCATTATGGCGGTTTACATGATAGGTCGCTGCGTCAACACCATCATCATAAACGGGGTTTTCGCTTCCGGCGGCGACACTCTCTTTGACGTATACAGCCTGATTGTCGCGATGTGGCTTTTCGCGCTGCCTCTTGCCTGGCTGGGCGCTTTCAAATTCGGCTGGTCGCCTATTGCGGTATACGCCTGCACCTGCCTCGACGAGGTTGGGAAAATCCCCTGGGTTATGATTCATTTCCGCAAATACAAGTGGGTGGAAAATCTTACGCGGGAAAATATAAGCGATTAAAACGAAACCGGCGGCAAATTGCCGCCGGTCTTTATTTTTCGCTTTCTTTGTAAAGAAAACATTCTCTGACATGGCCGTTTATTCTTCCGCAAGCCTGAAGAAACGCGTAAATTATCGTCGTGCCGGCGAATTTCATGCCGCGGCGCTTCATATCCGATGATATAGTATCGGAAAGTTCGCTGCGCGTGACTGTTATATCCGGCTCGAAAATCACCTTTCCTCCGGTGAAAGTATCGAGATATCCGGAGAAAGAGCCGAATTCCCGCCGGATTTCCCGGATGATACGGCTATTTTCAATACTCGCTTTAATTTTACCGCGGTGGCGGATGATGCCGGGGTTCTTCATCAATTCTTCGATCTTTTTTTCGCCGTAAGCGCAGACTTTATCAATATCGAAGCTGTCATACGCCAGGCGGAAGTTTTCCCGTTTATTCAGTACCGTTTCCCAGCTCAGCCCCGCCTGAAATCCTTCAAGCAGGAATAACTCATAAAGCCGTCTGTCATCACGGCAGTAAATTCCCCACTCATAGTCGTGATACGCGATATAAAGCGGGTTGGATTCCTTGCACCAGGGGCAGCGGGGGAGATGCGGGTTCGCCTGAAGGTTGTCGGGTTTGGTCATGGATTGCCCTCTTTTATTTTATTAATTTAGATGAACTTTAATTAACTGCTTAATAAAATCAGCACGCCCCCGCCCGCAAAAAGCAAATCCTTCGGCGGGCGGGGAATATTCGTTTTTCGGGGTTATCAAAATAGTTTGATTATCGGTATATTATAGAGTCGATTTGTTCTGCCCATTTTTTATGGGTTATCCAAATCCCTTACCACGCAGACGTTTGTAACTACGCTGTTGTTGTTTGCATCTTTAACTTTGCAGCGATAATAAAAGGTACGATTGCCTCCTATTGCGGTCAGGTGGATTGTTTTAGTTGTGAAAGCGGATTCCACAAAAATAACTCTTCCGCCGTACATCATCCCGAATTCCCACTGATATTCATAAGAACCGGCTCCGCCCTCCGCCATGCAGGTGATAGAATACGTATCGCCTTTATAAACCGTGAGCGATTCATTATCAAGCCTTGCTTTAAGCGGAGTTATCGAACTGCTGCTAAGTTTGACGGTGCAGGTGTCCGATAATACCATGTTTCCTTTGTTGTCAATTACAAGGCATTTGTAGTATTGAGTTAAATGGTTCGGATTCGGCTTTAGGTTAATTGAGTCACCCGAAACACCGGTGCCGTTGAGTTCACTGAAATTACCCGAGCTGTCTCCGAAGAACCATCTGTAAGTATACGGAGATATTCCGCCGGTTACCGAGACGCGAAGGGTAAAGTAATCATTTATCCCGACGATGATATAAGTCTTGTCAAGCTTTGCTTCGAGCGGTTTCTCTATGCTGCCGGTCAGAGTCATGGTGCAGGTATCCGAGAAGACCGACTTGTTTGTTGTTCTGTCGGTTACAAGGCACTTGTAATACTGGGTTGCGTATTGCGGGGACGGATAAGTCGTCAGCGTCGGGGCATCCGCGCCGGACATATAAGCGGTCATGTCTTTGAAGTTGCCCGAACTGTCTCCGAAATACCATTTATACGAATACAAGCCGCTTCCGCCGGATGCCGTGACGGTAAGACTGAAAAGATCGCTCGGAGAACCTGTCATTGCGGTTTTATCAAGCTTTGCCGAAAGCTGCTGGGGATCCTTGAGAGTAATCTTACAGGGCTTTGACTGGGCTATCGTTCCGTTTGCGTCTATCACCGCGCATTTGAGGTACTGGGTGGACTGGGAGGGATCCGGCTTGAAGCTGATGGTCTGAGTGTTTGCCGTTAATCCGACATAACTTCCGGCGGAATTGCCGAAATACCACTGATACTTATAAGGAGCCTTTCCGCCGCTGACGGTAGCGCTTATCGTCAGCGACTCATTTGAGAATATCGAGACATTTTCGGCGGTAAGCGAAACGGAAAGAGCGGAAGGCTGAGAAGAAGATACCGAAACGGCGTTGGACGTAACCTTGCTTCCCGCCGAGTCGGTAATTACACAGCGATAGTAGTTGGGGTTGTTAAGGTCGGCTTCGGAGACGAAGATACTCATCTTATTCAGGGTGTATGAAGTGTTCTTCCAGGACCCGGAATTGCCCTGTCTTGTCTGCCACTGATATGAATAGGGAGCTGTTCCGCCCTTTACAGTAACCTGGAAAGAAACCGGGTCGCTCTTATTCGCAACGACGTCTTTCGGCTGTGAAGATATTGCTAACTTAGCCGAAGGCGGCGGGGCGGGAGACGGAGACGGACCGCCGCGCAGAGTAAGCGAAAGCGTTCTCGCGTAGCCGTCCCAGACATAGGTATGCTTGTAAAAATCCGCAAGATCGTCGACATATGCTATCGTACGGCCGCCGATGTTATAGCTCTTTACGGCTTGACCATCAAAATAGGTGATGATGTCGGTGTAATAGACCTCGCCGGCGCGGGAGCCGATCAGACGGGTATTCGGCGTCGGGGCAAAGCCACCGATTATTCGCTTTGATGTGTTGCGGGTCACTTTCAGCGTCCTTGCGCTTGCGCTCCACACGACGTCGAAGCCGTAGTTTGCAAGATCTTCGACGATAACGGCGGTGTAGCCTTCTATGTTGTAGGAGCGGATCGGGATATTGTTGATATAGGTGATAATGTCGGTATAGAGATAATAATTTACAATGTCTCCGTTCTTAAATGCCGCCGTCGAAGGTATAAGAAATACCGAAAGCAGCATTAATAAGGTAAGAGCCGCAGACATTATCCTCTGCGTTTTTTTCATGATAATTCCCTCTCATAATTTCAGTTTTTGCTTATTCGTTTCCGACTCGGTTTATCTAATAATAAATCCTGCAAATATCGGTCGGCACAAATATATCGGAATAATTGCCGCAATATGGTATCGGAAAACGAGTTCATAAGTTAAGACGGAGAGGCGTGCGGTTTGTTCCGTTTTCCGAAAAATATTTTTCTGATATTCAAAAACTTCGGCGCAGATAAAACAACCGCCCGCCGGAAACGGATTTCCTGCGGGCGGGACTTTTGTATAATCTCGGGATTTTATTCTGTTTTTGCGCTGACAGCGGATAAATGATTTACCAAGTTCTCAATGTCGCTTTGCATACATCGGAGTAGACCGATTTTCCGGTGACGCTGTCGGTAACTTTACATATATAGTACCAATGCGAATAGTTTTCCGGCTGATAAGGAGAGGTCATCACGGTAGAGTTAGTTGCAGTTGAGTTATTCATTATCTCTTGGAAAGATCCGCCTTCATATCGGAAATACCACTGATAAGTATAACTGCCGCTTCCTCCGCTCGGTGTGCAAAATATGTTGATTGAAGAATTGGGTCTGACATAAATATCAGTCTTGTCAAGCTTTGCTTTCAACCCGGTCGGGTTTTCCATAAAGATTACTTTGCAGGATTTGGTAATGACCTCATTGAATTGAGAATCCCTGACGCGGCAGCGGAAGTAACATGTGGTGCTGGTGCCCCATCCGGCGCCGCTGAGCGTAGAGGTGTTGGTTCCGTAAAAACCGGTTCCGGATGCGTTCGCATAGCTTGAACCGTCGCTTGTTAATATTTCCCAGGTGTAATAATAAGGCGCGATACCGCCTTCAACCGTGCAGGGAATGGAGAAAGTATCGTTATCGTAAACAACAAGCTCTGCATAATACAGCTGCGCTTTAAGCGTTTTTGTCAATACTATGGCGCAGGTGTTTGAAAATACGATTTTGCCGGTGTAATCGGTTACTTCACACTTAAGATAATGAGTCGGGTGATTCGGATCCGGTCTTGCGGTAATCGAGCTTCCGGTAACGGCGGATACGGGGGTGTAATATGTTGTCATGTCGGTAAATTTGCCGTTTTGATCTCCGAAGTACCATTTGTATTTATACGGTGCCGTTCCGCCGGTCACGCTGCAGTTAAGCGTAAAAGATTCGTTTACTCCGACGCTGACAGAGGTTTTGTCCAGTGTCGCCACTAGATTTACCGGGCTGTCTTTCAGAGTAATCTTGCAGGGAGCTGACTCAGCTATTGCGCCGTCCGAGTCAATTACCGAGCACTTAAGGTATTGAATTGCCGGAACCGGATCGGGTTTGAAGCTGATAGTTTTCGTGTTGGCGGCTATTGCGGTATAGTTTCCGGCTGAGTCGCCGTGATACCACTGAT
>JAAZIU010000022.1 GCA_012800735.1 Clostridiales bacterium | reverse complement strand
TGGTTCAATGACCAAAGTTGATCGTTCTGATCCCAAATATCCCGGCGTAGAATATTTCTTAACAGTGACAAAACTATCTGATTTGCAGTTGTTTAATCTATATACAATATTCACCAATGGATATAAACGCAGTACCATTGCTCCACTGAACATTGATAAACTATTCAATTCTTTATCTATATTATATTTCATATTCTCCTGCGACCTTCGAATACTGCTTTTATATACCTTCTTGATTGCACAATTTCTAACTTGTCATGCTATGAAGTTTATGAATGTATATGTCAGATGGCATGTTGTAAATAAAAGAATCGGTACCACTGCCACGTAATTATGCCTGTCAATTGCAAATAAGAAAAATGCGATGCACGTAAATATTGTTAATCCCAAGATAACGGTTACGCCCATAACCCCTTGATGGTATAAAATCCAACAAACATAATACAATAATACCGATGCTATCATGCCTTTTATCGTTCTACTCATGTAAGATGGCTTGTTATACTATAAATACAGTCCGCTGTTTCCACAATATCTCTTTATAAGTCAAAGACCTAAAAGTTTGGGGATTCCAAAAGGAACTCTGCCGGCGCCCATCGGGCGCCGGCAGCGAGTTTCGGCGGAGCCGAAACATCGCCGTTCAAATATTTCCTTTATCTAAGTTATCCGCGTCTTATACTCCCAGCACCGCGCCGCCTATAATTCCGGCGTCGTTGCCGAGGGAGGCTACAACTACTTTGGTCGGTTTGATATAGCTGTCGGCGCCGCCGTAGGTTGCGGCTTTGATGTGTTCGCGGAGGGGAGCCATCAGCTTTTCGCCCTCTTTCGAGATGCCGCCGCCGATTGAGAGGATCTCCGGCTGGAAGATGTTGATGATGTTGATAAGGCCGCAGGCGAGGTAGCCGATATATTCGTCGACGACTTCTTTCGCGGCTTCGTCGCCGTCATTCTGCATGCAGGCGAAAGCGGTACGGCCGTTGACTTTTGAGATATCTCCGCCGCACCATTTCCACATGGATGAGTCGGGGTTTGCGTTCATCCTTTCCTTTGTCATGCGGATAAGTCCGGTCGCGGAGGAATAAGCCTCCCAGCAGCCCTTGAGACCGCAGGTGCACTGCGCGCCCTGGTACTGAATGACCATATGGCCGAGTTCGGCGCCGGCGTAGTTGAAACCGGAGTAAACCTTGCGGTCGATGATGATACCGCCGCCGACACCGGTTCCGAGGGTTATAAATATCGAGTTGTCAACGCCCTGCGCGGCGCCCGCTATGGCTTCGCCCCAGGCGGCGGCGTTGGCGTCGTTTTCGATGCGGACGGACTTGAATTTCGTATACTTCTTAAGCGTGTCGGCGAGGGGGAAATGCAAAAACGGCAGGTTGTTTGCGTATTCGCAGTAGCCGGTGTCGCTGTTGGCGGTGCCGGGGGTGGCTATTCCGGCGGAAATAACCTCGTCGTATGAAATGTTTGCTTTCGCAAGGAGCCTGTCGCAGAGAGCGCCCATGTCCTTGATGATAAGCTCGGGGTCGCGGTTCGGAAGGGTCGGGACGCTGTCTTTCGCGATTATCTTGTAATCTTTGGTGACAATTCCCGCGGCGATGTTGGTGCCGCCAAGATCAATACCTACATAATACATGGTTTATTCCTCCGGTAATCGGTTTTTATTTTTTATTTTTTTGTTGCTTTTACTTATGAGTAATAAAAATATTGTAATGGTAAATTATTGCGTCGGTATGAATATAGGGGCTGTTTTGTATGAATTGTTGTTATTTTTGTTGTTCAAGCAGCGCGTCCGCAATTCGCTCGCTTGCGTGTCCGTCGCCGTAGGGATTTATCGCGCGGCGCATCGAGCGGTAGAACTCGGCGTCGCGGAGAATTTTCGAGAAGAGCGAGTAAACTCCTTCCTCGGTTGTGCCGGCAAGAACGACGGTTCCGGCTTCGACAGCCTCCGGACGCTCGGTTTCGGCGCGGAGCACCGCGACGGGAAGCCCCAAAGCCGGCGCTTCCTCCTGAAGCCCGCCGCTGTCGGTGAGAGCCATATATGAGCGGCTCATCAGGTTGTGCATATCAAAGACGTCAAGCGGCTCGATCAGGTGAACTCTGTCGATATCCCCTAACATCGGGACGACGGTGCCGCGGACGGCGGGGTTGGGGTGCATCGGATAGACCACCTGAATGTCCGGGTTTTCCGCGACGACGCGCCTGACTGCGCGGCAGATGTTTTCAAGTCCGGCGCCGATGTTTTCCCGCCGATGTGCGGTCATGACGACGGTTCTGAAGCTCTCAAAATCAATCGCTTTAAGTTCCGACGACGTGAACTCGTAATCCGGCTTTATCGTGTAGCGGAAGGCGTCGAGACCGGTGTTGCCGGTGACGTAAACGCCGTTTACAATTCCCTCGTTGCGCAGATTCCGCTCGTTGCCCTTAGTCGGGGCAAAATGCAGGTCGGCGAGACGGGTTATCAGCACCCGGTTCATCTCCTCGGGATAAGGCGCCCATTTGTCGAAGGTGCGGAGTCCCGCTTCGACATGGCAGACTTTTGTCTGCGCGTAGAAAGCCGAGAGGGCGGAGGCGAAAGCCGTCAGGGTGTCGCCGTGAACCAATGCAAAATCGGGGGCGTATTCCTCAAATACCGGCTTTTCCGCTTCAAGTATAGCCGCGGTCAGCGACTGCAGCGTCTGTCCCGGCTTCATCAGCCGCAGGTCGTAGTCGGCTTTTACGCCGAAGGCGCTCATAACCGAGTCGGCGAGCTCGCGGTGCTGACCGGTGAGCATTATCCTTGTTTCGAACTGCGGGCGGCGCAGCAGCTCCAGCGCCAGCGGGCACATCTTGATAGCCTCCGGTCTTGTGCCGAAGATGAGCAGTAATTTAAGTCGTTGGGGCATTTTCGTCCTCCGTGTCTGTTGTATTTTTATCGCAGGGGGTGTTGTTTAAGCAAGCAGGGTTGCCAAAGCAAGCAGGATTGCCCAGGCAAGCAGGGTAGGCGGCGGCAAAAAGCTCCTCTATCCTATCAAATTCATGCTCAAGCCAGAGCCGGCCGAACAGCGCTTCAAGTCCGGTCGCGCGGTGGTATTGTCCGGGGGTGCTGCGGCGGGGGCAGTTTTTTGATGCGTGATTGCGGCCGCGGCGGTAGATATCTTCTTCCCGCTCGGTGAGAAGTCCTTCAAGCCGTCCTACCGCTTCGGACTGCGCCTTTGCCGTGACATAGCCGTGGGAAAGGCGGTTCGCCTCGCCGGTGTTGGGGACGCCGTCGAGGGCGAGTTTTCTGCGGACAAGCAGCTCTATGACCGCGTCGCCGAGGTAGGCAAGCATCGGGCTGGAAATCTCATCAAGTTTTAACTTGGTTGTTTTTTCGGGAGTGTTTCCTTGCATGGTGTACCGTTATTTTGTTTTTTGTTTTTTATATATTATTTTTCAAATAATATATTTTTATGTAAGCATAGGGCTTGAAATTTCGTCGAGTTTTAACTTGTTTGTTTTTTCGTGGGCGTTTTCCTGCATTTCGTACCGTTATTTTGTTTTTATTTTTTATATATTATTTTTCAAATAATATATTTTTATGTAAGCATAGGGCTTGAAATTTCGTCGAGTTTCAACTTGTTTGTTTTTTCGTAGGCGTTTTCCTGCATTTCGTACCGTTATTTTGTTTTTATTTTTATATATTATTTTTCAAATAATATATTGCTATGCAAGCATAGGGCTGGAAATCTCGTCAAGTTTTAACTTGGTTGTTTTTTCGTGGGCGTTTTCCTGCATGTTGCACCGTTTTTTTGTTTTTATTTTTATATATTATTTTCCAAATAATATATTGTTATGCGAGCATAGGACTTGAAATTTCTCCGATTTCCGGTTCGTCGTCTTTTTGCGGGCGAATCCGGCGTTTTTTGCCGTTATTATATCATCAATTTGATATGCTTTGCGACAAACCTCTCCGGCAGGCTCAACGACTCGGTTACCCTTACTCTCAGCGCCCGGTAGTAGTCGGCGCAGAGGCGGAGCTGCTCAAGACTTACCTTTCCGCCGAAGCGCGCAGCTTCGATTATCGGCATAACGTCGGGGAGCTTTATTCCTTCCGATTCGGATAATGCAAGCCTTGTAACAAGGTCTTCGCGGGCGCGGCGCTTGGCGGTGAATTCTTCGAGCTCCGTTTGCGCTCGGACTGCGAATTCAGTCGGCAGCTCTCCCTTTTTCGGGACAATGCCGGCGGCGGCGCAGGCGTCGAAGATGTCTTCCGCCAGATTCAGGGCGAGGCGGTGTATCTCTTCTTCCTCGAGCTCCTCCTGACGGGTGTTGGTTATGTCGTGAGTACGCCGGAAGTCGTTGTCATCGGCCTTGCGCTTGAGGCGGCGGATGAATAATATAAGCGCCACTATGGCGGCGACAAATATCGCCAGACCTATGATAACCCCGCCGTATTCCGTCTTTCTGACAATCACGACACCGTCGTCGGGCTCTTCGGAAAGCGGCTCCAAATCATATTGGCGCGGAGTTGAATGGGATGTATAGCTTGACGTCGCCTCATACGGCTTATACATCGAGTCGTAATACTGCGGTGTGGTTTCGAACTGCATCCAGCCGCGGCCGGAGATGTAGCATTCGATCCAGGCGTGGGCGTCCCAGTCGCGGATCGACGCCGAATAGCGGTTGACAATCCCCTTTTTTTTGTTGCTTTCGGCGGCTGCCGACGACATGTCGTTGCGCTCAAAATCGGTGACTATGTACCCCTCGCAGTAGCGGGTCGGGAAGCCCAATACCCGCAGCATCAGCGCCGATGTCGTGGCGAACTGAACGCAGTAGCCCTCGTGGGTGTCTTCAAGAAAGATGGAGACAGCGTCCTTCGCGCGGTTCTTCGGGACTGCCGGAGAAAGGGTATAGGTGTTGTTTTCGCTTAAATAGTCAATGACGGCGCGGACGGTCTCATAAGGCAGAACCTGGTAGAGTATTCCCCTGTCGTAAACTCCCGGTTCGACTTCAACCTCCGCCATCTCTTCGGGATATTCTTCTTTAAGATTTGCGATGACTTTATAGCAGGCGTCGATGACTGCCTTGTTTTCAACCTTTCCTAAATAAGTCGAGCGGACAAAGTCTTCGTAATCCGCGGGAATGTCTATGTTTTTCCTGACAAATTCCTTCTTTTCCGACTCGCTTAAGGCGAGATAACTCTCAAAGGCGCGGGCGGCGGCGTCGGGTTTCGGTATCGGCTCCGGTTCAAGTATGCCGGTCATCGTATTGTCTTCGACCAATTCCAGGGAATCCAGCATCTGAATAATTTCCGGGTCTGTGCCGGATTCCGCCATCTTTATCATATACACCGCTTTTTTATAGGCGTCGAGCTGCTCTCTCAATGTCTTTGCGTAGGTCGGGGAGCGGTAGCTCGGAAGGAAGGCGGAAACGCGGTATTCCTTGTTTATATTAAGCCAGCCGGTCGTGTATATGCCTTCGTAATAGTTCTTGTATTCTTCTTCATATCCGGTCGGCGCCTCGGTGTCGCTCTCGCCGCGCCGCATAAGTCCGAAGTCGGGGTTCATATACGAGGGGATGAAAAGCAGGTTGCCGGAACTGGAGACGTTCCTCATGTCGACGGAGACGGTGACAAAACCGTCTTTTATCCGGTCGTAATGAGAGGTAAGGGAGTTGACGCGGGTGCTGTTGGGAGCTACGATATCGTAAAAACTTTTCATTACCTGCTCCGGGACAAAATCATTCCCAAAGCGGCTTTTATACCTCGCGACGTCGTCGGTTGTCGCCGAGTACCAGATGTCCTTCTGAAAATATGTTCCCACCCAGGAGCGCAGATAGAGCGGATAGGGATAGGAAGTCTCGATATTCAGCATTTCCCGGCCGGTGAAATGATGGCTTTCGGCGTCGACGTCGCGGGCGTTGAGGGTGTCGAGATTGCCCAGATATCCCAAATCTCCCTGGTTCGGCGTCTCCCCGATTATAAAGGAGCTGGCGACGGCGTCAAAATAGCTGAGCCGCTGAGATATCTTCTCGTAATACGCCCATCTGCCCTTTATCGAAGCCGCCGGGAGCGCGATCATGAGAAAGACGAGCGCCATGCAGGCGGCTCCCGCGTAACCGCCGAGCGCGTATCTGCGCCGGCGCCGCCGAAGCTGTTTTTTGAGTTTTTTCTTTTTCTCTTCCTTGTCTTCAGCGGTGAGTGTATCCGCGGCGTCCGATGAAACGGCGTCGAGTTCAACTGTTTCGGATGACTTTTTTTCTTTTTTTTCTTTTTTATCTTTTTTGTCCGGCAATCCGACCGAAACATAATGGCGGTCGTACAGCTTAAGCGCGAGCATTCCGCACATGGCGGCGAGTATCAGCGCAAAATACCAGTTATTTGACGCGACATTATAGGTAAATACGCCGATAACCGTCGCAAGTCCGAGGATAAACGCCGGCAGCAGGCGGGTCTTTTTGACAAGCGAAAAGACGAAAACGGCGCAGTAAATCATGATAAGCAGCGCGACCGCCGTCCGCATCAGCGTCCCGTCGCCGACTTCATAGCCTTCCGATATTACGTTGTCGTAACGGATAAGGTCCGCCGCCCGATATCCCGCGTTGAGCAGCCGCCCCATGACGGCGTTCCAAAGGCAGTAAAAGGAGTTGCGCAGTACGGCAATCGGGCTTTTGACCGCCGCGAAATATATTCCGGCTCCGACTCCCATAACGCCGACGCCGATGGCCGCGGTTGTCTTATTATACGCCATGAAAGCGAAAAAGAAGGTAAAGGCAAACGAGAGAAGCAGCACAAAAAGACCGGTGACGCCGCTTTCAAGACCGCCGCTCAGCTCATACATATACTGAGCCAGCGCCGTCGCGCCTTCCGGGAGAGGGGAACCTAATTTGTCGAGGTCGAAGGCGTCGCGGATGAACATAATCAGGGCAAAAGATGCGACAAAAGCAACCGCCGCCCGAAGCAGATAACCGAGCAGCGCGCGCGCCGCATCGCCGGCTTCCGACGAGCTGAGCCGCTGCCTTTCCGGGGCGAGCGGAAGCGCCGGCGCCGTCTTTATTCGTCTGACCGTATATCCGGCTGAGGAAAAATTGTTTTTATTCATTATCCATCACTTTCCGCGCAAAAAGGCGTTATCCGGCCGCTTCGATTTCGTCTTCTCCGGCGTCGTCTTCGCCCGTTGTATCGGTGATGTCCGTATCATATGAGATAATTCCGGAAGAAAGGGACTCCTCCGTCACTTTTTCGACTTTGATGCCGGAGGCGGCAAGCTGCTCGAGACAGCGGCGCTCAAGTTCGCGGTCGAAATTCCGCACCTTCGGCTCCGGCGGGCAGTAATAGACTTTAAGCGTACCGCTGATTGCGGAAATTCCGGAGGAGGCGCAGGCAAATATCAGCTCCGAGACGATCTCGGCGTCGAGGCGGGGGGTGACAAAGAGCAGAGCGATAGCCCTCGCGCCGTCCGTCAGGGCGGCGAGATCAGATATCTTATGCGCCGTCGTTGAAAGCGGCGCGGTCGCGATTACCGGATAGACTTTTTCGAAGTCGAGAGGGGATTCCATCGAATATACCGCCACATCGGAGGGGCTGCGGTCGTCGTACCAGAGCATGGTGCAGCTGTTGCGGTTGTTAAGCTCCCGCATCGCGACGGCGATGGTACATTCGACGACGGTGTCGGCGGCGTATTCGTTTACGTCGTCGTCACATTGTTCCGGGTCGGAACTGTCCCAGCGCGGGTACATATCCACTAAAAGATAGGCGGTTTTGCCGCTGTTCATCGTGTATTCCTTTGAGACAAGCTCCTGCTGCTTTGAGCTGAGTTTCCAGTGGATCTGCTTCATATGGTCGCCCTGGCGGTAGCTGCGGACATCGTTCATCTCGGAGCGTTCGGCGCCTATCACTGATTTTGACGAATCGGAGTCGACGTCGGCCGAGCCGGTGTCCGGCGGGCCTTCAAGGGTTATCCGCCGCGGAACGACAAATACCGAGGCTTCCGAGTCGATATCGGCGCGGATTCGGAAGATACGGAGCAAATCCCAGATATAAAGAGACTTGACGCCGATTTCATAGCGTCCCCTATATGAAAAAACGACCGGAGTTTTCAGCTCGTAAAGCGCGAAAGGAGCGAGAGATAGGGTCAGCCGCCGGCTTTCGCATCTGACGGCGTGGTCGGAAGGGACGGTTATATCGACGTCGACGAAAGGATAAGGCAGCGGCAGCGGGTTTTCGACATAGACGGTGAAAGCCGTCTTTGCGTACTTTTCGACTTCCCCGTCGTCGGAGGAGGCGGAAGCGGTAAGCTGCGGCAGGCCGATTAAAATATAGATAAGCGCTCCGACGGGCAGCAGCATCGCCGAAACAAAGAAAAGTCCCGACATGCTCGAATGCAGCGCCTGAGTAAAGACAAGCCCGAAAAACAGCGCGAACAGCCAGACGTAAAAGCCCCCTCCCACCCCGAAGCGCAGCCGTTTTTTCGGAACGGTATCGTATCTGAGCCCGTTATCCTTTTTGCGGGAGCGGCGGGGAGCGGTCTTTTTTACGCCGGTCATTTTTTATCTCCGCCCGGAGGGGAGAAAACAGGTTTTTCGCCGCTGTCGTACGGGACGGCGGTGTCGTGAAGAATCTCGGTCAGCACCGCGTTGGTGTCAACCCTCGCTATCTTCGCCTCCTGAGAAAGGATAAGGCGGTGGGAGATAACGGTGCGGTAGAGCGACGCGATATCCTCCGGCAGCACATAGTCCCGGCGGTGCATGAATGCGTACGCCTGCGCCATCTTCATCAGCATAAGCGAGGCGCGTGGGGAAGCGCCGAGGGAAAGCTTCGGGTGCTTTCTTGTCGCCGAAACGAGCAGCACAATGTATTTATACAGCGCCGGCGCAAGATATACCTTGTCGGCGGCGTCCCTCATCGCTACTATCTTGTCGATGTCGGCGACGGGTACAATAGCGTCAATCGGAGAGGCGTCGCGTCTTTCCCGAATTATCCTCATCTCTTCCTCCATCGAGGGGTAGCCCATGCGGAGCTTGACGGCGAAACGGTCAAGCTGAGCTTCCGGCAAAGGATACGTCCCGACAAAGCCGGTCGGGTTTTCCGTAGCGATGACTATAAACGGATCGGGAAGCTGATAGGTCCGGCCGTCTACCGTTACCCGCCGCTCTTCCATCGCCTCAAGCAGCGCCGACTGAGTTTTCGGCGAGGCGCGGTTGATTTCGTCGGCAAGCAGGATGTTGCACATTACAAGTCCCTCCCGGAACTCGAACTGCCCCGCCTGCTGGTTGTATATGTTGAAACCGGTTATGTCGGATGCCATGACGTCGGGGGTAAACTGCGCCCGCTTGTAGGAAAGTCCGGCGGCGCGGGCGAGGGCTGCGGCAAGAGTTGTTTTGCCGACGCCGGGAACGTCTTCGATAAGCGCGTGTCCCGACGCAAGAAGCGCCGTTATCAGCATGACAACGACGTCGCGCTTGCCTATTACCACCTTTTCGACTTCAGCGATAAGGCTGTCGGAGATGTCGTAGAGCATCTCTTCGATTACTTCGTTTTTTTCGTTTTCTTTTTTATCCAAAGCACTTTCTCCTTCGGAGTTGATTTTACCTGCGACTTGTTAATTATACCATATATTATATAAAAAAACAATGACGCCGAGGGGAATTTTTACCTTCGCGTAAAAAAATATTCCGGGCGCGGCAATTCCGCACCCGGAGAAAAAATCGATTTTAGCCTGCGGCAACTTCCTCGAAATATTCGAAGACTTTGGTGTAATGCGCGAGCATCTTTTTTTCGTTCTTGGCGTAATGGGATTCCCAGTCATTTTTGTTGCCCTGGACGAGTCCTTCGAGCCAGAAGGAGCCGCCTGCCCAGCCGTCGTAGACATAGCCGAAATCAAAGTAGCGGTTGGCGATGAGCATGTCGAGTACCTGAACCGACTCGTTGTCGCGGGCGTATTTTACCTTAAGAGCCGTCTCGATGTAAACGGGAACGACCGACTTGTAGCCTTCGGCGTTCAGCGCTTCCATTATAATTCCGGCGCGCTCGAGGTCGGCCGTTGTCTTCGGGATTGCGAGAGCGGCGTGGTTGCCGTCGACGAGAGAGCGGTAATCGGCCTGATTTTCATCCCACTTCGGATACGGGATGATGCCGTAGTCGTCTTCTACTTCGCGGAAGAAGTCGATAGCCTGGTCGATATAGCCGTTTGCAAAGATGGCTCTGCCGTAGATAAACAGGTCGCGGCCGCCGACGTGCGCCGCCGCTGCGTCGATCTTCGAGGTGTGATTTTTGTTGTAATAGGTGCCCTGGTTTTCCCACATGATCTTGTTGAGCTTCTCAAGCATTGCGCTCATCTTCGGAGTCGCCATTACTACCGCGATATTGCCGTCGCTGTCCTTTTTGCAGATCGGGTTTTCAAACGCCCAGAGATAAGCGCCGACATTGGAGGCGACCCCGGTAGCGAAGCCGTAGAAGTCTTCGACATCGCGCTTCTCGTCGCTGTTGAGGTCCTGGTAAATGTCCTGCGTCAGCTCGGAAAGCCTGTCTATCGTCCATTTGCCGTCCATGACGGTATCGTAAATGCCTTCGATGCCGTAGGATTCTGCCAGCCGGCGGTTGAAGAACATGCAGTAGGTACGGCCGATAGCCGAAAGCGCGTAGTCGCCGATTCCGAGTATCGCAACGCCGTTGTATGTAAGGTCTTCGATGTTGGAACGCGCCCACCACGGCTTTTCAAAGTTGATGTGGGGAATGTCGTACCAGTTCATGAAGATGTCTTTTATTACAAGGGTGCTTACGTTTACTATATGCGAGCAGCAAAGGTCGAATGCGTCGTCGCCCGCAAGAACGGCTTTCTGCATAAAGCCGCCGTTGGCGCCGTAGTCGCTGCAATTAGCTATGGTGAGCTCAAAATTGAAGCGCTCCCCGACGGAGGCGTTGCGCAGAAATACCGCGTCGTTTATGACGTCGCCGGTTTGTTCTTCGTTGTAATAATACCAGTCCTGGTCGTTTTCGCAGACTATGCGGTAGTTATAGCCGCCGAAGTCGGCTTCCGGCAGCTCGTCCGGCACCGCGGCGCGGATGTCAAGCTCGGACAGCGTTTCGGCGGCGGTTGTCTCCGCTTCGGTTGCGCCGGTATCGGAGGTCGGCGCGGTCTCGGTTTTTCCGCAGGCGGAGATGAGCGCGGCCGATATCAGCATCAGCGCGGCAAGAAACGCGGAGATGATTTTTGTTTTAAGCATGATTATCCCCCTCTGAATTTTGATATAATCGTTGGTTTATCGCTTAATCAATCGCGTTTGTAATGAGCTTTTTAACCTCTCCGCGGTTGCGGATAAGAGGTATTTCCGGGCAGTTGACGAACCTCTGGGTCGCGTCGTCGATATAAAGCCGCTCGATCTCGACATCTGTGTCGATGTCGATTGTAACGGCTTCGGTCTGCGCTTCTTCGAGGCGATGGATATCGCGGAGCGTTACGTTGCCGCACTTTACGCCGGGAGCGAACCAGATGATTGACTGCGTCCGCACCGCCCAGTCGTTTACCCCCTCTCCGTACGCTTCGTCGGTGCTGTCGCGGGCGTTTCTGTCGTATTCGGTCTCGTATGTCTGCTGAGCTTTTGAAGCGTAAATGCCGTCTAAAGTGATGTTGTCGAACCAGACAGGCGCTCCGGGGATTATGTTGTGATGGGTGAAAGACACGCCGTTGAAGCGGTAGGTGCCGAAGATGTTGCTTATCTTCACGTTGCGCATCCGGCTGCCGCAGGAAAGCAGCCGCACCGCGGTATATCCGTTCTCGGCGAAAACGCCGTCGACTTCGATGTTTTCGATATCGCCGGAATAAACTTTGCCGTTCAGTCCGTCGTCGCAGTTGAGGGCGACCATGTCGTCATTCGTCGCGCCCTTGATGTTGCGGATAAAGCCGTTTCTCGCCCTGCCCTGAACGTGGACGCCGTCCATGTTCGGTTTCATCATGTTGAAGTCGAAGGTGATATTTTCCACCGTGAATCGCTCGGCGTCGGCTATCTGGATTGCGAAGGCTTCCGGGTCTTTTACGGTGAGATTTCTTACGGTCAGATCAAAGGTGTTGAGAAACTGCAGCGCCGTTCCGTAAAAATATTTTTCCGGGTCATAGCAGCGCGCCTGCATTGAGCAGTTGCCGTCCCAGACGCCGCCCTCGACTGTGATGTCGCGGTTTTCCGCCGTATGGTCGGTTATCAGCATCATGCAGTTGGCGCCGTCGGCAAGGCGCACCGTTGCCTGCGGAGCGAGGCTGAGGCAGGTGCCGCCGCGGATTACGAGCGGTTTTGAGATTATATATCTCCCCTGCGGCAGATATATATATCCGCGTCCGTCAAGCAGCTTTTGCAGCGCCGAAGTCGCGTCGCGAGTTCCGTCCGAGAAAACAGTTATGTTGTCCAAAAGTACGTCCTCCGTTTTTATATAATCGCCGGAACAGCTGCCGGCGGCTTCTTTGAATATTCACGTATCGACAATGACATTATAACAGATTAAAACAGCCGTGTCAATGACTTAAAGACAAAAAGCGGAGGGCTGAAATATTTTTTTCATAGCCCCGAAACAAACCTGCCCTCTGTTGTTTGCTCAAATCGCTTGATTAAGAGCGATTTTTGTGGTATAATACTTCCGTTCGTATTTTAATACAATAATATTATACAAGGCTGGTTCAATATATGTCATACGATCAGCGATATTCCGGAAAAATCTACGACGTCGCCGTTATAGGCGCGGGGATAACCGGCTCGATGACCGCCTATAAGCTTGCGAAATACAAGCTTTCGGTAATTGTTCTGGAAAAAGGCTCGGATATAGCTTCCGGCGCCACCAAAGCCAACTCCGCCATCGTTCACGCCGGCTTCGACGCCGTCCCCGGCACTCTCAAAGGGAAACTGAACGCCGACGGCTGCCGTCAGATAAAGGAAATATCGGAAAAACTCAATGTTCATTACGATAACTGCGGCTCCCTCGTCTGCGCATTCGGAGAAGCCGACGAGCGGCATCTCGATCTTCTTTACTCCCGCGGGATTGCCAACGGAGTTGAGGGAATGAGGATAATCCGGGGAGAGGAAATCTTTGAGCTTGAACCGCAGCTTTCCCGCGAATGCACTTCGGCGCTTTTTGCCCCGACGGCGGGAATCGTCTGTCCCTGGGGGCTGTGTATAGCCGTCTGCGAAGCCGCAGCCGTCAACGGAACTGATTTCCTTTTCAGCTATGAAGCGAAAAAGGTGGAGCAGCGCGGCGGTTACCTTGAAATAAACAGCGATGATACGCCGATAAGGGCGAGATATATAGTCAACGCATCCGGTCTCGGCGCCGATCTTCTCGTTGAAAACGACATTTTCCCCGACGGCGAAGAGGAGCCGCTCAGACTGAACCCCCGCCGCGGCGAATATATGCTGCTCGATACTTCGGAAGGCGGCATTGCAAAGCATACCCTCTTTGTCTGCCCGTCGGAAAAGGGCAAGGGCATCCTTGTTTCGCCGACCGTTCACGGCAATGTCATAGTCGGACCCAACGCGCACGAAGTCGAATACCGCGACAATACCACAACGACCCCCGAAGGGATTGATGAAATCTCTGCCGGAGCGCGCAGGCTGATTCCGGATATAAACCTTCGCGCCTCGATAACTGAATTTGCCGGCGTCCGCCCGACTCCGATGACGAAAGCCAAAGACTTTGTGATAAAGGCGTCAAAGCGCTTCCCGAAGCTGCTGCACGCCGCCGGAATCGATTCGCCGGGTTTGGCCTGCGGCCCCGCCGTCGCCGATTATATAGTCGGCAAACTCGGCGAGATGGGGCTGCCCCTCCGGCCGAACCCCGATTTTTCCGACAGCCGGCCGCCCTCTCCCTGCTTCAAAGCGATGTCGGACGAAGAAAAAGCCGCGGCGATCAGGGAAAACCCCGCTTTCGGCCGGATCATCTGCCGCTGCGAAACGGTGACCGAAGCCGAGATAGTCGACGCGATAACCCGTCCCGTCGGCGCGCGCGACCTCGACGGAGTGAAGCGCAGAGTCAGAGCCGGAATGGGACGCTGCCAGGGCGGCTTCTGCTCGCCCCGCGTCACCGCGATACTTTCCCGGCTGCTGCATAAAGATATGTATGATATAACCAAAAAGGGCGAAGGTTCGGAAATTCTGAGCCGTCCCGACGACAGAGACTGAGGAGGCAGATATGGACAAGCTGATAGTAATAGGCGGAGGACCCGCCGGACTTGCCGCAGCCGCCTCCGCCGTTGACGCCGGCGTCTCCCCCGAAGACATACTGCTGCTTGAGCGCGACGATTCGCTCGGCGGCATACTGAACCAGTGCATACACGCCGGTTTCGGGCTTCACATCTTCTCGGAAGAGCTGACCGGACCCGAATACGCAAGCCGATATATAGACAGGCTTCACGAGCGGGAAATCCCTTACGTGACCGACGCGATGGTGCTGTCGCTCAATGCGGACAGGGAGCTTACATACGTCAGCCCCAAAGACGGATTTATAAGACTTAAAGCGTCCGCCGTGGTAATCGCGACCGGCTGCCGGGAGCGCACCCGCGGACAGATTATGATTCCCGGCACCCGCCCCGCCGGTATTTTCACCGCCGGTTCCGCCCAGCGCTTCGTCAACATGGAAAACAAGATGCCGGGCAAACGCGCGGTTATCTTAGGTTCCGGCGATATCGGGCTTATCATGGCGCGCCGCCTCACCCTCGAGGGCGCAAAAGTCGAGTGCGTCGCCGAGCTTATGAATTACTGCGGCGGGCTTGCGCGCAACGTCGCCCAATGCCTCAACGATTTCGACATCCCGCTGCTGCTTTCGCATACCGTTACCGATATTTTAGGCAAAAGTCGCGTCGAGGGAGTTAAAATATCTCAGGTCGACGAAAATCGCCGCCCGATACCTGCGACAGAAAAGATCGTCCCCTGCGATACGCTGCTGCTTTCGGTAGGGCTTATCCCGGAAAACGAGCTTGCCCGCGAAGCCGGAGTCGTCATTGACCCCGTCACCGGCGGCGCCGTCGTCGACCAATACAATCAGACGACGGCGGAGGGGATATTCGCCTGCGGCAACGCCCTTCAGGTGCATGACCTTGTCGACAACGTCACCCTTGAGGCGGAAGCGGCGGGCGCCGCGGCGGCAAGATACGCATTGAGCGGCACAAAAACGGTAAATTACGTCGCGACAACCCCCGGCGACAACGTCCGCTATATCGTCCCGCATAAGATTGATTTGGGCGGTTCGGGCGACGTAAAGCTCAGCTTCCGCGTCACATCGACCATCCGCGGCTGCGATACGGTGATAAAATCCGGCTCAAAGGAACTGCGGCGGATAAGAAAGCGCGTCGTCACGCCGGGCGAGATGGAATCGGCGACTGTCAAAATTTCCGACATCGACGCGCCTGTCAGCGTTTCGATCGAAGAACGGGCGTAAGGAGGAGCAAGTCATGGAACAGATTTTTACCTGCACCGTCTGCCCTTTCGGCTGCGAGCTTCATGTCGATTTATCGGGCGACGAGCCTGTCGTTACCGGCCACGCCTGCGCCCGCGGCAAGAAATACGGCGTCGCCGAGGCGACGAATCCGGTCAGAACGGTTACCTCGACTGTTTTAATAGACGGAATATCCGAGCTGCATCCGAATCTCAAACTGCTGCCGGTCAAGGTTGACAAACCGATACCGAAAGCGATGATGTTCGACGGGATGCGGATAATCAAGACGCTTAAAGTCGCCCCGCCGGTGAAGGCAGGGGATATTGTATACAAAGATTTCCTGATTCCGGGCGTGAATTTAGTCGCGGGAAGAAACATTTAAATTTAATAGCGCGGAGCGCTGATAAATATTGCTTCGCTGAAAGGAGAAGACGGCATGAGCGCTTATTTCGCCGGAGTCGACGGCGGCGGCACATCTACCAAAGCGGTCGTTATCGACAAGTTCGGGACCATTCTCGGCCGGGGAAAATCCGGCCCTTCAAACGCAAACGACATCGGCGCGAAAGCCGCCGCGGACGCCGTCCTCTCCGCCGTTTCGGAAGCGATGAAGCAGGCTTCAAACATATCAAAAGACGCTTTGCTTCAAGGCGTCTTTTGCGGTATCGGCGGCGGGCTGAACCGCGGCGCAGAGCTTCAGGCGATTTTGCAATCTTCGTTAACCGAACATCTGGCTGTCGGCTCCGACGCCGAAAATCTCATCTTCGCCGGTCTCGGTCTTGAGGACGGCATTGTGCTGATATCCGGCACCGGCTCCTCCTGCTTTGCGCAGGCGGGCGGACGGGTGTATCAGGCGGGAGGCTGGGGTTGGCTGTTTGACGGCGGCTGCGGCTTTGAGATCGCCCGGACGGCGATTGAAAGGGTGTTTGAAGCCCGCGACGGCCGCGCGCTCGACTGCCCGATACTGCATAAATGTATTTTTGAAGCGCTCGGCGGCGAGCCGTGGGAGCTGCTCTCCGAGATTTACGGCGAAAACCCGCGAAAATACATAGCGTCCGCCGCTCCTGCGGTCTTCCGCGCGGCGGACTTGGGTTCTGCCGAAGCGGAACTGATAATCGAAAAAAACGCAGATTATCTCATAAACCTTGTTTCGGCGGCGGCAAAAGCCGCGGGATTGGGTTCGGGAACAAAAGTCATCCTCTCCGGCGGGGTTGCGGGAGAGCCGCGGATTAAAAACCGGCTCGAAAGCCTTCGTCAGCTCGGATTTATCCCCGAAACGCTGACGATTTCCCCCGAACTCGGCGCCGCGCTGAAAGCGAAAGCGCTTTTCGGAGGCAGGACATGACGCTGAGACATCTGAGGATTTTCGCCGCATTGAGCGGGTCGGAGAGCGTAACGGCGGCGTCGGTAAAGTTAGGCATCTCTCAGCCCGCCGTCAGCCGCGCCCTGTCAGAGCTTGAGGCTGAATACGGCGTGAAATTGTTTGAGCGGCCGGGGCACCGGCTGCATCTGACCGAGAGCGGCGCCGAGCTGCTGAAATACGCCGAAAGGATAATCTCGGAATTTGAAAGCATGAAGCTTGCCGCCCGTATGCTGGCGTCAAAAAACACTTTAGACGTCGGCGCTTCGATTACCGTCGGCTCGGTTTATATGCCGGTCTGGCTGAAGCGATTCAAGGAAGAAAGCCCGGATGTCGACGTCCGGGTAAAGGTCGCAAGCTCCGACCGCCTCGAGCAGATGGTGCTTGATTTAGAGCTTGATTTTGCGGTGATTGAGGGCAAGGCGCATCAGCCGGATATCGAGATACGGGAGCTATACGGAGACAGCCTCTGCGCCGTCAGAGCCGGGAATTTCCCGCCGGAGACGATGACCGCGGCGCAAGTCGCCGCCCTGCCGCTGCTGCTTCGGGAAAAGGGCAGCGGGACGAGGGAACTTGTCGACGCGGCTTTCGGCGCCGCAGGAGCCGCCGTTTCCCCCACCCTCGAATCGACAGACACCACCGCGCTGATAAACGCCGCGGCGGCGGGACTCGGCGTCGCCGTCATCCCGAAAAGGCTCGCCGAACCGAGGATAAAAGCCGGAGACGTGGTTGAAATTGCCGTCACCGGCGTCGATTTGCGCCGCCGGTTCGTCGTGATAAGGCATAAAAAGAAAACGCCCTCCGCGGAGGAGGCGCGTTTCATTGAAATCGTAAGCAAGGGAGAGCATATCGGGGAGACTGCCGAATAAAATCAGCCTCTCCAGCCGCCGTTTACCGTGATGACCTGTCCGGTTACAAAAGCCGCCGATTCGGAGACGAGCCACATCACCGCCTCCGCGACGTCTTCCGGGCGGCCGTTGCGCCCGAGCGGGGTTGACGCGGCTATGTCCGACAGGACTTCTTCGCCGAGCGGGGCTGTCATTGATGTGATGATATTCCCCGGCGCGACGGCGTTTACCCGTATCCCGGAAGGACCGAGTTCATCGGCGAGCGAGCGGGTAAAGGCGTTCACCGCCCCTTTCGCGGCGCTGTAAACCGCTTCGCAGGAGGCGGGATATTCTCCCCAGACGCTGCTGATATTGACGATACAGCCCTCGTGGCGGCGGAGCATCGACGGCAGCACCGCGGCCGTCATATTCATCATCCCGAAGACGTTGCTTGCGAAAACTTCCCGCCGCACGGCGTCGCCGCTGTCCTGAAAAAGCCCGTGCATTGCGCTGCCGGCGCAGTTGACGAGAACTCCGGCGTCAAGCCGGGAAAAGACGGTATTGACTTCCTTTTCATCCGAAACGTCGCATCTGACGGCTTCGATCGAAAGCCGCTCGGACGAAAGCCGTCGGCAGAGCGACTCCGCCGCAGTCCGATTTTTATTAAAAGTTATGACAACGCCGAATCCGGCGCGGCAGAGCGCTTCGGCGACGGCTCCGCCTATCCCGCCGCTTCCTCCGGAAACGACCGCGGTTTTGCATTGCATCCCGATTACCTCACGTACAGTTCGGAGAGCTTTATCTCCGGATTTTTGTATTTTGTCATTCGTTTAGATAATTTGTATTCAATCGCGCCTTTCGGGCAGAGGTTGAGACAGCCGAGACAAATCTCGCAGTCGGCGCCGAATTGCGGTTTGCCGCCGTCCGTTTCGATATTCCCGCGCGGGCAGACGCGGCGGCAGATTCCGCAGCCGTTACAGCTGTCCGACACCTTAAAACCGGGAGCAACTGCTCCGTTTCTCGCCGGATAGAATTTATAGATTAACTTTGACAAAAGCGGATATTTCGGCGGCGGTTTTATTTTTCTTACTTTTATATCAAGAGCGATTTCGGCGACCCTGTCCGCCGCTTTTGCTCTTATCTTCGGCGAGTCGGAGCAGTTATATAACGCGGCGTAGTTGTCGACGTGGCGGACCGACGCCGAATAATCGATCGAAAGGTGCTTTTCTTTCAGCAGCTCGGCAAGCCGCCCGTTCACTCCCGGCGCAAATCCGCCGTTGGTCGAGACTATGAAAACATAATCGGGGTGACGGTGTATATCCAGCCGTGAAACAAACTCCCGAACCGACAGCGGCAGCCCCGAGAAATACGAGGGAAAGACAAAACCCCAGAATTCCGCCGTCGAAATGCCCTTCAGTTTGGGGCGTTATCCGCTCGATGTCTTCTCCCAAAGCGGCGGCAAGACGCGCGGCGACGCCGAGAGAATTTCCGGTCGATGTAAAACAGTATATCATTATAAACACCCGTATTTGAACCGGTAAGTATTTACCTATATATTATACGATAAAATTATGAATAATAACCGAATTGCGGTACTCGCCGGAATCGGCGACTTGCCCGAACTTGAGCGGATTTTTGCATCCGCCCGCGAATATATGGTAAAAACCGGCAACCCGACGCAGTGGCCGGACGGATACCCGCAGCGGCAGGTGCTTGAAGAAGACATCGCCGAAAAAAGAATGTATCTCGTGCGCGACATCCTGCCCGGCGGGGAGTATATAAACCGCGGCGCTTTTGTCTTCGCGGTCACGGATGAACCGAATTACGCGAAAATAGACGGCGGCTGGAAGGACGATTCTCCTTACGCCGTCCTTCACCGCATCGCGTCCGATGGCAGCTCGCGCGGAGTTTTTTCCTTTATCGTCGAATTTGCAAAAAGCCGATATCCGCACCTGAGGATAGACACCGGCTTTGACAACAAAGTGATGCAGAAGCTGATACTCGCCGCCGGATTTGAGTATTGCGGCGTTATTTATATAATCAAAGCCAATGGCTCGCCGCGATACGCCTATGAGCTGATACAGCCGGAAGAAATCCGGTAATCATTCCCCGACTTTAGCCGCGTATTCTTTCAGCAGCCGCACATAGACGCGGTAGTTTTCGACGCTGACGTCCGGCGGGGTCTGGTGGTCAACCGACGGGATGTACCGCCCCGACTTTATCGCCGGAAGTATCCGCTCAAACTCGGCGCGCATCGCTTCTTCGCCGTGTTTCATCACCATCTTGTCATATCCGCCTAAGAGGATGAATTCGGGGTAGTCTCTGCGCAGTCGGTTCACATCAACTCCCGCCTGCCGCTCAAGCGGCAGAACTCCCTCGACTCCGGCGCGGATCATCCACGGCACCATCCGGGTAACGTCGCCGTCGGTGTCGACGATGACATACGCCCCGCCGCGCTTAATCTCAGGGATTAACCGTTTGTAATAAGGCGCGACGAACTCGTCGAACATCGTTTCGCTCAGCATCGGGCCGTTGTTGTAGCTCATGTCTTCGGCGATGGTCATGAAATCGGGCTGAATCAGCTCGGCGATCTGTTCGGCGCACATCAGCTCCCATTCGACAAGGTCGGAGCAGATTTGATGATACAGCTCCGACCAATCGTAAAAACTGTAAAAATGCCCCTCGATGCCGAAAAGCGTCCGCGGGAACCAGAAACAGCCCTCAACGGTGTACCAAACGGCGAAATCGCCTCTGTCGTGCGCCGTTTTTATTTGCGCGAAGTGGTCTTTGTATCTCGTCACGGCGTCCTCCGGAAAGAGGCACGGCTTTATCCGCTCGTAATCGGCTTCGTTCTCGATTATCGCCCCGCCGTGATATGAGGGAGAGGGCATCCCCGCCTTTCGGTGCGGCAGCCAGAACTGCACAAGCGGATCGAGGCCGAAATATTCCATCAGCTCGACGCCCCAAATCTCCGGCACTCCTTCGCCGTGCCAGCGATGGACGGTTTTGTCCCACCATGTCGCCCATTCGACGCAGGGCAGGCGGTCCGGCGTCCCGCCGCTCATCGCGGCAAGCATTCTTTCGCGGTTTGTCATACAGTTTACCTCGATATCGGAGAAAATTCATATTGATTTATTTTATCGGGAGTATAATTTAAAGTACGCAATGTAATGCGCATTAAAGTAATCACTGTTTACCTTGATTTGACTCGGAACAACGGAGAGAATATAAACAATGAGCGATTCGGCGCTGATACTTGAGGGCGGCGGGCTGCGCGGGGTTTTTACCTGCGGCGTCACCGACTGTTTTTTGGATAATTCGATAAGCTTTACCGACATATGGGCGGTTTCGGCGGGGTCCTGCGTCACCTGCTCCTTTCTTGCGGGGCAGCGGCGGCGCGCCTTCCGGGTTATGACCGGATTTCTGGGCGACCCGCGCTACTGCAGCATCCGAAGTCTTATTACCACCGGAGACCTTTTCGGAGCGAAATTCAACTATGATACGGTTCCCAATGTCCTCGATCCAGTCGATTACGAGGCGTTCCGGAAAAATCCGACCGAATTTTTTGCCGTGGTGACCAACTGCGGCACCGGGGAAGCGGAATACAAGCGGGTATTCGACCTGCGTCGGCATCTTATCTGGGTCCGCGCGTCTTCGTCGCTGCCGCTGCTTTCGCGGATGGTTAAGGTTAACGGAGAAAGATACCTCGACGGCGGCATCTCCGACTCAATTCCGCTGAAAGCGGCGAGGGAATACCGGAAGGAAAAGGGCCGCGCCGACCGCGCCGTGGTGGTTCTCACCCGTGAGGACGGATATTTCAAAAAACCGGAGGCCACCGCTCCCGCCGCGATAAGATACGCAAAATATCCGGCGCTCCGCGAAGCGATGAAAAACCGGCACACGATGTACAACTCACAGCTCGCCTATCTGCGCTCGGCGGAAAATGCCGGCGCCGCCTTCGTCATCCGCCCGCCGGAGCCGCTCGGGCTTTCGAGGACGGAGAAGGACAAAACAAAGCTCGAAGCCGGCTATGAGCTCGGCTACAATACGGCAAAAGAGCTGCTGCCGCGGCTGCTCGAATTTCTGTCGTAATCTCCTGCGTCATTATACCACAATCCGCAGGCAAGTTCAAGCGATTTCGAATCGAAAGCGGGATGAAACCGCCGAAAATTTCTCTTATCCCCCTTGAAAACCGCCGCGCGATGTGGTATAATATCAGACACGCCGGTGTGTCGGAAAGGCAGACGAGGGAGACTCAAAATCTCTTGTTGGCAACAACGTGCGGGTTCGATCCCCGCCACCGGCACCAGAAATATGATCCGAACCTGTTTTCCGCGCGGGAGACGGGTTCGAATTGTTTTTTGCCTGAAAGGGTTATGTCTATTGGCAATGTAATTGCCGCAGAAAAGTTTACATTTGATAGATTGAATCATTTCGAAGGCTCATAGTATAATGCATTTGTATGGTTTGCGCGAAGCAAGCCGCGGAAGCAGAAGCGTTAAGTCAATTAAGATGTGTATATATGGCAGTCTGCGCCGAATGTATGCTATTGAAGGCGCGCGGTTCTTCTTCGGAAAACCGTATGCCTTATTTTTTTGAAACGGCGTATAAAACGCAGATATCGTAAAAGACCGCAGATAAAAACAAAGGGCGTTGAGTGGTCAGGCGCCGCGGCTGTCGTTTCCGGCGGCAGGCGATCCGGCGGAGACAGCGAAGTCAAGGGAGGAGTGGATCGGGTGAATTTATTACACATGAGATACGCTCTGGAAATAGCAAAAACGAATTCGATAAACAAAGCCGCGGAAACGCTGTATGTCGGGCAGTCGACCCTCAGCCGCGCTATCAAAGAACTGGAGACATCGCTCGGCGTTGTCCTGTTTGAACGCAGCGCGAAAGGAATGGATCTGACTCCCGACGGCGAGATATTCGTCGGATATGCGAAAACCGTGTTGAATCAGGTAGACGATATCAAGCAGCTGTTCAGCGACGGTTCTGTCAGCAAAAAGCGGTTTTCCATCTCCGTTCCGAGAGCAAGCTATATTTCCGACGCCTTTACTCACTTTACGATGCTGCTCGGCAAAGACGACGCCGTCGAACTTTTTTATAAAGAAACCAATTCAATGCAGGCGATTAAAAGCATATTGGACGAGGATTATCGGCTCGGAATTATTCGGTACGCCAAAAGCTACGATAAATATTACAAAACGATGCTCGAAGAAAAAGGGCTTAATTATGAGCTTGTCGCCGAATTCCGATATCTGCTTGTTATGAGCGAGAACAGTCCGCTCGCGGCGCTTGATTCGATAACTTATGACGATCTCAGCGATTATATCGAGATAGCTCACGCCGATCCGTCCGTGCCGTCAATACCGCTCGCGCAGGTGAAGAAGGAAGAGCTTCCGGACAATACCAATCGCCGTATTTTTGTATTTGAACGCGGAAGTCAGTTTGATTTGCTGACGCAGAATCCCGAAACCTTTATGTGGGTATCTCCGATACCGAAAGCGTTTCTCGACCGTTCCGGCCTTGTGCAGCGTCTCTGCGCCGAAAATAAGCGCGAGTATAAAGATATGCTGATTCACAGGAAAGATTATACGCTCACCGACCTTGACAACTGGTTTATTGAGGAACTCGTGAAAACAAAGCGCGAGGTAATAGACGTGACGCAGGATGGAGAAACCCTTTTATGATACGTATGATTGCCGCGTATATCCGCGGCGCGTTTTTCCGCCGCAGGCTGCCGGAAGAACACCCGCCGAAAACCACGATTTCGCTTTTTAATGAAGCCATAAACGAGCTGTTTTGTCAGCTCTTTTTTTATTCGGGATTACGCATATCGATAAACGCAATACCGATATGAGAAAACGGCAATTCCCAACGGCGCCGGTTTGCGATATAATATATATGGCGAATAATCATAATCAATAACAAGGAGGCATTTTATTTTTATGGCACGATTTACTTTACCGCGCGACATTTATCACGGAAGGGGCGCTCTTGAAGCGCTGAAGTCCTTTGAAGGAAAGCGAGCGATGATTTGCATCGGCGGCGGATCGATGAAAAGATTCGGATTTTTGGACAAAGCGGAAGCTTATCTTAAAGAAGCCGGAATGGAAGTCGAACTGATAGAGGGCATTGAGCCGGATCCTTCGGTTGAAACCGTTATGAAAGGCGCCGAAGCAATGCTGAAGTTCGAACCGGACTGGATCATTGCTATGGGCGGCGGTTCTCCGATTGACGCGGCAAAAGCGATGTGGATCAAGTACGAGTATCCGGATATTACATTTGAGGATATGTGCAAAGTCTTCGGACTTCCCCAACTGCGCAAAAAAGCGCGTTTCTGCGCGATTTCCTCCACCTCCGGCACCGCAACCGAAGTTACCGCATTCTCTATAATTACCGATTATTCAAAGGGCATAAAGTATCCGATCGCGGATTTTGAGATTACTCCCGATGTCGCCATCGTTGACCCGGAGCTTGCCGAGACAATGCCTAAAAAGCTTGTCGCGCACACCGGAATGGACGCGATGACGCACGCAGTTGAGGCGTTTGTATCGACGGCAAACTGCGATTACACAAATCCGCTGGCGCTGTATGCCATTAAAATGATTAAAAGCGATTTGATCGCTTCATATAACGGAGATATAGCAAAGCGCGACAGCATGCACAACGCTCAGTGCCTCGCCGGCATGGCGTTTTCAAACGCGCTGCTCGGTATTGTCCATTCGATGGCGCACAAAACCGGCGCCGCCTTTGCCGATTACGGCGCTCATATCATTCACGGCGCCGCCAACGCGATGTATCTGCCGAAGGTAATCGCCTTTAACGCAAAAGACGAAACCGCAAAGAAGCGTTACGGCATAATCGCCGATATTATGGAGCTGGGAGGCGCGAACGATGACGAAAAAACAGCGCTTCTTATCAAATATCTCCGCGGCATGAACGACGCTTTGAATATACCTCAGTGTATCCGTCATTACGGCGCGGACAGCTATCCTGCCGAAAACGGCTTTGTGCCGGAAAAGGTGTTTCTCGAAAGACTGCCTGAAATCGCAAAGAACGCCATCGGCGACGCCTGCACCGGCTCTAACCCCCGTCAGCCGAGCGCCGAGGAGATGGAAGCACTGCTGAAATGCTGCTATTACGACACGGACGTTGACTTTTGATTAAGTATCGAAAAGCGTTTATCGCAAAAACCGAATCGATATAAGGCGTATCGATAAACGCAATACCGATATGAGAAAACGGCAATTCCCAAGACCGGGAATCTTTGATATAATAATATTGAAGAAAAAACAATATGTGAGGAGGCGTTTATATTGAAGAAACCGGAGATTTCGCGTCCGACTCTCGGCCGAATCCCTTTGTATCTTAAATATCTGCGATCGCTTCCGCCGAACACCGAAAGCATTTCGGCGACCGCCATAGCTGCCGGTCTCGGGCTGGGCGACGTGCAGGTTCGAAAGGATTTGGGTATCCTTTGCGGCTCGGGAAAGCCGAAAACGGGTTACGTTCGCCTTGAATTGATTGAAAGTCTCGAAAGTTATCTCGAATGTAAAAACGGCGGCGCGGTTATTGTCGGAGGCGGGCAGCTCGGAAAAGCGCTGCTTGATTACCGAGGCTTCGAAACCTTCGGAATATCCGTCCTTGCCGCCTTTGACAAAAGAACCGCAAAAGCCGAATCGTCGGCTAAGGGGAAACCGATATTGCCCGTCGAAACGCTTCCGTCGTTTTGCGAAAACTACGAGGTGAATCTCGGAATTATTGCCGTTCCCGCCGAATCGGCGCAGGAAGCCTGCAACTTGCTTTATGACAGCGGAATCCGCGCGATGTGGTGCTTTGCGCCGTGTCAGCTTTACAAGCCGGCGGACGCCGTTATTCAATATGAAAACCTGGCGCTTTCCCTCGCGCATTTAAAAATGCAGGTAAATCAGTTATAAATTTCAGGAGGTACCATATATGGCCACACAGGAAAGAAAGATTGTCGACTCCGTGCAGGCGCTGGAAGAAGCGCTTGCGCGGGTAAATGAAGCGAAAAAAAGGTATTCCGTCTATACTCAGGAACAGGTAGACAGGATATTCCTCGCCGCCGCGTCCGCCGCCAATAAAGAACGGCTCTCGCTGGCAAAAATGGCGGTGGAGGACACCGGCATGGGCGTAGTTGAAGATAAGGTTATCAAAAACAACTACGCTTCCGAACATATTTACAACGCTTATAAAAACACAAAGACCTGCGGCGTTATCGAAGAAGATAAGGCTTTCGGCGCAACCACGATTGCCGAGCCCGTCGGTTTGATTTCCGCCATTATTCCGACGACGAATCCGACATCCACCGTAATCTTCAAATGTCTTATAGCGCTCAAAACGCGCAACGCCATCGTCATCAGCCCGCACCCGAGAGCTAAGAGGTGTACAATCGCAGCCGCGCAGCTGATTCTTGACGCGGCGGTAGCGGCGGGCGCTCCCGAAAACATTATCGAATGGATCGACAAACCGGGACTTGATATGACGAACCTTCTGATGAAGGAATCGGATCTGATCCTTGCGACAGGCGGTCCGGGAATGGTAAAATCCGCGTATTCCAGCGGCAAGCCCGCGCTTGGCGTCGGCCCCGGCAACACCCCCGCGATTATCGACGAATCCGCCGATATCGTGCTCGCGGTCAGTTCAATTATCCATTCCAAAACCTTTGACAACGGTATGATCTGCGCGTCCGAGCAGTCGGTTATCATACATCAGAACATTTACGACGCGGTTAAACACGAATTTATACAGCGCGGCTGCTATATCCTGAACAAGGAAGAAACCGAAAGAGTCAGAAAAACGATTATTATCAACGGCGCGCTCAACGCAAAGATAGTCGGTCAGACCGCGCACACAATCGCAACCCTCGCCGGCGTAAAAGTTCCGGAGGGGACGAAGATTCTTATCGGAGAAGTCGAAAGCGTAGACCTTTCCGAAGAATTTGCTCACGAAAAGCTGTCTCCCGTGCTCGCAATGTACAAAGCTGCCGACCTTAACGACGCTTTTGACAAGGCGGCGCGTCTTATCGCGGACGGCGGAAACGGTCACACCTCCTCTATTTACATAGACGACGTAAAAGAGCGGGAAAAACTGAACGAATTTGCTTCCCGGATGAAAACCTGCCGCATCCTCGTAAATACTCCTTCCTCTCACGGCGGTATCGGAGATCTTTACAACTTCAAGCTTCCCCCCTCGCTGACGCTCGGCTGCGGTACCTGGGGCGGCAACAGCGTATGCGAAAACGTAGGCGTAAAGCATCTGCTGAATATCAAGACTGTCGCTGAAAGGAGAGATAATATGTTGTGGTTCAGAGCACCCGAGAAAATATATATCAAAAAAGGCTGCCTGCCGGTCGCTCTCGACGAGCTGAAGACCGTCATGGGCAAGAAGAAAGTCTTCATCGTCACCGACACCTTCCTTTACAAGAGCGGTTTTACAAAGCCGATTACCGACAAACTTGACGAAATGGGCATTTCGCACGCGACTTTCTTCGATGTCGCTCCCGACCCGACGCTTGCCTGCGCCGAGGAAGGCGCGGCTCAGATGAGGGCGTTCGAGCCGGACTGCATCATCGCGTTCGGCGGAGGCTCCGCGATGGACGCCGCCAAGATTATGTGGGTGCTGTACGAGCATCCCGAAGCCGACTTCATGGATATGGCGATGCGCTTTATCGACATCCGCAAGCGCGTTTACACCTTCCCGAAGATGGGCGAGAAAGCGTATTTCATCGCAATTCCGACATCAGCCGGCACCGGAAGCGAAGTCACTCCGTTCGCGGTTATCACCGACGAGAAGAGCGGCGTAAAATATCCGCTCGCCGACTATGAGCTGCTGCCTAATATGGCTATCATCGACACCGATTTCCATATGACCGCTCCCAAGAGCCTTACCGCCGCGTCGGGCATAGACGCGGTAACGCACGCGCTCGAAGCCTACGCTTCCGTTATGGCGACCGATTATACCGACGGGCTTGCAAAGCAGGCGCTTCAGGTTATCTTCAAGTATCTGCCCCGCGCTTACGATGACGGACAAACCGACGTTGAAGCCCGCGAAAAGATGGCGAACGCCGCGACAATCGCCGGCATGGCATTCGCAAACGCTTTCCTCGGCGTATGCCACTCGATGGCGCACAAGCTCGGCGCGTTCCACAATCTGCCGCACGGCGTCGCAAACGCGCTGATGATTGAAGAAGTTCTGCGTTTCAACTCCGGCGAAGCTCCGACAAAGATGGGCACTTTCTCGCAGTACGACCATCCGCATACCCTCTCGCGCTACGCCGAAATCGCCGACTGCCTCGGTCTGGGCGGCGACAGCGACGAAGAAAAGCTGGAAAATCTGATCTCGGCGATCAACGACCTTAAAGAGCGCGTCGGAATCAAGAAAACGATAAAAGACTACGGAATCGACGAAAAGAACTTCCTCGACCGCCTCGACGAGATGACGGAACAGGCGTTCGACGACCAGTGCACCGGCGCCAACCCGCGCTATCCGCTGATGAGCGAAATCAAGCAGATGTACCTCAACGCATATTACGGAAAGCATTTTACCGAAAAGCCGATGCCGGTTCTCGAAAGCAGCGTAATACGCGAAGACGCGCGCGATTTCAAGAAGATATATCGCAAATCAAAAAGCGGGACGAAAAATATATAAGGAGGATGCGGACATGAAACTGGACAGAATTATCGCAGTCAGAAATACCAAAACAGTTTACCGCGACGGAGATCGTTGTCTGAAAGTATTCAACGAAGACTATTCCAAAGCGGATGTGCTCAACGAGGCGCTGAATCAGGCGCGCGTTGAGGAAACGGGACTTAATATCCCGAAAGTGCTTGAAGTAACCGTTCTCGAAGGCAAGTGGACGATAGTATCGGAATTCATCAAAGGCAAAACGCTTGACCGGCTTATGAAGGAAAACCCGGACAAAAAAGAAGAGTATATGCAGCTTTTCGTGGATATTCAGATTGATATGCATTCAAAGACCTGCCCGGGGCTGAATAAGCTGAAAGACAAGATGAACCGGAAGATCAGCGAAACCGACCTTTCGGCAACGGTAAGGTACGACCTGCATACCCGCCTCGAATCGATGCCGAAGCACAACAAGCTGTGTCACGGCGACTTCAATCCGTCCAACATCATTATTACCGACGACGGCGCGCCGTATATTCTGGACTGGGCGCACGCGACGCAGGGCAACGCTTCCGCCGACGCCGCGAGAACCTACCTTTTGTTCTGGCTTGACGGCAATATCAGCGGAGCGGAGAGATATCTCGATCTGTTTTGCGAAAAAAGCAACACCGCGAAGCAGTACGTACAGAAATGGATGCCGATCGTAGCCGCGTCGCAGTTAGTCAAGGGCAACGAAGCGGAACGCGAATTTCTTAACTCATGGACCAATGTCGTAGATTACGATTAAGGAGGAAAACACAATGAAAATAACCGTTTGCATAGGATCATCCTGCCATCTTAAGGGATCGCGTCAGGTCGTGGAACAGCTTCAGTATTTTATCCGCGAAAACGAACTCGGAGACAAGGTGGAGCTTTCCGGAACCTTCTGCATGGGCAAATGTCAGCAGGGCGTCTGCGTTACCGTTGACGACGCATTTCACTCGGTAAGTCCGGATACGGTAAAGGATTTCTTCTTTGAGAATGTTCTCGAGAAGGTGAAATAATGAACGTTCAGATTTGCGTGGGCTCGTCCTGCCACCTGAAGGGTTCGGAAAAGATTGTGGAGCTTTTTCAGTCCGCAATCTCGGAAAACCATCTCGAAGACAGCGTTGCGCTTGCCGGCAGCTTCTGCTCCGGCAAGTGCAACCGGATCGGCGTTACCATCACCGTTGACGGCGCGGTTTACACCGGCATTACTCCCGAAAATTTCAAAACCTTTTTCGAAGACAAGATATTAAAACCGATAAATGCCGAAAGGAAGTGAAACCATGGAGTGCCTGACTTTAAAAAAATCCAACTGTAAAAATTGTTATAAATGCATCCGCCACTGTCCCGTAAAGTCGATACGCTTTTCGGGGAATCAGGCGTATATCATCGGCGACGAATGTATTCTCTGCGGTCAGTGCTTCGTGGTATGTCCCCAGGACGCAAAACAGGTAGTTGACGAGACGGAAAAGGTCAGGGTGTTTTTGCATACCGGAGACCCGGTTATCGTAAGTCTCGCGCCGGCGTTTGTCGCAAACTACGAGGGCGTCGGAATCTCATCGATGCGGGAGGCGCTCAAAAAGCTCGGTTTTACCGATGCGGAAGAAACCGCGATCGGCGCTACCATCGTAAAAAGCGAATATGAGCGGATGCTGGAGGATGGGAAACAGGATGTTGTCATCACCTCCTGCTGCCACTCGGTCAATCTGCTGATTCAGAAGCATTTTCCGTCGGCGCTGAAATATCTCGCGAACGTTCTTTCCCCGGTTCAGGCGCATTGCGTCGATATCAAAAAGCGCTATCCGAATGCAAAAACCGTGTTTATCGGCCCGTGCGTCGCCAAAAAGGACGAAGCTCAGCTTTATCCCGGCATAATCGACGCCGTTTTAACCTTTGACGAGCTTACCGCCTGGTTAAAAGAGGAAAACATCGAACTCAAAACCGACGCCGAAGAAAAAGATGAAAACAGCCGCGCGCGTTTCTTCCCGACTACCGGGGGGATTCTGAAAACGATGACAAAAAGAAATCCCGACTACGCTTATATGGCGATAGACGGAACCGAAAACTGCATCGCGGCGCTGCGCGACATCGAAAACGGAAAGATACACCGCGCTTTCATCGAAATGTCTGCCTGCGTCGGCAGCTGCATCGGCGGACCGATTATGGAAAAACACCACCGCTCTCCGGTTACCGACTATATATCGATATCGAGGGTTGCCGGAAGAAACGATTTCCCGATCGATCAGCCGGACGCGCTGACGCTTCAAAAAAACTTCCCCGCGATCGAGTTAAAAGCCGCGCAGCCGACAGAAAATGAAATCAAAGACATATTGCGTCAGATGGGAAAAACCCTCCCGTCCGATGAATTCAACTGCGGAACCTGCGGCTACAACACCTGCCGCGAAAAGGCGGTCGCCGTATATCAGGGCAAAGCTCAGATTACCATGTGCCTGCCTTATCTTAATGACAAAGCGGAAAACTTCTCGAACATCATAATGAGAAACACGCCGAACGGATTTATCGTACTCAACGAAAAGCTTGAGGTTCAGCAGATCAATTCCGCGGCGCTGGAGCTGGTCAATCTTCGCTCTCCTTCCGACATTCTCGGTGAGGGCGTTGTCCGCATCCTCGATCCGAGCGATTTTCTCGAAGTGCTGAAAACCGGAAAAACAATTCACGGAAAGCGCAGGTATCTTGCCGAATACCGGAAATATATCGAAGGAACCATTGTCTATGACAGAACTTATCACCTGCTTATCGGCATTCTGCGGGATATAACCGAGGAAGAAACACAGCGGGAAAAGAAAGAGGATATCACTCAGCAGACCGTTGAAATCGCCGATAAAGTCGTTGACAGGCAGATGCGTATCGTTCAGGAGATAGCTTCGCTTTTGGGCGAGACGGTAGCGGAAACGAAAATTGCCTTATCAAAGCTGAAGGAGTCGATAATCGATGAATGACCTTTGCGCCGATATCGGATGGAAGAGCATCAATCACCACGGCGAACAGCTTTGCGGCGACCATGTTGACGTTGTGGATCAGAACGACAACTCCACCGTTGTTGTTCTTGCCGACGGCCTCGGAAGCGGAGTAAAGGCGAGCATTCTCTCTACGCTGACCGGAAAGATAATCTCGACGATGATGGCAGAGGGACTATCACTTGAGGAGTGTGTGACGACCATCGCGGCAACGCTTCCGATCTGTTCGGTGCGCGGAGTGGCGTACTCTACCTTTACGATTATTCACCTGATTAACAATGAATCCGCCGAGCTGATACAATATGACAATCCTCTGGTTATTATGCTCAGAGAAGGCAAAAACTTTGACTATCCGAAAAAAGAACTCTCCGTTGAGGGGAAAACGATATACAGATCGCTGATTAAATTAAAGGAAAACGATATTTTTATCGCCATGAGCGACGGATGTCCTCACGCCGGAATCGGCGTGACGCAAAACTTCGGTTGGAAGCGCGAGGACATCATCGATTTTATGGAAGTCGCCGTTATACCGGGGTTTACCGCAAAAACGCTCGCCACAAAGTTAGTGGACGAGTGCGACAGGCTGTACGACTATCGTCCCGGCGACGATGCAACCGCCTGCGTCGTTCGCATCCGCAAGCGCGAACCGGTAAATATCCTGTTCGGACCGCCGCGGAACCGCGATGACTGTGACCGCATGATGTCGCTTTTCTTCTCAAAGGAAGGCAAACATATCGTCTGCGGCGGAACCACTTCTTCAATCGCGGCGAAGTTTCTCGGCAAGCCGATTAAAACAAGCCTGAACTTTGATCGCAGCGATGTGCCGCCGATGGCCGAAATCGAAGGAGTCGACCTTGTCACCGAGGGCGTTATAACCATCAACAAGGTTCTTGAATACGCGAAGGACGCGCTGGATAAGAACGAGCTGTATGAACAGTGGTGTTATAATCGCGACGGCGCTTCGATGATTTGCAGATATCTGTTTGAAGAAGCGACCGATATAAATTTCTATGTCGGAAGAGCGGTAAATCCGGCGCATCAGAATCCGGATCTGCCGATCACCTTCAACATAAAAATGAATCTGGTTGAGGAGCTGTCGGAGTGCCTGAGGCAGATGGGCAAGCGAATCAAGGTAAGTTATTTTTAGTATGCGGACGGAGGTAAGGTATGAGAAAATTCGATACAAAGGTTCAACATCTTAAATACAAAGTCCTCCGCGAAACGGCAAGGGAAGCGTGGGCAGACAGACTTCACGAAACCGCTCTCGACATTCCCAAGAGAATTGTTCCGGACAAAATACCGACAATGCGCTGCTGCGTATACAAGGAGCGCGCCATTCTTGCGGATCGCGTCAAAATGGCGATAGGCGGAGACAAGAGCAATCCGAATGTGATTGAGGTCATCGACATCGCCTGCGACGAGTGTCCGATGGGCGGTTACGATGTGACAAACGCCTGCCGCGGCTGTCTTGCGCACCGCTGCGAGGACGTATGCCGCTTCGGCGCTATCACCTTTGACAAGAACTATGTGGCGCAGATAGACAAGACCAAATGCAAGGAGTGCGGCGCCTGCGCGAAGGTATGTCCGTACAGCGCGATACTCAATTTCAAGCGTCCCTGCGAATCCGCCTGCAAAATAAAAGCGATTACAATGGGGGACGACAAGCAGGCGAAAATCGACAACTCAAAGTGCATATCATGCGGCGCCTGCGTCTATCAATGTCCTTTCGGCGCGATTACCGATAAATCATTTATCCTTAACGTAATCGATATGCTTAAAAAGAGCGAGCGGAAGCATTATAAGGTATACGCCGTCGTCGCTCCGTCGATTTCCAGCCAGTTCAGATACGCAAAACTCGGGCAAGTGATTTCGGGGCTGAAAGCTCTCGGCTTTCACACCGTCATCGAAGCCGCCCTCGGCGCGGACATGGTGGCGCAGGCGGAATCAAAGGAGCTTACCGAAAAGGGCTTTCTTATGAGCTCCTGCTGTCCGGCGTTTGTTTCCTATGTCGAAATAAACTTTCCGGAGCTTGTACAGTATATTTCGCACAACCTCTCCCCGATGGCGACCATCGCAAAGTATGTAAAGGAAAAAGATCCGACGGCAAAGGTAGTCTTTATCGGTCCCTGCACCGCGAAAAAAGCGGAGGTACAGAAGCCGGAAGTCGGAAAATATGTCGACGCGGCGATGACATTCGAAGAATTGCAGGCGCTCTTTGACAGCCGGGATCTTGAAATTACCGAACTTACCGAAGACGTTCTCGACAACGCCTCATATTTCGGCAGAATCTTCGCCCGTTCCGGCGGTCTTTCCGACGCAATGGCTCAGGGGATAAAAGAACAGGGACTTGATTTCGAGTTCAAGCCGCGCGCCTGCGACGGAATCGAAGAGTGCCGAATTGCGCTGCTGCAAAAAAGCAGGGGAAAACTTGACGCAAATTTCATCGAAGGGATGGCTTGCGTCGGCGGATGTATCGGCGGCGCCGGCTGCCTGACGCACGGAGAAAAGAACAAAGCCGAAGTAGATAAATACGGAATGGAAGCTTACGAGAAAAGCATCAGGGACGCGATAGCGCTTTGTTCGCTCTGATCGGATTTATTATATTTACGACAAGTTAAACAAATCATATAACGGAGGAAAAGCTATGAAAAGAAAAGTCACCGTAGCGCAGTATGGATGCGGACGCATGAGCCGCTATCTTATGAGATACGCGATCGAAAAAGGCTGCGAGCTTGTAGCCGCATTTGACATGAATCCCGAAATTATCGGAAAGGATGTCGGCGAGATTATCGGAGACGGTTATAAGCATGTCGGAGTTGCGGTCAACAACTCGGATAAAGCCGACGAAATGCTGGGCAAACTTAAGCCGGACGTTTGCATCATCGCGACGCGCAGCACCCTGGCGGAAATCGCGGATATCATGACTATCTGCGCCAATCACGGAATAAACGCCGTGTCTATCTGCGAGGAAGCGCTTTATCCGTGGAATTCCTCTCCCGCTCTCACCAAAGAACTTGATGAGCTTGCCAAAAAAGGCAACTGCACCCTCACCGGCGTCGGTTACTGCGAGCTCTTCTGGGGCACAATGGTAACGAATCTTGCCGGTTCGTCCTTTGATATTAAAACGATCAGGGGCAGCAGCTGGTATAACGTAGAAGATTACGGCATCGCGCTCGCGGAGGGACACGGCGCCGGGCTGAGCATAGACGAGTTCAACAAGACCATCGGCTGCTACAACGACACTCCGTCCGATGAGATCAAAAAGCTCGTCGAAAGCGGAGCTTACGTTCCGTCCTATATGTGGAACCAGAACGGCTGGCTTTGCAGCAAGCTCGGACTTACCGTTGTTTCTCAGACCCAGAAGTGCATCCCCTGCACACACGACAAAGACCTTCATTCGGAAACACTCGGCATGACCATTAAAGCCGGCGACGCCACCGGCATGGCCGCCGTTGTCACAACCGAGACCGCGGAGGGCATTACCCTTATAACCGAGTGCGTCGGAAAAGTCTACGCTCCCGACGAATTCGACAAAAACGAGTGGACGCTTGAGGGCGAACCCGACACCACCGTTATCGTCAACCGTCCCGCCACCGTTGAGCTTACCTGCGCGACGCTTGTCAATCGCATTGCGCACCTTATCGACGCTCCCGCGGGATATGTCACCACCGACCGCTTCCCCTACAACGAGTATTATGTTCGTCCGATAAACGAGTATGTGAAGACAAAATAATCTTCGGATATTCCGGTATAAAACCGTCTTAAATCAAAGCGTAATCAAAAGAAATGCGTCCGCAGCTTATGCCGCGGGCGCTTTTTTCATTATCGCCGATATACGTATTTGAAAAAACCTTATTTTTCCGGCGTTTGCATTTATCCCCCTTGCTTTTCCCGCCGCTTTGTGATATCATGATTATATAAGATAATCGGATTTTCCGCTCCCCGGCGAAAGGAATATTGGAATGAAAAATGAATATAAATTGCCCGTGCTGCTTCTGATATCCGTATTGCTGCCGACGCTTCTCATCTCGGCGGCTTCCTGCGGATTCGGCAGAAACGCGGAGGCTCGGAAAGCGGCCGAAGAATACCTCGCGGGGCTTCAAAGCGTCGTCGGGGAAGACGACCCGCTTGAGCTGACCGACGACCGGTTGGATCCGCTGAGCGATATCGAAGTTTTCCGGGCTTGCTCCGGAAAATATGACGAACACTTCAATCTTTACGTCTACAGGGACGGCAAAGTGCTTGACACCTACTACGCCGCCGCGCTGAAAGAGTCGGCGGCGGCCGAGTTCGGCGAGACGGCCGAAGCGGTTTTGGGAGACGCGCTCGGCTCGTATGATTTCCGGCTGAAAAACCTGCTGTCGTCGGATGTGAGCGGGCGGCTTTTCTCGTCGATACATGAGGCGCACGCGGCCTGCGGCAGCGGGCTTATCGATGCGTCGATCTTTTCGGCAAAAGAGGGCGGATTTTCCGAACAGCAGCTCTCCGCGCTGCTGCTGGCTCTCCAAAACAAGGGATTATACGGCGCGCTTCGGGTAAACGGCGACGAAAGGGAGTTTAATATTGCCGAAGACAAAATCAGCTACTACGCCCCCGACGGCGCCGACGGCGGCGCTTATATGAGGGAGTTTGACTATCCGCTCGGAGATTGACGGCGGCTGTAAAAATAAAAAAGGAGATGTAATAATGAAACCGCGCATTGTCTTACCGGTTATTGCCGTCCTGCTTATCTTCGGCGCCGGCGGACATGCGATCTGCTTTGACATAGACATGAATGTTGTCGGGGTGGAGAAAATAGATTGAAATACAGTATGATTTTCGAGTAAAAAAGCGGCCGGGATTAAATACCGGTCGCTTTTGATTTGCTTATAATAATTCTTCAAATCTCTCTTATCGCATTATTTATATCATCTCCCAAAATGTTTTTGATACCGCTCTGTGTTGCTGCCAGAACACCGGATATCATAACGGCAAATATCAATATAACGGGAATATAATTCAGACTGAGTATTATCTCTTTTACAGCAAATCCGAAAGAAAAATTGCTTCTATACGCGCGAACACCGATTGCAAGACAGAAAACCAACAGATATGCCGCCGCTGTTATAGCAAAGAGTATTTTACTCTCTGAAAAAATCATCCTTTTAATTTGTTTTTCTGTCATACCTGTCGTAGACAAAACCTGAAACTCTCTTTTTCTTGATCTTAAATTTCCGTGGAAACTGTTGTAAGCGTTGGATAATGCTATTATCAGCAAGATAATTTGAATGCCCGCGTTCAGCATATGTTCGTTTCTGTTTTGTTCTTCATATGAAGCCGCTTTGAGAATATCTGTTGAAGTAAAATGGTCCGATTTGGGGATATAGGACGTAATTATCCGTTCGCATTTGTCTGCAATCGAACTCAAATCGTCCTTCTCTTTTAATTTTATGGTATAATAATATACCGAATCGCCCTCGTCCTGTCCGCGTTCTCTGATAAATTCCTCCAAAACGGACATTTGAGTGAAAATGTATATGCCGTTTTTATCAAGGCTTTCGAGCTCAAAAGGAAACTCATTTATATATCCTTCGACAGGAACGGTTATAATTTCCCCCGCCTCATTATTTCTCAGATTAATTTCCTTCCTTTCGGCATTTGTTATCGGAATATATTCCCTGAAAGCGTAAGGAGCGGTATTGTTACCGGCTATTTTGTTCAGCAATACATACGATGTTGCAGCATCCAGCCCGTTATCCCTTAATACCGAGCGATAATCTTCTTCAGATAAGCCGTAAATAATTACATACAAATCGTTTTTTTGTTTTCTCCCCTCGGCCGTAGCATCCTGAAATTCGCCTGACAAAAAATTTCTGTTGTCATCGGAATTGAATTCAAAGCTTTTATCCATATATATATGCAGCTCATCTATGCCTTCCACTCTCTTTATATCTTCTGTCAGATCCTTGTCTAACTCAGACTGAGTGTAAATTCGTGACGTAAAATTATAGGGATTCTGAAACTTATCGTATTCTCTGACAATTATCCCGTATGATTGCGATACCAATACAATCGTCAGCACCATAGCCGAAATTACCATAGAAAAAATAATGGTTCTGTAAGTAGAGCTGTATGAACGAAAATAATCTCTTGCAAGAGTATTTTCAACTCTTCCGTCGATCTTTGATTTACCGAACTTAATTTTATTTTCTGATATACCGTTTAATCCCTCGATAACCTTTAATTTTGCGCTTTTCACGGCGGGAAGAAGGGCGGATATATAAACGGTAATAAGGGACATCGATATTATTAAAATAACTGTCGGTACTGAAAATGAAACTAATCTGAAATCGGGAGCCTGCATGTTTTCGCTGAAAATATCAGATAGTTTTCTGTAAGTGATCGAGTTGTTGAACCACATTAAATAAAGCAAAAGATTTGATGTAATGTAAGCAAGAGCCGTTCCGGCGATTATCGGGAAGCAAGACAGCCTCAGCGCTTTGATTCTGACCATTTTCCTGACTTGCCGTTCCGTCATTCCCACACTTTTCAGCAGCGCAATCTGCTTTATATCTCTGCTGTTCCAAACATTGAAAGCTCCGTAAATCATGACCGCAAAAAGCAAAACCAACAACAGGCAGCCGCCGTATGTTTCGGCAGCTTCAATCAAAACTTTTTTCGGCGGAATAATTCCCGACGGATATATCATCTTGTATTCCAAAACATCTTTGTTGAAATACACTCTTCCGGTATCTTCAGCCGTTTTGGCATCAACACCGAAATCTTTCAGTATCTGTTTTGTAAGTGTATAGGTGTCTCTGGGATTATTGAACCAAATAAAGGCTTCAATCACCGAATTGTCGGCGAATAAGCTTTCTTTGGACGTATTGCTTAAATATCCGATAAAGATACAGTCTTCGAAGGTATATCCGTAGTCATCATACTCTCCGACTATGGTATAACTTTTGTTATTTGCATTCAGTTGTGAACCGACCGCAAAATCCTTGTTTCTCACTAAAAAGCGTGTCGGAACCATAAGCTCTCCGGCAGCTTCCGATTTTCTGCCCGCGACCGGTTCAAATCCCTTTAATTTCCAATAGTAATCCCCTTTTTCATAAATAGTGGCATTTAATTCCGTTGCCGTAATCCTATCAAATGAAATTTGTTTTATATCTTTATTCTCTATAAGGGAATTATACATCTGCTCGTCAATATCGGAAACAGAAACGTTGAAGTTACCCACAACAGAAACAACCTCAAGGTATTTGTCTTCTTTCAAAGAACTTATGATAAAAACAACCGATCCCAATAAAACAACCGCTAATAATATAGACAATTTGGTTGCAAGGGTATCTCTTTTGTTGCTCTTTATAGCTGAGCTTGCCAATTCATTAATGATTTTCACAGCCTGCCTCCTCAAGAGAATATAATCTGCCGTCGACCATTTTAAAAACTTTGTCGCACGAAACGGCAACCTTTTCATCATGGGTAATGATCATAATGGTCGACAGAAATCTTTTGTTTACCAGCCTGAACAAAGCCGTGATTTCCTCCGAGTTTTTTCTGTCTAAATTTCCCGTCGGCTCATCGGCTAAAATAATCGCAGGTCTTGTAATCAGGCTCCTTGCGATTGCAACTCTCTGCTGCTCTCCGCCGGACAGTTGTTTCGGATAGCGATTCAACTTGTCCCGGATACCCAATATCTCCGTTATTTCATTGAAATAATTCTTGTCTTCTCTTTTGTTGTCCAAAAGCAACGGCAGCAGAATGTTTTTGTGAACCGTAATATTCGGGATTAAATTGAAAAACTGATATATGACCCCGATATTTCTCCTGCGAAAGACCGTTAAATCATCCTTGTTTAACTTGGTGATGTTTTTGTCCTGAATGTAGATTTCACCGCTTGTCGGCGTATCCACTCCCGCCAGCAAGTGAAGCAGGGTTGATTTTCCCGAGCCGCTGTCACCGATAATGGCAACCAACTCGCCCTTTGCAAGTTCAAAATCAACATCCGAAAGGGCATTTACAGCCACCCCGGAATTATATGTCTTCGTCAGTTTTATTGTTTTGACAATACTCATTATGCGTACCTCCGTTTCTTTGTGATGTAAGTTTACTATATTTAAGTGACAGAAAGGTGACTGTAAAAAAATAAAAAAAGAGCCGGGGTTTTCTATAATTTTACTTATAGAACCTCAGCTCAAAATTATTTGAAGTTTTGTCCCGAAAATGCAAAAGCTCTCCGTTTTGCTTTTCCATAATCGATTTTGCCATCGGCAATCCTATGCCATATCCTTTGGAATCGGGATTTTCTTTATAAAATCTTTGATATGCTCTTTTCAGAATTTCATCAGACAAGCCTTTGCCGAAATCCTTGACTATTATGCTTTTAAAAATATTTGTTTCTTTTAAATGGATTTCAACGCCCTTTTCGGGGGAAGCCTCAATTCCGTTTTTCATTATATTGAAAACCGCCTCATAAGTCCATTGTTTATCGCAAATCAAAGTGATGTCATCTCCATAGATGGATATTGGTATTTCCTTGTCTGCAAAATAAATTTCCAAATCCGTTTTAATATCTTCAAGCAGAGATATGGCTTCTGCCTGTTCTTTTTTCATGCTGATATTGCCGGAATCAAGAGAAGCCATTTTCAAGAGGGCATCCGTCAGTTTATGAAGTCTGTTTATACTGTTTCGGATATGCGAGATATATTCCTTTGAGTTTTCCGGATCGTCTTCCATAAGGTCAAGCATAAGCAATGCTCCGGTTAACGGAGTTTTGATCTGATGCGCTATATCTTCTGTATATTCTCTTAAAACCTCGCGGCTTTTCTCTGCTTTTCCGGCGACAATCTTGTTTTCTGAAATAATTTTGTATATTTCATCGCTTAGTTTGCCGAATTCATCGTCTATGACTTCATAATTGTCGCTGTCTGTATTCGTGGAATGCAGAAGCTTGAAAATACCTTCGATCCTTTCCTCTATATTCTTTTTATTCCGCCGGTCGCTCAATGTCATCATGATATAAATAACAAGATTGACAACAACAAATCCCGAAAGGGTGATAATATCAAAGCGGGGACTTATATATACGACGACCGTTGATAATATAAAATTGCAAAGAACAATAATGATGTTTATCCTATTTTTATCCGCTTTCCCACGCATAGCCTATTCCTCTTACCGTTTTAATATTCAGACCGTATCTGCCTAATTTGTTTCTGAGTCTTTTAACGGTCACCGTAAGTGTGTTGTCGTTTACTTCATATAAATCATAACCCCAGACGCCGTCTATAATTCGTTCTCTCGGAATATTGATATCCGGATCGGAAAGCAGAATTTCAAGAACGGCAAATTCCTGCCTGTTAAGCGCGATTTTTTCCCCTTCAATCGTTGCCGTCATTGATTTTAAATCCAGATGCAGATCTTTATAAGAAAGCGCCTCTTCTTTGATTTCTTTTCTTTTGAAAATATTATCAATCCTTGCTTTTAAAACGGGAAGAGAAAAAGGTTTTGTAATATATTCATCCGCGCCGCAGGAAAATCCCTTCAAGATGTAATTTTCCGCATCTTTAACCGTAAGCATTATGACCGGTATATCGGAAAAATCTCTCAGATACGCAAGATAATCAAAACCCGAACCGTCCGGAAGATTCACATCGAGTATTACTAAGTCATATTTATTGATATCTATGTTTTCGGTAGCTTTTAAAGACTCAAAAACACCCGTTTCCATTCCATATTTCCCCAAAAAAGTTTTCACCGCGAAAGAAATGGTTTTGTCGTCTTCTATCATTAATATCTTCATATCACTCATCATTTCGATAGTTTCTTCGGCATAGGTCTTCGGATATAACAAATTTTATTATATCAAATATATCGAATTATTGCAACATGTTTTTATGCCTCTGAGTTATTAAATCGAATTTTCCTCTACTCTCACATCCCGAACAACTGAAACCCCAACGCTATCAAAGCCGCCAGCGCCGGAAACACCACCACGGTCCCGACCCACTTTTTTATCAGCGCCTTCTTCGGAATGTACGGTTTCAAATCCTCCGTGCCCTCAATCTCCCAGGCTTTTGTGTGTCCGACCCAATACCAGTCGATAAAAAGTCTGTCGAAAATATTCATTATCAGGTAGATGCAGGTCATCTGCAAAAAACCGTCCCGGAATCCTCTCGCGCCGTTGACAAAATAAACAAGCGCGGGGACAACCGTCAAAACGGGAACGAACAGCGCAAGAACCGTTATAACTGAGTTTTTCTTCATTTTCTCCGGCGTTGTCAGTCCCAGCTCGACGACTCTGTCTCTTACGTCCCGCTCATATAGAACAACCAATCCGACAGGCCCGTTTGCGATGCCGACGACGCAGACCAGCAGAAGCCAGAAAGACATTGTAAGACCTTCTAAAATTACCAGCACCGCCATTTTTTAATCCTCCGCAAATTCCGATTTGTCTTTTCATCCGATACTGCAAAAGTCTGTCATGCTTAAACTGACGCCCTCTTATCTCCGGTTTTCCCCCGCTCCCCCAAGCATCCTCACCCACTTCCTCTGCCGGTGCGCGTAGAAGAGTTTTGCCCAGAGGCAGACAAAAAAAGTCTTCCGCCCGGCGTCGATGTCGACGATGTCGGTGTAACGACAGTTTCCGTCCGGCAGCTCCTCCAGGATAATCTCGTGGTTCCATACCGGCACATGCCGGTTTCTCTCGAGGGTGAAAATCCCCTCTTCAAGTCCGAAGCGTATCACCTTGATTTCGTGAATCCCGAAGGGAATCAGCCCGAACAGGCGAAAGCGAAAGGCGAGGGTTCTGCCCGCCTCCCATTTCATGTCGTTGTCTCCGTCGACCGGGGCGAACGTCGCGTACGGATACGCCACATACTGAAGCGTTTTCAGTTTTTGAAGCCGGGAGAACACCTCGCTCTTCCCCGCGGGGAAAACGCTTGTTTTGCTTACTCTTTTCATATCTGTATACCAATATATCAGCTGAATATGCCGCGCGGAAAAAGGCGCCGACTCTGCTTTAAAGCTTAGCTGTCGGGCGTCTGCTTTGTTTATATCTGTAAGCTGCTTATAGAAATGCTCTCCAGGACCGCGCCTATTATCATAAGCGCAAATCCGGCGATCAGCGCCGCTTTTTCCGGATTTGTCAGCCGGATATCCCGGAGTTTCCGCTTCGTTGTCTTACCCCCGGAGGTTTGGATTATCGAGATGTGAGCGGCGGCGCAGGTTATAAAGAGCTGACCCGCCATCTCCCAGAGCCCCGCCCGATGCGCGAGGTCAAAAACGCCCGCGATTCTCCCGAGCAGCGGAACCGCTTCGGTCTCAACGGAAAAGGACCAAGTTCCGAGCACGACGGCGTTGATTGCGATGAGCGTGAAAAACGCCGTATATCCCGCCGAAAGATAATTTTCCTCTTCGGTTTTCCTTGAGCCGAACAGGCTTGCGGCAATTATCACGACGACCGACAAAAGATTGTAAAACAGTATCTGCAGGGCAAGAAGCAGGCTGTTATCCGATACATCCCAGCTCATCAGCGGGTTTTTGTTTTTAAGCAGTCCTTCCGGAAGCAAAAAATAGCTGATTATCATGCCCCCGAAAAATATCGCCGAAAACAGAACGGCGGTCGTGATGATTCTCTCTATAATATTGCGGCTGCTCAGTTTCTTTCGGATATATCCCATGGTTTACCTCCCGGAGGCGGCTGTTGTTTTGATGTCGTTATTATTATATCCTTTATCCCTCTTTTATTCCATCCCCGCTTTCTTGTTTTTTGTAAACATTTTCTCTTTTTATTAAATTGCAATATTAAGTTGTAACAATATACGAAGAATTTGCGGCAGATAACAAACTTTGCTTTTTCCTTGTCGCCGCGCACCCGCTCAAAAGCAAAATTAACGATGCGGCGGGGAAACGCAGACGGCCCTTATCACCCGCTGCGGCAGGAGACTTCGACGGGAGAAGCCGGGGACAGCAGCGTCCCTTCGGCTGCCGCATCAAGCGGCTCAGCAGCTATACATTTGTTTGCATAGGGTTAATGAAATAAAAACTTTGTGTGCGCAGTGTAAATATTTTATTTGATGCTTGAAATAAATTGACGGAAATGATATAAGTTATATTAAAGATATGGTATTCTTTCATGAGGTGAAGAAATGAAACGTTTACTTATTGTGTTTTTAATAATTCTTATTTCAGTATCAACTTTAGCCTGTGCCGAAGAAAAAGTTAACGAAGAAACCGTTATAACAGAATCGGTTGAAGAAACTTCAACAGAAAATAAGGCCGAAAATATTTTCATTTATGATGATCTTAAGGATGAAGATTTCAACGGTTATGCATACCGTATATGGTCGTCAACACGGGAGAATCAAGACCTTTATACATTTATTACATATGGCGAGATGACGGGAGATGTGGTTCAGGATACGTTATATAATTCAACATTAAATGTCGAAGAACGCTTCAATGTTGATATAACCGGTGTTACCTGCGGCAGCGATGAGGTAACCGCCTCTAAGGTTAAAGCGTCTGTAAATGCGGGTGAAGATGCGTTTGACCTGATTATCTCGCAGGACCGTGTAATACAAACGGGCGGTCTTGCCGGTTATTATTATAATCTATATAAAGCACCGAACTTCAATTTTGAAAAACCTTGGTGGACAAGCGGTACAGCTGCCATGTCGGTCGATAATAAAGCATTGTTTGCATCCAGTTATCTGTCCTTTTGCTGTTTGAATTACGCGCGGGTTATCGTATACAACAAACAAATCGCAGACAGTTTGGGCATGGATGATCTATATGACCTGGTCAGGGACGGTACATGGATTTTCGATAAAATGATCGAATATGCGGAGATTGCAACCAGTGATGTAAACGGCGACGGAAAAATGGATGAAGATGATGTTTATGGATTCCTGACCGGGACAGCCGAACCATATGCATTACAGGTTGCAATGGGTATACAAGGTTACGCTAAAGATAATAATGACCTGCCATATCTTGATTTTAACCTCGAACGCGCACAGACTTTTTTAGAAAAATTCGAGACACTCATGCAAAACTATGCTTTTTACGATAACACGCCATTTGCTCCGAAACCTTTCATTGATCAAAAAGGATTAATCTTATATACCTGCCTTATTGCAGTATACGATGAAATACGTTATTCGGATGTTGTATACGGATTCCTTCCGACTCCTAAATTTGATGAAGAACAGGAAAATTATATTACAGGTATAACCGATGCTTATTGGGCTATACCGATAACCGCTTATGATAATATAGATATAATATCAGTAATCACAGAAGCATTATCTTGCCAAAACTATAATAATGTTCTTCCCGCATATTTTGAAACAACGCTTCAAACAAAACTTTCTGATTCGCCTGATGATTCGGAAATGCTCAATATTATAAAAGATACGTTAACTATCGATTTCGGATTTACATATCAGTTGTCACTGCAGAATTTGTATGGCGAAACCAATTCCGGGAAATTGGCATCATATTATGCGAGAGTTGAGAAACAAGCTGATAAGGTACTGTCAAAACTGCTTAAAAGTTTCAATGAGATCGGTTAATTGATAAATACGCGAATTTTATTATTGTCGCTGTATCTATGTTGCCCGACATCGGCTTTGCAGCGCAGCACCTTGTATTGGCACAGACAGCGACAGTTCCTCGCTATGGATTTTTTTCTGTTGCAACTTTATTTTACAATCTGCGCTTGAAATTTCTGTTTTTTGATTTTTTTCAATCAGACGGTATAAAAAATGCCGCGTCTTCTTCCGAAGGCGCGGCAGTTCTATGCCTTTGCTACTTTATCCGGTTATATTTTCCATAAATCTCTGGAATATCGCCGCGATCTGCGCTCTTGTCGCAGCTCCCTGCGGGTCGAGGGTGTCTTCGCTCACGCCGCTTATGATTCCCTCGGCTTTCGCCCAGAGCATCGCTTCGACCGCCCAGGGGGAGATTTGGTCTTTGTCGGCAAACTCATCGAGGGTGACGCCGTATTCGCCGACAAGTCCTCTCTTAAGAGCGTATCTGTAGAGTATCGTCACGAGCTGTTCTCTCGTGATATCGAGGTTGGCGCCGAATTCGGTGTCGGAGATGCCGAGGATTATACCGTTTTCATAAGCCCAGCATACGGCCGGATAATACCACGAGCCGGGTTCGACATCGGTAAACGGGATTTGAGCCGAAACTTCCGGCGAGCCGTCGAGGCGGTAGAGCATCGTCACCAGCATTGCGCGGGTAACGGGAGCGTTCGGGGAGAACAGACCGTCTCCCGTGCCCTGCATTATCCCTCTGCGGGCGACATACGCGACCGCGCCGGCGAACCAGTCGGTTTCGCTTACATCGGAGAATGCCGGAGCGGCTTCCGGTTCTGCCGGTATTTCCGGTTCGGGTTCTGTCGGAATTATCGGGTCAATTATAGGTTCTGTCGGGTCAACTACCGGTTCGGGTTCGGGGTCGGGTATCGGTGTTACGACGGGTCCTGCGCCGCCGCTGCCGCCGATTTTACCTCCGCCGATTCCGCCGCCGGAATAGTTTTCCGCGTAATTGTCGTAGATTTCATATTTCGCTTCGGCGATAACGTCGCCTGCCGGCATGATGATATGCGCCGTCGGGCTTTCCGGGTTGGTGCCGTAAACGAATACTGTCGGCGGATAAACGCTCCAGCCTTTAAACCTGTATCCTTCCTGAGCCGGGTCGGCGGTGATTGTGACAATGACGCCGGTTTTGGCGGTCGCCGCATTTGCCGAGCCGTTTATCACGGTGACAAAATAGGTGTTCGGAGGCAGAACATCGCTCCAGACGGCGTAAACGATGGTGTTTCTGTTAAAGATGTATTTGCCGCCCGGATATACTTTCGGGCTGCTCGGGCTGCCTATCGCCCAGGAGACGAACTGCTTGCCGGCGGGGGCGGTGAAGCCGTTTGCCGGGAGGGTGAAGGGAATGTCCTGGAATGCCTTGCCGGGCGCCATACTTCCGCCGCCGCCGTTTGCATTGTATGTAACGGTGTATGTTGCTTTCTGCGGCAGGAACTTATATTTCACCGGATCGCCGGTGTCCCAGCTGATGCCGTCTTTACCGGTTACGGCGGATTTGTCCGGCAGATAGTTGTTTCTGACATCAATGCCGCTTGAATATGTCGCATCAGGATTGAGTTTGACCGAGGTTAGCAGGTTGTCGCTGCAATCCAGATATATTAAAGATTCAAAATCGCTTAAGTCAAGTTCGGTCAGCAGGTTGTTCTCGCAGCGCAGTTCGGTTAAATCCGTACCGCTTGCGTCAAATCCGGTCAGTTCATTGTCGACGCAGATCAATGTAGTCAAATGCGCAAGATTTCTTACATCGATAAAGCTGAGATTGTTATGTTCGGCTTCCAGACTTCGCAGATTTGTGAGATTCCTTAAATCAAGCGTTCCGGTGAGGTTATTTTTAGCGCAGCCTAAATCTCTTAAAGCCGGAAGATCGCTTAAATTAAGCCCGGTCAGTTCATTGGAATAACATTCAAGACATATCAGCTTTTCAAGACCGCTCAGCTTAAGCGTGCCGCTGAGCCCTAAATCGCTTATTGTAAGAAATTCCACCCGCTTCGGCAAGTCGCCGTTCCAATCGACTATACCGTCCCAGTCGTCCGGGACTTCGGAGCCGTCGGGCGGCGCCTGCGACATTTCGAGCGACGGATGAGCCGCGGCGATGGCGTTTATCGCCGCGATGTCGTCGGGGTTGAATTCAGGATAATCCCATACTGCAAAAACTTCGGTATTATCGGTGAAAGTATAAGTTTCTCCCGGATTTTTCGTTGTCGCGCTGTCGGCGCTGCCTATCGCCCAATACTTGAAATTATTCGCTTCTGCCGGAGCTTCAAATCCGCATTCCGGAAGCTCGAACGGCAATTCTTCAAACGCCGTGTCGGGATTCGGGTTCATGGTTCCGCCGCCGCCGTTTGCTTCGTAAGTGACGGCATACCGCGCTCTCTGCGGGAAGAATTTGTAATATAAAGCATCCCATCGAATAATATTCGAAACGTTGGTTATGTCATCGGCGGATTCCATGCAGTTGAAGCTTACATCGGCATTGAACAAAAAGAAGTTGTGAAGATCAAGTTCGGTGAGTTGATTTCCGCTGCAATACAAGTCAGTTAAACCCGTAATACCGCTCAAATTAAGCTCGGTGAGTTGATTTCCGCTGCAATTCAAGCCAGCTAAACGCGTAAGACCGCTCAAATCAAGTTCGGTCAGTTGATTTCCGCTGCAATTCAAGGTATTTAAACGCGTAAGACCGCTCAAATTAAGCTCGGTCAGTTGATTTCCGCTGCAATTCAAGTCAGCTAAACCCGTAAGACCGCTCAAATTAAGTTCGGTCAGATGATTATTTTCGCAAAACAGATAATTCAAACTCGGAAGACCACTCACATCGAGAGCGCCGGTCATGCCTTTGTTTCTCAAAATAAGCGAGAATACCCGTCGATTGTTTGTTGCAGTGAACCAATTAACTTTTCCGGTCCAGTCGTCGGGGACTTCGGAACCGTCGGGCGGCGCCTCCGACATTCCGAGCGACGGGTGAGCCGAAGCGATGGCGTTTATCGCCGCGATGTCGTCTGGGTTGAATTCGGGATCCGCCGCAAACACCGTCACCGGCATTATCGTCAGGCAGATTGCGAGCGCGAGCAGCGCCGCGAGTATTCTGATTTTTTTCACTTGTAACCTCCGAGCCGCAAAAAAAGAAAAGAACGCATTTTTAGATATTACTCCGTGCCGTTGACTGTTAATCACAATTACGGCATCACATTATATTATACCAAAAAACCCGCCTTTTTTCAAGGTTTTTTCTTGAAACATTTCGACGTTCCGGTTAAATCCCCGTTAAAAAACCGAAAAGAACCGCGGCAAAATTAATTGCCGCGGTCGGGGAAAGCTTGAAAGCACTGTGTTTTATCCGGTTATATTCTCCATAAACCTCTCGAATATCGCCGCGATCTGCGCTCTTGTCGCAGCTCCCTGCGGGTCGAGGGTGTCGGCGGTTACGCCGCTTATGATCCCTTCGGCTTTCGCCCAGAGCATCGCTTCGGCCGCCCAGGGGGAGATTTGGTCTTTGTCGGCAAAGTCGTCGAGGGTTACGTCGTATTCGCCGACAAGTCCTCTCTTAAGAGCGTATCTGTAGAGTATCGTTACCAGCTGTTCTCTCGTGATATCGAGGCCGGCGCCGAATTCGGTGTCGGAGATGCCGAGGATTATACCGTTTTCATAAGCCCAGCGTATCGCCGCATAGTACCATGAATCGGGGTCGACATCGGCGAAGGTCAGATCGGCCGAAACTTCCGGCGAGCCGTCGAGGCGATAAAGCATGGTAATCAACATTCCGCGGGTAACGGGGAGGTTCGGGGAGAACAGCCCGTCTCCGGTGCCCTGCATTATCCCTCTTTCCGCCACATACGCGACCGCGCCGGCGAACCAGTCGGTTTCGCTTACATCGGAGAATGTCGGAGCGGTTTCCGGTTCTGCCGGTATATCCGGTTCGGGTTCTGTCGGAATTATCGGGTCAATTATAGGTTCTGTCGGGTCAACTACCGGTTCCGGTTCGGGTTCGGGGTCGGGTATCGGTGTTATGACGGGTCCTGTGCCGCCGCTGCCGCCGATTTTACCTCCGCCGATTCCGCCGCCGGAATAGTTTTCCGCGTAATTGTCGTAGATTTCATATTTTGCTTCGGCGATAACGTCGCCTGCCGGCATGATGAAACGCGCCGTCGGGCTTTCCGGGTTGGTGCCGTAAACGAATACCGTAGCCGGATAAACGCTCCAGCCTTTAAACTTGTATCCTTCCGGAGCCGGGTCGGCGGTGATTGTGACAACGACGCCGGTTTTGGCGGTCGCCGCATTTGCCGAGCCGTTTATCACGGTGACAAAATAGGTGTCTGGCGGGAGAATCCGCTCGTAATTTGCCGTTATTCTCACCGGATTTGCCGGCATTTCAAAAGTCGTCGCTGCGGCAAGCGGATTTGTCAGGACAGCGCCTCCGCTGTTCACCGTCCATGATTTGAAACGATATCCGGACGGCGCGGGATTTGCCTTAATTGTGATTATAGCTTCCGATTCGGCCGAGGCGGGATTTGCCGAGCCGTGGAGTACGGTAATTGCGTAATTTCGGGCATCCTTCCATATAGCGTAAACCGCGGCGCTTTCCGTGAAAGTATATTCATCGCCGGGGTCTTTCCGCTCGCCGTCAGTATCGCCTATCGCCCAGGCTTTGAACCGCATATCCTGCGGAGGGGCGAAAGCGCATTCCGGGAGCTCAAACGGCGAATCCTGCAAAACAAGTTCGTCGTCCATCTCTCCGGTTCCGCCGTTGTTGTCAAAAGTGACGAGAGAGCGCTGAGGGGAGAAAGCTTTGCCATCGGTGCCCCAGGTGAAGTCCCGGCCGGTTATTGCGCTTTCGTCTGCCATAATGTTGAATAGGACATTGATTATGTCATACGGCGCTTCGGCGTTGAGTGCAAGTCCGGTCAGCCGGTTGTGGTAGCAATTGAGAATTTTCAAATGCGTAAGTCCGCTTATATCGAGGGAGGTCAGATTATTGGTTCCGCAATTCAGCTTTTCCAACTTTTCAAGGGCGTTTAAGTCAAGCTCTCCGGTCAGCTCACAGTCCCGGAGATTAAGCTCAATTATCCGCTTATCGGTCTCGGCGCCGCTCCAAAAGACTTTGCCTGCCCAATCCTGCGGCACATCTGAGCCGTCGTCCGGCGCCGGCGTCAAAGCAAGTCCGTTGTCAGCGATAATGCCGTTGATTACCGCAATGTCGCCTTCATTATAATTGCCCTCCGCCGCTGCGGGTTTCCAAAGCGCGTAAACGGTGACCTCTTCATTTCCTTCACCAAAGGTATATGTACCGCCGGGGGCTCTCCGCGTACCCGCTGTGCTGCCTATCGCCCAGCAGTCGAACTGCTTGTCCGCCGCCGGAGGGGTAAAATTGTTTGCGGGGAATTCATACGGTATGCCCCAAAATGCAAATTCGTCCTCCATCGTTCCCTCGCCGCCGTTCTTGTCGAAAATGATTTTGCACACTTTCTGCGGGGAGAAAGTATAAAATTCTTCTCCCCACTCGAAATGCCCCGGTTTGTCGGTTATCTTGCTCGTGTCCAAAAAATAGTTCCTGCTGACATCTACAAGCCCATAGTTTGCTTCGCTGTTGAGCTGAAGCGATTCAAGGTTGTTGTCGTTGCATCTAAAGGCATCCAATTTCGTAAGAGTGCTTACATTGACGGAGGTAAGTTTGTTTTTATGGCAATCTAACCGTATCATGGCGTCAAGACCGGTGACGTCAAGCGAGCCTTCAAGAGACGCGGAGTTCAGGAAAAGCCTTAATACCCGCTTGTTCTTGTTGTCAACGCCGTCGGTCCATCGGATTCTAACATTCCAACTATCGGGAATGCTAGAGCCGTTTTCCGGCGCCTTTGGCAAAACAAGTCCGTTGTTTTCGATTATGTCGTTTATTATCTTAATGTCGCCGGGGTAGAATTCGGGATCCGCTGCAAACACAGCCGCCGGCATCAGCGTAAGGCAGATTGCAAGCGCCAGCAGCGCCGATATTAATTTTCTTTTCATTTTCGGTTCCTCCTGACCGGTTTAATGCCGTGATTTTATAAAATTCCGATTAGTTTTCTAAAATAAGATAAAACATCCGGTTGAAAGTTAGTCTTATTATACCATAATAATTAACGCTTTGCAATAGTTTTGCGTAACAAAATGTAATGTTTTCGTCTGATTTTGCAATATTTTCATCAAAAAACCCTCCGGACGCATTGCGCGTCCGGAGGGCGTCTCTGTCCTGCGGAAATTTATCAGTAATCAATCACGACTATCTGCCGCATACTCAGCTTTTCTATCCCGAAGCTGACCCGGCCGTCCCTGTATTCAAACGGCAAGTCCGTCATCTCGGGGGCGAGATAGACTTTCTTCGGCGTCCTGTCGGTCTTCACCGAAACGCAGACGCCGTAAAGCGGGACGATGTCTTCGATAACTTCAATCCCGCTGCCGCGGCGAACCGGGGAGGCGTACAGCAGGTGGCAGACAAGGCGGCTCTCGGCGGGCTGATCCATCAGCGTCGCCACCGACTGCGCCGGAAGGTTGGAGATTATCGTCTTTTCGCCGAGCAGCCGGTCGATCATGCCGTGCAGCAGCAGCTTTGCGATAAGGCTGCCTTTGCGGGCGTATTCGGAGAAAAGCTCGGAGGAGATATATCCGCCGTCGGCGCCTGTCGTTGCGGCGGGGAAGCGGGCGGACGGGTCGTTCGGCGTGTGCTGATGAGATGAGAATGCGAATGTCGTGCGGTTGAAATAGGGATTTTCCCGCTCGATTGTTACTTCCGCTCCGGGCTTCGCTTCGATGTCGTAAGCCTGCTCATAGATTACGAAAGCGGAACCCGGCAGCGCGCCGAGCTCAAATTTCGGGCGGAAATAGACGGGGCGGAATTCGGATTTGCCCTTCATCTCGCAGCCTAAATCAAGGACGAAATTGTCATCGAAATCAAGTCCGCTCTCGCCGGTCGCCAGCACCTTGCCGCCGGCGGCGGAGAACGCCTTAATCTTCTTTGTCAGCTTTTCGTCGAGCCGGATATGGTCGGGGAGCAGCAGCAGCTTGTATTTATCGAGCGGTTCTTCGGCGTCGATGACGTCAAAGAGGTATTTGCCTTCAAGCAGCGCGCGTACCGCTCCGGTGTCGCCGTCGGCTCCGCTCGAGTGAAGCACCTTCGACGAGCCGTAGTAGTTATAAACGGCTTCTTCGGAAAGCACGGCGATTTCCGCTACCGATTCGACATTGTCGAGCCACGGCTCCCGCTCCTCGATTTCGCTGTAAGCGGCGCCGATAAGCGCGTATGTCGCTTCGTCGAAGCGGCCGTTCGGGTGGAGCTGGTCGCCGATGGAGCATTTCGCGCCGAAGGCGGTGCATAGCGCCTCTTCATAGCGCAGGGCGTTGGGGTGCTTGAATCCGCCGAATTCACCCCAGGTGGTGTGGAATTTGCCGGTCATGCCGAGGAACTGTTTGCCCAGCGTCCGGCTGTACGCGGCGGAAAGCGGGAAGTGGTCGTATCCCCAGCCGCCGGTAGGCAGCGATTCAAGCTCAAGATGGGTGTCGACGTCGGCTAAATCGCGGCGGCCGCGGCGGATATGCCCGGAGTTCTGGAATACCGGAAGTCCCGGCTTAATTACGTCGACGGCGGCGCGTACCCGGCGGCAGTATTCGGCGTAGACTCTCTCGCCGAGTTCGGCGGCATTTGCCTCGTCATACGGGTCCTTGCCTTCGTCGAGCAGCGTCTTTACGCAGTGCTGGCAGAAGCAGACGCGGACGCCGACGATGTCGAGGAAAATTCCGTCGCAGTCGTAGTTTGCGACGACTTCTTCGACCTGTTTTATCAGATAATCGAGATAGGGGGTGTTCATGCAGAATTCGTGGTAGCAGGCGGATTCCCAGCTGATGCGGTCGTCGCGGCCGCGGCGGAGCCATTCCGGATGGCGGCGGGTCAGCTTCTCGTCAAGTCCGGCGGAGATGTATACCGGCGTCTTTACGCCTATCTCGTGCGCCGCTTCAATCTGCGCGCCCAGAAGGTCGAAATCTAAGTTCGGGTGGCGCTCATTCGCCTCCGACGGATGATAAGCCCAGCCGTGATGGCATTTTGCGAATACGGTGATTGAGTTCACATGGCCCAGCTTCAAAGCCTTCTGAAACTGCTCCTTTGAAAACTCGGAGCCGATGCCGGGAATTTTTTCGCTCGTGTGGAAATCGAGATGAACCTGTCTGAAATTCATGTCATATCCTTTCGTTTTATATATTTTTTTTAAAGCTCTTGTGCCGCAAAGCGCCTCGATTCTTCGCCGGATAAGCGGAAACGGCTTATTCGTATTCGGTTATAAGCGTAAACTCCTCCGGCAGGTCGAAAATCGCTTTTTTTAGGAATATCGGGTAGAAATATTCGTCTTCCAGCCGCTCGAACGGCAGCCATTCAAAGCGGTTGGTTCGCCCGCCCTCGGAAAGGGAAAAACTGCCGCCTTTTTCGATAATGCCGGTGTGCGATATGTCGATAAGAAAATATACGCACAATTCGTGGTAGCTGAGCTTATCGACGTCTTCGCTGAAAAACGCCTGATTCAGCCAGAGCGGACGGACGATTTCGGGAGCTGCGCCGAGTTCTTCCCTGACTTCCCGAATGACCGCGCGTTCGGCGGTTTCCCCCATCATCACCCGCCCGCCGGGAAGATAATAATAAGGCGAGCGCTCGTCGCGCATTGCAAGAACCCTGCCGTTGTCAATCATTATCGCGCAGACACGGTAATTGAATTTCTGATTGCCGATTATGTAAGAAACATCCATGTTATTGTATATTTATGCAGATTAGCCGAAATAAAACACATCGGGCGTCTTTTTCAAGGCATGGTATAACTAATCAGTAAACCGCTATCTCCCGAAGCGCAGGTCTGCCGTCGCTTTCGGTTATCGCAAGCGTCGCCCCGCCCTCCCGGTCAATCGGAATAATCCGCTTATTGCCGAGGCTTTTCGCCGAAAAGACGGTTTTATCGCCTTGCGTAAGGCTGTAACCGCGAATCCGCTGTCCCTCGCGGATATCTTCGCGCAATACCAGATACTTCCCGCCGGCGACTGCCGGAATGTAGATTTTACCGTCCCGCAGCTCCGGATTTTCGCAGAGATAAAGCGGCTTTCCGAAAGTCTGTTTTAACAGGCGGCCGAACTCCCTGAACTGCTCCTCGTCTTCAAAATCGCCTTCTTTTGATATCGCCATGCCGAGCAGCAGGTTTGTGTTGCGGCCGACCGATTTAATATAGCGGTCAAGCAGGTATTCGGGGGTAAACGCCAGATGCGCCTCCCCCGGCTGCCAGCCCCAGCCGCCGCCGAAAGCGCTGTTTTTGCGGTTCGGCATATCTGTTTCCGCCGGACGGTAGAAGATGCCGTTCGGGTTGCCGACGCCTGTCTTTTCGTTCTTTTCGGTGCCGTCGAAGCTGTTGCCGCCGGGTCCCGTCGCCGCCCAGCAGTCGAAGGGGACGTCGCCGTCTTCGTTGCCGACCCAGCGGGTGTTGTTCTCCCACTCCTCCGGCCCCTGAAAGCAGACCGCCTGCGGCTGATATTTCTTGAGCAGCGCCGGTATCGCGGGACCGCCTAATTCCTCCGGAATCGTGCCGCCGTCGAACCATATCTCAAACAGCTCACCGTAATTTGACCACAGCTCGGTGAGCTGCCGCTCGACGACGCCGACATACGCCTGATATTTTTCGCTTTTATAGTCCTGCCGCTCTCCGTCGTTTATGCCGTAAAAGCCGTTGCAGCCGGTGCTGTAATAAAGCCCGGGGGCAAGGCCGTGTTTTTTGCAGGCGGCGATGAATTCGCCGACGACGTCGCCCTTGCCGTCCTTCCAGGGCATATATTTGCAGGAAAATTCATTCTCCGCCGTAGGCCAGAGGGCAAATCCGGTGCAGTGCTTTGCGACTAAAATCGCATATTTCGCGCCGGCTTCCTTCGCACAGACAACCCACTGTTCCGGGTCGAGGCGGGAGGGATTTATCGACGACGGAGGTATCTCCTCCGCGATTACGCTGTGTTTCGGATGGCAGTCGGGCTTGTAGATGTCGATGAGGTAGTGAATCAGCACTCCCAGCTCCATATCCTGCCACTCAAGTAATTTTTCCGTCGGTTTTGCGGTGTGGTACATTATATTTTTCCTTTCGCGATTCATCATCCGTTTATTTCTCTTCCCGCCGATATTATACACCGAGCGGGCGGGAAAATGTTGAACCCGATATTAATAATATTGCATAAAAACAAGCTGTTTTTTAATTCAGGGGTTACGGTTGAATATATTGACAAAGGCGCTTTTGTGAGGTATAATGTTTTTTGTAAATCTTTGACATAAATCATTAAAAAAGGTAAAAAGTTATGAAACACAAGCTAATAAGACTGTCATCAGCGCTCCTTGCCGCATTTATCGCGGCGTCTCTCTTTGCCTGCGGAAGTTCGGGCGACGCTCCTTCCGCCGACACAACGGCTCCCGATATGAACGCGGCGGAGACCGCCGAAACGACGGCGGCGGAGACCTTTGTCCCCGACAACCTGCCGGATCGGGATTTCGGCGGCTACAATTTCAAAATCGGCGCGACGACGAAAGACCCCGACTGGATACGCTATATCTACGCCGAAGAGATGAACGGCGAGACGGTAAACGACGCCGTATACAAAGCCAACCTCGCCGTTTCCGAGCGCTTCAATATATCCCTCGACTGGGCGAAAATCGAAGGCGACAACATGAACGGCATCGCGACGGCGGTGAAAAGCTCGGTTTTTGCCGGCGACTATATCGCCGACGTCATCACGATGCACGACTGCACCTCCGCGACGGCCGCGCTGCAGGGGATTTTCCTCAACGTTCACAGCCTGCCTTTCATCGACTTTGAGCAGCCCTGGTGGCCGCATCACACGACCGACTCGCTGACGCTGAACAACAAGCTCTATTTCATCGCAAACGATATGTCCTATTACGGCCTTTACAGCACCCGCGTGCTGTTTGCGAATTTAGGATTAATGGAAAGCCTCGGCATCGAAAAGCCTTTCGACAAGGTCCGGGCGAGGCTGTGGTTCCTCGACGACCTCGTCGCGATGACAAAGGACGTTTACGAAGACCTTGACGGCGACAGCGAGCGGACTTTAAACGACCGCTACGGATTTGCGCTGACCGGCTCCTGCTACTGCTTCCTCGAAAGCTTCAATATCGAGACCTTCACCCACTCAAAGGACGGCGCCGAATATGTAATCAATATCGACGACCGCTTATATGACGCCGTTCAGAAATCCTGCGACTGGTTCTTCGGCGGCTCTCAAGGGGTTTATTACAACAAAAACCACGCCGGATATTTCGAGCCGGATTCCTCGCTTACCATGTTCGCCAACGGAAACGCCCTCTTTGCTTTAAACTCGGTCGGCCGGCTCGTCTTCGCTTCTCAGAAGACAGAAGTGCCTTACGGAATCGTTCCGATGCCGATGCTTGACGAAATCCAGGGCGACTATGTCTCCGGCTGCGTCGACAACCCGATCTGCATCCCGCTCACCTCCGCATATGACAACTCCCCGGAGGCGCTTGAGCGGCTGGGCGTTGTGATTGAGGCGATGTCGGCGGAAGGCTACCGCACCGTTCAGCCCGCTTATAAGGATATCGCTTTAAAGATACGCTACGCGAACGACAAGGATTCCTCGGAGATGCTCGATATAATCTACCGCAACCGGCTCCTCTCCGCAGCCTATCTCTATACCGGTTTCGGCTTCCAGATGGCGCACGAGGAGATGTGGCAGAAGCGGACGACCAACATCGACCTGACCTCTTATATCGAGAAAAACACCTCCAAAATTCAGAAACAGATCGACAAGATAAACGAATTCTATGCAAATTGACCGTTCTCCCTAAAACAAAAATCTCACCCGAAATAAAAAGGACAGGTGAAAACAATGCCGTATCTATTTCTTCATTTTCGCGAAAAATCGACGCCGGACGGCGAACAGGTCTATTTCGGCGTCTCCCCCGACGGCTTTCGCTGGGAGAGCCTCAACGGCGGCGCGCCGCTGCTCTGGAGCTATAGGGGACGCCTCGGCACCCGCGACCACGCCGGAATCCGGACGGACGACGGATTTGTCATCCTCTCGACCGACCTCAGCCTTTCCTACCACATACGCGGAGACAGGGGCGGCGAAAATCTCTGGCAGACCCTTTCCCGCCGCGGCTCCCGCTGCCTTTCCAAATGGACGACCCCCGACCTTGTAAATTTCTCGAAGCAGACCCTCGTCGAAGTAGCGCCGGAGGGCTTCGGCTGCGTCTGGGCGCCGGATATAAACCGGCTGCCGGATGGCGGATACATAGTGCATTTCTCGGCGTCGAACGTCGACAACGGCTGGGGCAGCAAGGCGATATATTACGTCACGACGAGCGATTTTGTAAGTTTTTCCGACCCGAAACCGCTTTACCGGGACCCCTCCTGCGACATAATCGACTCGGCGATGTTTGAGTATAAAGGCGGATATTACCTCTTCTTAAAATCCGCCGATGCCGGCAGGCCGTCCCGCCCGCGGCTGCTGCGCGGCGATTCCCCGACGGGATCTTTCGAGCCGATACCCGCCTTTGACTTGTCGATGGAGAAGATCGAATACAACCTCTACGAAGGGCCGACCGGATTTTTCCCGAATGGCGCGTCCGACGGCGAATTCGTCCTCTTCCTTGACTACTACGGCCGCCCCGGCCCGGCGCAGGGGTATCGGGCGTTTGTCGGCGACATCGAAACCGGCGTATTTGAGCCGGCAAAACCCGGCCGGTTCAGCTTTCCCTACGGCTACAAGCACGGCACGGTCATCCAGATAACCGACGAAGAATACGCCCGCCTGCGCGAACACGATTTCTCCGACAAGGGCTGGGTTTAAGTCGATAATTCTTGACACCGCCCGCGTTTTGTGATATAATTATCGCACGCGGGCATGGCGGAATTGGCAGACGCGCAAGATTTAGGATCTTGTATCGAAGATATGCAGGTTCGATCCCTGTTGCCCGCACCAGATGAGAAAACAGTTGTCGAGGAAACGGGTGACAACTGTTTTCTTGGGTTTTTGGCGGGTGGGGGTTGCTCGGAATAGCAGCCAGAATTTAGTCGCTGTATTTTAAAAGGTGAATGTTTGGGATAGGTGGTAGATATGGATAACATTAAATGTGAGATTAATTCTGTTAGTGATGTTATAGAAGTTATAGAATCTATAAAAAGATTAGGAAAAATATTCCCGCGAAATTCAGAATCAAAAATAAGAAGATATTTTAGAGGACAGTCAAACTATAAATGGACATTAATTCCTTCTTTATACAGGGATAATACTTTTATTAAAGAAGAATCTCTTATTTTAGAATCGATGAATATGTTTCCGGAAGAATTTGAGGGTTTAGATAAATTCTCGATTTTAGTTAAATTGCAGCATTATGGAATGAAAACAAGACTGTTAGACTTGACAGAAAACCCACTGGTGGCACTATACTTTGCTTGCAATGAAAATAATGGGAAGAATGACAAGGAAAGCAAGGATGGGGCTCTATATATTTTTGACAATGCAAATTCATATTTCCCACATAGTAATTATGTAGAAAGTATGATGGAATATATTTTTGATGCATCATCTTTTGTAATGAGTGCATACAATGTTATAACCTATTTTGAGAAGATACCTTATGATTTTTTTTATTTCGAAAATACTATTATAGAGATTTTAAATCGTATCAAAATAATATCTAGTGAAATTTGTAATTCTAAAAACACTATAGAAGACGAAATAAACAAATCAGATGAAATAAATAATCTAATTGATAAGTTATTTATTCCGGGAACAGCAGTAACACCAAAAAGAAACAATCCCAGATTAATTGCTCAGCAAGGAGCTTTTTATTTGCCTGATATGCAAGTAGAAAAATGGGGCAGTAATAAAGATAAATCTTACTCATTTACTCCATTTCCTTTCTTTAAACTAAACAAATCAAATAGTGGAGATGATGAATATGAAGAATATAATGACATTAAAATTGGTTATAGAAACTACAAACTTAAAATTCCCCAAGAATCAAAACGGAATATTCTAAAAGAATTAGATTATCTGCAAATAAATGAATCAACACTATTTGATGATTTAGAGCATAAATTAAAATATCTCCAAGAAAAAATAGAGCGGGAAATATAACATTTGATTAACACTCTTTATTCCCTGTCTCCCCCACCCAAAAAAGCCCCCCGCCGCGGGAGGCTTTCTTTTTTTCTTCAATTCCTAATCAATCTCCAATTCCCGCCGCGTCCCTTACTTCATCCTGTCCTTAAGCTGCAAATCAAACTCCGGCATATACGCCTTTTCCTCGTCGGTATATTTCCGAAGTGTATTCACCACTTCGCCGCCGTTGTATTCCCTTGAGCCGATATCTTCGGTGGTGCCCATTACCGTCACAAGCGCTTTGCGCGGGCGGGCGCGGACGCGGTCCCAGTCGATGAAGAAGATATGCGCGAACTCACCTAAATCCAGCTTGCCGTCAATGACGGTAATTGTCTCGGAGCGGCCCAAGAAGACGGAGCGGAGATGGCCGTCGGTGTTCATCGAGGTAAAATCTCCCGGCTCATTCACATAGCGGCCGAACTGCAGGTGAACCGGTCCCGGATGGTGATACTGCCCTTCTTCCGTGTAGTCGGGGGCTATTTTGCGCATGATTTCAAGCAAGTCCATCTGCAGATACTCGAGGTCGAAGCTGTTTATATCGTGGCTGGCTTCCTGAATCATGACGGAACAGGTGGTGTGATGCGACACGACGGCGCAGGTGCCGTTTTTTATCCCCGACTCCTCGGCTATCTTTCGCACGTCCGGGGTGATGCAGTGAAAAGTCGGCATCCACCCGCGGGACTGAAGTTTAATTTCCTTTTGAACGACTTTGAATTCCATGGCGTTTCTCCCTATCTCTTTTTTATATATTATACAGTTTGAAGAAAAAAATGTCAATAGTTTTGCGAAGCAAAACCAATTAATTGAATTAATTGAGAAAACCGGTATTTTGCGCCGACTATCCCCCGAAAACAACCGCCTATCGAAAAACGCTTGAAACAAAACCGGAAAGACGATATAATATACACAACAAAGAGAAAGGCCGGCGCAAGCCAAGCCGCCGATTCAAAAAAACGCGGGGGAAAGCAAATTTGCCGGTTATGCCTCAAAAACGACCGCCTATCGCAAAACGCTTGAAACGAAACCGGAAAGACGATATAATATACACAACAAAGCGAAAGACCGGCGCAGCCAAGCCGCCGATTCAAAAAAACGCGGGGGAAAGCAAATTTGCCGGTTATGCCTCAAAAACGACCACCTATCGAAAATCGCTTGAAACAAAACCGGAAAAAAGATATAATATAATCAACGAAAGAACAAACATCATTGCTTAAAATGTCAATGAAAGGGGGTAAACGCATGAAGATTGAAATCAAAATCGACGAGACGGCGAAGGAACCGCGTTTGGTAATCTTCACCGACAGGATAACCGAGGAAGTCGAGCGGATAACGCGGCTTATCGGGGAAACAGATACCGGACCGCCGGTCGACGAAACCGCCTCATACGAAGGCGCTCCGGGATTCATCGCGGGATTTTCCGAAGACAGGGCGGTGCTGCTGCCGACAAAAGAGATAATCAGGGTCTACTCATCGGGCGGAAAGGTATACGCACAGACAAAAGGCAGGGAATTTATCCTGCGGCTGCGGCTGTATGAACTTGAAGGGCGGCTTTGCAGCAACGGGGAAGGATTTGTCCGGATATCAAATTCCGAGATAATCAATCTGAATCAGGCGGAAAGCTTTGATTTAAGCCTTGCCGGAACTATTATGGTTATGCTTAAAAACGGCGATGCCGCTTATGTATCAAGACGTTACGTATCAAAAATCAAGAAAGTTTTAGGAATTTAAGGAGGAATCAACATGAAAAAGAAATTTGTAAACTTTGCGCTTCTGGGCGCGCCGATAGGCCTTTCGATAACCTATCTTATCCCGCTGTTCATCTCGTTTTTCATAGGCGACGGCAATTTCTATCCGGTCGTGCCGGCGCTTGCCGAAGCGCTCGGCGGCGAGCTTAACGCAGTCGCGGTTCAGGCGGTAGTTTCGCTTGTTTACGGCGCCGTATTCGGCGGGTCAACCGCGATCTGGCTGATTGAAGACTGGAGCATACTGAAGCAGACTGCGGTACACTTCGTTGTAGTCGTCGGGGCAACCCTGCCGGTCGCATATTTAATGCGCTGGATGCACCGCTCTGTCTTCGGAGTGCTCAGCTACATCGGTATTTTCGTCGTCATCTACGCCGTAATCTGGCTGGCTCAGTACGCAGCCACGAGAAAAAAGGTCGATGACCTGAATAAGGGATTAAAATCCGGAACCAAAACCAATTAATTCAGCATTTTAAGTCAACAACCCCCGCCGTTTGTCAAACCGACTGACGGCGGGGGTTTCTTTCTTCGAAATAATATCAAAAATGACTAAACTTCAAAACGGCGCAGAATAACCCGCTGAACGCAGGTTATTCATTTTCTGCCTAGCTCTACCGATATATATCCTTCGTCATCGATATGCAGCGTCATGTTTCGGATGTATTTGTCGTAAAACTGCTGTCTTTCCGACGGGGACATCTCGATTCTCGTGTTTGTCATCGCCGTGTTCAGCATTACGTTTACGTTAAGACGGAGGTTTTCGTCAAGATACCTATACATTTCTTTCATCAGCGCCGTAAGTTTGATATCCTGGCTGTTGCCGGAATAAAAGTCGTCGATGAAGCAGTAGAATATCCCTTTTTCCGAGAGGGCCTGGCGGATATCCGGTCCGCATTTTTCGTGCTCCGCCATGACGAGAAATTTCGCGTCGGGAAGCGACGAGATAAGCCCCCAATAGTCGGAGTCGCTTGATACGATAACGAAAGAGTCGACGTTGTTTTTGTAAAACTCCTCGCAGGCTCTCGCGGTCAGCTTGATATCGACAAGCGATTTGTTCGACTTGAGCCGCTCGATCATCATATACTCGACCGGAATATCGGTGTAGCTTTCGAGGATGCTCCACGCGGTGGCGGCGTGAACGTCGTCGAACAGGATTATCCGGCTGACTTTCTGCATTATTTCCTGGTCGAGATTGGTAAGCGACGCGCAGAGTTTATATGGGTCGGAGTTTTCGCAGTCGACGACGAAAACCGTCTTCGCGCTTGCGTTTATTAAGTCGTAAATGTTGTTTTTGGTGTAGGAACCGACGTCGGAAACGCGGCTGTAATCGGTGAATTTGTCGTTATGCCAGGAATAAAGCAGCCAGACGAATTTTTTGTCGTTATAAAGTATATTTCCGCAGTCGGCGGGTTCGTTCCAATTAAAGTATACCTGATAGGGATAATAATTTTGGTTCGCGTAATATTTGTCCGCCGCTTTCTGCGTTCCCTGCATCGTAAGGCCGTCCGGCATTATAAAAAGGTCGCGGATATAGTCCCAGTTTATCCAAATCGGATATAGGTTTTTGCAGTTGTTGATTCTGTCTGAAATGTTTTTGTTGATCTCTGTCACATATTCGTATAACTTCGCTCCGGCTCTCAGGGTGAGTCGGACGCCGTCTTCGGCAAGTTCTTTGAAACATTCGGTCGGAAGGTACTCGCCGAGGGTGGTAATATCCCGGAAATCGAAGCGCATGGCTTCGTTTATGTATTTAAAATTCTTTTCTATCGCCGTCCGGAGCATACAAAGGTTTCTTATTATTCTTGCGTTCTTTTCTCCGCTTAATTCCTCGTAGATTTCAATTTTCGGCGGTTCAAATTCGTTTTCAAATATCCGCTTCGGAACTCCGATAAGATATGCGGTTCTCGATATTATGTCAAAAGTACTGTTTGAATATCTGCCTTCATCCGTCATACTAAATCCTCCTTTGTTTGATTTTTTGATATAGATTTATAGCGGCGGTATTCAAGCCGTATAGCTATGGAAAAGAGTTTTTCATTCTTATCACCTCCGCTGAATATCATACTACATTTTTGCGAAAAATTCAAGTCCCTATGTATGACATACACATAAAAAGTTAAATTTAAAATCAAACTTTGGTGAAAATGATTATATACGTCTCGGTAAAATCATATTAAAAAAACGATAATATTATATAGTGAATTTGTGATATTTGACTTCGGGCTTAAAGCCTTATATAACTATACCGTGACGGAATGCGTAAGCGAGAGGTATGACGGATGACCGCATACGAACCGATGATAAAAACCAATCCTTCCAGACAGACGCGCAGAAGCGGGATATCGCAAACCGGCTGCTTTCCGCTGAATTGATTTTAGAAAGCAAGGCTTGATATTCGCGCCGGAAAATGTTATAATAATTAAGTCAAAATAATATTAATCACGGAGAAAAACCATGAAATTTACGAAACTGCGCGCAGCTTCGCTTTTAGCGGCGGTTATTATGATAACGGCGGCGCTGCTCGCCTCCTGCGGCGGCGGAGCCGACAACAACGCTCCGGTCACCGGCGCTGCCGAAACGCAAGCACAGGCCGAAATCACCGAAATCACCCGCGTCTCGGCAAACCTGCCCGACCGCGATTTCGGCGGCGAGACGATAACTTTCTACGGACGCATATATGACGGCGTCTGGTCGGCGATCGACATCATCGCCGAAGAAGCCGACGGCGATCTGGTAAACGACGCAATTCTGGAACGCACCAACTACATCGAGGAAACCTACAACGTGAACCTAACGGTAATCAAGAGCGACGACACCCAGGTGGCTTCGCAGCTGAAGACTTTCATCACCGCCGGCGACGACAGCTTTGACGCGATAGTCTGTAACGTTTATGACTCGGGCGCCATCGCCGTCGGAGGCATGCTCTACGACCTTAACGCCGTTGAGCACATTGATCTCGAACAGCCCTGGTGGTCGAAGATGATGAACAATTCGCTGAGCATCGGCTTCAAAAACTACTACGCTGCCGGAGATATATTCATCGTTGACAATAAAGGCACCCGCGTCTTCTTCTTCAACAAGAACATGGTGGAGGAGTTCGGTCTTGAAAGCCCTTACGACCTGATTTTTGACGGCGTCTGGACGATTGAGAAATATATGGCGCACAACGAGGCCGTCGGCGGCGATATCAACGGCGACAATCAAATTACCCGCGAGCATGACCGCTTCGGCACAATGGCTCAAACCACTTTAGGCTCGGTTCTCTACTTCGCATCAGGCGAACTGCTCACCGCCAAAGACGAAAACGACATACCCTACATCGCCTGCGCAAGCGAACGCGCTCTGGCCGTCATGACCGGAATTTCCGAGAAGATAGCCGGTTCAGCCGCCATATCCTGCAGCGGGGAAACAAAAATCACCGCAGCCCATCCGGATAACCTTTATTATTTCCAGGAGGGACGCGTCCTCTTCGCGCCCGAGGTGCTGGCTCACATCGAAACGATGCGCGGCTGCGAAGTCGACATCGGAATTATTCCCCCGCCCAAATACGACGAGAACCAGGAGTCCTACCACTGCTACGCCGACGGCTGGTGCGTAAACGTGGTTTCGATACCGGTGACAAATAACGAAGCTGAAAAAGTCGCCTTTGTGATTGAAGCGATGGCTGCCGATTCGGCTAACAATCTCACCCCCGCGTATTACGAGGTTGCGCTGACGGATAAGTTCGTCCGCGACGAAGAGTCGGTGAAAATGCTCGACCTGATACTCGATTCGGTATCTATGGACAACGCCAATATATTCTCCTGGGCGGGCATCGAGTCAATCGTAGGCACGGCTATTTATAAAGGCGACGCGATCGCCTCAAAAGTCGAATCCAAACTCAGCTCTCTCCAGGCCGCCATCGACAAGACGGTCGCCGCCTTCCTCGACATATAATCACAACATTCTGATGAGTTAGCGCGATGAAAAGTGAAAATCAAGTCGGACTTTTCTATTTTCTCTGGCTCGGCGAACACGGGACCGACCTTTATGACATATCAAAGATAACCGCCGAGCATCCCGACGCCGGATATCATCCGGAGGCGGAATATTGGGGCGGCGTCGGCGCATATCACCACTGGGGAGAGCCGCTGTTCGGCTACTACAAATCAAACGACGAGTGGGTGGTTCGGCGTCATATGAAGCTGCTGATACACGCGGGCGTCGATTTTCTCTTCTTCGACACCACAAACGCCGCAATCTACGAGGACAACGCCAAGCTCGTAATGCGCGTACTTCAGGAATATCATGACCATGGCCACCGTATACCAAAGGTCATGTTTTATACCAACACCGCGTCCGGCGACACCGCCGAGCGCATTTATCGCGCCATATATCGCGAGGGGTATTGTCGGGATACATGGTATATTATCGACGGCAAACCGGCGATAATCGCATTCCCGGAGGAGTGCTCCGACGATGTACGCAGTTTCTTCACCATCAAGCTGCCGCAGTGGCCGAATGAAACCGATAAAATCGGAGGCTGGCCCTGGATGGATTTCACCCGTCCTCAGCGGGTATTTGTCGATTCGGACGGCAATCCCGAGTGCATAAATGTCTCGGCGGCGCAGCATCCGCAGCTCCGTTTCGGCGACTCGGTGCTCTACGGCGAAACCGCGAACCGGGGCCGCGCTTACCATAACGGCGCAAACGACCCCGACCCGGACGCCTGGAAAACGCCTTACAATCTCATTGAGCAATTCGAGCGCGCTCTCGAGGCTGACGCGCCTTACACCCTTGTGACCGGCTGGAATGAATGGATCGCCGGACGCTGGCCGGGTTCCCCCGACCGTCCGATTATGTTCGTCGATTGCTGCAATTACGAGTACAGCCGCGATATCGAGATGATGCGCGGCGGTTATTCCGACAACTATTATCTGACCCTCTGCGAATACACGTCAAAGCTAAAGGGGCGTGATTATCCCGCGCAGACGCCGCTTTGTGACGGCGATTCCAAGGTATTCAACGGCTTTCACGACGGCGGAATGCCCCGCGGACACGAAGGTTACGGCGGGATTATTTATGAAAACCGCACGCCGCGGCACGCTATAACGGCACTTGAAGTGTCCCGCAAAGACGGGATATTGTCCTTGACCGTCCGTACAGCCTATGACATCGACCTTCGCGACACCGACGGCGAATTTCTTCGGATTTACATAACTGTCGGAGAAAAAACTTACATGACAAATTCGCCGATCGAGCCGGAAAACGGTATCTCCTGCCTCTCGGACGGCGGCGGGAATGTAATTTGCCGCGTTCCGTTTGCCCTTTCCTCAAATAACAGGCTGACCGTCGAAATTCCCGAAAGCGCCATCGGCGCAAAAACCGGCGCGCGTATTTCGCTGAAAGTTTACGACAGCCGCGAGGCGCGAGCATCGCACGAGGATTTTTACGATAAAGGCGACGCCCTGCCGCCCGGGCGGGACGGGATTAACTTAATACTCAAATAGCGAATATCACTCCGCTTTCGCGGCGCGAGCGCATTTTAGCAAATAATATCTCTGAAATGATGGGAAGTCTTGATTGTTTTTTTGGATAGAAAGACTTCTCATCTTTTTTCGCTTTTGACTTGAAATATCGGCTTAACTGTGCTACAATATATTTGAATAAAATATTAAAGACGGTTTCTGCCGAAAACCGGCGGAATTTTATACCGGAGGTCAATATTATGAGTACGATTTCACAGCGGTTCTTTGACGCGGGCGAGCCTTACGCCGGCGGGCTTTTTGAGTTCCCCGACCGGGAGCCGATATTCAGATATGCAAACGCATTAAAGCGTTATTATGAGTTTACCGACCCGACTCCTTACGGCGGCGGCAGGCTTTATCCCTGCGGCATGGTTATCGGGACATACGGCGGCAATGCCATTGCTGTTTTTCCCAACTATTCCTACACCTTCTCATCCGATCTCAGAGCGCTGAAAGAGAAGGTGGACGATGAGTGCTACAACGCACTCGTCGATGAAGCCGGCAAAGTCAGCGGATTTCCGACTCCGCATACCGTCGGCGGCGCCGGATATACCCATTCTTTCATCAATTACGGCCGAATCCTCAAAGAGGGTCTTTGCTCTTACCGCGCGCGGGTTGAAGCGCTTCCCGACGACGACTTCCGCGCCGCTTTGCTTTTGGTTCTTGACGGCATTGATATCTACCGCGAAAAGCTGCTTTCCCATCTGCGCAGCCGCGACGACGTTCATGAGGGGCTTATCGAAGCGCTCGAACACACCGACAGAGCGCCGACTACCCTTTATGAAGCGGTAGTGCTTTACAACTTTGTATATTATGTTGACGGCTGCGACGACATCGGCAGGCTTGATCAGCATCTGATCCGCTTCCATAACGGCGAAGACATCGTCGATCTGCTTCACGAACTCTACCAAAATATCGACTGCAACAGCGGCTGGTCGGGGGCGCTGGGGCCCGATTACAACGCGCTGACATTGCAGTGCATCCGCGCGAGCCACTATATCCGCCGTCCGAGTCTGCAGCTGAGGATTAAGCCGGATATGCCGGACGAAATCTGGGATGAGGTATACGCCTCTCTGGCGACTTCCTGCGGTCAGCCGGCGCTTTACAACGAGAACGCCTTCCAGGAAGCGCTGATGCGGGAGTTCCCGGAAATTCCAGAAGAAGACCGCATTCGCCTGTCCTTCGGCGGCTGCACCGAGACGATGCTTGAGGGAATTTCAAACGTCGGCTCGGAAGACCTCGGGATAAACACCGCGCTTATTTACGATCAATTCACCCGAGCGCATCTTTCCGAATTCGACAATTTCGACGATTATTTCGACGCCTTCACCGACGAATGCGCCCGCCAGATTGCCGAAGCGCTGGATATCGTTACCGAATACCGCAAGACCCGCGGCAAGCACCGCCCTCAGCCGGTGCGTACCCTCTTTGTCGACGACTGCATTGACCGCCGTCTCGACTTCAACGCCGGCGGCGCTCGCTACTATTGGAGCATCAGCAACGTGGCGGGACTTATAAACGTCATCGACTCGCTGTCCGCCGTCCGCGAATTGATTTTCGAAAGCGGCAGATATTCAGCCGAGAGCTTTATGGCGGCGCTCGACGCGCAAGACCCCGCTTTCCTCGCCGCCTGCCGCGAGTGTCCCGCTTTCGGCAACGACGACGAGCGGGTCGATACTTTGGGCGCCGAGTTTGCCGGGCGAATTTACGAAAGCTTCAATCAGCGCGAGTGCTGGCCGTCCGGCAAGTATATCACCGCGTCGAATCAGTTTATCACATATGAAAGCGCCGGGATTCACGTCGGCGCAACTCCCGACGGGCGGGCTGCCGGAACGCCGCTTTGCGACTCGCTGGGGTCAGTTCACGGCAAGGACAAAAAAGGTCCTACCGCGCTGCTCAACAGCGTCGCGGCTCTGCCGCTGAATCGGGTTCTTGGCACTCCCATTATGAATCTTCGTATGCGCAAAGAGCACCTAAGCGAGTATCTCCGCCCGCTGACTGAAGCTTTCTTTAAGCGCGGCGGAATGCAGCTGCAGATAACCTGCGTCTCCCGCGAGGAGATACTCGACGCCATCGCGCATCCCGAAAAGCATGAAAATCTGATAGTCCGCATCGGCGGCTATTCGGAATATTTCAACCGACTCTCCCCGGGACTTCAGCAGACGGTGCTTGCGCGGACGGAATACTGAATTGGCATACTCTTGGTAATTGTCACACATATAGCCAACGGAACACAAAATGAGCATACGATTTTACCCGGTCTCAAATCCGGCGGAGGGCGGTTATTCCGTTAAAGTCAACGGCAGAACGGTTAATACCGATACCGCCCGCGTCTCCGCCATGCCGTACAACCGCCGCTGGCCGGGACATCAGCGCTCTCTCGATCAGACCGAAATCATTCAGTTCCTCTCGATGGAGGCGGACGAGCCGCTGAATTTTGAAATTACTCTGCCCGAACCGACTGAAAAGGTAGTATTGCGCCCCTATTCCCTCGGAATTACTCCGGAACTTTCTCCCGACGGCAAGGTTCGCTTTACCTTGCCCCGTCCGGCTTACTTCACGCTTGAGCCATACGGCAGGAAAAACGCGCTTCACTTTTTCGTCGACGCGCCGGAAACGAATATTCCAGACAAAACCGCCGAAAACGTCATATATTTCGGCCCCGGCGAGCATGACGTCGGCAATATCGAGCTTAAAAGCGGCGAGACTCTTTATTTAGACGCAGGAGCGGTTGTATACGCCTGCGTTACGGCAACAGACGCCGAAAAAATCTCGATTTTAGGCCGCGGCATACTCGACAACAGCCGCAACAAAGAACAGATTCTTTTCGAAGCAAGTGAAGAAGACAACAAAGCCGCCGTCAATAATGCGATTCGCCGTCACACGATACAGCTTGAATACTGCTCGGACGTCCTTATCGACGGCATAACGATACGCGATTCGCTGGTTTATAACATCCGCCCGATCGGCTGCCGCCGGCTTTGGATTCGCGGCGTCAAGATTATAGGCTGCTGGCGGTACAACTCCGACGGCATCGACATGCATAACTGCGAAGATGTCTTCATCGAGAACTGCTTTCTGCGCACCTTCGACGACGCGATTTGTATAAAGGGCTTCGACTGCTATTACGAGGGCGACGTCGAGAAAGCGGTGCGGGAAGCGATGTACCGCGGCGGAGAGTCATATGACGTATTCCAAAACGTACTGGTCAAAAACTGCGTCATCTGGAACGACTGGGGCAAAAGCCTTGAGATAGGCGCCGAAACCCGCGCCGAGGAGATACGCTATATCCTGTTCGACGACTGCGATATAATCCATGTCTGCGGCCCTGTGCTCGACTGCTGCAACGTCGACTACGCCGACGTTCACGACGTGGTCTACCGCAATATCCGCGTCGAGCTTGACGAAACGATCCCGCCGCCGCGGCTGCAAAAGCGCGACGACGAGCCGTACGGCGATATAACGCCCGGCTATCAGCCGCCGCTCATCTGCGGGGTCGTCGAGTATCATTTCGAATATTCCGCCGGCGGCGAGCGGCGGGGAATAAATCGCGGCTTGCTTTTTGAAAACATCGCTGTGACCGGCGGTCTTAAGCCGTGGGCGAGCTTTTCAAGTTACAGCGATGAATACTGCTGTCGGGATATTAAAATTCGAAACATCACGGTCGACGGAAAACGGCTCACCGGCGATGAATTCGGGTTGAGCGTAAGCGAGCATTGCAAAAACATCGTGTTTGAGGGGTGAAAATCCCGCTGAAACGCCTGAACAAAAATCGGCAATCATATAGTGATATTGTTAATATTCACGGCGATTTATTGACTTTCAGCCGTTTTTATGGTAAAATATTTTTTGTTTGATTAATATTTCCGCGGCGCCGGATTATCGAATCCGACGCCGTTTTGCCGCTTCAGCGAGACAAATTTACAGGACAATTTTTATGGTTAGAAACGATCTCCGCAATATTGCGATAATAGCCCACGTCGACCACGGCAAAACCACCTTAGTCGACCAGATGCTCCAGCAGGGCAACGTCTTCCGCGACAATCAGCAGGTCGAAACGCGGGTCATGGACTCAAACGACCTTGAAAGAGAGCGCGGGATTACCATCCTCGCCAAAAACACCGCGGTTCATTACAACGACGTCAAGATAAACATCGTCGACACCCCCGGCCACGCCGATTTCGGCGGAGAAGTCGAGCGGTCGATGAAGATGGTCGACGGAGTGTTGCTCCTTGTCGACGCCGCCGAAGGGCCGATGCCGCAGACCCGCTTTGTGCTTGAAAAGGCGCTGGCGCTCAACCACCGCGTAATCGTCGTGATAAATAAGATAGACAAGCCGGACGCCCGTCTCGGCGAAGTTGAAGACGAAGTGCTTGAGCTTCTGCTCGACCTTGACGCGACGGACGAACAGATAGACTCGCCGGTCATTTATTGCTCCGGGCGCGCCGGCACCGCCTCCCTTTCTCCGGACTTTCCGGGAGAGGACTTAAAGCCGCTGTTCGACGCAATTCTGAACCACATTCCCGCTCCCGAGGGAGATGAGGACGGCGGACTTCAGCTGCTCGTTTCCAGCATCGATTACAACGACTATGTCGGAAGAATCGGTATCGGCCGCGTCGATCGCGGCGGCGTCCGCGTAAACGAAGATATCGTCGTTAAAAACTACCACGACTCGGAGACAAACTATCGCTCGAAGATAGTTTCTATATACCAGTTCGACGGACTTAACCGCGCCCCGGTCGAAACGGCGACCGTCGGCGACATAGTTTGCTTTTCCGGCGTCGAAAATATCACCATCGGCGACACGGTGACATCTCCGCTCGCCCCGACGCCGCTGCCGTTTGTAAAAATCGGAGAGCCGACGATTGAGATGACTTTCTCGGTAAATAACAGCCCGTTTGCCGGCAGAGAGGGTAAGTTCGTTACCTCTCGCCAGCTCCGCGCCCGACTTTACAAAGAGCTGCTCCGCGACGTCTCCCTCCGCGTCAGCGACGGGGTTACTACCGACGAATTTCTTGTCGCCGGACGCGGCGAGATGCACCTTGCGATTTTGATCGAAAATATGCGTCGGGAAGGCTATGAGCTTGCCGTTTCGTCGCCGCATGTTCTGTATCAGGAAGTCGACGGAGTTCGAATGGAGCCTGTCGAGAAGGTTATAATCGACGTTCCGGAAGCAGCCGTCGGCTCGGTAATGGAAAAGATGGGCGCCCGCCACGCCGAGCTTATCACCATGGGGCTCCGCGGCTCCCGCACCCGCATTGAATATATTATCCCGACCCGGTTATTCTTCGGCTATCGCTCGCAGTTTATGACCGATACCCGCGGCGAGGGAATTTTGAACTCGGTTTTCGACGGATATCGGCCGTATAAATCCGGCGCATCTTTGACGCGGCTGACCGGCTCCCTCGTTGCTTCGGAGGACGGCGAGTCGACCGCTTACGGCTGTTACGGAGCGCAGGACAGAGGCGCTTTATTCATCGGCAGCCAGACGCAGGTCTATGAGGGAATGATAGTAGGCGAGAACCCGAAGCAGGGGGATATTCCAATCAACGTCTGCAAGAAAAAGCACCTGACGGCGATCCGCTCGACCGGCGCCGACGAAGCGCTGATACTGACGCCGCCGATACGGATGAGCCTTGAAGAAGCTATTGAATACATCGCCCCCGACGAGCTTATCGAGGTTACGCCGAAGAATATTCGTCTCAGAAAGAGCATCCTCAACACCGAGCTGCGCCTCAGAGCGCAGGCGAGGCAGAAAAAGGAAGAAAATCAATAACCCCGGCGGTGTTCGGGGCAGCCCGCCGTCCGAGTATTCGGACGGCGGGAGATTTGTTCATATGTTGTTCCGAAAACACATAAATATCAACCCGCCTGCCGTGAGTTTAATATACAAGCTTTATGTAAAATAATCACAAAAACCGCTTGACAAATAATCGGCTTTGTGTTATAAATATTGTAAGAAAGCGACAGCTTATCTTAAAAATAACCGAAAGGAGACAGCCATGAGCATTTTGGCAACCGGAATCATTTATTTTAAGGACACCCTGTCCGACGCAATGTATGATGACATTTCATACTTCATCGGGGAAGCGGCGAACAAAAACAGGATCGGCATCAATATGTCTTACAATTTGTCCGATTACGCGATGAGCAAATACAAAACAAACGGCGGATTTGTCGCCGAAAAATCGACCATGATTTACGAATTGACCGAATCGCCGTGGTGGTCTCAGAGTGAAAATCTGTTTGCTCCGGTGATTTATAACGACAAAGGCGAGGGCGTCGGCATAGATTTATCGCGTTCCCGGCTGCCGGGCGTACAGAAATTTTTCTCGGACATTCTTGACAATGATAATGTCAGTGAAATTTTGTTCTCGTTACGGGAAGGCAACCCCGCGCCCGATGAATTCGAGAAATGCAAAATCCATGTCGGCGAATTTTGTGAAACAATCAGCGACGCCTATAAGAAAACGAAAACCGTCGGAGAAGCAAAAACGACTCCGAACATAACGGTGGGTATCTGCAGATAATCGATTCGTATGAAATTTTGTATAATATGATTATTAATTGCGGAGCGGAGAAATTCGCTCCGTCCTTCGTTTTTTCGAAAATCATTGACATTCCCTTCCCCCGATGTTATAATTATAAAAAAGACACAGAAACACAGAGGTGCGGTATGTTTGTTTTATCCGAGCGCTGCAAAGCTTTGCGGGACGATGCGGTCAACAAAAAGACTTTTGCTTCTAAAATCTGCGCGCAGCACGCCTTCTGGAGCAAATGGGGAAAGGTCAACCTCGACCCCTCTTTATATTCGAACATCACCCTCAGCGCCGCCGCGACAGCTTCGGTTATGCGGTACGCGGCGCCGGTCATCGCCGAGGGAGAGCTTATTGTCGGCTATAACTTCGGCGACGGAGAACATTCGGGACTTACCGGCGACAAAGACCGCGATACAGAGATATTTCGTCGGAACGGTTTTTCCGACGAGCAGATAAATTGGTATTTTGACCCAGAAAATCAAGTCAAAGGCTATACCTGGCTTGCGCCGGCCGAAAGCCTTACCGAAAAGGAACGTCGGCTGATGGCGGAGATGACCGCCATAAATTCGGCGGGCAGCTCAAGCATTACCGCCAATCACTCGGTAATCGGCTACGAAAAGGTGCTGAAAACAGGCTTTTCCGGGATTCTTGATGAAGTCAACCGGTACGCCGAACTTAACGGCGACGGCAGCTATTATAAAGCGCTTAGAATGATCTGCGAAGCCGGGTGCGTATTCGGTGAAAATTACGCCGCCGAAGCCCGGCGGATCGGCCGGGACGACATAGCCGAAGTCTGCATGCGGGTTCCGGCTTACGGAGCGCGCAGCTTCCGCGAGGCGGTGCAAAGCATTTGGTTTGCCCATATTGTCAACACCTGGGAGGACCATATAAACGCCAACTCCGTCGGACGGCTTGACAAAATTCTTTACCCATACTACCGCCGCGATATCGACAGCGGAGTTCTTACAAAAGAGCAGGCTTTCGAGCTGCTCTGCTGTCTCTGGATAAAGCTTTACCGCGATTACGACGTGCAGCAGTCGTGCGTCGGCGGACGCGCGCCGGACGGCAGCTCCGATGTAAACGAGCTTTCATATCTTATGCTCGACGTCACCGAAGCGCTTGACTTCGTCCGCTGTCTCTCTGTGCGGTTTGACGCTTCGACCGACAGGGCTTTTTTGCGCCGTGCGCTGGAAGTCGTCGGGAGGGTGGGCAAGGGCATCCCCTTCTTCTTCAACGACGATGTGATGATTCCCGCGCTTGTTTCAGCCGGGATTTCTTATGAAGACGCCTGCGATTACACGCAGATAGGCTGCGTTGAGACGGTTATTCCCGGCAAATCGAATCCCCATGCGGTCAACAGCCGCTCGAATCTTTTAAAAGCCGTTGAATACGCCCTCGCGGACGGGTACAGCATGTTTGACCCGAATCTCAGACCCGGCGCCGAAACAGGCGATCCGCTGACGTTTGAGAATTTTGATATGCTTATGGACGCCGTCAAGGCGCAGATAAAGCATATCATCCGCGCAACGGCGAATATCGCGGTAAACTATATGCCGAATTCCGAAGTCAACGACCCGAAGCCGGTGAAATCGCTGCTCACCGAGGGCTGCACCGAACGCGGGGTTGACTTCAATGCGAGGGGCGCGCTTTACGATTACTATCAGGTAATGCTGATGGGGATTCCCAACCTTGCCGACTCGATGGCGGCGATAAAGACGATGGTGTATGACAGAAAATACTGCGCCATGGAGGAGCTTTTATATCAGCTGAAAAATAACTGGCCGGACGAGGGGATGCGGCTTGAGTTTCTGAACCGCGCGCCGAAATTCGGCAACGACAGCGATTTCGTCGACGGCATCGCGGCAGCTCTTACCGAATACGCCTGTGACTGCCTCAGAGAGGAATCGGAGAGGACCGGATATTCCTTCCACGCCCAGCCGTTCACCTTCTTTTGGATGATTGACCACGGCAGACTGACGGCGGCAACTCCCGACGGGCGGCGCTGCGGGGAGATTATCGCATACAGCGCATCGCCGATGCAGGGACGCGACAAAGAAGGGCTGACCGCGCTTATGAAGTCGCTCTCAAAGCTGCCGACAAAGAAAACTCCCGGCACCACCTCGGCGATAGTCGAAGCCGATCCGAAGCTGTTCAAGGACGACACCCTCGACCGCATAGTCGGGCTGATGCTCGGCGCCGCCGAACTCGGAGTGTCGAACGTGCAGTTCAACATCGTCTCCGCCGACACCCTCCGCGACGCGCAGAAGCACCCGGAGAATTACCCGAACCTCGCCGTCCGGGTATCCGGTTTCAGCCAGAAGTTCAATTTCCTTCACCGCGAATTGCAGGATCACATAATTGCAAGGACGAAGCACGCGGAGTGAAGCGTTGAGCGAGCTTTAAAACAATCACCGGAGCGGAGAAATTCGCTCCTTTTTTGTTTTGCCGACAGAAAATCCCTCCCATGGTGATTTTCATTTTACCATGGGAGGGAAATCTTTTTTATTAATAATGCCGATTTTAATAAATTACCGAAAGGTCTTCAAAAAACGGGCTTTTTCTTGCGCTTGCGCAAAGGGGAGGCCTTTTCTTCCGAAAAAGCCTCCCGGAAAAATATTTTACCCCATCAATTTCTTCATCTCCCCCTTCGCCTCGGCTACGAGGGCGTCGGCTTCGGGGAAGGTGGCGGCGTGCATCAGGTAGTAAATTTTGATTTTCGGTTCGGTGCCGCTGGGTCGGATGACGACGACGTTTCGGTCGTCGGTCTCGAAATATAGGACGTTGGAGGGCGGCAAGTTGGTCGGGGAAGTTGCGCCGGATTCGGTGTCGAGGATAGTTCCCTTTTGATAGTCGCGGACATATTTAACCCTGCGGCCGCAGAGCTGCTTCGGCGGGTTTTCGCGGAGACCGTTCATTGCGGACGCCATGCGGGCAGGGCCGTCGATGCCTTCCATCGCGATATTGTCGACGCCTTCCCGCCAGCTGCCGTATTCCTCATAAAGCTCGTCCAGAGCGTCGCAGAGGGTTTTGCCGCGGAGCTTGAAATGCGCCGCCATCTCGACGATAAGGCCGGTAGCGACAACGGCGTCCTTGTCGCGGGCGTAGCTGCCGCGCAGATAGCCGTAGCTCTCTTCAAATCCGAGCAGGAAGGTGCCTTTGCCGCTTTCTTCGCAGCTTTTGATGACTTCACCTATATATTTGAATCCGGTGAGGACGTTGTAGAGGGTGATGCCGTGGCGGCGGCAGATCTCCGAGACAAGCTCGGTCGTGACGATGGTCTTGATCGCGTAGGCGTCGTCGGGCATTCTGCCCTGGTCTTTGAGGGTGCGGGCGATGTATTCGAGCAGCAGCGCGCCCACCTGGTTGCCGGTGAAGGTTACGAATTTCCCGTCTTTGTTCCGCGCCATGATTCCGACGCGGTCGGCGTCGGGGTCGGTCGCGATGATGAGGTCGGAGCCGTTTTCGTCGGCGAGGGCAATACCCAATTTAAATACGTCGGGATATTCGGGGTTTGGGAATGCGACGGTCGGGAAAGAGCCGTCAAGAACAAACTGTTCCTCGACTTTGATTAGGTGCCGGAGTCCGATGCGGGAAAGCGTCTCCGGGATAAGCCGGTAGCCGGTGCCGTGGAGAGGGGTATATACTATTTTTAACTCGTCGGCGGCTTTGCGGACGGCGGTTTTGTCGACCTGCTGCGCGATGACGTTTTCGAGGTATTCCTCGTCGATCTCGGCACCGACATATATAATCTTGCCCTCGGCAAGAAGCGAATCGAAGTCGGATACGCTCTCTGCCGCGTAAAAGAGATCGGCGCGGCGGATGTAGTTTTCGACGGCTGTCGCCTGTTCGGGGGCGAGCTGCGCGCCGTCTTCCCAGTAGGCTTTATAGCCGTTGTACTGCTTGGGGTTGTGCGAGGCGGTAACGTTTATGCCGGCGGCGGAACCGAGGCGGCGGACGGCAAACGAAAGCACCGGCGTCGGGCGGAGTTCGTCAAAGAGCCAGACTTTAACGCCGTTCGCCGCCATCACTGCGGCGGCGGCTTTCGCGAATTTCTCGCTGTTGATGCGGCTGTCGTAGCCGATAACGCAGCTGCGGTTGTCGGGAGAGGCTTCGTTTATGTAGTCGGCGAAGCCTTTCGTCGCCTGCGCGACGGTATAGACGTTCATCGCGTTTATGCCGGCGGTCATGATGCCGCGAAGTCCGGCGGTGCCGAAGGCAAGCGGCGATGTGAAATAAAACTCGCGTTTTACGGCGTCGGAGCGAAGCTCCTCGATGTCGGCGCGAAGGGGCGAATCCTCCGGAACCAGCTCATCCCAGCGCGCGAATTCTTTTTCAAAACAGTTATTCATATTTTTCCCTCTTTCTATATGTAATTTTTTATATGATTTTTCAAACCATAAAACATAAGACAACTTTGATAAAACTCTCGATTTAATCAGCGTAATACGCTGACTAAATCATTTTTCATCTCTATCGCGGCAGCTCTCGCGGCGTCCCTGAAATCTCCGCCGTGTTTTTTGTAGGCAAGCAAAATTCCTCTGGACGAATTTACCACAGCTCCGCCGCCGTTTTTGTCAAAGCCGGGAGCGACGTCGGCAGCTCCGCCGCCTTGAGCGCCGTAACCCGGGATCAGGAAGAAGGTACGCGGGAGCGCTGCTCGAAGTTCGGCAAGCTGCGCCGGATATGTCGCGCCGACGACCGCGCCGCAGGCGGAATAGCCGTCTTTGTCAACGCTGTCAGCTCCCCAGCTTTCGGCGGCTTCGCCTACTAAACGATAGAGCGGCTTTTCGCCAATGAGCCTGTCCTGAAACTCGCCGGAGGAGGGGTTGGATGTCTTCACAAGCATGAATATCGCCTTGCCGTTGGCTTTCGCCGCGTCGAGGAAAGGCAAAACGCCGTCGGAGCCGAGATAGCCGTTCACCGTCAGGCAGTCGATTTTTCCGTAGCCGTCGGAACCTAAATAGGCGTCGGCGTAGGCCTTGGCCGTCGAGCCGATATCGCCGCGCTTGGCGTCGAGGATGACATAAAGTCCGGCTTCGGCGGCGTAATCTATCGTTTTCTTTAACAGAGCCGCGCCGGGAACGCCGAGCCGCTCATAAAACGCCGACTGCGGCTTTACCGCCGGGGCGATGTCGGCAACAGCGTCGATGATGCCTTTGTTGAACTCAAATATCGCCTCCGCCGCGTCGGAGAATTTTGCTGCAATTTCGGGCGGAAGATATTCGGGCAGCGGGTCGAGGCCGATTACGGACGGGTTTTTGAGGCGTGCGATTTTCTCGCTTAAGGGGAGAAAGGACATATAAGGTTCCTCCGGTGTATTTTATTTTAAAGCCGATTTAAATCTTATATTTCGCGATAGGTGGTTTTCCCGCCGCATATTGTCATCTTTACTTTACCGCGGAGGGTTTTGCCTAAAAACGGAGAGTTGCGGGATTTGCTCTTTATCATATCTTCGGTGAAAACAAAGCTCTCCCGCGGGTCAAACAGAAAGAGGTCGGCGGGATTGCCCTGCATAATACCGCATGGGAGTCCGAGCAGCTTTGAGGGATTTACGCTCATCAGCCGGATAAGCTGTTCGAGCGTCAGTTTTCCCCCGCCGACAAGGACGGTAACTCCGAGGGCGAAGCTCGTTTGCAGCCCGATGATGCCGTTGGGAGCGGCGATAAGTCCCCGCGCCTTTTCCTCCGGCGAGTGCGGGGCGTGGTCGGTCGAGATGCAGTCGAAAACTCCGGCGGACACGGCGGCGATTATCGCCTGACGGTCGCGCTCGCTTCTCAGCGGCGGACTCATCTTGGCGTCTGCGCCGAATTCCTCAACCGCTTTGTCGGTAAGCGAGAAATAATGCGGACAGGTTTCGGCGGTAATATTCGTCAGGCCCTTTCTTTTCGCCTCATACACCGCTTCGGCGCCGCGTCCGGTTGAGATGTGCGCTATATGCAGCCGCGCGCCGGTGCAGCGGGCAAGCTCGATATCCCGGATAATCGCAAGGTCCTCCGCAAGCGCCGGAATGCCGGGGACGCCGAGTTTTTTAGACGTCTCGCCTTCGTTTATAACGCCGTTTCCGGTAAGCGCGCGCTCCTCAGGGTGGGATATTATCAGAAATCCCGTTTCCGCCGATTTTTTCATCGCTTTGTACATTAGATCGGGCGGGGTCGGGTGTCCGTCGTCCGAAAAGGCGGCTGCACCGGCAGCGATATTGGCGGCGAAGTCGACAAGCTCCTCACCCATCTGCCCGCGAGTAATTGCGGCGACGGGAAGCACCCGGCAGGACGCGCCCTCCGAGCGGCGGAGTATCTCTTTTATCAGCTCCGGGCTGTCGATTACCGGGGATGTGTTCGCCATCGCGGCGACTGCGGTAAATCCGCCCGCGGCTGCGGCCGCGCTGCCGGACATGATATCTTCTTTGTGCGTCTGCCCCGGCTCGCGGAGGTGGACGTGCATATCGACAAGCCCCGGCGCGGCACAAAGCCCGGAGGCGTCGACGACATCTCCGCCGTCTGAAAGATTCTCGCCGACTTCGGCAATCACGCCGTCTTTTATCCTTATGTCAGCGGGTCGAAATTCGCCGCCGATATAGACATTTGCGTTTTTTATCAGCATTTATTTATCTCTGTTTTCAAGTCGTTTCATTCTTATAAATGATTATATCATAAAACATAAACATGCTGAATTGATTTTTATTAACGGTCTGTAAAAAACCTGGGGAAAATTACATAAACCCGTTTGTGGGAATTGCCGAAAGCTGCTTGACAAAGCTTAATTATTAGTTTATAATAGTGAATGTATATTAGGGTTCTGTTAATTTTATATCTGATTTTATTTGAGAGGATTTATCATGCTTAAAAAATTGATTGCCGTGGCTGTCGCCGTTTTGATTTTCGCTTCCGTTTTTGCCTGCGGGGAAAAGCCCGCGGATACTGCCGAAACTGCCGCTCAGACCACAGCCGAAACGACTGCAGGGGAGGAGATATCTCCGCTTGACGCGCTTCCGCCGAACGACTTCGGCGGCTATGAGTTCCGCATTTTAGGCGATGTAAACTCAAACTGGTGGATTATCTCGCTTGACGCCGAAGACCTTGACGGCGAAATTATCAACGACACCGTTTATGAGCGCAACCGCTTTGTCGAATCGAAATACAACGTCGTGATCTCCTCTCAGGAGACGACAAACGCGATGCCGCAGGTGGAAAAATCCGTCAATGCCGGCTCCGCCGACTACGATATGGTCTGGGAGCGGATAAACGCGATGGTCAAAACCGCTCAGAACGGCTATTTCCGTCAGCTCAACGCGATCGACTCGATAAGCTTCGACCCGCGCTTCTGGGACCCCAACTCGGCGGAGGCGTTCAACATAAACGGCCGGCTTTTCTTCGTCTGCTGCGACATAAACGTTCATTGTATCGAAGGCTGCAGCGCGATGTATTTTTCAAAGACATTGATTGACAATTTGGGGCTTGAAAATCCTTACGAGCTTGTAAGAGCCGAAAAGTGGACGCTTGCCAAGATGGGAGAAATGATGCGCGCCGCGGCGGCGGACACAAACGGCGACGGGGTTCGTAACGAAGGGGACACCTTCGGGCTTGTTACCGGAATCGGGCAGTATCTCTCGCTTGTCAGCGGCACCGGCGAGCAGCTTGTTCACAAGGAAACCGGCAGCGACGGCAAAGACAGCTTCCGGCTGAACCTTGACTCGGAAAAGATGATTGAAGTGACCGGCATAGTCTGCGACCTTTTGAACGACAAAAATCTTTCCGTCATAGTAAACGACGACAACTGGGGATATAACAGCTTTTTCTCCGACCACAGCCTCTTTTATATAATGCAGCTCGGTTCAATTATAATGATGCGGGAAAACATGGAAACCGATTTCGGAGTTCTTCCTTTCCCGATGTATGACGAAAATCAGGGCTATTACACCAATGGAATGGAAGCGACGGCTCAGGCGATGTGCATACCGGCTTCGGTGCGGGAGGCTGAGCTTGTCGGCGCAGTATCCGAAGCGATGGCGGTTTATTCCGACGCCTATCTGACCGACGCCTATTACGACACCACCTTAAAGGGCAAGATAGCCCGCGACGAAGACACCGTCGAGATGCTTGACATCCTTACCGCAAATCGGGTTTTCGACTATTCGACCTGCTATTCGAACTGGGACATTTATACGAAATATCGTACGAGCATACAAAGGAAAGGCGCGTCGGAGCTTGTCTCTTTGCAGGCGAAGCTGATCGATTCTTTCAATAAAAACGCCGAGGCGACGATTGAGGCTTATTCAAATATCGGCGGATAATTTTAAACAATATCCACGGGAGGACATCATAATGAAAGACAAGATACGTCTCGGTATGATCGGCATGGCCGGGCGCGGATGCGGGCATACATGGCTGCTCGTCGGCATGCCCGACGTCGAAGTCGCCGCTGTCTGCGACCTGTATGAAGACCGCGTCGAAGACGCCCTTAAAATCTGTAACGACAGGTATCAGGGGACGGTAAAAGTCGACGGCTATACCGATTACCGCCGGATGCTCGAGCGCCGCGATATCGACGGCGTTATCATTTCGTCGTCCTGGGAGTCGCACGGATATCTTGCCGTCGCCGCGATGGAATCCGGCAAATACGCCGCCGTCGAGTGCGGCGGGGCGGCTTCGATAGACGAATGCTGGCAGATCGTCCGTACCTACGAGCGCACCGGCAATCACTGCATGTTCCTTGAAAACTGCTGCTACGGCCGTGAAGAAATGACGCTGCTCCGGATGATAAAAGACGGCGTTTTCGGCGAGGTGGTTCACACCGAGGGCGGATATCAGCACGAGCTTCGCAGCGGCATCGCAACCGGTCGGGAAAGACGCGCTTTCCGCTATGAATACTTTATGCACCGCAACGCCGAACTCTACCCCGCGCACGCGCTCGGACCGATGCAGAAGTATCTTAACATAAACCGCGGCAACCGGATGCTGACGCTGACATCCACCGCTTCAAAAGCGAGAGGGCTTCATGAATACGTCGTTCGGACAAAAGGCGCCGATTCCCCCGAGGCAAAACGGGAAGTCACCGAAGGCGACGTCGTCACTACCGTAATCAAGTGCGCTCACGGCGAGACAATCGTGCTTTTCCATTCCTCAACCCTGCCGCATCCTTACAGCCGGCGCGGCCGCGTTCAGGGCACCCGCGGAATATGGACGGAAGACAACAAGTCGATTTACATCGAGGGGCTTTCTCCGACACATGATACATGGGAGCCGTTTTCAAAATATCTCGACGACCCGAAGTACGAGCATCCGCTCTGGACATGGTACCGCAGCTCCGAGATTGAAGGCGGCGGCCACGGCGGGATGGACTATCTCGTCCTCCGCGCTTTTATCGAGTCGATACGCGACCGCGTCGCCCCTCCGCTCGACGCCTATGACGGCGCCTGCCTGATGGCGGTGACTCAGCTGTCGGAAGACTCAATCGCTATGGGCGGCGCGCCGCAAGCTGTTCCCGATTTCACCGACGGCAAGTGGATAAACCGCGAGCCTTCCCCGAAAAGTCGGTACAATCTCGATGAAATCGATCTCAGCCTATTTTGAGTTTTAATATAATTATAAGTAAGTCAAAAAAACGGATAAAAAACACGGGAGGACATCCGCATGAAAGATAAAGTTCGCCTGGCGGTCATCGGCACATCCGGCCGCGGCTGCGGGCATTTAAAGCTGCTTGTCAATATGAACGACATAGAAGTCGCCGCTGTCTGCGACCTCTATGAAGACCGCGTCGAAAACGCCCTTAAGATTTGCAACGAAAAGTATCAGGGGACTGTTAAGGTCGACGGCTACACCGATTACCGCCGGATGCTTGAGCGCCGCGACATAGACGGCGTTATCATCTCATCATCCTGGAATTCTCACGGCTATCTTGCCGTTGCCGCGATGGAATCCGGCAAATACGCTGCCGTCGAATGCGGCGGGGCGGCTTCGATAGACGAATGCTGGCAGATAGTCCGGACATACGAGCGGACCGGCAATCACTGCATGTTCCTCGAAAACTGCTGTTACGGCCGCGAAGAAATGACGGTTCTTCGCATGATAAAAGACGGCATTTTCGGCGAAGTGGTACACACCGAGGGCGGATATCAGCACGACATCCGCAAAGGGATCGCTTTCGGCACGGAAAACCGCCACTACCGCTTCTCAAACTTCATGAACCGAAACGGCGAGTTTTATCCGGCGCACGAGTTGGGTCCGATACAGAAATATCTGAATATCAACCGCGGCAACCGGATGCTGACGCTGACCTCGACTTCATCGAAGGCGCGCGGGCTTCGCGAGTATATCATACGGGAAAAGGGAGCCGATCATCCGCATGCGGCGATGGAAGTCACCGAAGGCGACATAGTCACCACCGTCATAAAATGCGCCCACGGTGAGACGATAGTTCTGACCCACGACTGCACCCTGCCGCATCCTTACAGCCGGCGCGGCCGCGTTCAGGGAACCCGCGGCATCTGGGCGGAAGACAACAAGTCGATATATATCGAGGGACTTTCGCCGAATCACGACACCTGGGAGCCCTTCTCCAAATACATGGACGACCCGAAATACGAACATCCGCTCTGGACATGGTTCCGAAGCTCTGAAATCGAGGGCGGCGGGCACGGCGGAATGGACTATCTTGTTCTCCGCGCCTTTATCGAATCGGTCAGAGAACGCATCGCCCCTCCGCTTGACGCCTATGACGGCGCCTGCCTGATGGCGATAACCCCGCTTTCGGAAAATTCCATCGCGATGGGCGGCGCTCCTCAGGCAATTCCCGATTTCACCGACGGCAAGTGGATAAACCGCGAGCCTTCGCCGAAAAGTCGGTATAGCCTCGACGAAGTTGACCTCAGCCTTTTTTGAGTTTTTTGAAAATCATAGATTTAAAACCAAAAAATATTACACCTGAACACAGGAGGACTTTCATATGAAAGACAAAGTACGCATGGCGGTGATCGGCACATCCGGCCGGGGCTGCGGGCATACGCACGCGCTTACCAATATGGACGATGTCGAAGTCGTCGCTGTCTGCGACCTTTACGAAGACCGAGCCGCAAGAGCGCTTCAGATTTGCGACGACAAATATCAGGGTTCCGTCAAGGTAGAGGCCTACACCGACTATCGCCGGCTGCTTGAGCGCCGCGACATCGACGCGGTTGTCATCGCCTCGTCCTGGAATTCTCACGGTTATCTCGCCGTCGCCGCGATGGAGTCCGGCAAATACGCCGCCGTTGAGTGCGGCGGGGCGGCTTCGATAGACGAGTGCTGGCAGATAGTCCGCACATACGAGCGCACCGGCAATCACTGTATGTTCCTTGAAAACTGCTGCTATGACCGCGCGGAAATGACGGTTCTCCGCATGATAAAAGACGGCATTTTCGGAGAAGTCGTTCACGTCGAGGGCGGTTATCAGCACGAACTGCGCGAGGAAATCGCTTTCGGTCCGGAAAACCGCCACTACCGCTTTTCAAATTTCATGAACCGCAACGGCGAAGTTTATCCGGCGCACGCGCTCGGACCGATGCAGAAATATCTGAACATTAACCGCGGCAACCGCATGCTGACGCTTACTTCCACCGCTTCAAAGGCGCGGGGGCTGCATGAATATATCGTCGAGAAAAAAGGCGCCGATCACCCGGACGCAAGGCGCGTCGTCACTCAGGGCGACGTTGTGACAACCGTAATCAAGTGCGCCCACGGCGAGACTATCGTTCTTTATCACTCCTGTACAACCCCGCATCCTTACAGCCGGCGCGGCCGCGTTCAGGGAACCCGCGGTATCTGGACTGAAGACAACAAGTCTATTTACATCGAGGGACTTTCGCCGGAACATGATACCTGGGAACCTTTCTCCAAGTATCTGAATGACCCGAAATACGAGCATCCGCTCTGGACATGGTTCCGAGATTCGAATATTCAGGGCGGTCACGGCGGAATGGACTATCTGGTTCTCCGCGCGTATGTAGAGTCGGTGCGCGACCGCGTCGCTCCTCCGCTTGACGCCTACGACGGCGCCTGCCTGATGGCGATAACCCCGCTTTCGGAAAATTCCATCGCGATGGGCGGCGCGCCTCAGCCTATCCCCGACTTCACCGACGGCAAGTGGATTAACCGCGAGCCTTCGCCGAAGAGTCGGTATAATTTAGACGAGATTGACCTCAGTCTTTTCTGAGTTTTAATATAATCTTAAGTAGGTCAAAAAAGACAAACACACGGGAGGTCACCCGCATGAAAGAAAAAGTACGTATGGCGGTAATCGGCGCCTCCGGCTACGGCTGCGGGCATATCCGGCTGCTCACCATGATGGACGATGTCGAAGTCGCCGCCGTCTGCGACCTTTATGAGGACCGCGTCGAAACCGCCCTCAAGCTGTGCGAAGACAAGTACCGGGGAGCTGTCAGGGTAGACGGCTACACCGATTACCGCCGTCTGCTTGAGCGCCGCGACATAGACGGCGTTATAATCGCCACTTCCTGGGAAACCCACGGCTATATCGCAATCGCCGCGATGGAATCCGGCAAATACGCCGCCGTTGAATGCGGCGGAGCCGCATCCCTTGACGAGTGCTGGCAGATTGTCCGCGCCTATGAACGCACCGGCAATCACTGCATGTTCCTCGAGAACTGCTGCTACGGACGGGAAGAGATGACCCTTCTGCGCATGATAAAAGACGGAGTTTTCGGAGAGTTGGTGCACGCCGAGGGCGCGTATCAGCACGATCTTCGCGAAAAGGTGACTTTCGGGTCGGAAAACCGCCAGTATCGCTATACAAACTATATGTACCGCAACGCCGAGTTTTATCCCGCGCACGAGCTTGGACCGATACAGAAGTATCTCGGCATCAACCGCGGCAACCGCATGCTGACGCTTACTTCCACCGCTTCAAAGGCGCGGGGGCTTAATGAATACATCGTCCGGAGAAAAGGCGCCGATCATCCCGACGCAAAGCGCGCCGTAACTCAGGGCGACGTTGTAACGACCGTCATCAAGTGCGCTCACGGCGAGACGATAGTGCTGACCCACGACTGTACCCTGCCGCATCCTTACAGCCGCCGCGGCCGTGTTCAGGGAACCCGCGGCATCTGGACGGAAGAGAATAAATCAATTTACATCGAGGGACTTTCCCCGACGCATGACGCCTGGGAGCCTTTCTCGAAATACATGGACGACCCGGAATACGAGCACCCGCTCTGGACATGGTACCGCGGCTCCGGAATTGACGGCGGTGGCATGAGCTACCTTGTTCTCCGCGCCTTTATCGAATCGATCCGCGACCGCAAAGCGCCTCCGCTTGACGCCTACGACGGCGCCTGCCTTATGGCTATAACCCCGCTTTCGGAAAATTCGATAGCGATGGGCGGCGCGCCGCAGGCTATCCCGGACTTCACCGACGGCAAGTGGATAAACCGCGAGCCTTCGCCGAAGAGTCGGTATAATTTAGACGAGATTGACCTCAGCCTGTTCTGATTATCCGATCAGTCTGATATTTCGCAAGATAAAACGGCTTTCCGCTATGGGAAGCCGTTTTTTAACGCAAGACAGCCTCCGGTTTTATATGTAAACAAAAAGCAGTTGCGGAAAAAATACAAATCAAACCTTGACATACGGTATTTTAAGTGTTATAATCGTAACAAGGGTATAATTATACAACAATAACCCGAAAACAAGCTTTCTTCAAGTAAAACCGCAGGCTGTGGTAAAGCAGCAGGCTGCCGCGAGGCAGCAGATTGCCGTAAGGCAGCAGATTGCCGCAAGGCAGCAGATTGCCGTAAGGCAGCAGGACGCCATAAAGGCAGAAAGGTATGATATGCGTAACAAAAAGCTTGCGCTTGCGGCTGTTATAATATTATCAGCCGCGCTATTGGCAGGGAATTTATCCGCCGCGTCGGTAAGGGGCGGCGCTCACTGGTCGGACGCGGTGGTCAGGGAGGCGGCGTGGGGAACGCCGGTAATCGACGGCGTGATATCTTCCGGCGAGTGGGATCACGCTCCGGTTATTACCGTAACCCTTGACGACCCCGTTGTAAACGAATACGGCATATATCAGGGCGGATGGGAATCCGACCGGTCAAACACCGCCGATTTTGCAACCGAAGTCCGTTTCCTCTGGGACGATAAGAGCCTGTATATTTATGAAAACCGCACCGACGACGACGTCATCCTCGACGGTTCCTCCGAAACTCCCTGGAGCGGCGCGGACGGCAACCTGATTTTCCTCCAGGTAGCCGATGACGACAGCCCGATGAATCCCGAGGGCTGGGGACACCACATCTTCTATATCGTCGGAAACGACAGCGGCGATTGGGGCGGAGCGACGGCGGTCAGAATTGTAAACGAATCGGACGGCAGCCGAGAAACCGTCCATTATGACGAAATGAAGGCGGTCGCGTTTAAAACCTCAAACGGCTGGGCAATCGAGGTTGAGGTGCCGTGGTCGGTATTCCAGAAAGAAGTTCCCGAATTTGCGCCGGAGCCCGACGCAATACTCGGCTTTTCGATGGTGCCTATCGACAACGACGATGACGGCGCCGATTTCAGCCAGCTTTGCTGGTTTAGACAGGATGAGCAGCTTGGCGTTCCCAGAGACTACGACTTCGGCGGCTGGGCGCATCTGCGTCTGCTGGCGCCGGTAATAGTCGAGGAGCCGGAACCCGAGGCTGCGCCGGAAGCGGCCCCCGAAGCCGTTGAAGCAGCTCCCGAAGCCGCCGCAGCGCCGCAGGCGGCTGAACCGGCAGCGCAGACTTCCGACATATTCGGAATTGTCATCGCGACAGCCGCGGCGGCAGCAGTTGTCGCAGCGGTTTCCGCAAAGAAAAGAAAAGATTAATCCGCAAGATTTCTAAAGCGTATCGCTCGGACGCCGGCCGTCCGGGCGATATTTTTGCGCGTTTCGCCAAATAAACCGGCCGAACCGAAAAATTTTCGCGGCGTTCTATCATTTACAGCTATTTGCTTGACATATGAGGCTCCTTGCGATATAATATAATAATAAAGAGGAAAAAAATTATTACGGAACAGGATGTCATTCTTATGGAACAAAACAAATTATATATAAAAGCGAGGGGATTTTTCGAGGAGCTGAGCCAAATCCCGCGCGGATCCGGCAATACCGAGGCGGTTTCGGCGTGGCTTCAGAAATGGGGACGCGACCGCAATCTGTTCGTCGTCCGCGATGTCATGGGTAACGTTTATATGCGCCGCGACGAGACGCCGGACAAAGATCCCACCCTGCTGCAGGGGCATATGGACATGGTCTGCGAAAAAGATTCCGGCGTGAAGCATGATTTTAACAGCGATCCCATCTATCTGTCCGAGGAAGACGGCAAACTTACCGCCATCGGCACCACCTTGGGAGCCGATAACGGCGTCGGAGTCGCGCTGGCGCTGGCGGCGATGGATTCGATTGACGAACTGAAGCCGGTCGAAGCGCTTTTTACCGCCGACGAAGAGATAGGACTGCTCGGAGCCGCCGACTTTGACATGGATATTACGACGGCAAACAGGCTTATAAACATCGACTCGGGCGGCGACGGCGTGGTAGTCGTCGGTTCGGCGGGCGGCGAGCGGGAAAAGCTCATTCTCTTCTACGACGCGATTCCGGCGGTAAACACTCCGGTTCTTATAAGCCTTGACGGGCTTAAGGGCGGCCATTCCGGCACCGAGATAGGCGCGGGCAACAAAAACGCGCTCTGCGTTATGGGCAGGGTCTTGAACGACCTTTACTCCGACCGCCCGTTTAACTTAATCTCGCTTAACGGCGGGCTGAAAGGCAACGCAATTCCCCGCTCCGCCGAATGCGTCATCTCCACGTTTGACGCAGAAAGCGTTATCCGGCGGATAGCTGAGCTTGAGACGCTTATAAAAGGCGAATTTGCGCACGGCGACCCGGACGCGGAAAGCTTCCGGCTGAAGGCGGAAAAGATACGGCAGTCCCGCCGCGGCGATTATGCCGATTATTCCGGCAAACTTTCTATGCTGCCGCCGAGGGACACCGGCAGAGTCATCTCGCTTCTGACCCTCGCGCCGAACGGAGTTGTCCGCCGCGACGGCGAGTTTATCATAACTTCGACAAACTTAGGCATCGCCGCGACAAACCACCGCGAAGGCGAGATAAGCTTTGTTTTCGAAAGCCGCAGTTCCAACGAATCGGAGCTCGACTCCGTAAGCCTTGCCCTCGACCGCCTTGCGCACGTGCTGACGATGGATATCGAAAAAAGCGCAAGATATCCCGGCTGGAAGCGGGTATACAACACCCGTCTGCAGGAGGAATATCGGGAGGCTTATAAAAAAGCCACCGGAGGCGATGTCAGCATGATCGAGATCCACGCGGGGCTTGAATGCGGGCTGCTTGCCTCAAAGAAGCCGGGGATGGACGTTATATCGATAGGCCCCGATGTCTCGGGCGCGCATACGCCGAAGGAGACGCTTGATCTTGCCTCATACGAAAGGCTTTGCGCCGCAGTATATCAGCTGCTTGTGAAATGACGGACGTTTTATAAAAAAATGAATAACGAAGAAAACAAAAATCACGAAGAAAAGAACGAAAATCATAACGAAATCGCCGCCGCTGTCGATACAGAGGGAAGCGGCGCATTTTCCGATGCCGGCGAAGTGAAAGAGACGGCTGAGATATCGGAAACAGATCCGGAAACCGACGCCGTGTCGGAAACCAAAGACCCGGAAAGCGAAGACAAGCCAAAAAAGGAAGAGAAGCCGCAGGATATCTTCGCCGCGCTGTTCGACTGGGCGGAGATGTTCGTCACCGCGATAACTTTAGTCGTGCTTGCAATGACCTTCCTTTTCCGACACAGCCCGGTTGTCGGCAATTCAATGTACCCGACGCTTCACAACCGCGACCTGCTTATCGTTTCAAACCTGCCTTATGAGCCGAAGCAGGGAGATATCGTCGTATTCCAGAACGCCGGTCTTTACGAAGAGCCTTTTGTCAAGCGGGTTATCGCCGTTTCGGGGCAGACCGTCGATATCGATTTCGACAAATGGCAGGTTTATGTCGACGGCAAGCCGCTTAAAGAAGATTATGTCAACTACGACGAGCTGACGGCAATGCGCGGGTCGGTTTTCAGCTTCCCGCTGAAGCTGGAAGAAGGCTATATCTGGTGCATGGGCGACAACCGCAACAACAGCACCGATTCCCGCGACGGCCGCGTCGGCCCTGTCGACACACGGTTTATTTTAGGGCATTGTATCTGGAGAATTTTCCCGTTCGACAGGTTTGGTAGTCTCGAATAACACGCAAGGCGTGTTATTCGCAAATATTGCCTTCGGCAATATATCGCTCGCCCCTGACTTGCACCTTTCGGTGCAAGTCGCGAGTTTCGCCAAAGGCGAAACATCGCCGTTCCGAAGCAAAGTCATTAATTGTGTTTTTTCTGATGTAGATTTTACTGCGTAAAATCAATTTATTGAAATTAACATCAAAAAAGGTGTTATTTGTCCGAAAAGTTTTGAAAAGTCAAGAAAAACTTTTGAAAAAGTTTTTCTTGCAGGGGCGCGGGGACGGAGTCCCCGCAAATAATAATTCTAATGCCTAAAGTACAATGGTTCCCGGGGCATATGGCGAGGACGCGGCGGCTGCTCGGAGAGAGCATAGCCGTTGTCGATGTTGTCATAGAGCTGAGGGACGCAAGAATTCCCATGAGTTCGGAAAATCCGGAGTTGAGGAAGCTGACGCTTAAAGGCGGCGGCAAGCCGGTTCTGGTGCTGCTGAACAAGGCGTCGCTCGCGGACGCCGACGAAACCGCGAAATGGATAAGATACATAGAAAAAGACGACGGCCGAAAGGTCGGCTGTCTTGCCTGCGACTGCATCACCGGCGAGGGCTTCGGGCGAATAGTTCCGATGATAAGGAGCCTTATCGGGGAGAAAATCAGCCGCGACGACGACAAGGGAATGAAAAGAACCTACCGCGCGATGGCGGTAGGCATCCCGAATGTCGGAAAATCCAGCTTTTCCAACCGCCTTGCCGGAAAGAAGATAACCAAGGTCGAAAACCGCCCGGGCGTAACAATGAAACGGCAGTGGGTTACGACGAAGTTGGGGCTTGACCTGCTTGACACGCCGGGAGTGCTCTGGCCGAATATCGAAGACCCGTCGGCGGGACTGAAACTCGCCGTGACCGGTGCGGTGAAGGACGACGTTTTTGACTATATCCTCGCCGCGAGGGAGCTGGCGCTCATTTTAGCCCGCGACTATCCCGCGCGGCTTGAAGACAGATTCAAAGTATCTCCGAACGAAGCGGACGGGCTTAACGGCGAGAAATTGCTGCTGCTCTGCGGCAGAAAGCGGGGGATGCTAATTTTGGGCGGCGAAGTTGACGAAGAGCGGGCGGCGAAGACGCTGCTCACCGAATTCCGCACCGGCAAATTAGGCAGGATAACCCTCGATCGCTGTCCCGACGGCAAAAATGATGAAAATCAGGAAACATCGGCTGACGGCGAAGAAAACGAAACCGCCGATTGAAACAGATAATGATCGAAATGACGTTTGAAATTGAAGAACAGCTTGCTTCTGAGGGCTTCTCCCGAATCTGCGGGGTTGACGAAGCCGGTCGAGGACCTCTCTGCGGCCCCGTTTATGCCGGAGCCGTTGTACTTCTGCCGGGGCTTGTCCCCGAAGGTCTCAACGACTCAAAGAAACTTTCCGAAAAGAAAAGAGAGGCGCTGTTTGACGAAATCATCAATTCCGCCCTTGCGTTCGGGATAGGTTCCGCGTCGGTTGAAGAGATCGAAGAATTAAACATACTCAACGCCGCGCTGCTTGCGATGCGGCGGGCGGTCGAACAGGTCAAAGCGACAATTCAGCCCGATTATCTGTTGGTCGACGGCAATATCTTCCGCGGCTTTGATATCCCTGGACGCTGTCTTGTCGGGGGCGACTCGGTTTCTCCGTCAATCGCCGCCGCGTCGGTGCTGGCGAAAGTCAGCCGGGACAGGGTGATGCGCGAATATGACGAGACATACCCGGAATACGGCTTTGCCAAGCACAAGGGCTACGGCACGAAAGCGCATTATGCGGCGATTGAAAAGCACGGTCTCTGCCCGATACATCGGCCGTCGTTTTTTCGCAAATATTTTGAAAAGCGCGGGAAAGGCGACATATAATCTGCGGGAGGCTGTTTCATGACCGGAAAAAACAAGCGCTCGACCGTCTCCGTCGGAAAACGCGGTGAAGACGCCGCCTGCGCGTATCTTGAATCAAAAGGCTATATAATCGCCGCTCGGAATGTCCGTCTCGGGCGCGGGGAAATTGACATCGTCGCCGACAGCGAAGCGGAAAACGCCACGGCTATAATTGAAGTGAAGCTGCGGCGGACGGGAACGCTCAAAAGACCCGGCGCGGCGGTCACAAAAGAAAAGCAGGCGAAAATTGTATCTGCCGCCTCCGCCTATATCGCGCAAAACGAGACGAAATACCCTCCGCGTTACGACGTCATCGAGCTTTGGCAGGACGGAGACGGGTTTAAGATTAACCACATCCGCGGCGCGTTTTTCGGCGGAGAGCCGCAGGAGCGATTCGCCTCTCGGCTGAAAGACAGATACAACTGAAGGTAACTGAAATGAAACTTCCCGATTTGGAGCTTTACGATTTTCACTGCGACACAGCCCTGAGCTGCCTGCGAAACGGCGTTTCGCTGACCGACCCGAACAACGGTCTGCACATCTCGCTGGGGCGGGAACTGCCGTATAAAAGATTCGTCCAGACTTTAGCCGTCTTTTCCTCCCCTTCTCTTTCAAACGACGAGGGCTGGGAGACTTTTCTGAAAGCCGCCGAGCTGATAAAGGCGCAGAGCGCCGGCTTTCCTACAAACTTCGGTTGGATTTTGGCGGTTGAAGGCGGAAATATTCTGAACAACGACCTTTCAAGGCTCGACCGGATGGCGGAGCTGGGCGTCAAGTTTCTGACCCTTGTCTGGGGCGGCTGGGGCTGCATTGGCGGGGCGCATTCCGACCCGGAGGGGCGGGGGCTTACCGATTTCGGCGCCGCCGTCGTCCGCCGCTGTTATGAACTCGGTATTATCCCCGACGTCAGCCATTCGTCGGATAAGAGTTTTTGGATGACATCGGAAATCGCCGGAGAGCTGGGCGGGACACTCATCGCGACTCACTCGAACAGCCGCTCAATTTGCCCGCATAAGCGCAATCTGACCGACGCGCAGTTTACGCGCATCGTTAACCTCGGCGGGGTTGCCGGGCTGAATTTCTGCCGCAATTTCATTGTCGCAAACGGCGACAGCGTTCCCTGCGCGATAGACGACATCGTCCCGCATATAGAGCGTTTTATGTCGCTCGGCGGCGAAGATTCGGTTGTTATGGGCGCCGATCTCGACGGCACATCTCCGCTGCCGCTCGCATCCGGGCATAAAAACGCGCCGGAAATAATCGGCGCGGAGGAGCTTTATCTTCTGGCTGACCGGCTGCTTCAGCTAAACTACTCGGAAAAACAGGTTCGGAAAATTTTCTCGGAAAACGCGAAAGCGTTTCTTAAAAGGAATGATATAAATGAGCAGATTTTACATTGACGAGATTAAATACGTCTCGACGAGAGACACGGAGAAAAAAGAGCTGATAGATTCGGCGGAAGCCATCAGGCGCGGACTTGCGCCGGACGGCGGGCTTTATATGCCGGTTATGCTGCCGCATTTCGGCATATCCGAGCTTTCGATGCTGTCAAAACTCAGCTATCCCGAGCGCGCCGCCTTCGTTCTGCGGCGGTATCTCACCGACTACGATGAGGATGAGCTGATTTCGATGGCAGAAGCCGCCTATTCGGCGGATAAATTCGACGGAGTCGTCGATAAAAAAGGCGTCGCGAATCCGACGCCGCTCCGCCGCCTTTCAAGCAGAGATACGGTAATGGAGTTGTGGCACGGCCCGACCAGCGCGTTCAAGGATATGGCGCTGCAGCTTATGCCGCGTCTGCTCTCCGCGGCGCTCGAAAAAACCGGTGTGAAGGGCGACGCCTGCATTCTGGTCGCCACTTCAGGCGATACCGGAAAGGCGGCGCTTGAAGGCTACAAAGACGTCGCAAGGACGCGGATAATGGTATTCTATCCCGCGGAGGGAGTTTCCGTCGTCCAGAAGCTGCAGATGGTTACACAGGCGGGCGAAAACGTATGCGTCGCCGGCGTTGACGGCAATTTTGACGACGCTCAGACCGGCGTCAAACGCATCTTTCGCGATGAGAAGGTAGGGGAGGCTCTTAGAGAAAAAGGGCTGTTCTTCTCCTCGGCAAACAGCATAAACTGGGGACGGCTGGCGCCTCAGATCGTCTATTATTTCTCCGCCTACTGCGACATGGCGTCGGAAAACATCATAAAATTGGGCGACGAGATAGATATTACCGTCCCGACCGGCAACTTCGGCAACATCTTCGCCGCATATATCGCCGCGGCGTCGGGTCTTCCCGTCGGGAAACTGATCTGCGCCTCAAACACCAACAAGGTGCTGACCGACTTTATAAACGACGGAGTTTACGACCGCCGCCGCGAATTTTTCACGACGATTTCTCCTTCGATGGATATACTCATCTCGTCGAATCTTGAGCGGCTGCTTTATATGTTAAGCGGTCCCGCCGAAACGACGGAATACATGAAGGCGCTTTCGGAAGAGGGAGTTTATAAGATTTCCTCGAAGCTTCATAAAGCAGTGCTGAGCCGCTTTGCCGGATATTTCGCCGACGAGGACGCCTGCCGCGCGGCGATAAAGGAAACCTACGAAAGGAAGCATTATCTCTGCGACCCGCATACCGCCGTCGCGCTCGCCTGCGCCGAGCAATACCGGAAGGAAAATCCGGACGAAAAGCGGAAAATGCTCATCGTTTCTACCGCAAGCCCTTATAAATTCGCCGGTTCGGTTTTGGAAGCAATTACAGGGCAGGCTGCAAAAGATGAGCTTTCCGCTGCGGCGGAGCTTTCGGCTCTTACCGGAACAAAGCCGCCGAAGCAGCTTGTGGGTCTTGAAAATCGCGAGGTCCGCTTCCCCGGCGTCATCTCCCCCGATGAGATGGCGGAAGAAGTAATAAAATTCGCCGAGCAATAAAGCCCGGCGGTATGGCGATGAAGTTCGCAAATGTGAAAGTTTTAAGGTTTTTACTGATTTATCTTATCTGACCGTCGCCGCAGACGATGTATTTGGTAGTTGTCATCGCTTCGGCGCCCATCGGTCCTCTGACATGGAGTTTCTGGGTGCTGATACCCATTTCGGCGCCGAGACCGAACTCGCCGCCGTCGGTGAAGCGGGTGGAGACGTTTACATAAACGCAGGCGGAATCAACCTCGCGCTGAAAACGCTCGGCTGACGAGAGACTTTCGGTCATAATCCCGTCGGAATGTCGGGTCGAGTATTTTTCGATATGCTCTATCGCTTCGCCGACGTCCTCAACCGTTTTGACGGCGATTATCAGGTCGTCGTATTCGGTTTGGTAATCTTCTTCGGCGGCTTCAATTACCTTGTCGGTAAGTCCGTTTTCCGAAAGAACGGCAAGCGCGCGGGGATCGCAGCGGAACTCAACGCCCGCGTCCCTTGTCCGCCGGTAAAATTCCGGCAGGAAGTCACGGAGGCGGCTTTTGTGGACAAGCATCGTCTCGACGGCGTTGCAGACGGCGGGGCGGGAGCATTTTGCGTTGACCGCGACCGCGAGAGATTTTTCAAGGTCGGCGGACTTGTCGATATAGATATGGCAGTTGCCGGCGCCGGTCTCAATTACCGGTACGGTGCTGTTTTCGACGACGCTCCTTATAAGTCCTACGCCGCCGCGCGGGATAAGCACGTCGATATACCCGCGGAGCCGCATCATGGCGTTAGCGCCGTCTCTTGTCGTGTCGGCGACAAGCTGTACCAGCCCTTCGTAGCGCCCGAGGGCGGATTTTATCGCTTCGGCGGTCGCGATATTGGTGTTCAGCGCCTCCCGCCCTCCGCGCAGTACCGCGGCGTTGCCGGATTTCATGGCTATCGCCGCCGCGTCGGCGGTGACGTTGGGTCTTGCTTCGTATATTATCCCGACGACACCCATCGGTACCCTTACTTTGGTAATGACAAGTCCGTTGGGACGGACTATGCGTTCCCCGCCGCCGCAGGGGTCGGGAAAGGACGCGACCTGCCGCATCGCGTCGGCGGCTTTGCGGATTCTTGGTTTATCAAACAGCAGCCGGTCGAGCATCGGCTTCGGATATCCGGAAAGCCCGGCGGCCGTCATATCGGCGGCGTTTGCCTCCTCGATTTTATCGGCGGCGGCTTCAATCGCGTCGGCCGCGGCTTCGATAAGCCGGCTCTTTTCCCCGCCGGAAAGTCCGGCGAAAGCGACCTGAGCTTCCTTTGCGGCTCGGCACAGCGCTCTTACATTTTCAAAAACAGTTTCGTTCATGGATATCACCCGGCATCTTTTGCCTTTAAATATTCTTCCATCTTATCGATGAGCAGTCGATCGTTGCGGAAAGTCAGCGCATTGCGCGCTCCCTCTATCGTTACCCATTCATAACCGATGACTTCTTCTTTTTGAAGCGTGACTTTGGTGGAGAGCGGCCGTCCCAAAAAATAGACTACGTCCTTGATAACGCCGGGACAGGGGGAATAGGTATTTACCTCCCGAAAGTCGGTGTCAAGCTCTACGTCAAGACCGACCTCTTCCTTTATCTCTCTCAGCGCGGTCATCTCTTCCGTCTCGCCGCTTTCGACGTGGCCTTTCGGGAAACCCCATTGCCCTTTTTGCTGGTGGATTATCAGGATACGGCCGGTGTCGGAAACAATAATCGCTCCGCAGGACTTCTCCTTTCTTCTGAAGCCGCGCCTGACTCCGTCGGCTTTCGCATTGCTTATTTTCATTGTTATAACCTTTCAATAAATATTCATCTTATATCATACAACAATTTGGCATATAATTCAAGCGCATTTTATTAACTCGGAGGAAGCATTATGAAAAGATATGCAATAAGGACGGCCGCGGCTCTGCTTGCGCTCCTTTTGCTTGCCCTTTTCCCTGTCGGCTGCGATATACAGCTCAGGGAGATGACAAACCTGCCCGACCCCGACGCCGAGACGTCCGCCGCCGACGCCGCCGACGCTCATGCTGAAGATACAGCTGACGCAGACGCTTTTTCAGACATCGGCGAAGACAACTGGCTTTCCTTGCTTGAGGGACTTTGGCTCAGCGACGACGGCTTTTCTGCTTCCGTCAAAGCGGCGGCCGAAGGATATATTGAATGGAGCGTTCAACACGGCGACGACAGCCGGCGCGGAGTAAGTTACGGCGAATTCCGCAAAACGGACGACGGTTCATGGGCGGCGGATCTTTTTGATTATCTTGCAAAACCGAGCGAAGAGGAAGAGATAAAACCGCAGGCAACTATCCTGCCCGGCGAGGGCGGCATTATCCTTTCGGTATCTGCGGCAGAAGAAGACGAGACGGCGAATGCAGAGGAAGCCGAAAATCACGTATTTTCGCTTAAAAAGGTCGAAACGACGAAGCTTCTGACTCTCCGCTTTGTTTCCGAGGAAGACGTTACCGAAGAGGAAAAGCAGATTTGCCGCTTTGACATCACCGACGGCGGCGCGTCCGGCGATCAGTCGGTCGATCCGGAATATATGATAGTCACCGTCGAATCGGACAACACCTACATAGAGCTGCAGCGCCGGCGCAATATCACGGCGGTTACATCGGACGGGCTTCTGAATCCGATTATATCCGAAAAACTTGTCTTCAACAGCGGCGAAACTTTCGCAGTCCTTGTCCGGCGCGCCTGGCATCCCGAACTTCGCATATCCGCCGTATGCGGCAGCTATTCCGGGACATACGACGTCGGAGGCGACAACTGGATGGAGCTTGAAAGCGATACCCGTTATGTCATCGGCTATGACCCGGCGAAGATGAAAAGAGGGCTTCCTGCCGAAGATATGGACAACTTATTTAATGTCCTTTGCGGCGAGTGGGTCTTTTACGACGATGAGGAACCGACGGCGAAGCTAACCTTGCGCCGGGACGGCAAAGCCGAGATACTCCCCGCCGACGGCGGCGACGCATTTCTGCTTTCCTATGAGCTTTTCACCTTTGACGAGGACAGGGACCTGCCGAATATGATAAGCTTTACGGCGGATGAGGGGGAGAAGCTGCCGGAAGGCGCGCTTGATTACGGCGCCAAGCTCTCCGATTTCACCGTTTACCTTACCCGTTTCAACGGCGAGACGCTGATGTATTTAAAACAATCCGGAAACGGCGACACCCTTTTCGGGACGTTCTTCGGCATTGACAAGACATACGCGCTCTCTCTGATGTTTCACCGCCGCGACTTTTACCTGCCGGCAAAAGAAGCGTCGGCAGACGAAGCCGACACGAAACGGGGCATGTTCGTCTGGCGTTATGAAGAGGACAAATACGCTATCTACGCATCACCCGCCCGCACCGAAACGGACGAATACGGCTATGAAACGCTTTATATCGAAGATGAGATAACGGAATATATGATAGGCGTCGGCGAGTCGGTATTCATTTTTGCGGAAGTCGATAACTTCTTTTATCCCGGCGATATATACGATGTCGAACTTTCGATGGATAGCATGGTCTACTCGATTTTCTACTACAATTACAGCTTTGATGAGTGATATAAGGAGCAAAAAATGACTGACAAGACAAAACATCTCCTTGAAATAGCCGGAATACAGATAACCGTTCTTTCCTCGGAAAGCCGGGAGTATATGGAAGCGCTGGCGGAAGCTCTTGACAAGCGCATCAAAGAGATAACCGAGGCGAACCGCCGCGTCTCCCGCGCCGAAGCGGCTCTCCTGGCGGCGCTTATCCTGTTGGACGAGCGTCTTCACGCCGAGCTGCGCACAAGCGACCTGAATTCCCGCTTCGCCGAATACGGCCGCGTTCTTGACGACGCCAAGCGGGAAAACGACGAGCTGCGGAAGCTCTTGGGAAGATGACCGCTCAAGGCGGTAAGATTTTAAGTAATTCTGCGCCGACGCTGCCGGAACTGCTTTCCCCGGCAGGTTCGCACAAGGCGCTTGCGGCGGCGCTTGACGCCGGAGCCGACGCCGTATATTTCGGCGGTTCCGCTTTCAACGCGCGGATAAACGCCGCGAATTTCGACGAAGGCGCCATCGTCGCGGCGATAGCCGAATGTCATGCAAACGGCGCGCGTGCATATATAACCGTCAACACCCAGCTTTATGACCGCGAGCTGCTTCCCGCCCTCAAATACGCCGCCTTCCTCTATGAAAGCGGCGCCGACGCGCTGATAGTCGCGGATCTCGGATTTTCCGCTCTGTTAAAGCGACATATCCCGGATTTTGAGCTTCACGCGTCAACTCAGATGACGGCTCACAGCGCGACAGCCGCCCGACTGCTTTCAAAGTATGGCTTTTCAAGGATGGTCTGCGCAAGAGAGCTGAGCGAAAGTCAGCTTCGCCGGCTCTGCGCCGAGTCTCCGCTTGAGATAGAGGTGTTTATCCACGGCGCGTATTGCGTCTCGGTTTCCGGTCAATGCGAGTTTTCGGCGATGATAGGAAGGCGCTCCGGCAACCGCGGTCTTTGCGCTCAGCCCTGCCGTATGATTTACAACGGCGGCTATCCGCTCAGTTTAAAGGATCTCTGCCTTGCGCCGCATATAACGAAGATAATAGATATGGGAGCCGCTTCGCTCAAAATTGAGGGACGGATGAAGGCGCCCGGATATGTATACGGCGTTACTTCCATCTATCGCCGTCTGCTTGACGAGCGCCGCAACGCGACGCCGAAGGAAATGGCCGAGCTTGCCGCGCTTTTCAGCCGCGGCGGGTTCACCGACGGCTATTTTACGGGAAAGGTCAATCGCTCGATGCTCGGCATCCGCAGCGAAGCGGATAAAGAAAGCAGCCGCGAGGCAAAAGAGGCGCTTAAGCGTACCCGTGTCAGCCGCGAGCCGCTGAAAGTCGAAAAACGTCCCGCTCCGGAGCCGCCGGAAGAGATATCTCCGCCCGAATATCCGGATTTGCGCGATACGCCGAAGATAACCGCCGAATTTCTGTCGGAAGACCAAATCCCGCAGAAAATCCGCCCCGGCGTCTGCCTTGTTCCGCTTGACAGATACGAAGGCGGCGCCGACGGAGTGCTGCTTCCGCCGATTATTGCCGATTCAGACCTTGACTCGGTTAAGGGCGCGCTTGAAGCCGCGATTGCGAGGGGAGCAAAGTATGTTTCGGTTACAAATATCGGTCAGCTTGACTGGATTTCGGAAGAGCCGTATATTAGGAAAAATCGGGTGACGCTGCTCGGCAGCTTTCGGCTGAACGTCTTCAACTCAGAGACGCTCGGCGAGCTTTACAAAGCGGGACTCTCCTGCTGCGAGCTTTCTCCGGAGCTGAATTTGCCTCAGCTGCGAGATATCAAAGGTCCGGGGCGGGTGATTGTTTACGGGCGGATTCCGCTGATGCTTTGTACAAAAGAAATCGGCGCAAAGGAACTTGTCGACCGTAAAAAAGCGGTATTCCCGGTAATCGGGGGCGGTTGCGGCGACATCGTTTACAACTCGGTTGTGACTTACATGGGCGACCGAAAAAACGAGCTTCGCAAATACGGCCTTCACCGTTTCCATTTCATCTTTTCGGATGAGAGCCGCGACGAAGCCGAGGCGATTTTGGAGGCATACCGATCGGGGTTGTCGGCCGACTTTCCGATACGCAGAATTTAGCCTCGGCATACTTTAAAACACAGCTTGCGCGAGCAGTTGACTTTATTCGGTTTTTGTGGTAAAATATGTGATAAAATAGAGAGAGTTTTCGGTATCTTCCCCAATTCCGCAAAAGCGGCGGGGAAAGGTGCGTAAGATACAGTCTTTTTCAGATTAAGGAATGGAGAAAACCGATGGATATAGGAATAATTGCGGACGATCGCAAAAAAGAGCTGATGGCTCAGTTCTGTATCGCCTACTGCGGGATTTTGTCAAAGCATCACCTCTGCGCGACCGGAACCACCGGAAAATATATAGAAAGCGCGACCGGACTCAAGATCGAGAAGCTGCTTTCCGGCGAGAAAGGCGGAACACAGCAGCTCATCTCCCGCATATCTTACGACGAGATTGACCTGCTGCTCTTTTTCCGCGATACCCTGCCCGCTACCGACAGTGAAGCCGACCGCAACGATGCTAATCTGCTCCGCCTTTGCGACATTCATAACGTTCCCGTCGCGACCAATTTAGCGACTGCAGAGATCCTTGTCCGCGCCCTCGACCGCGGGGATCTTGACTGGCGGGAGCTGATAAACCCGAATTCCGAGATTAACCGCCGCAGAAAATCAAAGAACCCCTGAGCGGACCGAATGATAAAAACAAAACAATATAACAAAATTCCCTCCCCTTTAATACAGGGAAGGGAAATTTTCTCTATATGAGTCAATAAAAGTTCACATTATTGAATAACTCGTGTTCCGCGGGTTATTCATAAGTTTCCGTCATCTTTTCGATTTCTTTTAATATCTTGCTTTCGTATTTCGCAAAGTAGGAAGCGAAATCAGTTTTGTTTTTCCAGAGAAGATCGGTAACGCCGTTATCAAGAATATCCAGCGCTACCGGCAGAGAATAGGAAAGCGATGCGAATATGATATCAAGCATCTTTGACGACTCGTTGTCGCGGGCAATTTTGCCGTTGAGCATGATATCGTAGAAGGCGGGCGGAACGACCAGCATCGACTCATACGCAAGCGCTTCCATAAGGATTCCGGTGCGTTCAAGATCGAGCGTAGTCACCGGAACAAGCATGAAAAAAGGGCAGCCGCCGAGATGGTAGTATTCTTCCTGCTCTTCGTTGTATTTCGGACTCGGGATTATGCCGAAGTCGGTGTCCATCGTCCGAAGTTTCTGAATATTGCCCATGCATTCGTTGTAGAAGAGGGTCTGGTCGTTTTTGAAGAAATCAACTCCGCCGTTATTTCCCGAAACTCCGTCGGGATGCTTGAAGCCGTCTATGGCAAACAGCCGCGCGATGGCTTCAAACCTCTCGATGTGATAGCTCTCGTTCATGTCGAAATACGGCATGTCGTTCTCGTCTTTTGCAAGCGATGTATGCGAGCCGACGCCGTAAATGAGCGCCTCCCCGCCGATGGCATACCATGAGGTGTAGCCGTAGCGATCGGCTTTTGTCCACTTGCCGTCGCCGTCAAGATCCTGCGCGACCGCCGTGCCCAATTCCCCCATTTTTTCCAGAACCCATTTGTTGTCGGCGACAAGCTGATACGGGTCGTCAAGCTCGAAGTTCTGGCGAAGGGTTTTGTTGAAATAAAGTCCCCTGACGCAGTCGTAATGCGTTGTGTCGAAATGCGACAGGGCGTAGTAAATCTTATTGCCTATCGAGGTGTGTTTCTGGGCGTGCTGTATCCACCACGGTTTTTCGAGGTCGATATAAGGAATGATCGCAAAGTCGGTTGCCGTGCCGGAATGAATCGTTGATAATACATCATCCGACGCTATAAGGGCGACGTCAAAGCTGTGGTCTGCCGCCGCGACCGATTTTTTAATATCGTTTGCGACGCCGGTGGTCGAAATTTCGCTGATTTTCACTCCGTATTTCTCGGAAACTGCTAAGTTGCGGGTATAAATGGCGTCGTTTACCGCTTCGCCGTTCTGTTCCTCTGCCGTAACGATGAAGATGGTCATCCAGGGAGCGGTGTTGCCGTTGAGGAACCTGAAATCATATCCGTCAAAGTCGGATTCGGGAAGGTCGGGCTTCAGCTCCGTTGTCGTCTCGGCGCCCAAATCCGCCGACGCCTCGGTTGTGTCGCTTTCCGGCTTTGGGGTATCTTCGGGCGAGCCGCCGCAGGAAACGACAGCCGACATGAACAGCACGGCTGCCAGGAAAGCCGCGATAAGTTTCAAGCTACCGGACATATTTTACCTCTTTGCTTTATATAAATTTGCATACAATGATTATATCACTAATGAGGTTGAATGTCAATAAAAAACCCCGACAGCGGTATTTTATAAGGAAAAATTCAAAAAATCGCTGCCGACACCCGGGCGCCGGCAGCGAACACCTATAAAAAATAAATAATAAATCAGCTGCGTTACGTAGAGTTTCGGGGATTATGAATTGTAATAAGCTTTAATATCCTCGATTGCCGCGCTGATTTTGCTTTCGTTTTTCGCGAAGAAGGAAGCGAAATCGGTGTTGTTTTTCCAGATAAGATCGGTGACGCCGACTTCAAGAATATCCAGCGCTACCGGCAGATAATAGGAGAGCGAGCTGAAGACGATGTCCAGCATCTTTGACGACTCGTTGTCGCGGGCAATTTTGCCGTTGAGCATGATATCGTAGAAGGCGGGCGGAACGACCAGCAGCGATTCATACGCAAGCGCTTCCATAAGGACGCCGGTGCGTTCAAGGTCCAGCGTAGTTACCGGAACCAGCATGAAATACGGGTTGCCGCCGAGATGGTAATACTCTTCCTGCTCCTCGTTGTATTTCGGACTCGGGATGATGCCGAAGTCGGTGTCCATCGTGCGGAGTTTCTGAATATTGCCCATGCACTCGTTGTAAAAGAGGGTCTGGTCGTTCTTGAAGAAATCAACTCCGCCGTTGTTTCCCGCGTCTCCGTTCGGATGCTTGAATCCGTCGATTGCGTACAGTCGGGCTACGGCTTCAAACCTTTCGATATGATACCTTTCGTTCATGTCAAAATACGGCATGTCGTTCTCATCTTTTGCAAGCGACGTATGCGAGCCGATACCGTAGATGAGCGACTCTCCGCCTATCGCGTACCATGAGGTGTAACCGTAGCGGTCGGCTCTTGTCCACTGACCGTCGCCGTCAAGGTCCTGCGCTACCGCCGCGCCCATCTCCCCCATCTTGTCCAAAACCCATTTGTTGTCGGCGACAAGCTGATACGGGTCGTCAAGTTCGAAGTTCTGGCGCAGTGTTTTGTTGAAATAAAGTCCTCTGACGCCGTCGTAGTGCGTCGTATCGAACTGAGATATGGCGTAGTAGATTTTGTTGCCTATCGAGGTGTATTTCTGGGCGTTCTGTACCCACCACGGTTTTTCAAGGTCGATATACGGAATGTCCGCGAAATCCGTCGCCGCGCCGGTCTGAACGCACGATATAGCGTCCGCCATGGTAATAAGAGCGACGTCAAAGGCGTTATCAGCCGCCGCGACCGATTTTTTGACATTGCCGGCGACATTTGTGGTCGAAATCTCGCTTATCTTGACTCCGTATTTCTCGGAAACCGCCAAGTTGCGGGTATAAAGCGCGTCGTTTACCGCTTCGCCGTTCTGTTCCTCCGCCGTGACGACGAAGATGGTCATCCAGGACGATGTGTTGCCGTTAAGGAATCTGAAATCATATCCGCCGAAGTCGGATTCCGGCAGTTCGGGTTTCAGCTCCTCGGTGATTTCGGCTCCGGGATCCGCCGGGATATCCGGCTGCGCGGCGGTATCGGCTCCCGTTTTGGGCGAGCCGCCGCAGGAAACCACAGCCGACATGAACAGGACAGCCGCTAAAAACGCCGCGGTTAGTTTTAAAATATTGCTCATGTTTTACCTCTTTGTTATGCGTATATTTGTATATAATGATTATATCACTTATTGCAGATGATGTCAATAAAGCAATTTTAATTTTGTTATCACATTTTTTAAATATTCATATCTCAGAATCGGGAACGACAAAAAATGAACTTAACCGACATAACCACAATAAAAGCGCTGCTTGAAACGGCAAACACCGGCTTTAAAAAAAGCCTGGGGCAGAATTTCCTTATAAATCCCGCCGTGCCGAAAAAAATCGCCGCTTCTCTTACAAAAGACGGCGAAAAACCGCTGAATGTCCTTGAGATAGGCCCCGGAATCGGCACTCTGACGGTTGAGCTTTCCTCCGTCTCCGACCGCGTCGCCGCAGTCGAGATAGACGACTCGCTTCTGCCGATACTCGAAAAAACGCTTGCCGACTGCCCGAATGTAAAGGTAATAAACGCCGATATCCTCAAAACGGACATCGGACGGCTGGCAGAGGAGCAGTTTTTCGGCGAAGAGTTCTCTGTCTGCGCAAATCTGCCCTATTACATCACCTCCCCGATACTCATGTACCTGCTTGAAGGCGATATAAAGCCGCGGGAGATAATAATAATGGTGCAGAAAGAAGTCGCGCAGCGGCTCTGCGCCTCCCCCGGCAGCCCGGAATACGGCGCGCTCACCGCGGCGGCGGCGTGGTTCGGAGACTGCGAGCGGCTTTTTGCGGTATCCGCCGGCAATTTCCTGCCGAAGCCGAAGGTCGATTCGGAAGTTATAAGGATAACTCCGTTCAAATCACCGCCGTACCGCGTTTCAAGCGAACAGACGCTGCGCCGGGTTATCCGCGGCGCCTTCGCCCGCCGCCGAAAGACGCTTGTGAATTCAGTCTCCTCCGAATTTCCAAATATGGAGAAAGAGCGTTTTGTGAAGATACTATCTGTGATGGGGCTTTCGCCGGATATCCGCGGAGAGCGGCTTTCGGTCGAACAATTCGCCGAAATGACGCTGTATATCGACGGAGAAATCCCGCTTTGACGGGCTTACGGAAAATATCTTATAAAAACATTGCGGGCGGCTCATTTAAGAGTCGCCCGTTTTCGATTTTTAACAACAGCGTTTTTAATCGTCCCTGCGGATAAGTATCAGCTCGGAGCCGAATCCCGATTCAATCCGGCAGAGGATTCCGTTCTGCATTATTTCCTGTCCGGTAAGGCGAAGCCGGTCGCCGGTGGAGTCGTATGTAACGGAATAGCTGCGGTTCGGGCGGATGAAATGCGGGTAAATCACCGTCGGTTTTTCCGGCGGAACGTCCGAGTTTTCAAAGACCGCCAGCATGCCGCGGAGGCCGTCGGTTGAGGCGAACTCAAATATCGTCTCTTCCCCCGGCTTGCCCGGCCGCATCACCGGCTGAAACGGCGTGTGATGCCACATCAGGCAGTTTTCGAGCATCGGGCGGATGAAGCTCTTATAAAGCTCTAACTTATCCTTTATCGTGTCTTTTAGATAAGAGGTAAGCTGCTTTTCCGACGGCGCTATCCCGCGCAGTATCGGTCGGCCGAGAATGGCGGCGCGGAGCTGAGTTTCGATATCGGCGTCGGTTGAGAGGTCGCGCGTTTCGGTGCCGAAGGTGTAAAGCAGGATGTGCGGAGGCAGCGCCATCGTAAGTCCGTTGTATATACGGGTTGTGCGCGGCCGTCGCAGCCAGTCGGTAAATTCGGTGTGATGGAAGAGGGAGAGGGTCATAAGATCCAGCCGTCCGCCGCCTCCGGCGCAATTCTGAAGCTCAAGAGCCGGATATTTCCGCTTCACCTTGCGCATCATCCGCACAAAGGCCTCGTAGTAACGCCAGTTGGTATTTTCGACATACTCTTCCCGGACGCGGGACATCGAATGACCGATATCGTTGTTGTGATCTATCCGAAACATATCGATCTTGTAATCTTCGACTATCCGGCATATCTCCGATGTGCAGTGGTCTTCGCAGTCGGGAATCGATAGGTCAAGACAGCGGCCGACGACCCATTCAGGGTGTCGCGCCCGCAGCGACGACTGCGACCCCGCCGCTTCTATCTCGCACCAGAGCCCGAAGCGCATCCGCTTGTCGTGAACGTATTTCGCGATGGATTTGATTCCCTTTTCGAGCCAGGGGCCGGGAACCCAGTCGCCGGCGTTGTCCGGCCAGGAATTTCGCTCGTTTTTGCCGTACCAGCCGGCGTCGATGACATACGTCTCAACGCCCATCGAAACGGCGATGTCGATGTCGCGGCGGATCCCATCGTCGCTTTCGCGGTCGCAGAGATATCCGCGATGGTTGGCTTCAATTTGGCAGGCGCGCACTCCGGCGGGCAGCTTCGGCAGCACCAGATTGCGGATATGTTCGTGAGTCAGCTGAACTATCGTTGAAAAAGGCTCGCGCAGAAGCGCCATATGTACGGCGGGAGTGACGACCTTTTCGCCGGGTGAAAGGACGCGGATCGCGTAATTTTCCGGAAGAGCCGGGTCCAGCCGCAGCAGCTCGGTGGAAGGCAGCATTCCGGCTTCAACGGAGCAGCCGACTTTGTCTCCCTCGTATTCGGGAGTGATGTTCATCTGCCAGGAGCCGCTCCAGGCGTATTCAAGCACCAGCGTTTCATTGCCGCAGCGGTTGCGAAGCCAGACCGCCGGCCGGCCGAAGCCGGATTTGCCGCGCGCGGAGCCGATAGAAAGGGAGCTCTCGAGACGGTCAAAGCGGAAATCCCCTTCCCGCCCCCAGCTGTTTTCATGGCTGTAAGCAACTTCAAAAGGCGCGCCTTCGACCGCTTCCTCCCGCTTTGCCTGCCGCCAGACGGGACCTGAAAATGGATAAGCCTCGGTCAGCGCCGCCGCGCCAAGCGAAACGTTTTCTATTTCCAGCCATCTTACTATAAAATCGCTGCCGTTAAGCAGGGTGTAAACCGTCACCCTCAGCTCGGCGTCTCGGTTCAGCAGCTTGACGCCGTAGATGATGTCTTTTTCCGCGTTAATGCCGCGCAGTTCCTCAAGCGGCATATGTACCAGCCGTCCGCTGTTTTCAAGTTCCCATCCGTAAGACGAATCGACGGGTTTCTTTTCCCTCAAAAGACCGATTTTAAAGGAGGGGGAAATGGCGTTCAGGTCGGTGTGAAATTCCGGCACGACCTGGCCTTCGCCGCTGCGCCATCTCATGCCGTAAACCCCGTTTACAACGCATTCGGAGAGCAGCTGCCGCCCGCTTACATAGCAGAATTCGGCGCCGCCTTCCGGCAGAGACTGAGTGAAGACGTCCACTTCTTTGGATTCTTTGTTTTTCTTTTTTGCCATAATCTTAAACCTCGATAACTTCTGTATAAAGAATATCCGGAAAACTATATATTTACAATCATTCAAATATCGTCGTCTGCAGGTAAAACTTTACCATTATATATATTGTACACCAAAAAAGTAACTTTGTAAAGATTAAATCAAATTAAATTACAATTATTTTGGTTGAAAAAGTAACAATATTAATGTATAATATATAGTAGATTTTTTATAAGGATGTGATTTTTTGAAAGAAAAGCTCAGCCGGTGGTTTAAAAGATATCTTGTCGACGCGACCGGATCGATGGCTCTCGGACTTTTTGCGTCGCTTATAATAGGGCTTATAATTACCCAGTTATCTAAGATACCGTTCATGTCGTGGCTTTCGGCGCTTTCGAGCCAGACGGGAGCCGCATCGCCGATAATCGGCGCCGCTATCGGAGTCGCGGTGGCTTACGGTCTCGGAGCAAAGCCGCTTGTCGTATTCACCTCCGCCGTTACCGGCGCTTTGGGATACGCGGCGGGAGATAACGCCGGCGGTCCGGTGGGCGCGTATCTCGCCTCGGTTATCGGCGCGGAAGTCGGCGGTCTTGTCGCATCCAAAACTAAGGTAGACATAGTCGTCACTCCGTTCGTAACGATTTTTTCCGGCGGTCTTGTAGGCGTTTTCGTCGGGCCGTATATCGGTCGGGCAATGACGGCGCTCGGAACATTCGTAAATAACGCGACAACGCTTGCGCCGATTCCGATGGGGATCGTCGTTTCCGTCGTCGTCGGCATGGCGCTTACCGCTCCGATAAGCTCGGCGGCGCTCTGTATTTCTATCGGTATCGACGGCATTGCCGCCGGAGCCGCCTGCGTCGGCTGCTGCTGCAATATGATAGGCTTCGCGGTCGCAAGCTACCGCGACAACGGCGTCGGGGGGCTTATTTCACAAGGGATCGGCACTTCGATGGTACAGGTTCCGAATATCATGCGAAATCCGCAGATATGGCTCGCTCCGATCTGCGCGTCCGCCGTGCTGGGGCCGATAAGTTCCGCCGCGCTCGGTATGAAAAATACCGCGGTAGGCGCCGGAATGGGCACATCAGGTCTTGTCGGTCAATTTGGAGCCGTTGACGCGATGAGCGCCGGCGGCGTGGGGGCTTTGCCGATGGCCGTTCAGATCGGTCTTATGCACTTCATTCTTCCGGCGGTAGTCACCCTCGGCTTTGACTTCATCTTCCGTAAAATTGGCTGGGTAAAGCCCGGCATGATGAAGCTCGCGCCTGCCGGAGAATCGGTTTCGGCGCCGGAATCTGCTTCAAATACAGAAGCTGCTTTTGATACGGATATCACCTCTGCCGCAGAAGTCATCTCCGAAACAGAAGCTATTTCTTCGTCAGAAGCGAAAGAAGGAGCCGGAGCAGAAGCTAAAGAAGGAGCCGGAGCGGAAGCTGAAGAAGATAAGAAAAACAGTTAGTTAGAAAACAAACTAATATTACACAAAACTTTCAAGAAAAACCCCCGTTTCGAGAATAACTTGTTTTTCTCGAACTATTTCGTTGAAATTGCACTTAAATTGTAAATATTTGCCCTTTGCTATTGCATTGACGGCGAAAAAGTTATATAATAAATAAGTATATTTTTATGTCGGGCAGCAGGCTTGATTGACGAGCATCGGCGTTCACGCGGGCAAAGAGAGAAACGACTGCAGGGCTGAAATCGTTTCCCCGCCGGTCAAAAAGGCATTTCGGCTGCTATCAAACGGCATCGCCCCGCCCCCGTTAAAGGGCTGAACTGAGTGCCGCGGTCAATCCGCGGAAACTGGGTGGTACCGCGGAATTTCCGTCCCATGAATTTATTTCAGGGGACTTTTTTATTTTCCGAATTAAACGATAACTTTTGGAGAAGGTAAAAGCATGATAAGAGAACAGCTCGAAAAAATCAAAAACCAGGCGCTGTCCGAGCTTCTGTCGGCAGAAAACGAAGCCGCTTTGGAGGAGCTTCGCGTAAAGGTGCTCGGAAAGAAATCCGAACTCAGCGCCGTGCTTCGCGGTATGGGTAAGCTTTCCGCCGAGGAGCGTCCGGTTGTCGGCGCCCTCGCAAACGAAGTGCGCGCCGCCGTCGAAAACGCGCTTGCCGAACGCCGTGAAATCATAATGAAGAAGATAGGCGACGCAAAGCTTGCCGCCGAGCGCATCGACGTAACGATGCCCGGCAAAGCCCAGCGCCGCGGCAACCGCCATCCTTTGGGGATAGTCGAATACGAAATGGCGGAGATTTTCCGCACGATGGGCTTTGATATCGTCGAAGGACCCGAAGTCGAATACGATTATTACAACTTCCAGGCGCTGAACATACCGGAAAACCATCCGGCGCGGGACACTCAGGATACCTTTTACATCACCGACAATATCCTGCTGCGCTCGCAGACCTCCGGCGTTCAGGTGCATGTCATGGAGCAGACGGCGCCGCCGATACGCATTGTCTCCCCCGGCCGCGTTTACCGTTCCGATGCCGTCGACGCGACGCACAGCCCCAACTTCCACCAGATGGAAGGACTTGTCATCGACCGCGACATCACGATGGGCGATCTGCGCGGTCAGCTTCTGATGTTCGCCCAAAGGATGTTTGGCGAAGATACAAAAGTTCGCTTCCGCCCGCACCATTTCCCGTTTACCGAACCCTCTGCCGAAGTCGATATCTCCTGCTTTGCCTGCGGCGGCAAGGGCTGCCGCATCTGCAAGGGGGAAGGCTGGATCGAAATCCTCGGCTGCGGCATGGTACATCCCAATGTCCTTCAAATGTCGGGCATCGACCCGGAAATTTACACCGGTTTCGCTTTCGGCGTCGGCATCGAGCGGGTCACGCTCTTCCGCTACGCCATCGACGATATGCGGCTTTTATACGAAAACGACGTCCGCTTCCTGCGGCAGTTCAGATAAGCGAGGGTGAATAATGTATACAATCGGAATCACCGGAGGAACCTGTTCCGGAAAAACCACGCTGACGGCGCGTCTCCGCGAGCTTTTCGAAGCTGACGGATATAAAGCCGAAGTCCTGCATATGGACGCATTTTTCAAAAACCCGACTCCGAATGTCACAGCTCCTTTTACCGGTATCGAATACCCCGAACACAACGCGCCGGAGTCCTTCCGTCTTGAGGAGTTTTACGCCGCCATCGAGGAAAAACAGAACTCCGACGCCGATATATTGATTATCGAGGGGCTTTTGATACTCCGGCTTGAGCCGATACGCTCAAAGCTGAATTTGAAAATATTCGTCGATCTGCGCAGCGACGAGCGGCTATACCGCCGCATAAAGCGCTTCATGCGCGACCGCGGACAGACGCTGGAAGAGGTAAGCGACCGCTACCTTGACACCGTCCGCTACCGTCACGACGAATTTGTCGAGCCGTCGCGCTGGTACGCAGATATCGTCCTGAACGGCGCAAATCAATTAGGTCTCGGCGCAGAAGCCGTCGCCGCGCTTGTGCGGTCGAAATTAAATTAAGGAGGGGCTTTTCATGCTGCTTTCAAGAGAATGGCTCAACGAATTCGCCGATGTCGCGGCGATTCCGACAAAGGAATATTGCGACCGGATGACCGACACCGGTACAAAAGTCGAGGGCTATGAGTCCCTCGCCGCCGATATTATAAACGTTTATGTCTCAAAAGTTTTATCGATAGAACCGCACCCGCAGGCCGACAAGCTGCTTATCTGCATGGTCGACGACGGCGGGGATAAACCGCTTCAGATAGTCACCGCCGCGAACAACATGAAAGTCGGCGACTATATTCCGGTCTGCCGCGCTCCCGCGGAACTTCCCGGCGGTGTTAAGATAAAAGCCGGCAAACTCCGCGGCGTCGAAAGCTTCGGTATGTTCTGCTCGATTGCCGAGTTGGGGCTTACCCTCCACGAAATGCCGTACGCCTGCGAAGACGGACTGCTTATTTTAAACGACGACCCGGAACTGAAAGACAGGCTGACTCCGGGCGAAGATATCCGCGACACCCTGCGCCTTCGCGACGACGTGGTGGATTTTGAGATCACATCAAACCGCCCCGACTGCCTTTCGATGATAGGTCTCGCCCGTGAAACCGCCGCTTCCTACGATATCCCGCTGAAACTCAAAACTCCGGCGGTAAAAGGTTCTGCCGGAAACATCTCCGATTATCTCAAAGTGAGCATCTCCTCTCCGCTTTGCCGCCGCTATGCGGCGAGAATTGTCCGGAACATCCGAATCGCGCCGTCGCCGCTTTGGCTACGGATGCGGTTGCGCGCCATGGGCGTCCGGGCGATAAACAACATAGTCGACATCACCAACTATGTCATGCTCGAATACGGTCAGCCGATGCACGCCTTCGATTACCGCTGCATCGACGGCAGCGCGATAAACGTCCGCGAGGCTTACGAGGGGGAAACCTTCGTTTCGCTCGACGATCAGCCGCATGAGCTGAAAGCCGGAATGTTAGTCATCGCCGACGAAAAGAAAGCGGTGGCGCTTGCCGGCGTCATGGGCGGTCAGAACTCGGAGATTACCGAAACTACCGAAAATGTCATCTTCGAGAGCGCCAACTTCAACGGCGCGTCCGTCCGGGTGACTTCGAGAGCGCTCGGAATGCGGACCGAATCGAGCAGCCGCTTTGAGAAGAACCTTGATCCGGAAAGCGTGCTCCCGGCGCTTGAACGCGCCTGCGAGCTGGTTGAACTGCTCGGCGCCGGAGAGGTTGTCGGTATGGGCGCCGAAGGCATCGCCGACATTTATCCCGACAAATGGCAACAGACGGTGCTGACGCTTGAACCGGATAAGATAAATCACTTCCTCGGCTCGGATATCCCGGCTGATTACATGAAAAATGTCCTCGCCCTCCTCGGATTCGGACTCGACGGCGACAAGGTCAAAGTCCCGTCATGGCGCGAGGATGTAAAAACGATGAACGACCTTGCCGAAGACATCATCCGCATCCGCGGCTACAACACCGTCGAAGCGACCGATTTCAAAGCCCGCGTCCGCCCCGGCAGCTACACCCCGCGCCAGGCGTACCGCCTGCGGCTGATAAATCTGCTGACGTCTCTCGGCTATTCCGAGATATACAATTTCAGTTTCATCAGCCCGAAATTCTTCGACCGCTGCGGCATCAAAGCCGACGACCCGCTGAGAAACACCGTCGTCATCCGCAACCCTTTGGGCGAAGATACCTCGGTCATGCGGACGACCCTGCTGCCGTCGATGCTCGAGACGCTTTCCCACAACTACAATCACCACACCGAAGACAGCTGGCTGTTTGAGATTGCCTCCGTTTATCTGCCGAATCCGGATGAGACAAAGCTCCCCGACGAGCCTTTCCGCATATCTCTTGGGGCATACGGCGGCGAAGCGGATTTCTACACCCTCAAGGGCGCTGTCGAGGAGATTTTGAGCGACACGCAGATAGACGGTGTCAAATGGAAAGCGATATCCGACAACCCGACCTTCCATCCCGGCCGCTGCGCCGACGCGATCGCTCCCGACGGTGCCATTATTGCGACGATAGGAGAGCTGCATCCCAACATTGCAGAGGAATACGGTTTTGAGCCGTCAACCCGCGTATACGCCGGAACAGTTGACTTTGCAAAGGTCTTTGAACTCGCCGATTTCGCCCGCGAATACGCGCCTCTGCCGAAATTCCCGGCGATTGAGCGCGACTTTGCGCTTGTCTGCGATGAAACAGTCGAATCCGGCGCTATCTGCGACGCGGTAATCAAAGCCGGCGGAAAGCTCGTTGAAAACGTCCGCCTCTTCGACGTCTATCGCGGCGCTCAACTCGGACAAGGAAAGGTTTCGCTTGCCTATAAAGTTACCCTTCGCGCTCCCGATCGCACCCTGACCGCCGAAGAAGCCGATAAGGTCTCGGAGAAGATACTCAAAGCCCTCGAAGCGCTCGGCGTTGAGCTTCGTAAATAATATAACTCTATAATTGACAAGTTTCACGTGAAACATAATTCGCGTGGAACTTTTTTGTTTTTGTAAATAAACGCCTTGTTCGGACTTATTGCCGTTCAGTTAATAAAATACCGTTGAATTAAAACGGCAAAAGAGGTATAATATAAGGTAACTTATAAAATATTGAAAGCAAAACCAAGAACAATATGATTATTTACAATGCCGGACGCGCCGACGTCGCCGTTATAGGCGCCGGCCACGCCGGAATAGAAGCCGCCCTCGCCTGCGCGAAAAAAGGTCACGAAACGGTGATTTTTACCCTGAACCTCGACTCCGTCGGCAATATGCCCTGCAATCCCTGCATCGGCGGCACGGCGAAAGGACAGCTTGTCTACGAAATAGACGCGCTCGGCGGGGAAATGTCGATCGCGGCGGACAAGACTTTTATTCAAAGCCGCCTTTTAAACCGCGGAAAAGGCCCTGCGGTTCAATCAAAGCGGGTACAGTCGGACCGCGCCGCGTACCGCCTTTATATGAAGCGGGCGCTGGAAAAACAGCCCCGATTATCAATCGTACAGGCGGAAGTCGTCGATATCGAAACGGTAAACGACCCGGACAATCCCGGCAAACCGCGCGTCTCGGCGGTCATCACCGCTTTGGGCGCAAGATGGGAAGTAAAAGCGGTTATCGCCGCGACGGGAACATATCTTAAAGGAAAAACCATCGTCGGCGACGTTTTCTGCGACTCGGGGCCGGACGGAATGCTGCCGTCAAATCACCTCACCGCTTCGCTTGAAAGGCTGGGTCTTAAAATAATGCGCTTCAAGACCGGCACACCGCCGCGCATACATCGCGCCTCGATTGATGTGTCGAAATTGGAGATACAATACGGAGACGACGACCTTGAGCCGTTTTCCGCTCTTACAAGCATGGAAGAGCTGCGAAGCCGCCCCCAGACAGTCTGCTACATCGGCTATACCAACGAAAAAACCCATGAGATAATCCGTCGGAACATCGACCGCTCCCCGCTTTACAACGGCGCCATTCTATCAACCGGTCCCAGATATTGTCCCTCGATAGAAGATAAAGTCGTCCGCTTTGCCGACAAGGAACGCCATCCGCTTTTTGCCGAACCTTGCGGTTATGATACCGACGAAATGTATCTCCAGGGGTTGTCTTCCTCAATGCCGTCTGACGTTCAGATGCAAATGCTGCACAGCCTTGTGGGATTTGAAAACGCCCATGTTATGCGCAGCGGATACGCGATTGAATACGACCTCATCGACTCAACGCAACTGCTTCCGACGCTGGAATTTAAAGGAATTTCCGGCTTTTACGGCGCGGGACAGTTCAACGGCACCTCCGGTTATGAGGAAGCGGCGGCGCAAGGGCTGGTGGCGGGGGTAAACGCCTCTCTGAAAATAGAAGGCAAAGACCCGCTGATACTCACCCGCGACAGCAGCTATATCGGAACGCTTATCGACGATCTGACGGTAAAGGGAACGCCGGAGCCGTACCGGATGATGACCAGCCGCTCCGAATATCGGCTGCTTTTGCGCCAGGACAACGCCGATGAGCGGCTTTGCGAGATCGGCCGCAGCGTAGGTCTGCTTGACGACGCGCGCTATCAGGCTTTCCTTGAAAAATCCGCCGAAGTCCACGCCGAAATCGAGCGCTGCCGGAAGACGTTTATCAAGCCGAGTGAGGAGCTCGACAGAATTCTTGAAGAAAACGGCACCTCTCCGGCTCCGAACGGCGCAAATCTTGCCGATTTGATAAAGCGCCCGCAGCTTTCGTACGAAGCGCTTGCTCCGGTTGACCTCACCCGCAAAGATATCTCAAAGCGCGCGGCGGAATCCGCCGTTACCGAGCTTAGATATGAAGGTTATGTCCGTCGAGAGCGTTCCGAAGCCGAAAAATTCGCTAAAATAGACAGCCGGCGGCTGCCGCAGGATATCGATTACGGGCAGCTATCCGGACTGCGTCTCGAAGCGCGGCAGAAGCTCAACCGCATAAAGCCGATGACATTAGGGCAGGCGTCAAGGATAAGCGGGGTTTCGCCGGCGGATATCACCGCGCTTGTGATTTACCTGCAGACCCGCCGAAACGAGGCTTGCGATGACGAAAACTGATTTCGGCGGCATTTTCACCGCCGCCCTTGAGTTAAACGGGCTTTCGGCTTACGTGTCGCTTGCGGATGAATTCGAGAAGCTGACGGAGGAACTCGTCAAATTCAACGTTCATACAAACATCACGGCGGTTCGATCAACGGAAGACATAATAATGAAGCATTACGTCGACTCTCTTACGGCGGCTGAGTTCATCGAGGGCAACCGCATTATAGATATCGGCTGCGGCGGCGGGTTTCCGACGCTGCCGCTTGCGCTTGCGAGACGGGATGTTCATATCACTGCCCTTGACAGCACCGCGAAAAAGCTGACTTTCGTCGATCAATGCAAAAAGATATTTGACTTAAATATAGAAACTCTCTGCGCGAGAGCCGAAGACGCCGGACGAGGCAAACTCCGGCAGACTTTTACCGGCGCGACAGCGAGAGCCGTCGCAGCTCTTAATATTCTCTGCGAATTGGCCTTGCCGCTTATAAAGAACGGTGGGCTTTTCATAGCCATGAAAGGTCCCGGCGCCGACGAAGAGACCGCCGCGGCGGAAAATGCGATACAAATTCTCGGCGGGAAGCTTGAAGACGCAAAAACGATCCTGTTGAAAACTCCCGGCGGGGAAACATTGACCCGAACTCTTGTTTTTATAAGAAAAACCCGCCCGACGCCGGATAAGTATCCCCGTGTTTACGGTCAGATATTGAAAAAACCGTTCTGACGTGTTTTATGAGAAACAAGTTTCACGTAAAATTGTTTCACGCAAAACTATGTTTCACGTGAAACACACTTCAATTAAAGCGGTTGTTTTTGAAACGCCATTATTTACATCACCCGCTTGACATATCTCCGCTTCGATAGTATAATATTATAAGATAACATTTTTTGGGAGGAGAATCTGATGCCGATTGTCTGCTTTGCAAACCAGAAGGGCGGGGTCGGAAAAACCACCTCGGCGGTCAATCTTGCGGCAGAGCTTGGCGCGTGCGGCGCCCGGACTTTGCTTTGCGATATCGACCCGCAGGGCAGTACCACCAGCGGCGTCGGAATCTCCAAAAAGGGACTGTCCGGTACTTCATACGACCTTTTGATCGGGCGTACGAGAGCCTCAGACGCAGCTCGCCCGACCGGATTTGCCGGTCTTGACGTTATCCCCTCGACTATCGACCTTGCCGCCGCCGAACTTGAGCTGCCGACGCTTGAAAACCGTTTTATGCTGCTTTCGTCGGCGCTTTCCGAGATAAGCAGGCATTACTCGTATATAATAATCGACTGTCCGCCTTCGCTCGGAGTTCTTACGCTGAACGGTCTTTGCGCCTCGGATGCGGTGATAATTCCGATGCAATGCGAATATTACGCTCTTGAGGGGCTGAGTCAGCTTACCGCTACGGTGCAGCAGGTAAAGAAGCTTTATAATCCCCGCCTTACAATCGGCGGAATACTTATAACCATGTATAACGGCAGACTGAATCTCACCGGGCAGGTCATAGACGAGCTTATAAAATACTATCCCGACAAGCTTTTTAAGACTTATATCGGGCGCAATGTCCGGCTTTCCGAAGCGCCGAGTTACGGTATGCCGGCGATGTATTACGATTCCTCGTCCTCCGGCGCCATTGCGTATCGCGAGCTTTGCGCCGAATTTATGGAACGCATTCCGGCGCCGGGTTTTCCGAGGTAACGCGCGTACCGTTGCTTGCGCCGACAGAAATAAAGTCGAAGATATAACAGATCCGTCCATCACCCGATAACCATGGGGAGGTTTTAGAATGACTGTACGGAAAAAGTTCAGAATCGGAGGCGGAGAGCCGGACGGCAGCAGCTATTCGGCCGCAGAGAGAAGCCAATTCCCCCGGGGAGCCGATGTACCCACCGTCCCGCTGCCGCTCGGAAGCATAAAACCGCGCGGCTGGCTGAAAGAGCAGATACGACTCGCGGCGAACGGAATGACGGGAAAATTAGGCGATATAAGCGATTTTCTCAAAGATGACAACGGCTGGCTGCGTCCGGAATACACAACGGACGATCTCCGCCGCGACACCGGAAGACCCGACGAGCCGTATTTCAGGTCGGCCTGGGAAGAGCAGGCGTATTGGCTGCGCAGCGCTTTTCGTCTGGCGGTGCTGTCTGACTCCGAAGAACTTTTTGACACCTGCATTAAATATATAAACATCTTGTTTGATTCCGCCGAGCCTGACGGATGGTTCGGCCCTCAGGCGCTGAAAAACGCCGAACCGGAACGGGGCGTCTTCTGCGACCTTTGGCCGCATATGGTGATAGCCGACCTGTTGTTCGATTACTACGAATACACCTCCGATCGCCGCGCTATCCGGTTACTCTCCGGCTTTTGCCGGTTTTGCATGAATTTGCCGGATGATAAATTCATCTCCGGCGGCTGGAAAAACTGGCAGGGAGCGATTCAGCAACAGCGCTGCGGCGAGATGCTCCCGCTGCTTTCGAGGCTTTTCGCCTTGACCGGAGACGAGCTTATTCCAAAGCTTGCCGAGAGATTTTATAAAATTTATCTTTCGCAGGAAGGCGATGAAGCGGACAGTTATAACGCGCACGTGGTAAACTTTGCGCAGCGTTTCAGATACTCGGCTTCATATTGGAATTTCTCGCGGGATGAAGAGGATATTCTGAAATCCGAGCGGCTTTATGATGAGCATATCCGGCGCTGGGGACAGATGCCGGGAGGCGTTTATGCCGCCGATGAGAGAACCCGCGAGGGTAAACACGATCCGCGTCAGGGATTTGAAAGCTGCGCTATGGCTGAAATCGTGAACAGCTTTCTTGTGATGTCCTGCGTTACCGGAGATCCTTTATACTCGGACCGCATCGAGGACATGATTTTTAATTCCGCTCCGGCGGCTTTCACGCCTGACCATAAAGCGGTTCATTACCTGACTGCGCCGAATCAGATTACCCTTGACGCCGAAACCCACGACTATACAAATCAGAGGATGCAGACCCGGTACACCGCTTTCGGATACCGCTGCTGTCAGCATAACGCCGGGATGCTCTGGCCGAATTTTATAAGATCGGCATTCCTGCATTCGGAAGCGCCGGACGGCACCGGTCATGATCTTACAGTATGGAGCTATTGCCCCTGCGAGCTTGAGACAACCGTCGATTCGCATCCGGTAAGGATTATTGAAGAAACCGATTACCCGTTCGGCAATACCGTCCGCTTCAGCGTCACCTCCGACGGCGCGATTTTTGCCATTTATCTTCGTATTCCCGACTGGAGCGACGGCATTGAGATCAATATCAACGGCAAAGACTGGTCGGCCGAAGGACAGGGAAATATTCTTGAGATTCTCCGCGCTTGGAAAGACGATGAAATTTTAGTCAGATTCCGACCGAAAATCAGTCTTCGGCATTTCCCGATAAACGGAAACTGCGTATGCGTTGACTACGGTCCGCTTACATATTCGCTCGCTCTCGAAGAAGAATGGATCGAGGCGGACAGACATACAGACAGAGCCGGAAACATATGGTCGGACTGGGATGTAAAAACGATAACTCCTTACGCCTACGCGCTGAACCTCTCAAAACCGATAACCGTCGAAATGAAAAAGCTGGTGGAAAAACTGCCGTTTACAATCGACGGCGCTCCGATAACCCTTAAGGCATGGGGACGACCGATTGAGTGGGGAATGAGCGTAAAAAACACGATAGACCCGGTGCCGAAATCCCCGGTACCTGTCCCCGAGGGCGAAGATGTACCGCTTCTTCTGCGGCCGATGGGCTGTCAGCGGGTGCGGATGAGCTGTCTGCCGTGGTTCAGAGCAGATAGCTGATTGTGCAATATAACCAAAACAAACACTCCGGAGACGATAAATATGGCAAAAAAACCCACTTCAAGACGCGGTCTCGGACGCGGTCTTGAGGCGATATTCGAAGAAACCGCTCAGCAAAGCGGAGGGCGAACGGTTCTGATGCTTTCCGCGGCAGAACTGCTTCCCCGAACCGACCAGCCCCGCAAAAACTTCGAGCTTTCCGCTCTTTCCTCTCTCGCCGATTCCATCGCGGCGCAGGGGATTATTCAGCCGCTTATAGTGCGGCGGCGGGAAGACGGTTTTTACAGTATAATAGCCGGTGAGCGGCGGTGGAGGGCGGCGAAGATGGCGGGACTTGCCGAGCTGCCCTGTATCGCGGTAGAAGCCGATGAGATCGAAGCCGCCGAGATGGCGCTTATCGAGAACATTCAGCGGGAAGACTTAAATCCGGTCGAAGAAGCGGACGCGTACAGAGTGCTGCTGGAAACCGGTCTTAAGCAGGAGGAGCTCGCCCGCCGCGTCGGAAGAAGCCGCTCGGCGATATCCAACCTGATAAGGCTGCTTGATTTGCCGGACGATACGCTCAACTTGCTCCGCCGCGGTCTTATATCCGAAGGTCATGCGCGGGCGCTGCTGCCGCTGCGGGGCGACTCGGAAGACAGAGCCGAGATGATAAATCGGCTGGCGCAAAGGATCGCGGACGAGGAACTTTCCGTCCGTTCCGTCGAGAAGCTTGTAAAGGGCATACTCGAAAAAAGCGCCGAGAAAAAGCCGGACGGCGACGAAGAGAGCTGGCAGCGATACGCGCGTGAGGTTTCAAAACGGCTTTCAAAGCGGCTTGACCGCCGCGTCCGGGTAACCGCGACAAAGCGTTCCCGTCGGGTAATAATTGACTACAAAGACAACGACGACCTTGAAAATGTCATCAAGCTGCTGACAGGCGGTACCGGGATACTCGACGATGACATTACCGACTGATACTTACCAATAATTATTTAACAGGAGCTCCCTTCATGATAGACATAAATCTTATCCGCAACCAGCCGGATCTGGTACGGGAAAACATAAAGAAAAAATTCCAGGACGCAAAGCTGCCGCTTGTCGACGAAGTAATCGACCTTGACCTTCGCTATCGCGCGGCGATACAAGAGGCGGATTCGCTTCGTTCAAAGCGCAGGAAGATATCAAGGCAGATAGGCGCGCTTATCGGACAGGGCAAAAAGGAAGAAGCCGAAGAGGCAAAAGCGGAAGTCAGCGAAATTGTCGCCGAACTTGCCGATATAGAAGTTATGGAGGGACAGCTTCAGGAGCAAATCCGCGAACGGATGCTGCTCATCCCTCAGATAATTGATCCGACCGTCCCTTTAGGGCCCGACGACACTCATAACGTCGAGCTTGAGCGCTTCGGCGAGCCTGTCGTTCCGGATTATGAAATTCCTTACCATGTCGACATAATGGAACGGCTTCGCGGCATCGATCTCGACGCCGCCCGCAAAGTTTCCGGCAACGGCTTTTACTATCTGACCGGAGATATCGCGCGACTGCACAGTTCTATCCTCAGTTACAGCCGAGATTTCATGATAGACCGCGGTTTTACCTACGTTATTCCGCCGTTTATGATCCGCGGCGAGGTTGTCAGCGGCGTTATGAGCTTCTCCGAGATGGAAAATATGATGTATAAAATCGAGGGCGAAGATCTCTATCTCATCGGCACCTCAGAACACAGTATGATCGGTCGCTTTATTGACACTATTTTGGACGCCGACGAGCTTCCGCATACTCTCACCAGCTACTCCCCCTGTTTCCGCAAGGAAGTCGGCGCCCACGGCATTGAAGAGCGCGGCGTTTACCGCATCCATCAGTTCGAAAAGCAGGAGATGATAGTCGTCTGCAAGCCGGAAGAGTCGCCGATGTGGTTTGAGCGGCTTGCCCAAAACGCAGTTGATTTCTTCCGCACCCTCGATATACCGGTTCGCACCCTCGAATGCTGCTCCGGCGACCTTGCCGACCTTAAGGTAAAGAGCCTTGACGTCGAGGCGTGGAGCCCCCGCCAGCAGAAATATTTTGAAGTCGGCTCCTGCTCCAACTTAGGCGACGCCCAGGCAAGAAGGCTCCAGATTCGGGTAAAAGAGAAGGACGGCACAAGATATTTCGCTCACACCCTGAACAACACCTGCGTCGCTCCTCCCCGCATGCTTATTGCATTCCTTGAAAACAACCTTCAGGAGGACGGGACGATAAGAATTCCCGAAGCGCTGCGTCCTTATATGGGCGGTAAGGAACTGATAGTATAATTCGGCAAGCCCGCGAATGAAAGGCGGTTTGATATGTCCGCTGACCTTTTTGTTGTAAAAGCAAACGACCAGACGCTCAGCATTGTCATCTGGTCGATCTTTGCAGGAATCGTTATAGGAATTCTGCTGTCTGTTTACCATAAATATGTCCTCGGCAGCTTTGTCCGGCGTCTGCTCGATTCCGGCGCGTCAAGCGAGTGGACCGCCGTTACGATGGATGAAGCCGGACTCGGCAAATCCCGCATCCTGCGGCTGCTTACCCGCCGCGCAATCCTCGGCAGCGGTTCTTACGCAAAGATAGTGAGGAGCCCGGAGCTTCCTTATCCCGCGCCGCCTCCGAAGAAGGGGCAAAAGACGCCTCCGAGAAAAATTGATTCGTCGACCCGATTTTATATCCCCGACGATATGCAGAACCGGGCAATTATGACATATACCGGCGGAGCCAGAACCATTATCTGGGCGCTGGTATCGATAGCCGTTCTGCTTGGCATCGCCCTGCTTTCCTTCTATATCGTTCCGGCGCTGTCGGAAATGTTTGCAAATATATTCAGATAAGCGGAAGTTTCCCCTATTTAAAGGAAAATCAATTTATCATTTATACTGAGATACGGAGTTTTCGGGAAGCTGCCGGCAGCAGTAAAGACTGCCGGATTCTCGAACAGATTATTTAACTGATATGGATTATAAAAACGAAGACGGACGCAAAAAAAAGCGCAGACGGCTGACCGGTCCGGTGATAGTCATCACCCTGGCGCTGGTTATCATTGCCGTCGCAGTGGTGTTCGGCGCTATATACATTTCGGGTATCCGCTACACCAAAGTTACCCTGACCGACGGCAATAACATCAAATTTTTCGGCACAGTTGACGACGGCGGAAATCCTTTGACGGGAAAACTGTATTTTTCCGACGGTTCGACCGCTGAGATCGACATGGCGAAATCCGTCGTCACCTACGACAACGGCGATATATACGAAGGACAGCTTCAGCAGTTCATACGCCAGGGCGAGGGAACGATGACTTTTGCCTCCGGCGACGTTTATCACGGCAGCTTCGAAAATGACGCCATCACCGGCACCGGCATCTTCCGCTACGCCAACGGCGACGAATACGAAGGCGAGCTGGAGGACGGCCGCCGCGACGGCTACGGCACCTACACCTGGGCGGACGGTTCCATCTACTTCGGCTATTATAAAGACGACCAGAAAGACGGCAAAGGCAAGTTCGTCTGGGCGGACGGTTCCTATTACGAAGGCGACTACACCGCCGATATGAAGAACGGTATCGGGGCGTATTATTACTCAAACGGCGACCAGTATCAGGGCGATTTTAAGAACGACCGCCGCAGCGGAAACGGAACTTATACCTGGGCAAACGGCGAATCCTTCATCGGATCTTTCGTCGACGACGTTATGAACGGCTGGGGGATATACTCCTGGCCGAGCGGCCGCACCCTCGAGGGACTTTTCCGCGACGGAAAATTTGTCCGCACCGAGCCGGCAACCGAATAAAGATTCAGGGGAAGGAAGAAATCTTCGCAAAACGGATTTCTTACCTTCCCTTTAAGGTGTTTTTTTATATTTAAGATGAAAATATTAATGGCTACCATGTCCCTTGACATCGGCGGGGCGGAGACGCATATAGTCGAGCTGTCAAAGGAGCTTCGGCGGCGGGGACATTCGGTTACAGTCGCGTCAAACGGCGGCGCTTTCGTGCCGATACTTGAAGCGTACGGCATTGATCATGTCGAGCTTCCGATGAATTCAAAGCGTCCGGATAAAGCTTTTCGGGCTTACCTGGGTATCTGCCGGCTGCTTAAAACCGGAAACTTTGACCTTGTGCATTCGCATTCCCGCATATCTTCGTTTATCTGTTCTCTTGCCTGCGAAAGATACGGCGTCCGTTTCGCGACGACCTGCCACGGCGTTTACGACATGAATTTCCTCTGGCGCCGGCTTTCGAAATGGGGGATAAACTCCCTCGCGGTAAGCTGCGACACCAAGGCGTATCTCGTAAGGGAATACGGCGTGCCGCCGGATAATATCCATCTCACGATAAACGGCATTGACACCGAAAAGTTTTCGCCGTTACCGCCACAGAACAAACCCTCCGGAATGCCACTTCCGCCGGGAAAAGCGCATCGTGTCATATATTGCAGCCGAATAGACGAAGCCAGCGCTCACTGCGCTTTTATGCTCGTCGAAAAGGCGCCGGAGCTTGCTCGTATTTATCCTGATTTTGAACTTGTTATCATCGGCGGAGGAGACAATCTTGAAAGGCTGCGAGCCGAAGGAGAGCGCGCCAACGCGGAGATAAAATCGGATAGCGGAATTGAGAGGGACGTTGTTATTATAACCGGCTCTGTTACCGATGTCAACCTCCGGCTCCGCAGCGGCATATATAAAGGAGAGGACGGCAGCTTCTACACCGACAGCGTATTTGTCGGCGTTTCCCGCGCCGCGCTTGAGGCGATGGCTTGCGGTCTGCCGGTGATTCTTTCGGGCAGCCAGGGTTATCTCGGCCGATTTGATCCCGATATGGAGCTAAAAGCGCTTTCCACCAATCTTTGCGGCCGCGGCTGCCGAATGCCGGACGCCGAGACGCTGAAGCGGGATATAGAAGAGCTATTTTCGCTGTCGGATAAAGAAAGGCAGGAGCTGGGGCGCTTCGGACGCGATTTCGTCATGCGCAGATTTACCGTCACCCGAATGGCGGACGACGCCGAGAAATTATACAACCTTCTTCGTCCTTTCCGACCGAAAAAGGGCGGGACGGATGTCATTTTAAGCGGCTATTACGGTTTCGGAAACACCGGCGACGACAGCCTGCTGTATCAGATTACAAACTCGCTTAAATCCCTTGCGCCCGACCTCGATATTACCGTTCTGGCGCACAAGCCTCGCCGGTTGAGACGGCTTTATGCGGTTAAAACGGTAAATCGCTTCAATATAATCGAAATCAACCGGGCGATGAGCCGCGCCCGACTGCTTATAAACGGCGGAGGCTCGCTGCTTCAGAATACCACCTCTCAGCGCTCGCTTATCTATTATGTAAAGATAATCGAGGCGGCAAAGAAGCGAGGTGTGAAGTGTATGCTTTACGGCTCGGGGCTGGGACCGATACACGGCGAGAAGGCGGAGCGGCTGACGAAAACGGCGCTTGAAGATATGGACGCGATAACCCTCCGCGACGAAGGTTCTCTTTCGCTGCTTCGCCGTTTGGGTGTCGACGATATTTCGACCGCCGTCACCGCCGATCCGGCGTTTCTGCTTGAGCCGGCGGATATGAGCTGGCTTGAATACAGTCTTGCCGAAAAGGGGATAGCCGATGTTGAAAAAACCTTCGCCGTCGCCCTTCGCGGCAGGATACCCGGCGAATGCGACTCCGACCTTATCGAAAAAATCATCGGCGCCGCCGAAAAAACATCACAAAAAACCGGTCTTACGCCGGTGTTCGTCCCGTTGCAGCTCCGCCAGGACCTCGATGTATGCAAAGAGGCGGCGGAGAAAATCCCCGGCTCAATTCTGCTTGATACCTTAAGTCCGCGTGATATGCGGGCGTATGCCGGGCGCTGCGCCTTTATCATCTCGCTGCGGCTGCATATTTTAATCTACGGCTTTGCCGGCGGGACGCCGGGAATCGGGCTTGACTGCGACCCGAAGCTGACCGCGCTCATCCGCCAGACCGGAACCCTTGATATCTGCCCCGATTTCATCCTTCCGATAACCGGTTTCGACCCGGAAAGGCTTATAAAAGCCGCCGAATGCGCCGTCGAAAACCGGGAAATCTTGAGCGGGATACTGAAAAAGAATGCGGATATATTACGCCGCCGCGCCGAAACCGATCCCGCGCTCGCGATTGAGATACTCTCCCGATATGATTCGCAGCGTTAAGCTGACGGTTGCGTGTATAATTATACCATTTTACCTTGATTTTACATTGCGTACAAGGGTAATATGTTGACATAACGGTGATTTGGGTGTATAATTATCATAAGGACTTGTGGCTATATATTATTTCATTTTATTAACATATAGTCAACGGTTCCGGGTTTTAACAAGATTTATTTTGAAAGGATGATCTTATGAAAAAATTATTTTCCATTCTGCTCACCGTTGCGCTCGTCGCAATGCTCGGAGCAGTCGTTTTCGCAGCCAACCCCGATACCAAATTTAAGGCTGTAAACGGAACCGCCGTTGTAGACGGTATTAAAGACGAGATTTATACTGCCGCCGACGCGATTCCGGTCGCCGTTACCGAAGACGGCGAAATGGCCGGCACCGCAGTCGTATACGCCGCGTGGGACGATACAAACATGTATTACTTCTGCGAAGTAACCGACCCGACCGTTACCCCGGCTGATGCCTGCTCTTCCAACTATCAGTCTGACTCGGTTGAGATTTACTTCTCATTCGAGGGCTACTCGGACGATATCACCACCATCAACGCCGGCCAGTATACCATCGGCCCGAACTTCTCCGCATGGGCAGGCCGCGGCGGACACTGGGATAACTATGTCGCAGATGCGAAATTTGCTTTTGTCATGACCGGCAAGGGCTGGGATATCGAAATGTCGATTCCGTTCGGATCTGAGTACAAAGTCGCCGCCGGAAACGAAGTCCCCTTCACCGTCGCATTCAACGACGACGCCGACGGAGACGCCGCCCGCGACTACCAGCCGATGATTGCCACCGGTCAGACCAGCGCATGGTCGGTAGTTGACGACAACTACAACACCCTGATCTTCAGCGATGTTAAGTTTGAACCGGTAGTTGAAGTCGAAGAAGCCCCGGCAGCAGAAGCTCCCGCAGCAGAAGCTCCCGCTGCCGAAACCGTTGCTGAAGCTCCGGCTGCTCCCGCTCCCGCAGCTCAGACCGGCTCCTCGCTGCTTCTCTTTATCGCGGTAGCAACTGCCGTTGGCGTACCCGTAATTACGACAGCAGCTTCGAAAAAGCGCAAATAATCTGTAAAACCCAAATAAAAGACCGCTCTTCGGGCGGTCTTTTTATGTCGAAATCCGCGAATATACCGAAACTGTCTTGACATACCCGGCTTTACGGTATATAATATCTGTATCGGTAAAAATATAAAATAACGTAATTTACGGAGGATGTCATGGCGAAGAAAATCAAAGTCGGACTTGCGGGAACAAGAGCGCAGTCGATAATTCAGGGGCTTAGAGCCGATCCGGATGTTGAGATAGCGGCAATTTGCGACCTTAACGAGGATACGCTGAATCATATGGCGGATGCGTACAACATTCCCCATCGCTACCGCGTTTTCGAGGATATGGCGGATTCCGACCTCGACGCGATACACATAGCGACCCCGATGCAGTGCCATGTTCCGCAGGCGCTTTACGCGCTGGAGGCGGGCAAGCATGTCATGAGCGAAGTCACAGCGGGCGTTACTATGGACGAGCTTTTCTGGCTCTGCGAAGCGGTCGAGCGTTCGGGCAAGATATATATGTACGCCGAAAACTACTGCTATACCCCGGAAGTTCAGCTCGTCAAGAGCCTTGTCGACCGCGGAATGTTCGGCGATCCTTACTACGCCGTCGGAATGTATCTCCACAACTGCTCCGAACTGATCGAATACCCGAACGGAAAATCAAGCTGGAGAAAATACTGGCAGTTCGGCAAGCGCGGCAATTTCTACCCGACCCATTCCTTAGGTCCGGTCATGACCTGGCTTGAAAATGAGCGCATCCGCGAGATAGCTACCTTCGCCCCTGCGGGCTGCTACAACGACCGCGGCGTACGTCAGGACGACGGTACGACGACAATGTGCTACACCGACTCCGGAAAAGTCGTTCAGATAAGAGTTGACTGCACTTCAAACCGCCCGCATGATGCGACCCATTATCATCTCCAGGGAACAAAAGGCGCTTATCAGGCAGCCGGCGCTTTAAGCTCAGGTCCGGCAATCGCAATCCGCACCGAAGAAGACCCGAACGGCGACCAGCATTGGCGTCCGCTGTTTGATTTCGCCGAATATCTGCCGGATCGTTACAAGATAGCGACGGATAGTGAGAAAAACGCCGGCCACGGCGGCGGCGACTTCTTCATCGTCGACGACTTCATTCAGAGCATCCGGGAAAACAAGGAGCCTTATTACAACGTCTACAAAGCCTGCGAATGGACGGCGGTCGGCCTGCTTTCCGAGCTCAGCCTGACTAACGGCTCAAGGATGATTGAGATTCCCAATTTCAGAAAAGGAATGCCCCGCGAGGAGCAGATAATCAAGATATAAGGTTATCGAAGCGCCCTTAAAAAAACAGCATATAACGCTGCCGCCCTGCGGATTTAATCTCCACAGGGCGGCTTTTTTCGTATTTTGTGTTATTTAAGCTTTTTCAGCGTCTCCTCCGCCCGTTTAATCAGCGGAGAGAATATCCTGCGCCGCTCGGCGGCGGCAGGTTCGAGATAGCTGAGGAAAGCCGGCTGAGAGCGGTAATATCCGCTTTCGCTTATTGTAAGCTGGCGTTTCCAGTCGGAAATCCGCCCTTCGAGCAGCTTCACGGCGTCGTCTTTTCTGCCGACGCGGCAAAGCAGCTCTGCGCGGACGAAGGTATCCGGATGGATATCGCAAAGCCTGGCGAGAATTGCTTTCGCCTTCTCGTCGTCCGGATTTTTGCGCAGCAGGCATTCTGCCTCGCCTAATTTCGCGCGGGCAAAAGGCGAATCACCGCTGATGTTGCCGTCAAGCCATTCCGGGATCGACTGAGCCGCGATATAGGCTTCAACGGCGGCGTCGATGTCCCCGCTGCGGAATCGTTCGTCGCCAAGCGAACAGACGGTGTTGATGTAGCTATACGCAAGCATCGCCTCCGAGCCTTCGCCGGGGCGGAAGTTATGAGTTTTCAGCAGCTCAAGCGCCTTTTCGGCTTTTCCGGCGCGGCAGTAAGCGGTTATCAGCTCAAGCGCGGTGTCGTCCCGCTCCGGTTCTCCGGCGGAAAGAATGAGCGAGATCGTCTTTTCAGCATCGGCGCCGATCTGGTTCATAAGATACGCCGATTCGAAAATCACAGCGTCAAGCTCCGGACCTTTTCGCGCGGCTTTACAGGCGCGGCGCAGCAGGTTAAGCGCCTTCGCCCTCGCCCCGCGTCTCCAGGCGCAGATGGCAAGCCCGCGCAGACAGCCGCAGCTCCGCCCGCCGCTCCAAAGCGCCTCGGCTTCGGCGTAACGCCGCTGTCCCATCCGCAGAACGCCCAAAAGATACCTTGCAAACTCATCGCGCGGGTCGGCTTCTATCGCTTTTTCAAGCGCCGAAGCTTCCTCCGGTCTTGTCGGAAATACCCGGCAGAGCTCCTCCGAGGGCGGCGTCAGTTCGGCGAGATAATAGACCATCGCCGAGACTTTATCTTCGGGCAGGCGGTTTATAGCTCCGTCGAGCAGCTTTCTTGCCTCGGTATTGAACCCGAAACTCATAAATTCGCAGGCAACGTCGATAACTGTCTGGCTCGGCGGACTCTCCAGGCGCGCGAAGAATTCGCCTTCGTCAGCCATTCCGATCGAAACCAGCGCCCAGGCGTAGGTCATATTCAGCTTTTCATCGGAAAGCAGAGCGATATCCGCTTTCACCGCCGCTTCGTCATGCAGCCGGTAATCGGCCAAAAGCATCCGGATTACCGCCGCGGTGTTGGAGTTGTCGCTTTCATAAGCTTTTTGGGCAAGCGCTCTCGCGTCCTTCCAGTCGCGGCGTCTCAGCGCGAGCGCCGACGCCTTTGTTGCCGCGGCGGAAATTTTGTCATAGCTCCACATCGCTTTGCGGAAGGCGTCGTAGGCGTCGTCGTATCTGCCCTGACGCTGACAGCAAAGCCCGTAAAGATAATGTATCTTCCCCGATTCCGGGCGTTGGTTGAACTCGTCCCTAAGTACCGTCGCGTCGTCGAGCAGCTTCTCCGCTTCGTCATACAGCCCTCGGCAGATGCGGCTTTCGGCAAGCGAAAGATACGCCGGAATCATATATTTGTCTAATTTTATCGATCTTTCCCAGTATTTTTCCGGGTCGGCGACGGGGTCGCGGTAGAGAATCAGGTGCTCGCCTACATTATAAGCCTCATAGGCGCTTTTTATCTCATCCGGGGTCTTGCGTCTCCCGATTATCCGAGGCGTCTGACTCGGAAATTCTTCGTCCGTGTAGTCTGACACCGACCGTCCCGCGGAGGTTACCTGAATCCGCCAACACTCGCCGGGATTTACTTTACGAGAGAGTTTAAAGTTTAGGGTAGTCGCGTCTTTGAATTCCGTCAGCTCGTCGCAAAGCTCCTCATCGCCGACGGACAGCCGGACTCGTACGTCCGGAAGCGCCGAAGTCGACGCAACGGAAACCTTGTCGCCCTTTACCGTTACCGAGCATTGAAGGTCGGCATAGTCCGGCACGCCGGTTTTTGTAATCGGATACCAATACTGAGAGAAACTCTTCGTTTCATAAGGCGCAAGCCAGGTAAAATCGGGCTGATTGTCGGTGTAAACGCCCGCCATAAGCTCGCAGTAGGGGCCGTCGTCGTCGGTCAGCTTCGTTTCCCAGCTTTTGGCGTTCTGATCCTGTCCCCAGGCGAACATTTTCTTTCCGGGGGAGATGTGATGGTCGGCAATATGGATGACGCCGGCGTCCTTGCCCTCGTCGTATCCGCCGAAGAAATCGAATTTCGAAGGCGCGGCGAAATAAGAGGTAGAGTGCGGAGCGTTGTATATCAGGCTGATATCGGTGCCGTCGCCGAAGTCGCAGCCGGCGTAGTTGCCTTTTGCGATGGGCCAGGAAGTCGAAACCGTGCGATAGTGCTGGACGACATGATCAACGTCATGCGGGAAGAAAAGGCGATAATTTTCGTTTATCGAAACGGCGGCGTTCTGCCACCAGAGGAAAGGATTGCGAACGGATGTGCGGTTTGTTACCCGAACCTTGGTTTCGATATAGCATTTGTCGGGATAGAGGCAGATGCCGACGGTGCCTTTCATCCGATAAAACGGGTCGGAATCGGAGAGCCAGACGGTCGCCGAGCCGTCCTCGCCTTCTTCGATAGTCCAGTCGGACGGCATATAAGTCGCCGGGCGGTGATGGAAAGGCCAGTTGAACTCAACTCCGCCGGATATCCAGGAGCCGAGGCAGCCTATCAGCGCCGGCTTTATAACGTGCTGCCGGTAGAAAAAGTTATATCCGCTGCGCTTGTCAAGGGCGGCGAAGATACGCCCGCCTAACTGAGGCAGGATTATAAGCTGCATATATTTGTTTTCCAGCCGCACTGCGATGTAGTCGCGATCTTCCGCCGTTTCGGCGCAGGGAGAGAGGGTGACGGCGTTAGGGAACGGGTTGCCGGAGGTCGCCTGGTGATTTCTCGTTTCGGCGAACATCGGCAGCGTCTCATAAGGCGCTTCGGGATAAGTCGGTATCGTCAGGGTAAAGGATTGAGCGGTTACCTTTCTTTTCATAACTGCCTCCTTATCAGAGCTTCGGCGGATAGTCGCGGTATTCGCGCCAGATGTCGAGTATCAAGGTATATCTTTCCGGCGGCATACCGCGGAAGGGGACGTTTGATGTGCAGAAGAAATATCCTCCGCCCGGCATGCCATGCTTGAGCGCATACATGGCGCTCTCTCTTACCTCTTCCTCGGTGCCGGTCTGCATAAGGGCGCAGTTTACGTTGCCGCAGAGAGCGATGCGGTCGCCGTACAGCCGCTTTATCTCGGCGATGTCAACGCCGGCCATCGGGTCGAGAGAATGCAAGGCGTGCGGCTCGGTATCGACGAGCTGATTTAGGATAGGCATAATGTCGCCGTCGGTATGCTTTATCGTCCAGAGGCCCTCTGCTTTAGCCGAAGCGATTATCCTCGCGAGGTAAGGCGTTACATATTCGGAGAACATCTCCGGGCTCATGAAAGGCCCGCTGTTGTAGCAGTAGTCGGAGCAGAGCCAGACGACGTCAATTCCGGCTTCGCTAAGTTTTTTATTGTTCTCTATCGCGCCGCGGCACATGTTTTCCGCGTCTCGATTCATCCCTTCCGGGTCGTCGTAGAGACGGTAAGCAAATTCATACATATGATTGCCGTCGGGGATCGAGTAGGTACCGTCGCCGTGATTACCGAGCAGTCGGGTGTTGCCGATTCTTTGGCGGATGGCTTTTACAAACGCTTTATATTCCCAGGAATCAACGGCCCAGCGACCGCCGTAACAGGGGATGATGCTGTAATCGAGCGCTTCGTAGACTTTGACGGTAAAATCCGCTTCTTCGTCGATGTAAGCTTCCTGCTCTTTGCGGGAAAGTTTCGCAAACTCCTCCGCGTTGTGATTGTAACAGATCAGCTCTCGGCCGAACAGCTCGGGAGCGAGCTGAAATTCAAGCTCAAAGGTAGGCACCTGATCCGGGATTTCGATTTTGAATGCTTTTTCCGCCCGCTGCGCAGGGGTGTATTTCTTATATGTATCCATTTTTTATCCTCCCTGTGATTTCAGCTATGATTTTATCACAAGCGGCTCTCTTTGTCAAGAGAATAAATCGCTTACCGGAACTTTCCTTATAATACGATTAATTTCACTTTTTGGCTTGACATTTCGGCAATACAGAGTTATAATCTAATCATGGCAATAAACTCAAACAAATATAACCGAGGAGAAACAATATGAGCAAACTAAGAACCGTAAAAGTCGGAATAGTCGGCTGCGGCGGCATCGCAGACGGAAAGCACCTTCCTTCGCTGAAGATATGCGAAAATGTGGAAATGGTCGCCTTCTGCGACATTATTATCGACCGCGCCGAAAAAGCCGCGAAGGAATACGGCGTCAAAGGCGCGAAAGTCTTCTTTGATTACAAAGACCTTTTGGCGATTAAGGAAATCGAAGTCGTCCATGTTCTTACTCCGAACCATAAGCACGCCGAGATATCGATAGCCGCTCTCGAAGCCGGCAAGCACGTCATGTGCGAAAAGCCGATGGCGACAAGCTCTGCCGAAGCTAAGGCGATGTGCGACGCCGCGAAGCGCACCGGCATGAAGCTGACTATCGGCTATCAGAGCCGTTCCGACTCAAAGTATCAGTATGCCCGCAGCCTGATTCGCAGCGGGAAATTGGGCGAGATATATTATCTCCGCGCGCCGGCTATCCGCCGCCGCGGTGTGCCGACCTGGGGCGTCTTTATGGACGAAGCGAAGCAGGGCGGCGGACCGATGATCGACATCGGAACCCACTCTATCGACGCCGCGCTCTGGATGATCGGCAACTATGACGTCGCATCCGTTACGGGAGCAGTCAATCACAAACTGAAATATTACGCGCAGGACAACGGAAGCTGGGGTTCCTGGGGCGATACTCCGTTTACGGTTGAAGATTCGGCGATGGGTTTTGTCCGCTTCAGAAACGGAGCGACCATGTATGTCGAAGCTTCCTGGCTTCTCAACACCGTCGGCAGCCAATACGAGACAATCTGCGGAACTTTGGGCGGACTTGAGCTTCGTGGCGACGGCGTTATGGTAAACGGCGAGCGTCCCGACGAAAACGGCGAGATGAAACTGTTCAGCGAGCTGCATGAAGCGAACGACGCAGACCGCGACCTTTACAAAGATGAAAAGCTGAGCGACTGCGATTATGAAGCCCGCCAGTGGATCGACGCGATAGTTAATGACACCCCTCCGCTCGTTCTGCCCGAAGAAGCGGCGATGGTAACAAATATCATCGAGGCTATCTATGAAAGCGGCAGAACCGGCAAGACGATTTATTTCGACTGAATTACAATTCATAAATACGGAAAACGGGACTGAAAAAGTCCCGTTTGCTGCAATAAAGGATATGGTGCAGTATTATGAAAAAAGCGCACAGAATCGGATATTCAAGATATTTTGACGATAAAGAGTTCGAAAAGCATTTGAAATTTATCAGCCGGAACATCGACGTCGCAGATGAAATCGCGTTATTTACCGAATATTCGCATTTCGGATACTGGGAGCTTTCGTTTCAGCGGGAACACGCCGAATTGCTCAAAAAACGCCTCAATTCATACCGCGCCGCCGGAGTAAAAAGCGTCGGTCTCAATGTGCTTGACACATTGGGGCACCTCGAAGAAGGCTGGGAGGTATTCCCGAAACCTCCGATGCAGACGATGGTTTCGATAAACGGCGAGATATCAACAAGCTGTCTCTGCCCGAACACCGAAGAATTCAGAAAATATATTGCAGAGCGGTATTCGATACTTGCTTCATCGGAGCCCGACTTCATTTGGGTCGACGACGATCTTCGGATAGGAAATCACGGTGTCGCCGGTCCCTGCTGCTGTCAGACCTGTATCGATAAATTCAACAAAGAGACCGGACGCAGCGAAACTTTCGAAAGCCTGACAGCGGCGATAAAAGCCGGAAACGGCGAAATAAACGGCGAATGGCATCGTTTCTGCTATGATTCGCACAGCGAAGTGGCTTCAATTATAGAAAAAGCGGTACATTCGGTAAATCCGGAAATAATTATCGGCGAAATGACGGGAAGCGCCGAACACTGGTTCTATGAGCTGAAAGCGGAAAAAGGCAGACCCGGCGGCGGTTTTTACGAAGATTCGTATCCTTGCGGGCTGCTTTCAAAGGTATCGACATGCGAAAACCAGATATTGTCCTATCCGCCGTTTGTGACGGACATTCAATATGAGTTTGAGAATTTCCCTTATAGAGAACTCGGAAAATCAAAGACAATGATGGCGCTTGAGCCGTATCTTGCTGTAATGGCCGGCTGCAACGGCGTTGCGTTCAACACAAGCGGGCACGACAATTACCGTCTCATGGAAGTTCTGCATGAGCATAAAGCGAAATATGACACGCTGGCGTCGCTTACGGCGGGAAAACACGCGGTCGGAGTCAATGTCGGGGTTTACGAGACCGAATTGATGCAAGTCGGAGTGCCTACAACAACCGATCCGCGGAATGCCTGCGCGTATATGATCGGGTATAATGAGGCGGCATACAGCGCCGACGAACAGCTTATGGAAATGCTGTCGAAAGGAGCCTTTATCCGCGCGTCGGCGCTGCCGATAATTGAAAAACGCGGTTTTCTCGAGCTGTGCGGCGTGAAGCTCGGAGGAAAATATCACAGCGGAATATCCGAAAGATTTACCGATCATGTTCTGAACGGAGATGACGCGGGATATATATGCAACTGTTATATGAATTTCTTCAACCGCGACAGAGATAATAATTTTGTAACGGCTCTTATCCCCGAAAAAGGCGCGCATATTTTAAGCGAAGCGGTTACGATAAATACGGCGGAGCCTGTGGGGGCGTGTCTTACGATATATGAAAACAAACTCGGCGGACAGGTAGCCGTAACCACATATGATTATCCGAGTTCATTTTTCTTTACGGCAAAAAGGCGTCAGATTATAAGTATATTCGACCGGCTCAGCCGCTCGTCGCTTCCGGTAATCATCGGGCATGAATGTAAGGTTGTTTCCATGTTCCGTGAGGATGAAAACGGCAATTTCGTATGTCTGCTCGCCAATATGAATTTTGACGCGACGGGAGAATTTGAAGTTTTGCTGCGCGCAAAAGCGGATGTTTTCAAAATTCTCGGCTATGACGGAATTCTGCGCGAAGCGGATTTTCGGAAAACAGACGACGGAACCCATGTAAAAATCAGCAATATCGAACCGTGGAAAATTGCCGTTATTTCGGGCGAAATCAGTTAAAACCGGATACCGGCGGCAGCCGATAAAATTATGCGTAAAAATATCGCCGTATTGATTTACGGCGATATTCTTATTTGTTTTTAACCGAAGCGATTACTTATACTTGCGCTTTCTTGCCGCTTCGGACTTCTTCTTGCGCTTGACGCTCGGCTTTTCGTAGTGCTCTCTTTTGCGGAGCTCGGCAAGTACGCCGCTGCGGGCGCAGGATCTCTTAAAACGCCGAAGAGCGCTGTCAAGCGACTCGTTTTCTTTAAGTCTTATTTCTGCCATTAATCTGTTTCCCTCCCTTCGACGGATCGTAACCGATTGTAAAAAAGTATCGGTTATATCGATGAATCTGTCGGCCGCCGGGATCAGGGCGTTGTATCTTTTCGTCTTTATAAATGCGGACGTCGCGTCTTGTAGACTCAGCGTCTTATAGACGAAGATTGCCTCTGATTTTGGTGGCAAATAATATTATACACTATTTTGTCGGATTTGTCAAGAGTTACCTTGCGGCAGCGGAACGGAATATTGTAAATTTCTTATTTAACCACAAAACTTATCATCCGTCCGGGAACGAAGATTTCCTTTACCAGGTTCTTGCCGTCAAGATAACCGGCCACCTTTTCGTCCGCTTTCGCCGCGGCAAGGGCGGCTTCCTTTTCGGTATCCGCCGGAACGGTTATCGTTCCGCGGAGCTTTCCGTTTACCTGCACCGCGTAGGTAACGCTTTCGTCGGCGGCTTTTTCTTCGTCGTATTCCGGCCACGGCGAGAGGCTTAAGAGGCTACTGTTTCCGCACTCTTCCCAAAGCTGCTCGGTCAGATGCGGCGCGAAAGGATTCAGGAGAGTGATGAAAGTCTCAAATTCGTCTTTTGTAAGATGACCCTGTTCGTAAATGTCGTTTTGCAGCGACATCATCGCGGCGACGGCGGTGTTGAATTTCATCTGATCGATATCTTCGGTGACTTTTTTAATCGTCTTGTGAAGTCCCGATTCGATCTTTCTTGAAGATGAGCCTTTCCCCTTTATCATCGCCGACATTCCGGCGGCGCGGTCGAGGAATCGCTTGCAGCCTTTGACGCCGTCCGGGTTCCAGGGGGCGGATTTTTCGAAGTCGCCGATAAACATCTCGTAAAGCCGGAGGGTATCGGCGCCGTATTGACCGACTATCTCGTCGGGATTGATGACATTTCCGCGGGATTTGGACATCTTTTCGCCGTTTGCGCCCAATATCATTCCGTGCGCGGTGCGCTTGAGATACGGCTCAATGCAGCTGAGGATACCTTCGTCGTAAAGGAACTTCGCCCAGAATCGGGAGTAGAGCAGATGCAGCGTGACGTGCTCCATGCCGCCGTTGTACCAGTCGACCGGCATCCAGTAATCGAATTTCGCTTTATCGCCCAGCGCCTCGCTGTTTTTCGGATCGCAGTAGCGGAGGAAGTACCAGGAGCTGCCCGCCCAGTTCGGCATCGTGTCGGTTTCCCGCTTTGCTTCACCGCCGCACTGCGGACAGGTGGTATTGACCCAGTCAAGCTGCGAAAGCGGCGATTCGCCGTCCTCGGTCGGCGCGTAATTCGGAAGTTCGGGCAGTATGACCGGCAACTCCGATTCCGGAACCGGAACCCATCCGCATTTCTCGCAGTAGATCATCGGGATCGGCTCTCCCCAGTATCTCTGACGGGAGAAAACCCAGTCGCGAAGCTTGTAGTTGACTTTTGCGCGGCCGACGCCGTGTTCTTCAAGGAATTCGGTTATCGCCTGTTTCGCGTCGGCGACGTTTTTGCCGGTAAGGAAACCGGAATTTACCATAATGCCTTCTTCGACGTCGGTAAATGCTCCCTCTTCGATGTTTCCGCCGGCGACCACTTCGACTATCGGCAGTCCGAATTTCTTTGCAAACGCCCAGTCGCGGTCGTCGTGCGCCGGAACCGCCATAATTGCGCCGGTGCCGTAGGTAGAGAGGACATAATCGGAGATAAAGATCGGGATATCTTCGCCGGTGCCGGGATTTATTCCGGTAACGCCGTCGAGGCGGACGCCGGTTTTTTCTTTATCCGCGTCCAGCTCGGTGCGCTCAAAATCGGATTTGCGGGCGGCTTGAGCCTGATATTCGGATATCTCGTCTGCGTTTTTAAGCATACCCTCGTTTTTCCACTTCTCGACAAGCTCATGCTCCGGAGACATAACCATATATGTCGCGCCGAAGATGGTGTCGGGACGGGTGGTGTAAACGGGAATTTTGTCGCCGGTGTCGGCGGAAAAATCGATCTCCGCGCCTTCGGAGCGGCCGATCCAGTTTATCTCCTGAATTTTTACTCTCGGAATGTAATCAAGATCGGCAAGGTCGTCTATCAGCCTTTGCGCGTATGCGGTTATCATCAGCATCCACTGGCTCTTTACCTTGCGGACGACTTCCCCTCCGCAGCGTTCGCAGACGCCGGCGACGACTTCCTCGTTTGCCAGCACGCACTTGCAGGAGGTGCACCAGTTGACCGGCATTGTCGTTTTATACGCCAGTCCCCTCTTATAAAGCTGCAGGAAAATCCACTGAGTCCAGCGGTAATAGTCGGGGTCGGTAGTGTTGACTTCGCGGCTCCAGTCGAAGGAAAGACCGAGACTCTTTATCTGCTTCTTGAAATGCGCGACGTTGCGCTCGGTGACTATCTGAGGGGCGGTATTCGTCTTGATCGCGTAATTTTCGGTGGGAAGGCCGAAGGCGTCCCAGCCCATCGGGAAGAGAACGTTATATCCCTGCATCCGCTTCTTGCGGGAGACGATATCCATCGCGGTATACGGCCGCGGGTGACCGATATGCAGTCCCTCTCCGGACGGATAGGGAAACTCGACCAAGGTGTAATACTTTGGCTTCGGGGAAAAATCAACGGCTTTAAAGGCTTCTTTTTCGTCCCAGATGTCCTGCCATTTTTTATCTATCTGCGAAAACTCGTATTTTGTGGTCATTTGTCGAATCTCTTTCTGTTTTATTCATCCGATTCCGAGGCGTCGTCGGAATCAACTTCCGGCTCTTCGCCCGTATCTATAAGCTCTCCGATATCAACTTCTTTTGCGTCGGCGTATAGCTTTTCAAGGTTGTAAAAGCCGCGCTTCTCGCGGTTGAAGATATGGACTATTGCGCAGCCGTAGTCGATAAGAATCCAGTTTGCGTCGGCGTAGCCTTCGGTGCTGCGCGGGGCAAGGCCGTATTTTTCGGCGACTTTAGCCTCTATCTCACCGGCAATCCCCTTAATCTGGGTGTTGGAATTACCGGTGCAGATGACAAAATAGTCGGTAAGCACCGTCTTTTCGGCGACGCGGAGCAGGCGTATGTCCGTCGCCTTTCTGTCGGATAAAACGCCGACTATAAACTCGGATAATTCCTTTGAGTCGACTTTGACCTCGCTTGAAGCGGGGCGCTCGACCGTAACGGCTTCATCATAGCTTGCCGTTTTTTCGTTTGCTTTGTTGTCCATATCGGTTTCCTTTCATGGGTCTGCCTGTCCGTTTGTTGTTTATATGCTGCTTTATTTAATGTAGTATGATAAAGCGGGGCTGAATGGCGGAATTTAATCGTCCGGTTTATCTGTTTCCGCCGCTGTCGTTATAATGTCGTCAAGCAGGTCTATCTTTATGCCCTGTTCGTCGACTTCGGCGCCGGAGAGGGCGTATTTCTTCGCCGGGTTTTCCGACGCGGGCGAATAATACACTTTGTAGACGGAAGATGACATGCCGTCGTTCAGATTCTGATAAGGGTCAAAAATCGCATCGGATATCTGCTGGTCGAAGACATTGAAGTAAAGATTGACAATAGCTCTCGCATCGGCTCGTTTAGTCACATAATACCATGCTCCGGAGCCGGTTTGAATAACATCACCCGGCAGGGTTATCATCGTCATCGTCGAAAGATCGGCGCCCAGCGCCTTCCGCGCGAAGTAGCCCAGATACTGGTATTCTATCGAAGTCTTGATATTTTGGAACACCGCTTTTGCAAGGTCAGGGATCATAGTTATCGTAAATTTTTCCTTGAAACTTTTAACAAAAGCGGAAAGGAAAAGCTTCTGCGCCTTGACGCGGCCGATGTCTGCTTCGATATAGTTGGAGCGGAAGCGGATGAAGTGCTGCGCCGTTTTGCCGTCCAGCAGCTGCTCGCCTTCTTTTATATGGATATAGAGATCCTGATCCGGGTCTTCATAATCCATGTCGTAGGGAACATACATCTGCACTCCGCCGATTGCGTCGACTATTTCGCCGAAGCCGTCAAGAGTACAGAGCGCCCAGAAGTCGATTTTTATCTTTAAATTCTCTTCTATGGTGTCGGCAAAGCTTTGCAGTCCGTAGGCGATGGGGTCGGATTCGCCTATCTTGTTTGCGTAGTTGTAATACACGGCGTAGAGCGCGTTTGCCTTGTGCCGTCTGCCGTTCACCCGGAACAGCGTGTCGCGGGGTATCTGAAGGATATTTATCGCGCCGGTTTTGACGTCGAAATTGACTATCATTATGACGTCGGTGTTATAAGCGACCTTGTCCTTTCCCAGAACCAGGAAATTGTACCTGTCCTCGTTTGAGCGGGTGAATTTTTCGGCGGTGTATCTCTCCGGCCGACCGTCGGATGTCGTTGTTTCGGCGTTAATGTCTTTGCCGATATCCGGGGCGGTGTTGAAAAGTCCGTCTCCGAAATTAGGCTTGTAATTCAGATATGAAGCCACGGTTATAATAATCGTAAGCGCCGCCGCGGCTATTATCATAGCCGCCATCAGCCTTGTCCGGCGGGTCTGCCGCACCGAGCGGCGCAGCTCCCGGCTCCTTCCGGAGGTGTTTTTGGAAGGAGGATTTCCGGTAGAAGTTACGTCGACGGGATTGTGCGTTCCTCTGTTCGGATCCGGCGTCTGATTTTGTCCGACGGGTCTGCCGTTTTGTGTGTTACGCCGAGGGGGGGCCGGTCTTTGTCCGGTTTTGTGTCCCGTCTGATTCTGCTGACCGTTTGTAAAATATCCGCCGGAAGAGCGGGGGCGATCCGGCGCCGCTCTGCTCGCGGAGGCGGTGTTTGTCGGGTGATTGGGCGGTCTTATGTTGCTTCCGCTTTCCTTGCGAGAATTTCTGCCGACGCCCTTGTCTTCTGTGTTGTTTACCGGCATATCGGACCCGCCTGTATTTTAAATAGATTTATCTGCATCTTTTATCTTCCTGTTATGAATTAAAGCGCCGCCTGTTCTGTTTCAAGCGATATTAAAAGCTGGTTCCGCGCCGCGACGGTTTTCATTGATATGACGGATCCCGATCCGATAAGTTCCGCTATCGTAAGGTCGAAAGAAACCGCCAATGTTTTGTCGAGGTGTCTTTGCAGCTTTTCCGGGTTGTCTTTCATTGCCGCCAAATCCTTTTTGAAGAAACGGCGGAGATGAATACAACTTTCCCAGTCGCGGGTCGGCTCGATATAATCGGCAAGATAGAGCAGCTTTTCGCAAAGCCCCATCCCCGGTCGCCCGGTCGTGTGCGAAAGGATTAAAAGCGCCATTTCGTCGTCGGTCTTATCCGGCCACTGCCGCCGAATAAAGGCGGCGCCGGTTATTGCGTGCAGGATTTTCGGGCTGTGGATATCGTCCGAATCGTATTCTACATTCAGTTCCCGGAGAAGATCGATCTGCTCACGCCCCTTTTTCTCCTTCGTTATATTGTGGAGCAGGGCGGCGCAGAGCAGTCTTTCCCGGTCGATACCTCCGACGCCGAAGATATCGGCGAGCCGCCGACATTCCTCCATCACCGCAAGGGTGTGCGACAGCCGCTTTCCGCTTATGTATTTCGGTATCTCCGACTTGAAAAATTCTACGTCAAACATTTTTGTAAAGTCCGTTTTCTTTTATATATAGCGCCGTTTCGGCGGGAACTAACTCGCTGATATCACCGCCGCCGCCAACAATTCTTCTTATCTCGGTGGAGCTTATGTCAACCAGCGGGGCTGACAGACGAATAAGCCTTGCCCCGAATTCCGCCTTATATCTGTCGGCGCAGCCCTGTATATCGCTGCCCGGCCTTCCGGCGTATGCTATTTTGGCGAGACGAAAGACCTCGTCGGCGCGCCTCCACTCGTGAAGCGTCAAAAACATATCTCCTCCGCAAAGGAAGGTGATATCGGAGCTCATCACCTCGTGAAAATATTCGAGCGTCAGGTAGGTATAACTCGGTCCGCTATGATTCAGCTCATAGGTCGAAACAAACAGCCGCTCCTCCCATTCCGGCAGAACTTTAAGCGTTAGCTTCAGCATTGTGAGGCGCTGATTCGGCTCGTCGGCAAAATCGATCTGCTTGTGCGGAGGTATGCGCGCCGGCATGACATATACCGCGTCAAGCGGGCACCGGCAGAGAAAAGCTTTGAGCAACGCCATATGCCCGTTGTGAAACGGCGCGAAGGTTCCGCCGTAAATGCCGACTTTAGGTCTGTCCCAAAGGAAGCTCATTTTATCGGAAGTATAATTTTCTTGTGCTTTTCCGACTCGCGGTAGAGCACGAAGACGCGGCCTATCACGGCAACGAGTTCCGCTTCGCATCTCGCCGCGGCTTCTTCCGCCGCCTCTCGGTTTTCAAGTCCCGAGTTGGGCAGCGTTTTGACTTTGATAAGCTCTCTTTTTTCGAGCGCTTCGGAAAGTCCCGCTATGAGATTATCGGTTATTCCGCCCTTGCCTATCTGGGTGATTTCCGGCAGGTCGACCGCAAGCGAGCGCAGATAAGCGCGTTGTTTTGATGTAAGCATTATCGGTTTTCACCTGTATTCTTTTAATTTTTCTGCAAAAAGGCGCATCGCCGCCGCCCGATGGGAAATTTGGTTTTTTGTTTCTGCGGAAAGCTGCGCGAAGGTAAGTCCCAGCGGCGGATAGAAAAACAGCGGGTCATAGCCGAATCCGCCATCTCCGCGCCGTTCGCGGATGATAACTCCCTCGCATTCGCCCCGGACTTCAAATCCGGCGCCGTATCTTTCCTTTAAATTATCCGGGAATCTCAGCGCGATGACCGAGACGAATCGGGCGGTTCTGAGGCTGTCTTCGACATCGCGAAGCTCATGAAGCAGTTTTTCGTTGTTTTCATCAGCCCCGCCGCCTGAATATCGAGCGGAATTTATGCCCGGTGCTCCGCCTAAAGCGTCGACGCATAGCCCCGAATCGTCGGCAATGCCGATAAATCCCAGCGCCGCCGGCACCGCCGCCTTTATCGCGGCGTTTTCTTCGAATGAGGAGCCGTTTTCTTCGATATCCCCTTCATATCCGGCGCCGCGAAGTCCGATTACCCGTATATCCGGCGACAGAGCGCGCAAAAGCGCTTCCATCTCGGCTATCTTTCCCGGATTGTGGGAGGCGAGGCAGAAGGTAGTTTCTTTCATTCCCCGGAATCCTCCGACTCGGTTTCCGGTTCTTTGGCGGCGAACTCATCGGACAGCGCATTCGCAAGGTCGCCCTTGGGTTCATGGTATTCTTCGTTAAAGAGCGCGGCGACAAACTGATGCGGGTCGAACAGCTCAAGGTCGTCTATCTTTTCGCCGACACAGATGAATTTCACCGGAATCCCCAGCTCCCGGCGGACGGAAAACAGCGCGCCGCCCTTGGCGGAACCGTCAAGTTTTGTTACTATAAGACCGGTAAGCGCGGCGGCGTTCATGAACTCTTTCGCCTGGCTGATGGCGTTTTGTCCGGTTGTCGCGTCAAGGACCAATAATGTCTCTCTCGATGAATTCGGCAGCTCGCGGGTTAATACCCTGTCGATCTTCGATAGCTCGTCCATAAGATTTTTCTTGTTGTGAAGACGTCCGGCGGTGTCGACGATAAGAACGTCGGCGTTTTTCCTTGCAGACTGCGCCGCGTCAAATACGACGGCGGCCGGGTCGGCGCCTTCCTTGTGCTTTATGAGTTCGACCCCGGCGCGTCCCGCCCAGATATCGAGCTGGTCGATGGCGGCGGCGCGGAAGGTATCGGCGGCTGCGAGCAGCACTCGCTTGCCGTGATTTTTCAGAAGATAGGCGATTTTTGCAATCGAAGTCGTCTTCCCGACGCCGTTTACCCCGATTACCAGAATGACGGCGGGTTTTCCGCCGAGTCTCAGCGGTTCGCCCTCGCCTATCATATCGACAAGGATTTCTTTAAGTTCCGCCTTTGCGTCGGCGGCGGTCTTTATATGTTCTTCGTCAATGCGTTCTCTCAGCCGGTCGACAATATCCATCGCCGCTCCGGCGCCGACGTCCGCCATTATCAGGGTTTCCTCGAGTTCATCGAAGAAATCGTCGTCGAGTTCGCGGTTAATTCCGAAAAGGGTGTTTATCGCGCCGAAAAGGGCGTCCTGCGTCCTTTTCAGTCCGGCTTTCAGTTTGTCAAAAAAACTCATTTATTCTCCGTCGGTTCAATATAGTATGGCTTATTTCAGTTTTCCGAGCCGCTTTTCCGCCTCGTTTATATCGAGGGTGAGGATTCGGGAAACGCCTTTTTCTATCATCGTTACGCCGTAAAGCCGGTCGCAGGCTTCCATAGTGCCGCGGCGATGGGTTATCGCGATAAATTGGGTGTTGTCCGAATAGCGGCGGCAGTAATCGGCGAAGCGCACGACGTTTACATCGTCAAGCGCCGCCTCGATTTCGTCAAGGATGCAGAAGGGAGTCGGATTGACTTTAAGTATCGCAAAGAAAAGCGCTATGGCGGCGAAAGCCTGCTCTCCGCCGGAAAGCAGCGACAGCGTTCGGAATAACTTTCCGGGAGGCGCTACTTCGATTTCAATCCCGGTCGAAAGCGGGTCTGTCGGGTCGGTCATCGAAAGGGAAGCGTCGCCGCCGCCGAACAGCTCGCGGAAGGTGGAGCGGAAATTCTCGTTTATCGCTTCAAACACCGCGACGAATCGGCTGCGCATCTCGCCCTCAAGCCTTTCAATTATCCGAGCCAGCTCCTCGCGGGATTTTATAAGGTCGTCCCGCTGTTTCTGCATGAACTCAAACCGTCCCTCTACCTCGCGGCATTCGTCGATAGCGCCGACGTTGACATCGCCGAGCTCTCTCAGCTTTGTTCGGGTCTGAGAAAGCTCTGCGGCCGCAGTCTTGCGGCTTTCGGCGTCGAGAGGGGGATAACCCAGCTCCGCCGCCGTATCGGGGGTAAGCTCATATTCTTCCCAGAGGGAGGTTACCAGCTTTTCACGGTCAGTCTGTATAGTGCCGCGGCGGGCGTCGAGACGGGCGTATTCGCCGTAAAGCTGCTCACGGTCGTGCAGTCGGTTTTTTATCTCGGCTGAAAGCTCTCCCGACTGCTTCTCGCCCTCGGTGATTGAGGAATCGGAGGCTTTTATCTCCTCGTCCGTCTTACGGGCAAGTTCTTTCAACCGCTCAATTTCGGCTTTGTCGATTGTTGCCTGATTATCGTTTTCGATAAGCTTCTTTTCCCGTTCAAGCACCTCCGCTTCGCCGACTTCAAGCTTATCCCGCGCCGCCTTAATCGACGAGAGGGTAAAATCAAGGTCGCGGCGAGCGCTTTCGGCGTCCTTCTGCGCCGCGGTAAATTTAACCAGCAGCGCCGAATGGCTTCGTCCCTGAGCGGATATTTCTCTGGCAGATGCGCTTTTTCTTTCTTCAAGTTCGGAAATTGATTCGGCGAGTCTTGCAGTTTCGTCTTCGGCGGCTTTAAGCGTTTTCTCGCCCTCAATCCGGCGTTCCTCGTATTTCGATTCGCTCTCGGTTATCTTTTTGAGTTCTTCTCTCTGAGCTTCGAGACGTTGCCCGTCGCTTGCGTACTGGCTTTTAAGCACTTCAAGCTGAGTGTTTTCGGCGCCGCGAAGGGTTGAGAGCAATTCCCGATCTTTTCTGGCGGAAAGCAGCTCTTCTTTAATTTTTCCGGCGGCGTCTTCGTTTTCTTTTAGCTTTGCCTTTATCGCGTCGGCTTCGATTTCGAGCGCGACGGCTTGTCTTTCCGCTTTGTCTATATCGCGTCGGCGCGTCAGCATACCGCTGTCCCGCTTGACCGATCCGCCGGTGTATGAACCTCCGGCGTTAATCAGCTGACCGTCGAGGGTGACTATCCTTAATCGGTAGCCGTAAGCCCGCGCAATCTCGGAGGCGCAGTCGATGTCCTCGGCAACAAGCGTCCGCCCTAAGGCATAATTTATAACGCTTCGGTATTTTTCGTCAAAATCGACGAGGGTGTCGGCGATGCCGACATAGCCTTTGTACTTTTTAAGGTCCTCTTCGCGGGCGGAAATCCCCCCGCCGCTCATCGTCGTAATCGGATAGAACGTCGCGCGTCCGGCGTTGCGGGCTTTGAGCAGCGCTATCGCGGATTTTGCCGCGTCTTCGTCTTCGACTACGATGTTCTGAATATTCGCGCCCAAAGCGGTTTCGATTGCGACGGTGTATCTGGGCTTTAAAGTTATCAGCCTCGAAAGCGGCCCGCAGATGCCTTGAAGCTCTCCTCGCGCAGCCGCGCTCATGACGGCTTTGACGGATGCGTTATATCCCTCGAAAAGCTCTTCCATCCGCTTCAGCGCATCGGCGCGCTGGAGCGCGGAGTTTACCTCAAGTTTTTTCTGTGAAAGCGCGTCGCTTAAAGCGGTTTTCTCATTTTCAAACCGCCCGATTTCGTTTTCATAATCGGAGATAGCCTTATCCGCCGATTCAAGCCGCTCGTCAAGCTCCGAAACTGATTTCTCCGAGCGTTCCGCCCGGTCTTTGATCAGCTTTATTTCGGCTTCAAGCGCTTCCGCCTGTTCAAGAGAACGGGCTTTGAGCTCGCTTCTGTTGCGGCGGTCGGCTTCAAGCGCGGAAAGCGCAATCTCGGCGTCCCTCGCCCTCGCCTTCGCCCGCTCGCTTTTGTCCCAAAGGTCGTTGTGTTGTTTTTCAAGTTCTGCCGCCGCTTCGGAAAGCTTCTCGCCTGCTTCGGCGGAACGGTTTACTTCGTCGGAAAGGTTTTTTTCAAGCTCGTCGGCTTCGCCGGAAGATATTTTTTGCTCCTCCGCCTTCTCTTCAAGTTCAGAAAGAGCCCGACGGCGGATGACCGCTTCGGTATTCGCCTTTTGAATACTTTCTTTTATATGCTCGTTCTCGTTTTCGAGAACTCTTACGTCGCCCTCAAGCTTCTGGCGTTTTTCGTCAATCTCCCTCAGCTCTCGGCTTTTGCGGTCGCTTTCCGCTTTTAGCCGCTGGAGGGTAAGATAAACGGCGTCGGAGCGCTTTTCGAGCGCGGAGATGTTGTCGTCGGCTATGTCGAGGCGGTGTTTCGCCGCCGTCCAGAGCCCTTCGCACTCGTCGGCTTTTTCCTTGAGCGCAACTATATCATAAAGCGCGAGCGAAATTCCGGCGCGCTTCTTTCTTTCGTATATTTCGAGGTATTTCTTCGCCTTTTCGGCGTCGACGCGCAGCTGCGGCAGCCTTGCCTCCAGCTCGCCCATGATATCGCCGACCCGGTCGAGGTTTCCCCCGACGGCTTCGAGCTTGCGCTCGGAGTCTTCTTTTTGCGAGCGGTAGCGGGCAATTCCGGCGGCTTCTTCAAAAATTCCGCGGCGCTCGCCGCTCCGCTGGCTGAGTATCTCGGCGACCCGCCCCTGACCGATAATTGAATATCCGCCTTTGCCGAGGCCGGTATTCATAAAAAGGCTCTGTATGTCTTTAAGCCTTGTCGGACGGCGGTTCAAAAGGTATTCCGAGCCGCCGGCGCCGCTGTCCGACGCCTTGGTATACCGCCTTGTGACGGTAATTTCGTCGTAATCGAGATCTATCCTGTGTTCGCCCGTGTTGTCAAGCACAAGCGTCACCTCGGCGAAATTCATCGCCCGCCTTTTGTCAGACCCGCCGAAAACAACGTCTTCCATCCTGTCGCCGCGTATGTTTTTTACCGAGACCTCGCCCAGGACAAAACGCACGGCGTCGGAAATATTCGATTTTCCGGATCCGTTGGGTCCTATTATGGCGGTCATTCCGTCTCCGAAGTCTATTACGGTGCGGTCTGCGAAGGACTTAAATCCGACAAGTTCAAGCGATTTTAAACGCAAATGAAGATAACTCCCATGTTTTATATAATTAATTCTTATTTAACAGCAAAAAAGCGGAAATCTTACTCCACTTTTACATTATACTCTTTTAGGCGAGGATTTTCAACCGTTTTAAGTGATTTTATATTAAATTTACTCTGAATATCGGCGCGGTTGCGTCCTCCGTTGCCTATCGCCATCGAAACGGCGCCACGCGGCACTTCAATCGTTATCGAGTCTCTGTCGGAGATACCGGCGGAAACGAGCTCGGCTTCGATCTTTCTTCGGTACAGCTCTCCCCGGACAAGCTCTCCCATCGCGGGGTGATAAGCTCCTCCGACGGCGCCCTCAAGACTGAGTCCGTCCGACGCGCAAAGTCCGAGGCGGATAACCGGCACGCCATACGCTATGAATATCTCAAGAACCGACGCCGACCTCCCGATTGCCTCATCTAAGCTTAGAGGAAGATAACGCCCGTCCCGCGACATTTCTTCAAGTTCTGTGTTTTTTAAAACAACCGTCGGATATATCCTCGCGCCGGTCGCGCCGAGCGCGCATATATCTTCGGCTGTCTTGATTTCGCTTCGCTCATCCGCGCCCGGCAGGCCTATCATCATCTGTCCCACAAGGGAAAAACCGTGTTTGACGACAAGCCGACAGGCTTCACTTGACTGCTCCGCCGTATGCCCGCGCTTTGACATTCGCAAGACTTTGTTATCCATGCTCTGAATGCCGAGTTCAACGGTTTTGACCGGATATTCCGCCAAAATCGAAAGTGTCTGCAGGTCGATATAATCCGGCCGCGTCGAAAGCCGTATCCCGGAAGCCCGGCCTTCCTCGACAAAACGGGCGGCGACGCTCAGCAGCCGCCGCATAAGGGTTTCCCCGATACCGGTAAAGCTGCCGCCGAAAAAGGCTATCTCGCAGTCGGCGCCGTCTTTGACTGTGATAAGCGCCTCGCTTATCTGCCTCTCAATATCGCCGGGGTCAAATTCCCTGCCGGTAATTGAGCGCTGATCGCAGAAGACGCACATATGCGGACAGCCTAAATGCGGGATGAATACAGGGATATTTACATGTTGTTTCATGAGCAAAAAGTCTTAGCCAAGAGGTTATTCTTCCCCGAATAGCTCCAGCGCCTCTTTTGCGGCAAGCTGCTCTGCCGAGCGCTTTGATCTTGCGACCCCGCGGCCGATGATGTTGGAGTTAAGCCGCGCCTCGACCTCAAAGACGCGCATATGCATCGGACCCGATTCGCCGACCGTCACATATTCGAGGATATCGCCGCTGCCGCCCTGTTGTATCAGCTGCTGAAGCTGGGTTTTGTAGTCTCGGAAACGGCCGGTCTCGGCGCGTTTTTCGATTTGCGGGGTCAGTTTCGGCAGCAGAAAATCCCGCGCCGCGTCATACCCTCCGTCAAGATAGATTGCCGCAAGGAGCGATTCAAAGGCGTCGGAAAGGATGGAAGGACGGCGCCGCCCGTCGGTGATTGACTCGCCGTGTCCAAGCAAAAGATAGCTGCCGAGCGAGATCGACTTCGCGAATTTCGCGAGCGTTTCTTCACAGACAACCGTCGAACGGATAGGGGAAAGGTCTCCTTCCGGCATTGTCGGATAATTTTCAAAAAGGTAGTCGGAGACGATAAGCGAAAGCACCGAATCGCCCAAAAATTCCATCCTCTCGTTGCTTTCGACGGTTATTCCGCGGGCGCGCTGCTCGTTTGCGTAACTCGAATGAGTTGTTGCCGTCCGCAGCCGGCTGATGTCGGAGAAGGTATAGCCTATCTCTGCTTCCAGAAGGTTCAGCTCAAGAGGCAGCTCCGTGCGTTCCGCATGGTCGGAGCTTTCCGCGCGTTCCTTGCGGTTCGCCTTTTTAGGACGGCTGTTCATTTCCGCTGTCGTCTGCGTCTTCGGAGGGAAGGTCGTCGGCGTATTCAATAACGGGAACTATTTCCTCCGGCTCGTGAACTACCTCGATTGAGGGAATCGCCGCGCCTACCGCCTCGGCAAGCTCAAGGGTTACCCCGCTTTTTATATAGTTTATCGCCTGTCTTACCGCGTTCTTGACTTCAAGTGCGTCGGATGAGCCGTGTGTCTTTATGACCGGCTTGGAGATGCCGAGTATCGGCGCGCCGCCGTATTCGGAGGCGTCGAATTCCTTCTTCAGCGCTTTAAAATCTTTCTTTATAATCGCAGCCGAGAGCATCGAAAGGAAGTTTTTCTTGTAAATCGCCTTTATCCTTTTAAGCAGCATCTCGCCGAGTCCTTCGGTCAGCTTCAGGAAGATGTTCCCAGTAAATCCGTCGGTGACAAGCACATCGCAGGCGCCGAAGGGCGCCGCTTTCGCTTCGACATTACCGACGTAGTTGATTCTGTCATAACGGCTGAGCAGCGCATTAGTCTCGACGAGCAGCTCGGTGCCTTTGTTGGCTTCGGTGCCGTTGTTTAAAAGTCCGACTCGGGGTCTGTCAATCTCCATTACCTTCTCCATGTAAACCGAGCCCATCAGCGCGAACTGACAGAGGTTTTCCGGAGTTACGACTGTGTTGGCGCCGGAATCTAAAAGAAGGGTCGGATTTTTGAAGGGAAACACGGTGGCTATCGCTGCCTTGCGGTAGCCCTTTATCCGCATTACTATAAGCGAGGCTCCGGCGTAAAGCGCGCCGGTATTGCCGGCGGAAACCACCGCGTCGCCGCCGCCGCCCGCAAGAAGGTTCAGAGATACCGTCATCGAGGAGTTTTTCTTTCTCCGGACCGAAAGCGGCGGATCCTCCATCGTTATGACGTCGGGCGCGTCGACTATTTCGATCTTTGATGTGTCAAGCAGAATCCCGTTTTCTTCGGCGCATTGTTTTATCACGTCGGTCGGGCCGACAAGCCGCAGCCTGACGTCGTATTCCGCCGCGGCCATCGCCGCTCCTTTGATTACTTCGAGCGGAGCGTTGTCGCCGCCCATTGCGTCAAGAATAATAATCATATCAGTTCCCGTAATTCGTTTATATATTTAAGCGCTGCCTCTGCCCGTTTTTCGGCGCGGGCGCGCTTGTCGTGCTTCTGTTTTCCCGTGAGCGCGGACATTGTGTCCGGCTCCTCCATTATTCCGAAATTTATATTCATCGGCTGAAAATCAGCGGCGAAGGGGTCGGAAATATACCCCGAGAGCGCTCCTGTCGCGGTATAGCGCGGGAATTGCGGCGGCTCTGTACCGCGAATATGCGTCGCCGCGGCAAGCCCTGCGACAAGTCCCGACGAGGCTGATTCGACATAACCCTCAACTCCGGCAAGCTGCCCCGCAAACCAGAGCCCGGGACGGCTTTTAAGCATATACAGACTGTCGAGCAGCCGCGGCGAGTCGATGTAGCTGTTGCGGTGCATAACGCCGTAGCGGAGAAACTCCGCCCCCTCAAGTCCGGGAATGAGGCGGAAGACCCGCCGCTGTTCCGGCCATGTAAGCCGCGTCTGAAAACCGACAAGATTATACATCGTCTTTGCGCGGTTTTCGGCGCGAAGCTGAACTATCGCGTAGTATCTTTTGTCGTTTTTCGGATTTGTGATCCCGACCGGTTTCAGCGGACCGAACCTTATAGTGTCTTCTCCGCGCTTTGCCATCGTTTCGACAGGCATACAGCCTTCAAAGACTTTCAGCCCGTCGTCGGCTGCATCCATCGGGACGGTTTCGGCGGAGACGAGGGCGTCGTAAAACGCTTTATACTCGTCCTTTTCCATCGGGCAGTTGAGATAATCGCCGTCATCGCCCTTGTTCCATCTCGAGGCGAAGAACGCCTTGTCGTAATCTATACTCGATGCGTCGACAATAGGCGCGACCGCGTCGTAAAAGTTAAGCGGGGCGCCGCAGAGAGAAGTGATCTCCTCCGCCAGCTCTCCGTCGGTAAGAGGTCCCGACGCTACTATACACGGGCTGTCGGGTATCTTTTTGACCTCTTCTCTTATTACCTTTATGTTCGGCTCCGAGCTGATTTTGTCGGTTATGTATTCGGAGAATTTCTCCCTGTCGACTGCGAGGGCGGCTCCGGCGGGAACGCTTGTCGCGTCCGCCGCTTCGATTATAAGCGAGCCCAGCGCCCTCATCTCTTCTTTGAGCAGCCCGACGGCGTTTGTAACGGCCATGGCGCGAAGAGAATTTGAGCAGACGAGTTCGGCAAATCCTTCCGACTTATGCGCCGGGGAATACCTATAAGGCTTCATTTCAAAGAGGGTAACCTTAACCCCGCGCTTTGCCGCCTGCCAGGCGGCTTCGCATCCGGCAAGTCCGGCGCCGATAATATAAAGCTCACTCATCCGAGCCGTTATCTTCGTCGGGTTTCTCTCCCGTCTTTATATCGATTTCCGGCAGGTCGTTTTCGCGGCTGTATCCGCATTCCTTGTCGCGGCAGACAAGCTTGCTCTTTTTGCCTTTTTGCAGCAGCAGCATCGAGCCGCAATCGGGGCATTTTTCCTTTGTCGGCAAGCTGTAACTCACAAATTCACAATCGGGATAATTTGAGCAGCCGTAAAATATGCGGCGGTTCTTTGTCCTGCGGACGACTATCTCGCCGCCGCAATCGGGGCATTTAACCCCTATCTCGCGGTCGATCCGCTTGGTGAACTTACATTCGGGATAACGGGAGCAGGCGTAGAAATTGCCCCAGCGTCCCGAGCGGACGACCATCGGGCTGCCGCATTCGTCGCATGTCATGCCGTCCGGAGCCGGCTGAGGCTTCTGTATCTCGCCTTCCGGAGTGATAGGCTTGGTGTTTTTGCAGGTCGGATAATTTGGACAGGCGGCGAAACGGCCGTACCGTCCGGTTTTGACTATCATCCTCGCGCCGCATTTATCGCAGATTATATCGGTAAGCTGCGGCTCGGTCTCAACCTTGTCTTCCTCGAGATTTTCCGCCGCTCGCTCAAGATCGCGGGAGAATCCGGCATAGAAGGCGCCGAGAACATCGTTCATCACCCTTTTTCCGTTTTCGATATCGTCAAGCTCCTCTTCCATATTGGCGGTGAACTTGTAGTCGACGATGTCGTTGAAATTCTTCTCCATCAGCTCGGTCGTGGTAAAACCTAAAGAGGTCGGCTTCAGCGACTTGCCCTCCCTCTCAACATAACCGCGGGAGATAATGGTGGTAATGGTCGGGGTATATGTCGAAGGGCGGCCGATACCTAACTCCTTGAAGCGATTGATAAGCGACGCCTCGGTATATCTTGCCGGCGGTTCGGTGAAGTGCTGCGCCGGAACAAGCTCCTTGAGCTCGAGTTTGTCGTCCTTCGCAAGCTCCGGAATAAGGGTCTTCGCCATCTTTTCTTCGGTGGGCTGCGCGGATTTGTCCTCCTCCGGCTCCGAATCTTCGTATACCGACATATAGCCCTTGAAAGCTATCGTATATCCGGAGGCGCGGAAGATGTTTTTGCCGTTGACAATATCGGCGGAAACGGTATCCAGCAGCGCGGACGCCATCTGAGAGGCGATGAAGCGGTTCCAGATCAGCTTATATAGTTTGTACTGATCCGGGGTCAGCTTCGATTTAATCTTGTCGGGATGTATTTCCGGATTTGCCGGTCGGATCGCTTCATGGGCGTCTTGCGCGCCGGCGTCGGTTTTATAGGAACGCTGCGAATCGGGCAGGTAATTTTCCCCGAATTGCTCGGTGATAAGTTTCTTCGCGGTCTCGGCGGCCTGTTCGGAGATACGGATCGAGTCGGTGCGCATATAGGTGATAAGTCCCTGCGCGCCGCCCAATTCGGCGCCGAGGTCGATGCCTTCGTAAAGCTCCTGAGCGGTTCGCATTATCCTCTGGCTCTGGAAACCGAGCTTGCGGGATGCTTCGACCAGCAAAGAAGACGTTGTAAACGGCGGAGCCGGATGCTTCTGTTTCTTCGCTTTCCTGACGGAGCTGACAATGAAGTCTCCGTTTTTGCAGGATTCAAGAATGGCGTCGGTTTCTTCTTTTGTATTAAGAGATACGGCTTCGCCGTCAACCCCCCAGAATTTCGCTTTAAAGGGTTTTCCCTCTGCCGAAAGAAGATCGGCTTCAATACTCCAGTATTCGACCGGAACGAAGGCATCTCGCTCTCTTTCGCGGTCGACTATCATACGTGTCGCAACCGACTGCACCCGTCCGGCGGAAAGTCCTGAGCGGACGCTTTTCCAAAGATACGGACTTAATTTGTAGCCGACTATGCGGTCGAGAATGCGGCGGGTTTGCTGCGCGTTTACAAGATTCATATCGATTTTTCGCGGCGACTTCACGGCGGCTTTGACAGCCGTCTTCGTCACCTCGTTTATCGGGGCGCGCAGCGCCTTTTCAACCGGAATGTTAAGGGCGTTTGCCAGATGCCAGGCAATAGCTTCTCCCTCCCGGTCGGGGTCGGTCATTAAATAGACTTTCTTTGCTTTTTTCGCTTCGCGGCGAAGCTCCTTTATAAGGTCTCCTCGACCGCGGATGTTTATATAACGCGGCTCGAAGTTGTTTTCGATGTCGACGCCCAACGTGCTTTTTGGCAGGTCGCGGACATGCCCCTTTGAAGCGACGACTTTGTAATTTGAGCCAAGGTAGCCTTTTATCGTAGCCGCCTTGGACGGTGATTCCAAAATAACGAGATTTGCCAAATACTCTTCCTCCATTTTGCCTTGTAAAACCGGTTTTGCCTTGAAAAAACCGATTTTGCGCAGCGGAATTCAAAACTCACGCCGCTAAAGAGACAGTTTTTTGCGTATCCGAAAGAAATCGGATTGGCCCGCATTATTTCGGGCAGTCTCGCTTAAAAAACGGATAAAAGCCGTTCGGAAAGCGGGCGGAACCCGCAAAAAGCCGTCCCGCGGCGGTCATTGCTATCATTAAATAGTATCTAAAAATAAATGATACCTCAAAAATGAAAGACAATGGCGGTTTTTTTGTAACAGTGTTGTAAATATTTCTTCCAAAGCCGGAATTTTTGGCTATATCCTCTTATATCCGCCGCCGGGAGTTGAGCAGACTACCCCTTTTATCTCCATAAGCGACAGCAGCGTCAGCACCCGGCTGCCGCCGTGAGCCTCAAACAGAGTGTCCGGCATACAGATACCGTCCCCCATCGCGTTCCAGACAGCGAGTTCGTCGTCGGTCAGCAGCGCCGCCGCGCGATCCTTTGCCTTCGGCTTTTCGGCGGCTATCTCTTTCGGCTCCGAAACCGCTTTCGCCGTTTCCGATGTTTTCGCCTCGGCGTACCGGTCTTGCTTTCCGGCTGTTTCGATTTTTGTCGAATCCGGCTCGAAGATTTCGCGGCTTTCTGCAGGATCCCGCGTCTTTTTGTCAGCCGGTTTTGACGGGGAGTAACCTTTCTTTCGCGTCTCTTTTTCGGGGGTAAAACTCAGCTTTGACAAGTCTATTCCGCTTGAAAGCGAGTATATTTTCAGTATGTCTCCGGCGCAGGATGCAAGACGCGCGCCCTGACGCAAAAGCTCATTCGGCCCTTCGGAGTTGGTCTCGCCTATCTTTCCCGGCAGCGCGCAAAGATCCCGTCCCTGAAAGAGCGCCGCTCTTGCGGTTATCATCGCGCCGCTCTTGCGGCTTCCCTCAACTATAAAAACCGATGAAGAAAGCCCGGAGATTATCCGGTTGCGCGCCGGAAAATTCAGTCCGCGGGGCGGAGTGAAGGGCGGATATTCGGTGATGACGCAGCCTTTTTCGGCTATCTCCGCCATTAGATCCGCATGAAATTCAGGATAAGGACGGTCGATTCCGCAACCTAATATTGCGGCGGTATATCCTCCGCCGTCGAGAGCGCCCCTGTGCGAGACGCCGTCTATCCCCGCCGCCATTCCGGATACCACAACAGCTCCGCAGCGGGCAAGCTCAAGAGCTATGGTATAAGCCGACTGGCGGCCGTATTCCGACATCGACCGGGTGCCGACCATGCCTATCGAGCAGACGGCGTCGAAATCGATGAAATTTCCTTTGTAATAAAGCGCTATCGGTTTTTGCGGCATCAGGCGCAGCTTTTGAGGATATAAGGGATTGTCCGGCGTCATAAGCGAAACGCCGTTTTCTTTGCACCACGCAAGAATTTCCCGCGGACGGATAAGCGACTTGTCGGACAAATTCTTCGCCGTGGCGGCCGAGCCGGTTACGCGGATATAATCCTTTGCGCCTAATTTGTAAATCGTTTCGACGTCGCCGCCATATTCCGCAAGCAGGGCGTCGCTCTGTCTTCCTCCGGTCATAAACCCGCCGGCAAACCAGAGCCAAAGCTCGGGATCATACATAAAATACCCCTCCTCAGATTTATCTGTTCCAATAAAAAATCAAAGCCGTTTTAAATATTGACTGAACATCAGCACCGAAGCCGCGACCGAGGCGTTCAGCGACTCGGAACCTTCTTCCATCGGGATATAAACCTGTCCTATGCAGGCGTCGATCACTTCTTTTTCAAGCCCTCGGCCTTCGCTTCCGACGACATAAAGCCTCGACGGGTCATCGTCCAGCAAGTGTAAAGGGGAGGCGCTTTCGCTTAAAACTGCGGCGAAAGGGTTATAGCCGACGGCGGATAGCGCAGCAAGCGAGCCCGTTATATCGGAGCAAACGGAAATCTTCGTTCGAAACAGCGCTCCCATCGCTCCGCGGACGGTTTTTGTATTATACAGATCCGCGCACCCGGAAATGATAAGCCTGTCTACACCGAAAGCGTGTGCCGAGCGGATAATGGCGCCTAAATTGCCGGGGTCCTGAATCCCGACGGCGCAGAAAAGCCGCTCGTCCGGAGATGCCGGAACAATACCTGACCTTGTGTGCAGCTCATACGGAATTTGACATTCGCAGAGCAGCCCCTGCGGCGCGCCCTCGTCGGTCAGCTTCATATATACTTCATCCGTTACGGAAAACAGACGAATAGTGTCAAAACACGCGGCGCTTGCTTTATTGAGTTCCCGCTCAACGAAAGAAAGATTTTCTTCGGTCGCGTAAATCGCCAAAAGCGGCATTTTTGAATCGAGGGCTTCGGAAAAAAGCTTTCGCCCCTCGAAAATAAACCTCCCGCTTTCCCGGCGCTCCGACGCTTTTCTTAGCTTTAAAAGCCTCAGCACCGTTTCGCTGCGGCGGCTGGTGATGGACTCAAAATTGAACATTTATAAATCCTGAAAACTCAAAAAGCGCGGGAGAGAGTCTCCCGCGCGGAAATACAGCGATTATAGCGCAGCCTTTGCCTTTTCGCAGATAGCGGTAAAGGCGGCCTTGTCGGCGATGGCGATCTCAGAAAGCATTTTGCGGTTGAGTTCGATGCCGGCGAGCCGCAGACCGTGCGCAAGGGTGGAATAGTTCATTCCGTTGGCCTTGGCTGCCGCGCTGATGCGGGCGATCCAGAGCTGACGGAAATCGCGCTTCTTTTGTTTGCGGCCGATGTAGGCGTAGTTTCCGCTCTTCATTACGGCCTGTTTTGCCATCTTAAAATGCGTAGATCTGGAACCCCAGTAGCCTTTAGCGGCTTTTAAAAACTTCTTGCGGCGCTTGCGCGTCATTGTCGCGCCTTTTACTCTTGCCATTTTATATTATCCTCCGATTTTCTTATTTTAAAATGCGTTGCGCTTCAGCCGTATGGCAGCTGCTTTTTGATATGATCCGCCATCGATTCGGACAGATATCCGGTCGGACGCAGGGAGCGCTTGCGCTTGGAGGTCTTTTTGCCGAGCTTATGGCGCAGATGGGTGTGCTTGAATTTGATTTTACCGGATGCGGTATAGCTGAAACGCTTTGCCGCAGCCTTGTGGGTTTTCAACTTGGGCATATCAGAGAAACTCCTCTCGGTTAACTGTTTATTTCACTATAATTCGGCGTCTTGCGACGCTGGGTCTTATAACGCTGTGTTTTTCGACGCTGCGTCTTTACCACGCGGCGCGGTGCGCCGCGGCGTATTTGCGCGCATCGCGCTTGTACGCCGGATTATTGAAATTGTCGGTTGTTGTTTTGCCGTCCGGTTGTAGCTTTACTCCGTTTCGGCGGGCTTTTCCTCCCGCTCCTGCTCGGTCCGGTCAGCCTTTTCGGCGGGTTTATCAGTCTTTTCGGCCTTCTTAGCCGTGTTTTTGACAGGCGAGATGGTAACGCTCAGGAATCTTCCTTCGAGTCTCGGTTTTCTGTCGGGGGTTCCGAGTTCCGAAACCGCTTCGCAGAATTTGTCCAGCAGATCGCGACCGAGGTTGTCATGGGTCACCTGACGTCCTCTGAATCTTACCACGGCGCGGACTTTATCGCCGTTTGAAAGAAATCTCAGGGCGTGGTTCACTTTGGTATTGAAGTCGTTTTGCTCAATCTGGCTGGTAAGCTGTATTTCCTTGAGCTCCGAAACCTGCTGCTTTTTCCTCGCTTCCTTTTCGCGCTTGTCGCGCTCGAAGCGGTATTTGCCGTAATCCATTATGCGGCAGACAGGCGGATCCGCCTGCGGCGCGATCAGAACAAGGTCATACCCCTGATCGAATGCGCTTTTGCGGGCGTTGGAAAACTGCATAAGGCCGAGCTGTTCGCTCTCCGGTCCGACTACTCTTACCGTCTTCGTCGGCGCGAATTTAATATCCTCGTTTATCGGAAGGCCTTTGGAATTGCTTTTTCTGATGCTGAACACCTCCGTGGTTCAAAGACTGATAAATATTACTGAAATTCAAAAAAACAAAGCGCCGCACAAAGCGCCGCTCAATAAAGACAACTCTCCCGAAAACACGGGCGTTGCCAAACTATTGACCCGGACTGACAAAAGCCGCCGGGTGAAGCGTATCAGCCGAAAAGCCGTCCGCTTTGCTTCTTTGTAACGGTGATATTATACCACATCCGAGAAGTTTTGTCAAGAGCCGCGCTGAATTTTAGCCGCGTTCACGGATGTTTTACATTTGCGCCGAGCCGCCGGAGCTTTTGCGGCATCCTCGATATCTGCATTTCTCTTTTTTTATTTACTCCGTCGCTATTGAAAAACCCGCCGCTTTATGCTATAATATCTCTGTTCCTTAATCCGACGGCAAATCCTTTTTTATAAAGTTCGGAAGGTAAAATATGATTAATTCAAGCCGGAGAAACCGGTTTTTATCAAAAAACGAACCGGAAGTCGCCGATATGCCGATAAGGCTGTCGGGGGTTGTCCGCGAATCGATCGTCGACGGTCCACAGCTGCGGTTCGTCGTCTTTGTTCAAGGCTGCCCGCACAAATGTCCCGGCTGCCAGAATCCCGAAACTCACGACCCCGCCGGCGGTTTTCTTACGTCTACCGCCATTCTCTGGAAGAATATCCTTGAAAATCCCGCTATCCGGGGAGTCACCTTCTCCGGCGGCGAACCGTTCATCTGGGGCGAGGAGCTGGGAGAGATCGCCCGCGCCTGCAAGGAGCGCGGACTTAATGTCATGAGCTACTCCGGCTGGACTTTCGAGCAGCTGAAGAAAAAAGCGGAAAAAGACCCCGGTGTCAAAAAACTGCTCGTTTATTCCGACTATCTTGTCGACGGTCCTTATATCGACGAAGAACGCAACCTTGAGCTGCTCTTCCGCGGAAGCTCAAATCAGCGTCTGATTGACATCCATAACTACCCGAACTCCGACACGGTCAATGTAATCGATTATTTCGACGATTCCGGCAGAGCGATATACAAAAAAACGAAATGAGCGCGAAGAAAAATAAAAAATACAAGATAAAGCGGCATGAATTCAAGTCGTATTCCGACGCAAAAAAGCAGCTCCGGAAATTCGATTTCAAGACCGCCGGACTTTTGCTGTTAAGCTTCACGATGTTTTTCGGCGTCTTTCGGCTGGGGATTTATTTTGAATGGAAGCCGATATATCCGATATATTATGTTCTTTTCGTGGTTTTCCTCGGTCTTTGGCTCTGGTTCAATCACGGCTTCGGAAATAAATTGCCGCTGCCGGAGGATCTGAATATGCCCGAGGAGGAAAAACAGCCTTTCCTCGACCGCCTCGCCCGGGACAAGCGTATCGCCAAAAAACTGCTGCTTGTTCTTATCCCCCTTATGCTTACCTTTGCCATCGACTTTTTCTCCCTTTTTTGGATCGATACGATCTCCGGGCTGTTTAAATAAGCCGATGGTAACGGCAAGAATCATCGCCGCGGGGGCGATAAAGCAAAGCGAGGGCTATTTTCGTGACGCCTGCGGAGAATACATAAAACGGCTTTCCCGTTTCTGCCGCGTTGAAATAAAGGAACTGCCCGAATCGGCTCCGGCTGCCGAGTTTATAAAGCAGCTGTCCGACAGAGCGTATAAAATAGCGCTATGCGTTGAGGGCAGGCAGTACAGCTCCTCGGAATTCGCCGCTTTTATATCCGACGCGGCGGAGAGAGGCGGCTCAAGGATCGATTTTGTCATCGGCGGTCCCGACGGTCTTGACGAAGAGGTAAAAGCAGCCTGCGATCTCCGCCTCAGTTTCTCTCAGATGACTTTTCCGCACCGGCTTATGCGTGTTCTGCTGACAGAGCAGCTTTACCGCGCTTTTACGATAAACCACGGTCTGAAATATGACAGATAATAAACTCTTTCAAAACCCCGCCTCTGCGCGGCGGCTTTAAAACAAAACAAACAGGTAATAAGGTACCAGCCATTGAAACGATTTTTTTCAGTCCTATCAAAAATCCTGCTGTCGCTTCTGCTTATAGTGATTACGGCGGCTGCGGCGCTCTATATCGAAGGTTATTACGACTTCACTTTTATCGACCGCGAGAAGGTATTCGGAACCCATTCGCCCGGACGGACACTTGATCCGGAGCAGACCTCCGTCTATTCCGACGACTTTACCCAGCCGCGTCCCGTCGGCGACAATCTCAGCCTGATAACTCACTCCGATTCGATAAGCGAGAGTTCCGGCGAGACCGAAAAGCCGGTTCTTTCCGATGCCGCGGCAGCCGAGGCTAACGGCTGGCTTGTAACCGGCACCGACTACGATCCTCTGACCCATATAGTCGCCGAGCGGAGCTATCCCGGCGGAGTCAAGAACGCGCTCAACGGCCGCAGCTACGACGTTGAAATTACAAGCTGGACTTCCATTAATCCCGCCGCCGTCAAAACCCGCCGCACCCGTCAGACGCTGGACCCTTACATGGGCTGGATTTTATACGACGACGGCAATGAGATGAGCCTGATGAGCCCGTCGGGACAGATTTTGATGACTAAATTTGACGCCGTAACACCGGCAAATCTTCGCGACGGATACGGACGCGGGCTTTTCTCCCATGACGGAAACTTGTATTATATAACCGAGGACGAGGGCGGAGTGCTGATGAACCATTCCGATTATGACCCCGCCTTTGCTCCGGCGCTGCGTTTCCGCTACCCTTCCGATTACGGCGCTGCGCATTGCGGTCTTTACATCTATTACGCCGACGACCCGGAGACCGGCGACCGCCTTTACGGTTATGTCAACGCCTCCGGCGAGATAGTCATAGGCGCCGAATGGTATTATGCGGTCAACTTCTCGGAAAACGGTCTCGCCTGCGTCGCGGATGACGACAGGCTGCTCAAGATAATAAACACCTCCGGCGAGATTGTATTTGAGGAAACCGGAGAAGCCAATCGCGCGGGGGTTCGCAGCGACGCGCTGTATTATTTTATGTGGCCGTTCAACAATACCTCCGACCAGCTCGGTTCTCTTTATTTCGACCATGGTTATATAAGAATAAACGAAGTTTATTTCGACCGCCGCAGACCGGATCTCCAATTAGGTTCCCACAGCATATTGCTTTCAGAGGACGGCTCGATTTACGACATACCGACCGGCTATTCGCTTTCCTATTACAGCGAAGGGATTATGGTACTGACTCGCGACGGCAAATACGGCATGATGGATGTCCAGGGAAACTGGATAGCTCAGCCGATATATACCTATGTAACCCCGTTTTACGAAGGCCTCGCCGTCATCGGCTTCAACGAAGGCAGCAACCGCAAGTGCATGGTTGACACCAAGGGCAATATCGTCCTGCCTTTCTATTACGAGCATATAAGCATAAGCTCCGGCGGCGTCATCACCGCCTACGAATCGAAAAACGGCTGGCATATCCTCAACAAGATGGCAAAACCGGCTGAATAAAACCGAAACGCATCGCCCTCCCTAAATGTCCGGGAGGGCGTTTTTTCTTCCCCTTGACACCCGGCATCAATCCTGTTATAATAACTTCGCAAGCATAACAAACCATATTTCGGAAAATTCGGGAGGCTCGGCATGAAAAAATATTACATGGTCGGCAACACTCATTTTGATCCCGTCTGGCTATGGCGTTGGGACGAAGCCGCGGCGGCGGCGCGGGCGACTTTCCGCGCGGCGCTTGAGCGGATGGAGGAAGACGGCGGATTTATCTACTCTTTTTCCTGCCCGCCGGTCTTTGAATGGGTCAGGCGGTCGGAACCGGAGTTGTTTTCCCGCATAGTGCAGCGGGTAAAAGAGGGCAGATGGGATATCTGCGAGGGCTGGTGGGTGCAGCCGGACTGCTGTTCCGCTTCGGGCGAAAGCTATGTAAGGCAGGGGCTTTACGGACAGAAATACCTTATGGAGAATTTCGGACACCGCAGCCGCAGCGCCTTCAACGTCGACAGCTTCGGACACAGCGCAAATCTGCCGCAGATACTCAGAAAAAGCCGGATTGAATCATATTGCTTTATGAGACCGGAGAGCCGTCACTTTCCGCTCGAAAAACCGTATTTCACATGGCAAGGCATTGACGGCAGCGAGATTCCCGCCTTCCGCGCGCAGGGGGCGTTTTGTAAAAAAGTATCCGAAGCCGTCGCCGCTCAGCCCGACGAATCAGGCGACACAATGATCATATACGGCGTCACCGACCACGGAGGAGCGCCGACCAAGGCGGTGATATCCGAGATAAACTCCCGCCCTGATACAATTTTCTCCACCGTCGAGGGGTTCTTTGACTCCCGACCGAAATCGGAATACACAGTCAGGGGCGAGCTTCTGACCGGCGATTTCGGCAACTACTCAAACCTTACCGATGTAAAAAAACTTAATCGCGAAGCGGAATATTCCGTCCTTAACGCCGAGCGCGCATCGCTTTTAGCCGGCGTCGATGACCGCAAGGCGCTTGAGGGGTGCTGGCATGACATCCTTTTCAACACCTTCCATGATATTTTAGGCGGCGCAAGCATAAAAGACGCCTATTACGACGCCCGCAACACTTACGGCCGGGCTATTCAGACATCGCAGGAAACGGCGCTGCTCAGCCTGCAGAAAATCACGGCGAAGATGAAGACCGCCGGGACGCCGGGGGAGGATGCCTGGAGTCTCGCTGTCTGGAATCTGAACGGCGCGCCATTCGGCGGATATATTGAAGCCGAAGTTCAGTGGGTGCACGAATTTGGCTGGTACGGCAAGGGCATCGCCGTCGAAGACGCCGACGGCAGCGCCTGTCCCTGCGCGGTTATCCGGGAGAAATCGGTCATCCCCGGTTTTCGGAGCAGATTTGTTTTCAAGGCGGAGATACCGCCGATGGGCTGCAAAACGTTCAGGGTAATTCAGACAAACGAGGAGCTTTGCCGCCTTGAAATTAATCCTTATGTCATAGAGACGGAGCGGCTTAAGGTTGAGTTTTCCCGCAGCGGCGGATATATCGAAGCGATATATTCAAAAGAAACCGGAGAAAAATTTTCCGGGCGGATGTTTGCGCCGATAAGCCGCGTCGACGACGGCGATACCTGGTGTTTCAATATAAGCGGATACGGCGAAAAAACGCCGTTTGAATTCACCGGCTTTGATATTGTCGAAGCGAACGAGATTCGGACGATTATTAAAGGAAATTACCGATTCGGCGACTCCCTGCTTGAAATGTATTATAAATTTTATGAGCAGGAGAGCTATATCGACGTCTCATATCGGGTAAACTGGAATGAAAAACACCGCGTGTTCAAGCTTGAGTGTGAAACAGAAGCGAAAACCCTTTTCTCGTCGGTTCCTTACGGCTGCGTTGAGCGCAAAGAGAGTTCGTCGGACGTTCCGATGAGCGGCTGGATGAACGCGGGGAATATCGGCATTATCGCCGACAGTATTTTCTCTTATGATTTCAGCGGAGGCAAGATAGGATTTACCGTATTGCGCAGTCCGATTTACGGCGATCTGCGCATCGAGGAGCTGTCGCCGGCGCCCGATTATGATTATCTTTCACAAGGTGTGAACGAAGGGAAAATACGTCTTCTATTCGGCAAAGCCGATCCGGAAAAAGCCGACGCATTCATGAACCCGCCGGTTGTCATCGCGGAAAGCCCGCATGACGGCGATCTTCCGCCAACTTTGAGTTACTTTTCAAAGCGGGGAGAAGGCGTCGCTCTCGGCTGTCTGAAAAGATGCGAGTTCGACAACTCGACTGTCTTTCGATTCTATGAATACAGCGGCAAAAACGCCGAAATTACCTTTTCATTCGGCGGAAATGAATACCGTCTTTCCTTCTCTCCGTTTGAGATACGCACTCTTAAACTCGAAAACGGCGGTATCAGCGAAATATACATGACCGAGGACGCCCCTCTGCTTTAAAATTGGACAAAATGTAATATTTGTGACTTTGTTGTGTAAAGGAGATGTAAAAATTTACCATTTGTTATTTTATTAAACTATATTTAGTCATTGAAGATAAGAGCGACCTGTGCTATAATTATTAATGTAACATGGCACTTTGTGTGAATTTACGCAGTTTTTGCGGCAGATTATACAAAACCATGCTAAAACCAACTGTAAGCCCGCGTCCTTTGTCGGGCGCTGCTTAAGATTTTTAAGGAGATTCAACATGAAAAAACTGCTTGCAATTCTTCTTGCCGTCGCGATGCTGTTCGCGATTGTCGCCTGCGGATCCAAGCCCGCCGACGAAACCACAGCGGCAGAAGCCGACGTAGCCGAAGAGACCACAGCCGAAGAGGCTCCGGCGCCCGAACCCGAGCCGGAACCCGAACCCGAGCCGGAACCCGAGCCCGAGCCGGAACCCGAACCTGAGCCCGCGGTAGACCTCAGCCAGTATGACCTCGTTTATGATAAGGTTGACATGGCTACCGTTTACTCTGTCGCTCTCGGTTTCGACAACGAGCACTTTGAAAATGTATTTGACCAGGATACCGCCACCAAATGGTGCGTTCGCCCCTCTGAGTTCTACGAAGACGGCAGCGATAACCTCATCCTTGAATGGGGTATGACCGAGCCTGTTAAACTCGCCGGTTATATCATCACCACCGCTAACGACGCGTCTGAGCGTAACCCCGAAAACTGGACTCTCTCCGCTCGCAACAGCGACGGCGAGGACTGGACCGTTATCGATACCGTTGAAGGCGGCGACCTGCCGTTCGACTATTTCGTCGATTCCAAATTCTTCGCGATCGACGCCCCCGGCCCCTACCAGTATTATAAGCTTCACATATCCGAGAACTTTGCCGGAGACAACGATCTCTTCCAGTTCTCCGAGCTGAAGCTCTACGCCGAGAGATAATATTTAAGGCAGATATACGCCTGAATTAACAACGGCGTCTCGTATTTAATTTAAAAATAGAAAAGTCCGACTGCGGAATTCCCCCGGTCGGGCTTTTTCCTTTTTCTTCGTTTACTTGACAAAATCCCGCTTTTGGGGTATACTATAATTAAGTAAAAGCAAGAGTGTTTTGCGGCAGATTGCCGCCGCAAAAAATCACAAAAGAGGTATTTATGAAAAAGAATAAAGCGACAGCCGCCGTTTTCGTCGGCGCAAACAAGCCGTTTGATTTAAGAGAATATCCGATAACCGATTTGCCGGAGGGCTATGCCGGGCTTTCGCTGCTTGCCAGCGGCGTCTGCGGAACCGACCTGCATATTCATTCGGGACATTTGGGCTGCGGTACCCCCGCCATTATCGGGCATGAGTTTATCGGAAAGATCGAGAAGATAAAGGACGGCGCCGTCGGCGGCGACGGAAATCCGCTGAAAGAAGGAGACAACGCCCTTTGCTATATCGCTTGCGCCTGCGGCAAATGCAAACTCTGCTATGAGGAAGACGACGCCAACTGCGTAAACATGACCGCCACCAACGGCGGCAATCCCGAAGAAGCCCCGCATTTCTGGGGCGGATTTGCCGAGTATAACTATCAGCCGATAAATAACTTGGCGAAGATACCCGCCGAGATTGACCCTGTCGCGGCGTCGCTTTTTGCCTGCGCCGGTCCCACGGCGCTCCACGCCTTCCGCCTCGGTCGCCGCGCCTCGATCGATCCGGCAACCGCCGACTGCGCCGTTGTTCAGGGCGCCGGACCCGTCGGACTCTTCGCCGTCTGGTATCTGGCTTCACTCGGAATAAAACGCGTAATATGCGTGACAGGTTCGGCAAATCCCGAAAAGATCGCCGCGGCCAAAGCTTTCGGAGCAACAGACGCGCTGGCGCTTGCCGAACTCGGAGAAGACGGTGTTGCCGCAGCAATAGCTGACATGAACGGCGGACTCGGCGCCGATCTTTGTTATGAAGGTTCCGGCAGCCGCTCGGCGGTTCCGTTCGGAATGAGGATACTGCGCAACCGCGGCGTATATCTGGTGCCGGGGCAGTATTCCGACCAGGGGAAAGTTGAAATAAGCCCCGAACTCATCACTTTCAAAGCCCTTCGCATCATCGGTTCTTCTCAGTACAGCATGAATGACATCGCCGATTATCTGGCTTTCCTTAAAGAAAACAAAGAAATGCTCCCCAAAATGCGTTCCATCCTCTCGACATATCCCGTCGCCGATATAAATAAAGCGTTTGAAGACGCATACAAGGGACGGAATATAAAAACCATTTTGGTGTAAATATAACCGCTGCCGTTTTCTCGTGTAATTTTCCCGTTTTAAAAGCATAAAAAACAGCGGAGAAGGATTTCCTTCTCCGCATTGTTTTTGTTTCTTTATTCTATTTTCGGAAGCAAATCAAAGCTTGCCTGCAGTTCTTCATCTGTCGGAACATAGTCGTTCATCAGATTGTCGTTATATTTTTCATACGCGGTCATATCAAAGAATCCGGTGCCGGTGAGACCGAAGACGATGGTTTTTTCCTCGCCGGTCTCGCGGCATTTGACAGCCTCGTCGATTGCGGCGCAGATTGCGTGCGCCGATTCAGGCGCGGGGAGGATTCCCTCAGTGCGGGCAAATTCCTCGGCGGCTTCGAATACGCGGGTCTGGGGTACGGAAACCGCTTCCATATATCCGTCGTGGTAAAGCCTTGAAAGGATGGGGCTCATGCCGTGATAGCGAAGCCCTCCGGCGTGGTTCGGCGCCGGGATGAATCCGCTGCCGAGGGTATACATTTTGGCGAGCGGCGTAACTTTGCCGGTATCGCAGAAATCATAGACGAATTTTCCGCGGGTAAGCGAGGGACAGGAAGCCGGCTCAACGGCGATGATGCGGTAATCCCGCTCGCCGCGCAGCTTTTCGCCCATAAACGGAGAGATAAGCCCCCCTAAATTCGAGCCGCCGCCGGCGCAGCCGATGATGATATCCGGTACTATCTCGTATTTGTCGAGCGCGGCTTTGGTTTCAAGCCCGATAATTGACTGGTGCAGCACTACCATGTTGAGCACCGAACCTAAGACATAGCGGTAGCCTTCGGTGGACGCGGCGACTTCGACAGCCTCGGAGATTGCGCAGCCTAAAGAGCCGGTAGTGCCGGGATGCTCCTCAAGTATTTTGCGTCCGACGGATGTCGTCTCAGAGGGAGAAGGAGTTACCGACGCGCCGTAAACCCGCATAACTTCACGCCGGAACGGCTTTTGTTCGTATGATACCTTGACCATGTAAACCTTGCAGTCGAGTCCGAAGTATGCGCAGGCCATCGAAAGAGCGGTTCCCCACTGTCCGGCGCCGGTCTCGGTTGTAACGCCGCGCAGCCCCTGTTTTTTGGCGTAATATGCCTGGGCGATGGCGGAGTTGAGCTTGTGGCTGCCGCTGGTATTGTTGCCCTCGAATTTGTAGTAGATTTTCGCCTTTGTGCCGAGTTTCTTTTCGAGATTAAATGCGCGCATCAGCGGAGAGGGGCGGTATGTCATGAAATAATCCCGCACCTCGTCGGGGATGGGAATAAAGCGGGTGTCGTTGTCAAGCTCCTGCGCGACCAATTCTTCGCAGAATATCGGGTGGAGAGCTTCCGCATCAAGAGGTTTCAGCGTTGCGGGATTCAGGAACGGGTCCGGCTTGACTTTCATGTCAGCGCGGACATTGTACCAGAATTTCGGGATCTCGTTTTCGCTTAAATAGATTTTGTAAGGGATAGCCATGGTTCTGTCTCCTTTCGGGAATTTTGATTGTGGGGGACAGAAACGAAAAGTCCTGTCCCGGCTTTGATTCGCTGGGACAGGACGTTATATCCTGCGGTGCCACCCGGCTTGGCGCTTTCGCGCCCGCTTTAAGGTCATCGGCATGTGCCGCGCACATGGTTAATGACCGCCGTTTGTTTACGGAGTCGGCATGGTGTATCTCCGGCTCATCTACTCGTAAATCGGATTTCGCCGCTTTACATTCGAATTGCCCTCGGAAGCCCATTCGGCCGGGTCTTTCCGCCGCGATCTCACTCTCCGCGGCTCTCTTTGGGAAAAATTGTCCTGCGTACTATTTCTTCCTCATCGGTTTAGAAGATTATATCACTAAAATCGAAAAAAATCAATACCGAATTTTTGAAGTAACAAAAAGGTTACAAATCGGCGGGGACATCTGCGGTTACATCTGCGGGGACATCTTCGGGTAACGGCGCCGGCGCCGAAACCGCGGGGGTATTTGTATCGCCTCCCGCTGCCAAATTTGCGAATTTCCGCGAGATTGCGGAAAGATTCACCGCGGCAAGGACGGTAAGACCGACCAGAATAAGCGTAACCGCGGCGCGGATAATCCATACGATGTAACGCTTTTTTATCAGCGGTTCATAATCGGGCTTGCTTTCCCGCGCGCGTATCACATCGGCGGAGATAAACAGCGCGGTGTCAACGAGAGCTTCGGCGATAAAGACGATTCCGATAAGATAGACGGTAGACATCGCCTCGCCGGGGATTATGATAAGCAGTATCCCGACGGCAAGGGAAAAATATCCCGCAGCGGCAAAGGAGAACCAAAGCCGCTTGACTGAGCTGATAAGACGGAACTTTACCACTCCGAGCAGAGAGATGATTGAGCCGAACAGTACCGGAACGAGCTGAATAATCGTATCGGCTCTCGCCGCGAAGGCGATGCCGAGAATAATAAGCCAGGAGCCGGAATAGATGGCATAGTTGACCTTCTGGTCGATATTTTCGCCGCGGCGGCGGGAGGGCAGTCGGATTCCGAAAAGCATCAGTATTCCGGTGAAGATGAAAAGCCCGCAGCAGAGCCATGCCAGCGCCTGAGCGAAATACTTCGCGCCGATGAGCATAACTGTTCCGATAAGGGCGCAGAAGACGGGTATGATGTATTTGAAGCGGTCTTCGGTGATGCGTGTCGACAGAAGCTCGTCCGGCGAACGCTTGAGGGGATCGGTCGGCTTCTCTTCTCCTTCGGGCGGAGTTGAGTTGTTGTCGAGCGGCTTCAAAATGTCGAGTTCGGTTTTTTTCGGCATAGTGTCAGCTCCTTTTTCTTTTAATTATATATCAAAATCCGCTGTCTGTCAACCGCGGGAAATAAAAATTCTGTGGAATAATACTGTGAAGATGAGTTGAATTTACAACTCGGGAAGAAAGTGTGTTCTCTGCTTTGCCGGCGTCGTCCCGATTTCTGCCGACGCTTTCAAAATTTTAAATAACAAAAATTTAGCTGCGGCAATATCGCGCCGAAAAACCCGGCGGCAGAATTGAAAAGCGCTTCGGTCAACATTTTTACACATCATGAATAAAATTCCGTCCATATTGACCGTCCTCCTTTCTAAAACTGCCGTCGGGCTTCGGTAAATTCAGCTCTTTTTGCTTTTTATGAATTTCATCTGCAGCGAATCTTCGCCTAACTGCATTATCTCGATGCGGTTGCCGTCGGGGTCATGCGTCCAGCATTGGAGATTTCCGTCCTTGCCGCGGGAAATCTCGGCGTCAAGAGGATATCCGCCGTCGCGGAGATGCCGGGCGGCTTCTTCGATATTGTCCGTCAGCAGGCAGAGGTGATTTGCGCCTATCTGTCCTTTGGCTTTTTCGCTGCCCGGCGCCGAATAAAACAGCTCGATGAACTGATCATCCCCGACGCCGAGATATACTATCCAGGGATTTCCCCGGTCGTCGCTCAGCTCAAAGGCTTTCTCGAATCCAAGCGCGCCTTCGTAAAATTCAAGCGCGGCTTTCATGTCGGACACGACATAAGCGGTGTGCGCGATTCCGCGTATAAAGTTGGGCATGGTAGTTTCCTTTCTTTTCGTTTGCTCTTTTGATTCGGAGCGGGAGAAACTTTATAAAATTATCTAAAATGCGATCCTGATTTCCGGCTTTTACCCCCATCGCTTCTCTGAACGCATCGGATATCGCCTTCGCCGCTCCTTTGCCAACCGAGTTTGTTTCTTCGTAATGGTCTTCGCCGGTCTCGTCTGTTATCCGCTCGAAGTGCGGGAGCTTTTCGCTGACAAGATATTGAGACGGCGGGACTATATAACCCAGCTCGTCGTTGCAAAGCCCGGCGACTAAGAGCTTATCCCCGTTTCTGCCGAAACTTTCCGCGATGGATTTTATCGACTCGGGATCGCCTTCTTCAAGCGCTTCGCCGGAAACAAGCTCCGGGAAAATCTCGCCGGGGATGAGCGCTATCGTTACATCGCCGAGCGTCAGCGCCGATACGACCGATTCTATCGAGTAGCCGGTAGCGCCCTTGTTCCCGCCGCGGACTATCGGATGATCCAGCGCTCCCAAGAATCCGTAATACATAAACACCGCGTTGTCAAGCGGAGCGGCAAACCGGACGCTTTTGCAGGAAAGCGACGGGCTAACTTCTTCTTCAGCGGATATCGAGAGGACATAGTCAGCGAGCCGCCGACCGGTAATTGTCAGATTTTCCTCGGCGTCGAAAGGCTCTTCGCATTGAACGGAGGTCATGATAAGCCCGCCGATGGCGCCGGGGATAAAGACCGTTCGGTCGCCGGTCTTTTCAAGTATGATATCGGCGATAATTCCGGGGAAATCACGGCTGAGCCGCAGATTGTCGCCTCGCAGCGATTCGGCGTGCGCATCGTAAAACAGCAGTCTGACGCCAGCCCCGCCGCCGTCGGGTGCAAAGCGAAGCTGATAGATGTTCGGGTCGTAAGCGATAGGCTTTCTTGAGTCGTACTGCATATTTTCGGTTTCGACAAAACCGAAGCTGATTTTGCCATCTGTTTTGTCCGCATAGGCGTCCCAAGCGGCTTTTGTCGCCGCCGAAATCAGATTTTCCATCAGATCGGGATTCTTCCCGTCGCGCAGCGGCTTCCCCCAGAGTCCGAGGGTGTCGAGCCCGGCGTGGGTATGGACGGATAGAACGTGTATCGAGTCGCATCCGGTCTCTTTTGTGAAATCAGCGAGAGACGCCCGTATCTTTTCGATCGTGCCTACGGCAAGTCCGATGCAGTCGACGGCGATAAGCAGGATTTTCCCTTCCCCCGCCTGAATCCAGACGGCGCGCGCCTGCATCAGATCGCGGATGTCTTCAATCTCCCGGTCGCTTGCATATCCGGCGATATAAAGGGGGCTTGAGTCGGGAACGGCTATGTCGCTGCAGCCGAAACCGACGGTCCAGCTCTCCCCCTCGCCGACGGAATCGCCGGGGACGGCAACCTTTTCAGCCCCGCATCCGGCAGAACCTACCAACCCCAGGGCGGCGAGCAGTCCGCAGAATATTTTCATAGATTTTTTCATTTCAGTCCTCACAGTATGTCAAAAAGGCCGTTTTTGGCGAATCCCGCGAGAGATTTCGCCACATCATCGAAGCGGATGCCGTTGACAGAGGTAAACCAGATTAAAGCTGCCGTCAAAATCAGCGTCAGCGGAATTAAAAACAGCGCGAAGATTATCATTCCGGCTTTTTTTCCTTTGCCGAAGCGATACCATAGAAAAGCGTAAACCGCAAGCGCCGCAAGCGGCAGCAGCGGCGGGCGCAGTTCCGCGTTTTTAAGCGCGCCGAACACATCCGCGGCAAATTCTCCGATATCGCCTTTTACAAACTTTCCGGCGATTGACCCCAGCCCGCGTATCAGCGCGGCAGACGCCGCAAGAGCTGCTGCCGCCGCGGCGACGCAGCCGCCTATGATAACGAAGATGCCGGATGTTGCAAATTTGCAGCGCGACGTTTTGGCTTCGTTTTTAAAGTTCATATAAGCTATCCTCCGAGTTATTTTAAAATCTTCGAAAACATTATAGCACTATTCGCCGGCGGTGTCAACGCCGTCTTGACAAAAAATCCCCGCTGCTGTATAATATAAAAAAGATAAGATACTGAGAGATAAAGGAGCATAAAAAATGTTCAACATCGGTCTTACCATCCTTTATGAGGACCTCTGTCCCGAGTGGCTTAAACTCTGCCGCGACAACGGCATATCCGACCTCTGCATCCATAAAATCGCCGTCCCCGGCACCGACAGCATCGGCGAGCTTTTAGTGCAGCTTTCTGCCCCCGGCGGATTCCGGCTGATAGACGAGCTGAACGACGCCGGAGTTGAGACGCCGTTTCAGCTGCACGCTCTCGAGTGGCTGCTGCCGCGTCAGCTTTTCGACAATCATCCCGAGTGGTTCCGAATGGACGAAAACGGCAAACGGACGCCGGACCTCAACCTTTGCGCTTCGTCACGCCCCGCGCTCGATATGATATCCCAGCAGACATACCACTTAGCCGGCGCGCTGAAACAGCGCTCGAACCGTTACCATCTCTGGCTGGATGACGCCTTCGGCGGTTCCTGTCATTGCCCTGACTGCAAAAAGCTGAACAGCTCGGATCAGTACCTTAAGATTTTATCTGCCATTCTCCACGGGCTTCGCGCCCGCAATTCAAAGGCGGAATTGTCTTTCCTCAGCTACGGCACCGTTCTCGACGTCCCGACGAAAAAGCCGGAGAAGGGGATATTCCTTGAATTCGCCCCGATGGACCGCGACCATGACCTTCCCCTCAATTCCCCCGACCCCCGCGGCCGGAAATATATCGAACTGCTCGGGAAACTTGAAAAGGTCTTCGATTTCGCTGAATCCGAGGTGCTCGAATACTGGCTTGACGACGCCCTCTATTCCGGCTACAAGCGCCCGCCGGTCAAGGTGCCTTTCAACGAAGAAGTCTGCCGCGCCGACTGCGTCTTATATAAGGAAGCCGGTTTCAAAACCATCCGAAGCTTCGCCAGCTTCATAGGAGCGGATTATTTCGAACTTCACGGCAAACCGCCGATCGCCGAATATGTTTCGGCAGTAGCAGGCCGTTGAACGGGCAGAAGCTCACAGCGCCGAAGTTGAGCGATTAATGGTGATATCGAATGACGCCGCAGTTTTCCTGTCATTCTCCTAAAACCCTTGACAACCGACGCCGTTTGTGGTATAATTTACATTGCGCCGATGTATAATCGGCGGGTTACGCTAGTGTAGCACAGGGGTAGTGCAGCTGATTCGTAATCAGCAGGTCGTGAGTTCGAATCTCTCCACTAGCTCCAAAAGAGCTGTCGCAAAACATAAATTGCGGCGGCTTTTTTTATTTGATTCGGTAAATGTCAAGAAGCACATTCTTTTCCGGTGCAATCCCGATTATTCGCAGGT
>JAAZIU010000021.1 GCA_012800735.1 Clostridiales bacterium | reverse complement strand
ATCAGTGGTATCACGGCGACTCAGCCGGAAACTATACCGCAATAGCCGCCAACACGAAAACTATCAGCTTCAAACCCGATCCGGTTCCGGCAATTCAATACCTTAAGTGCTCGGTAATTGACTCGGATGGCGCAATAGCTGAATCAGCCCCTTGCACGATTACTCTGAAAGACAGCCCTTCAAACCTCACGGCGAGGCTGAATAAAACTTCAATCAGCGTAAGACACGGCGAAAGTTTCTCGATAAGCGTCGGCGTTACCGGCGGCGTCGCTCCGTATCGGTACAGCTGGTATATGGCGATCGGAAACGGAACTTTCTTTGATATGTCTACATTTGACCCGAACGCAAGCGGCTCATACTATACCTCCACCGGGGATATTACAAATCCCGTTAAGTCTTATAAGTGCCATGTAATAGACAACAAGGGCAACACCGTCTTCTCGGATGTCTGCGTCGTTACTGTATCCGGTTCTCAGGAAGCGCTGAGCGCAACGCTTAACGAGACCTCTATCAGAGTAAGAAAAGACCAATCCTTTACCCTCAGCGTAACTGCGTCCGGCGGAATAGCACCGTATACCTATAAATGGTATTTCGGAGATGAGAACGGCAAATTCACCGATATGACGACATATTACACCCCCGTATCCGCCGTCACCGGAAGCTCGCTCACTGCAAGACCGGATTCGAGATATTTAACTCAGTATCTTAAGTGCGAAGTGACTGACCGCCTCGGTACCACCGTTTTCTCAAACACCTGTACCATCACAGTGTGGCCGGACGAACTTACGGCAAGCTTGAATTATACCACGCTTGACATATACGAAGGTGAAGATTATAACATCACCTGCACGCCTTCTGGAGGAGTTAAGCCGTATTACTATGAGTGGCACATAACTGTTTTCAGAGGTTATCAATATAATACTGCCGTGCAAAAGGATGCAGAACCGACAATTAATATAAATTGGAGAGGTGCGGGGGTAAAGATTGTTCTAAAATGTAAAGTATATGACTCCGGCACCAATGTTTACGAGACAAAGGTTTGTGTGATTAACTGTAAATAACCTATAAAACGAACTTTGAACCCAACTGCCCGCCGGACATCCGGTTCCGGCGGGCAGTTGTTTTATTTACGACAAGTCTTTTGTAAAACAGAAAAACATTTTCCGGAAAACGGAACAAACCCGAAAGTTCTCCGTCTTAGTTCATGAACTCTGTTCCGAAACCATGCGGCGGAAAATGCTTTGTGTTTAGTGTGAACATACAAATCGGAACCGACAGATGGCAAAATCATATTGAGTTGAAACGATTAAGCTAAAACTAAATTAATTGAGAGGAAATTATCATGAAAAAAATGCTGCGGATTATGTCGGCGGCGCTTACGTTTTTAATGCTCCTTACATTTTTTATCCCTTCTTCGGCAGCATTCAAAAACGGCGATGTCGTAAACTATTATCTCTATACCGACATAGTCACTTATATCAATAATATCCCGATCCGCTCCTATAACATCGACGGCTACACCGCCGTCGTCGTCGAAGACCTTGCAAATTACGGCTTCGACGTTGTCTGGAGCGCAGGCGCAAGGACGCTCAGCGTTACCCGCAATGCATCGAAGAAAATCATAGGCGGGTATGAGCCGGGCGCAAACACCGGAAAAGTCGGTTCCCGCGCCGGCGAGGTATATTTCACCGATATCGTCACCTATTTTAACGGAAATGCGGTAAAGAGCTACAACGTCGGCGGCCGTACCATAGCTTATGTAGACGACCTCGCCGATTATTATAAGGAAACCTATGTCTGGGACTCTTACGCGAGGACGCTTTCGCTGACTTTGCGCGGCGCGTCGCCTTCTCCGTCGCCGT
>JAAZIU010000020.1 GCA_012800735.1 Clostridiales bacterium | reverse complement strand
GTTCGAATCTCTCCACTAGCTCCAAAAGAGCTGTCGCAAAACATAAATTGCGGCGGCTTTTTTTATTTGATTCGGTAAATGTCAAGAAGCACATTCTTTTCCGGTGCAATCCCGATTATTCGCAGGTCGCGAAAGAAATCAAAGCCGATTCGCGCTGGGATAAATGGGTCGGGAAAACACAAGAGTAAAACGAAAAGCCGACGTCTTTCGGGACGCCGGCTTTTTGCCGTTATATTTACTTATATCATCCGACAGCGAGCAGATTGTCGACAAGTTTGTCGATCTTCTTCTGCATCGATTTTTCATTTTTTGCGTATGTCGAGGCAAGGTCGCCGGTTCTGTATGAGTTCCAGATAACATCGCTGACGCCGAGACCGAATATGTCGGCGATTTCGTAATACATCGAGCCCTTGATCAAGTCAAGCATCTCCATGGCGGTGTCGTCGCGCTGACGCTTCAGCTTGATTGTAGTCTCGTAGTAAGCGGGAAGCACCGTATAGTGCGATTTCCAGGACATCCACTCTAAAATCATACCGGTGTTTTCGAGGTCGACGTTGGTCGCCGGTATCGCCATCTGGGTGTTGAAGGGGTCGGTGCGGTGGTAGTATTCTTTTTGGTTTTCGTCGTATTTCGGGTTCGGGGCGATACCGTAATCATCTTCCATATCGTTGAATTGGATGGTTTCGTAGCAGCCGTTCTGAACGAACAGGAAGTGGCCGGCGGCGAACAAGGTTCGGCAGTATTCGAAAAGATGTCTGTATTGTGAGTAATCAGCTCCCTTGGCGCAGTTGCTGTACTCTATCGTACAGGTATCATCCTTGAAAACGACCGCGACTTTGTCCATTATCGTCTGCGTTTTGTCGTTGTAGAAGCTTATCTGAGGGATGCCTTCTTCGTCGTTTTCGGTGGCGCGGATACCGGAGCCGACAAGAAAATAAAGGATATTGCCGTTTGCGCCGCCGTCTTCGCGCAGCATTCCGAATTCGTCTGCGCGGGTCATTTTGCCGTCGCCGTCAAGGTCGGCGGAAACCGCCGCCACCATCGGAAGGAAGTTATCAAGCGTCCAGCAGTCGTCCGCGACATATTCATACGGGCTTTTAAGTCCGTAGTTTTCGAGTATCCGTTTGTTGAAATAGAGAAAACGCGGGGCGGTGAGGTTGCTCATCGAGATATCGGAGGGCATCATATAGAGCTTATTTGCGATGGAAAGCTGCTCGACGGCGTTTTTATCCCAATACGGCGCGGTAAAATCGGCATAGGGAAGATTGCTGATATCAAGGTAGATATTCTTTTGAATACTGGCCGCAAGAGCGGTTTTGCATTCCCAGACTGCGAAAAAGCTGTCGTCTCCCGCCAATACCGCCTTTGATGCGTAAGATTCCGCCGAGTCGTTTAAAAGGGCGGTGATTTTGATATTGAATTTTTCTTCGACCGCGCGGTTTCGCTCAAATACGGCGTCGTTGACGACTTCGCCGTTCATATCTTCGACATAGACCCAAAAATCGTTATACGCATGGGTATCGAAACGGACAAGAAACTGATATTCCTTGCCGTCAAGGTCAACATCCGGCAGTTCCGGTTCGTCCGATACCGTGGTTTCCTCAGTCACATCAGCGGTATCCTCAAACGTTCCGGCGGTGACGCCCGGATCTTCCTCTTCCTCCGAGCCGCAGCCCGCAATGACCGCAGTCAGCAGAACGACCGCCAAAAGTGCGGATATGATTTTGTTCAAGTTTTTCATTTGATTTCCCCTTTGCCT
>JAAZIU010000019.1 GCA_012800735.1 Clostridiales bacterium | reverse complement strand
GCGATACAATCATGACCTTCGGATGTTCTTCAGCTTTATCACCGACCTTTGCCGGCTTTTATACGAGGCGAAAGATTTTCTCTGCATAACCGACGGAATCGAAGGGATGGAGGGTAACGGTCCTTCCGCCGGTACTCCTCGGAAAATGAACACCATACTGACATCCTTTTCGCCGTTTCAATCGGATGTCGCGGCGGCTGCGCTGATGGGACTTGAAGGACAGGTACCGATAAACGAGCTTTCTTATGAGCGCGGATATGCGGTACAAAACAGCTTAGAGCTTGTTATATCGGGAGAAAGCATTGAAAAGCTGAGGGTTTCCGATATCAGACCCGCATCTCCGAATCCGCTGGCGCCGCTCAGAAATATACCGGAGATTCTGAGATCCCGTCCGAAAATCGACCATTCCCTCTGCCGCGCCTGCGGGGAATGCGTAAGCTACTGTCCGGTAAAAGCGATAAAATTAGCTGAAAGACGCGGAAAAACAGTGGCTTCCATCGATACCAAAAAATGCATACGCTGTTTCTGCTGTCAGGAACTTTGCACTTTCAAAGCGATCAGCGTAAGCGGTCTGCCGTTCTTTGACGCCGCAAACCGGCTCGGAATCGGAATATGAGTTAAAAAAATATTATGCTAAACGAAATACGTTATCTTGCCGCCGCAAAGATAAACCTTTATCTCAGGGTATTGAGACGGCTGCCTAACGGATATCACGAGATCGACACGGTTATGCAGGCGGTGTCCCTTTTTGACGAAGTAATTCTCAGCCCGCGCGAGCGGGGAATCAAGCTGACCTGCTCCGACATCTCGCTTGCCCGCGAGCCGATCAAAAATCTCGCTTTCCGGGCCGCGGCGCTGTTCTATCAACGATGTCCGAACATCCGCACCGGCGTCAATATAACGCTTAAAAAGAATATCCCTATCGCCGCTGGACTTGCCGGCGGTTCGGCGGACGCGGCTGCGGTGCTTGTCGGGATGAATCTGCTGTTCGGCGCCGGTCTTTCCGAAGCCGATTTATGCAATCTCGGCGTCAGGATAGGCATGGATGTTCCCTTCTGCATTATGGGCGGCATAAAGCGAGGACAGGGGATGGGGGAGCGGCTGAGCGAGTGCGAACCCATGCCCGACTGCCGGATACTTATTGCGATCGGCGCAGAACGGATAAATACCGCGGAAGCTTATAAGAGACTCTCCGCTACCGGACTTAAAGAAGCTGAAAACACTATGATTCCTGCGCTTGAAAGCGGTTCTCTCGAAAATGTCTGTCAAAACCTTTACAATAGTTTTGAAACGGTTACCGAATCTGGAAATCAGATAAAACAACTGATGCTTGAAAACGGAGCCGCCGGCGCTCTCATGAGCGGCTCGGGACCCGCCGTGTTCGGTCTTTTCCGTGAAACACCCGCCCTTGAGCGCGCCCGCGCGGCGCTTGCTGAAAAGAAATACACGACTTTTGTCTGCCGTGCGATCAACTGAACAGCCGAGGAAAACTGAAAATGACAGTAACTGAATTTATCAAAGACAAACTTATGGCCGCAAACCGCGAACATATCGAGAAATCCGAGGAACGTTTTGATTTCTGGGAGCAGCATATAAGGATTGTAGTCAGGGAAGCTTTGGTCTTAGCCGATTTGTATGGCGCCGATAAGGAAATTGTCGAGCTTGGCGCTCTTTTGCATGATATTGCGTTGGTTTCCGATGTCGGAAAAAGAAAAGAACATCACACAAACGGCGCGGTTATCGCCGACAAACTTCTCTCCGAATACGGTTATCCCGATGACAGAAAAGCGCGCGTCGTCGGCTGCGTTCTGCATCACAGAAGCAGTCAGAACGCCGAAAATATCGAAGAAATGTGCGTCGGCGACGCGGATATCATTTCTCATTTTTATAATATCCCCATGTGCTTCACCGAAGCTTTTAAGAGAGGTAAAATCAAAACCGGTTCGGTCGATGAGTGGATAAAGTACTTCGAAGATGACTGGAACGATATGAGCGAACGGACGAAGCAGATTTTCAAGCCGAAGTATGATAATATTATGGATGTGCTGTTCGGGGCGTTGATTTGATTAGGGATTTATAACAATTAAAAAAGATACTCTCCTTTCGGCAGACTTTTTTGTCTGAAAAAAGGAGAGTTGTTGTTTTTATTTAGTCAATCGGATGTATTATTTCTTAGAATCCTTTGATAAGCCGTCATCGACTACCTGTCTCATCTCATAGCATTCGAGAATGTCGCCGACCTTGATATCGTTGAACTTTTCAAGGCTGATACCGCACTCGTATCCCTGCTGCACTTCCCGGACGTCGTCCTTGAAGCGGCGGAGAGATGCTATCTTATCGTCGAAGATTACGACGCTGTCGCGAAGTACGCGGACATGACCTGTGCGGGTGATCTTTCCGTCAAGCACATATGAGCCGGCGATGGTACCGACGCTGGATACATGAATTGTCTGACGGACTTCGGCGCGTCCGAGCACAACCTCTTTGAAGGTAGGCGCAAGCATGCCCCTCATCGCCTTTTCGACTTCGTCTATCATCTCATAGATGATCTGATAGGTGCGAATCTCAACGCTTTCTCTATCCGCGAGTTCTGTCGCGTGGCGGTCGGGACGTACGTTGAAGCCGACGATGATTGCGTCGGAAACCGAAGCGAGCATGACATCGTTTTCAGATATGCCGCCGACGGCGGTATGAATGACTTTTAGCTCGACTTCGTCGTTTGAAAGTTTTTCAAGCGAGCTGCGGACGGCTTCGACCGAGCCGACGACATCGCCCTTGATAATGATATTGAGAGTCTTTCTGCCTTCCTGAGCCGAGTCGAACAGAGTTTCAAGCGACGCCCTCGGAGCTGTTGCCTTAAAGGCTTCCTGACGGGACTCCTCGCGGCGCTGCGCGGTAAGCTGCCTCGCCATTTTTTCGTCGTCTACTACGTCAAATTCTTCACCGGAAACCGGCACTTCGTCAAGACCGACGATTGCAACCGGAACGGAAGGACCGGCGGATTTTACATTGTTGCCCTTTTCATCGCGCATGACGCGGACACGGCCGACGGCTGTGCCGGCAATAACCACATCTCCCGGATTGAGCGTTCCGTTCTGGACAAGCACGGTAGCGACCGTACCCATACCCTTGTCAAGGCGGGCTTCGATGACAACGCCTCTGGCCTTGCGGTTGGGATTGGCTTTAAATTCTTTTACCTCAGCTACAAGGAGGATATTCTCGAGCAGCTTGTCGATGTTCATTCCGGTAAGAGCCGAGACCGGCACGCAAATTATATCGCCGCCCCACTCCTCGGGAACGAGTTCATATTTGGTAAGGCTTTCCATTATAGCCTGCGGGTTCGCGCCTCGCTTATCCATCTTGTTGATCGCAACGATGATGTCAATTCCGGCGGCTTTGGCGTGATTTATAGCCTCGACGGTCTGCGGCATTATGCCGTCGTCTGCTGCGACAACGAGAACCGCGATATCGGTGGCTTTAGCGCCGCGGGCGCGCATTGCCGTGAACGCTTCGTGTCCGGGGGTGTCAAGGAAAGTGATGTCTTTACCCTGAACATGAACCTGATATGCGCCGATATTCTGGGTGATGCCTCCGGCCTCTCCGGCGGTGACGTTGGTGTTGCGGATTGCGTCGAGCAAGGAAGTTTTTCCGTGGTCGACGTGACCCATGACAACTACTACCGGCGGACGCTCGACAAGGTCGGCGGGATCGTCTTCCGTGGTGTCGAAAAGTTTATCTTCAATTGTTACGACTACTTCTTTGGTTACCTTTGCGCCGAATTCTATAGCGACAAGACCGGCGGTGTCAAAATCCACCACCTGGTTGACGTTAGCCATGATACCGAGAGTCATCAGCTTCTTTATTACTTCGGCGACGGTAACGTGCAGCCGCATCGCAAGTTCGTTTACGACGATCTCATCGGGCAGCTCAACCTCAAGCTGAGTTTTTTTGGCCGGCTGCTGAGTTTTCGTCCGCCTGCGGTCGGTCCTGCGGTCGCTTTCCCTGTCGGTTCTGGTCTGACGTCTGACTTTCTGTTTATCGGCGCTTTCTTTTTTCTGCTCGTCCGGGACAAGTTTTTCAAGGCGCTCGTCGTACTTCGAAAGGTCGACGTTGGTTGTGCGGGTATCTACAACCTTAGCTCCTCTTATACGGGAGGAGCGGTCGGTCTGTTCGGTGACAATGACGGTACTCGATTCTTTCCCTGCTGTCGGAGTCGGGATTATTACCCCGCTCTTCGTTCTGTCGCGATCGCCTTTTCTGGAGGTTCTTGCGGGTTTTTGAGTAGCGCCGAAATTAGGCTTGTTTTCGAAGCGGGCAGCGCGATCCGTCGCGCGGCTGCTTTGACGGGTAGACGCTGATTTGGGCGCGGCAGGCTGCTGAGTCGTCGTTCTTTGCTGACTTGACTGCGGCGCAGTTCCGCCCTGAGCGGTTCTCTGTTCCTTCCGCGTCGGCTGAGGCTGTGTTGCCGCGGTATCGGCGCCTTTACCGCGCTGAGGACCGTTAATCCAGCCCTGTTTTTGCGCGCGGCTCTGAGCGCCGCCCGGCTGCTGCTGCTGAGCCTGCTGGCGCTTTCTTGCCTCTCTTGCGGCTTGAGCGGCTTTTTTGGCTTCTGCTTCCGCAGCTATGAGATTCTGACGCTGACTGCCGTGACCTACCTGCGAGGTGGTTTTCGGCTCGGGCGGCTGTACGCTTACATTCAATCTCGTAACCGGAGCCTGAGGCTGACTGCTTCTTGGGCGGCTTTCCGCTTTTCGTCCGTCGTCGCGAGAACCCGTTTGACGCGACGGCGCGCCCGCTCTGTCCTGAGCGGCGGGTTTTCTCTGCGCGGCGGCAGGCGAAGGCGTCTTTGCCTCTTCCTTCGCCGGAGCTGCCTCTGTCTTTGGTGCTTCTGCGGAAGCTGATTTCTTCTTCGGAGCCGGAGCCTTTTTCGGTTCGATTTTGATTACCGCTTCGCCGGCGATGTATTTGTCGAACTGGGTTGTTTGGTTATTCAACGTTATTGTATTCATAACCAGATTAAATTCTTCCGGGGTAAGGGTAGCGAGGCGGTTTTTAGCGCCGCCGCCGTTTGAAGCAAGGATATCGGTTATATCCTTTACTTTAACATCAAGGTCCTTCGCCAGATCGCTTATTCGGTATTTCTGATTTGTCAATTAAAACTGCACCTCCTGCAGGTACCGGTTAACCGCTTTATCCGCGGTCTTTCGGAGTCCACAAAATTCTTCGTTTCGGATATGCGATCGTCCGATCGCTGCGATTTTATAAGTCGCTTCAGTCTTTATCTTTCGTTTCCGTATTTTTTTGCAGTCTCGCTCCCGGCTTTTTTGCCTCTGGCTTAATCGCCTTTGTCGTATTCTTTTTATATTTAACTCCGCTTTTCAGATTTAAGCCGCGCGGCTCAAAGCTGCGCTTTTCTCCGAATCGGTGTTGTTTTTTCTGCGTTTTTGTTCTTTTTTCGCCGGTTTTTGCTCCGGCATGAGTCGGCAAGACGGATTCAGGCTTATTTTCCGAATCGAACTCTTCTGCCTCTTTCGCCTCTTCCATAAATTTCAGCCCCTTAGGCTTGACTCTTGTGCGTCCGAGCCGCGCAAGAAATGCCTTTACAAAACCCTCGTCGGTAAAACCCGCGCAGGCGATACCGCTTTCCCTGCCTAAGGCGGCGCCGAGCTGCTCCGATGAAAAGGCGCATTTTTCGAGCTGAACGCCGTTCCATGAACAGCAATCGCTCAGCCGTTTATCGGTATTCGCAGAAATATCGTCCGCGACAGCCACAAGCCTGATTTTTCCCGCGCCTCGTATATCGTCACAGACTTTATCGGTACCCGTAACGATTCTTCCGGCTTTCTTTGCAAGACCGGCAAGACTGAGCGCGGCTTTTATCTCCCCGCCGGGAAAGCTTTCATTCTTCTCTGTTTTCATCAGATTTTTCAAGCTCCCTTTCAAGAGATTCGCAGACCTCTGCGGGAATTGCGGTCTCAAGACTTCTCTCAAGGCGCTTTGATTTCATGGCTTTGCGCAGGCAGGCTTTATCGCGGCATAGATAAGCGCCGCGACCTGACTTTTTTCCGGTCGGGTCAAGAATGATATCCGCCTCCGGAGTCCGCACCACGCGAATCAGCTCTTTTTTCGGCTTGGATTCACCGCACCCGACGCAGCGGCGAAACGGTATTTTTTTGTTGCTCCGTCCTGAGGGGCTCTTCCCTGCGGATTTTTTCCCCGCCGGCAAAGCTGATGATTCTGTTTTTATATCTTCAGAACGTTTCGGTTCTCCCAAAACCATATCCTCCGAAAATTTCGCCTTTTGTTTGATTATCTTGATTTTGACGACGGCATATCCGAGCCGGTTATCTTTATATCGATTTTATATGTAGTCAGCCTTGCCGCAAGGCGAGCGTTCTGCCCTTCCTTGCCTATCGCAAGGCTCAGCTGATCCTCCGCAACATAAGCGCGGCAGCCGTGAGTGTCTTCAAGCATAATTACCGAGTCGATTTTTGCCGGCGCAAGCGCTGCTTTGATATATTCGGCGGGGTCGTCGCTGTATGCGATTATGTCTATCTTTTCGCCGTTAAGCTCGGCGGATACGGCGTTTATTCTTGAGCTGTACTGACCGATACAGGCGCCTATCGCGTCGACGTTCTCATCCCTTGACTGAACCGACATCTTTGTTCGGCTGCCCGCTTCGCGCGCTATGTTCTTTATTACCACAACGCCGGTCTGCATCTCCGGCACTTCAAGCTCAAACAAACGCTTTACAAGCCCGGGGGCGGTACGCGACAGCGTAACTATCTGACCGTTGGGATCGGAGCTTACCCGCGTTACATAAACTTTCAGCATCTCGCCGGGAATATAAATCTCGCCTTGTATCTGCTCTTCCCTTAAAAGACGGGCGGTTGTAATCATCTCGTCGGCTCCGCTTTTGGGTTCTCCGTCATCGGTATCCGAAAGTGTTTCAACTATTACATCGCCGGGAAGACCGGTTAAAGGATCGATTTCGACATCCCTTATCCTTACCGTTATTATTTCATCCCGCTTATTTTCATATTCGCGGATCATGCTTGAGCGCTCGGCTTCGCGGATAGCTTGAATAATCATCTGCTTGGCGGTCTGCGCGCTCAGACGGCGGAAATTCTTAGGTTTTATCTCAAATTCGCAGGTGTCGCCTACGCGATAGCTGCCTAAATTATTAGCTTCGTATATTGAAACCTCGGTTATCGGATCATCCACGCTTTCAACGACTGTTTTTATCTGGAACATCCGGACTTCCTTGTTTTCCCGGTCGAACACGAGACGGACATTGTCGTTGCCGTTGCATTCCCGCCTGTAAGCTCCCACAAGGGCGGCGTCCAACTTTTCGATCATATATTCCTGCGGGATTTTCTTTTCCCTTTCGAGCAGCTCAAGAGCGGCAAACAGCTCTTGTCCCCCTAACAGTTCGTTATCCTGCTGCTTCGATCGGCGGTTGGTTTTTTTACCTCTCATTTTTTCAAATCTTCCTCAAAATCATAATACACATTCGCCCGGGATATTGTATCCAGCGGCAGTTCTATATCGGACGAACCGTCGTTTAAAACGATGGTTTTCCGCTCTTCGTCGAAAGCGGTAAGCAGCCCGACTATTATTTTTCTGCCGTCAACGGCCGCATAAAGCTTTACCCTTATCTTTACACCTACGCAGGCTTCGTAATGCTCGGGCGTTCTTATATTCCTCTCAATTCCCGGGCTCGAAACCGAAAGATTATATGAGCCGTCAATGGGATCCGCGCGGTCAAGCAGCGGGTCGACCGCGTTATAAAAGGCTTCGCAGTCGTCGAGGGTGACTCCATCGTCGGAATCGATCTGGTAGGTCAGAACCCATTCGCGGCCCTCTTTTGAATATATGCAGTCCCAGAGATACAGCCCGAGGGATTCTGCCGCCGGCTCTCCGATTTCACGGGCGACTTGCGCAATTTCGGCGGAGGAAAGTCTTCTTTTTTTGGTCTCTTCTGTTTTCGGGCTTTCGGCCCTGTCATTTATCTTTTCCGACATTTTTACTACTCACCGGCGGCAAATCCGCCTTAAAAATATGAAGAGCAAGTCGCCCTGCTCTTCATTCCCGTTCTACAATCTTTGGTATATTATACCACTTTTCCGAGAGAAATGCAAGAGCCGTTTATAATTTTGTATATCTTCCCAATTACGGCGGGCGATCAAACGGTATTTTTGTACAATAATTTACGACGCGCCGCTTTATCCCGCCGCAAAGACAGATTCGCCTATCGACGCTATTATATCATAGTCAACTTCAACCTCGCCGTGGTGCTCCGATAAGGCTTTGAAATACAGCTGTTCGCAGCATTTATCGACGAGATTGCCGAATTGTCCCGATGTGTCCGACATATACGCGGAGTCTTCAAGCTCCAGCCGCCTGACTATATATAACGCTTTTTCCTGTTCTACCAGCTCCGTTCCGCCGATGTCAATCAGGAACGCCCGGTCGACGATATCGTAGCCGCGGTCGGTACTCGCAAGATAAACACCGCCGGGATATGCCGACAAGTCATCTTGGTTATACTCGGCCATGAGAGCGTCAAAATCCGCTCCCGATTTCGCTTCCGCCAGCAGCTGTTCGGCAAGAGAATATACCTCCTGCTTTTCTTCGTCGGTCATCGCGAAAAGACCGTCAACACCCTCGGCGCTTTTGTAAAGATGAAGGGAGATATATTTGATGCAGATATAATTTTCCTTGTAATAGGCGTCAAGCTCCTCATCCGTCGGCAGCATAATCCCGTTATCGCCGTAATAAAAATTGTAAAGCGCCTGCTCTTTCTCCTGCATTATGAAGATTTCCCGAAGGATGTCGGCATTTATGCCGTATCTGCCGAGATCCGCGTTCATCTCCGGCTTTGAGCCGTATGAGTCGGCGATGTCCTGTATGTCCGAGTCCACATTTGCTTCGGCTTCCGGGGAAAGCTTCATGCCGGAATCTTCAAAGAGACTTACCGCCACCAACAGCGTCTTCACGCTTTTTTCGACGTCCGCTTCGAGAAACTGCCGGAGCGTCATGCCGTCCGCGGCGGACTGATCCCAGAATTCAGGCGTGTTTTCCGCTCCGCTGAGACTTTCAAGGTAATACTCCATTGAATTCATAAGCATATAGCGGTAGATACGGTCGGAGATTTCGGCTTTGCCGTATTTCATTGCGGGCTTGCCGGCTCCGCATCCGGATAAAAGCTGCGCGATCAGCATAACGGCCGCAAAGACAGCCGTTAAGCGCAGTCTTATTTTCATTGCGGTTTTCACGGCTTTATCCGTAATTTTATAACAACATTTCTGTTTTATCATTTCGCAGCCTCCGTTTTCCCGCCTGAGGCTTTCCCCGCGGCGATTTTTAAGTATCTTTTCAGCGTCAGAAGCGTCATTTCAAGCACGTCTTCTCCGCGCTTCATTCTGAACTGAATATATGGCTTTACGCCGACGTTCATCAGTATCCGCCCCTTGTTACGGGAGTCGGATGCCAGCTCCGTCCAGACGGCGATTTCCGCCTTATACGGAAGAAAGGTGATATTTACCCCCTCCCAGGATATCTTCTCCATCCCGCTTTTTGTTCCGAGACCGCGGATAAGCGATATCTGAAGGAGATTTGAAACCTCCGTCGGCAAATTCCCCCATCTGTCCAGAAGCTCGTCGGTTATATCGGAAAAATCTTCTTCATTTTCGATGCCGGATATCTTTTTATATGCGTCGATGCGCTGATTTGAGTTCTGAATATAGCTTTCCGGAATATATGCCGTGACTTTTATGTTTACGGCGCATTCCTTTTTTTCTTCAACGACTGCGCCCTTTTCCTCAAGTATGGCTTCGTTAAGAATCTTCATATACAGGTCGTAGCCGACGCTGGAGATATGCCCGTGCTGCTCGGCTCCGAGGAGATTGCCGGCGCCGCGGATTTCAAGGTCGCGCATGGCTATCTTAAATCCGGAGCCGAACTCGGTATAGTCTCTTATCGCGGACAGACGCTTTGCGGCTATCTCGGTAAGCACCTTGCCGCGCGAAAAGGTAAGATAAGCGTAAGCGCGGCGGGAGGAGCGGCCGACTCTTCCGCGGATCTGATGCAGCTGAGAGAGCCCCATATCATCGGCGTGCTCTATAACAAGCGTGTTTGCGTTAGGTACGTCAACGCCGGTCTCGATTATCGTCGTCGACACCAATATATCTACTTCGCCTTCGACCATCGCCTGCCAGATGTCGGAAAGCTCTTCTTTTTCCATCTTCCCGTGCGCTGTGACTACCCGCGCCTCCGGACAGAGGATTTTGACCCTCGCCGCAGTCTCGTATATTGTTTCGACGCGGTTGTGAAGATAAAAGACCTGCCCGCCTCGTCTCAGCTCTTTTTTGAGCGCCTCCGCTATGATGCCGTCGTCGTATTCGAGGACATAAGTCTGCACCGGCAGCCGGTCGCCGGGAGCTTCTTCCAAGATAGACATGTCGCGGATGCCGGACATTGCCATGTTGAGGGTACGCGGTATCGGCGTCGCGGTTAATGTCAGGACGTCGACATTTCTTGTGAGCTGCTTGAGCTTCTCTTTCTGAGCGACGCCGAAGCGCTGCTCCTCGTCGACAATGACAAGTCCTAAATTTTTAAACTCGATATCCTTTGAAAGCACTCTGTGCGTGCCGACAAGAATATCTATCTCGCCGCGGCGAACCCGTCTTACTATCTCCGCCTGCTGTTTTGCGGTGCGGAAGCGGGAAAGCATCTCCGCCGTGACCGGATATCCGCGCATACGGCTGAGTATCGTCTGATAATGCTGCATTGCAAGAATGGTGGTCGGAACGAGCAATACCACTTGCTTGCCGCTGCTTACCGCTTTAAAGGCGGCTCTCAGGGCGACTTCGGTCTTGCCGAAGCCGACGTCTCCGCAGAGAAGGCGATCCATCGGGTATTTTTTCTCCATGTCCGCCTTGATCTCCCGCGACGCTTCGAGCTGTCCTTCGGTTTCTTCATACTCAAAGGCGCTTTCAAACTGAAGCTGCATATCGTCGTCCGGATAAAACGCAAAGCCCGGCAGCTTCATCCGCTCGGCGTATAGCTTTATCAGCTGCTTTGCCATCTCCTTCGCCGCGCCTTTCGCTTTGTTTTTTGCCTTTGTCCAGTCGGTGCCGCCCATCCTCGAAAGTTTTGCAAGACTGTCGTCGCCGCCGGTACCGATGTATTTCGACACCATGTCGAGCTGGTCGCAGGGCAGATACAATTTGTCGGTTCCGGCGTATTGTATCTTCATGTAATCGCGGGTCACGCCGTCCATCGTCAAAGTATCGAGACCGATATAGCGGCCGATGCCGTGGGTGACATGAACCACAAGATCTCCCTGCGAAAGGTCGGCGTAGCTCATTATCCGCTCACGCGCAGATTTTTTGCCCGGGCGCTTCTTTTTGGCAGACGATACACGGCTGAGCGAATTCGGATTCGCGTATAACGAAAGGGAGGCGAAATTCGAGGATAATATCTCAAATCCGCCGATATTTACGCCGTATATTATGTTCGGCAAACCGGGTATAAACTCATCTTTGGTGTTTATCACACAGGGGATATCTTTATCGTCCAGCAGGTTCTTTGCAGCTTTAGCCGCGGTTTCGCTTTCCGTCATCAAAAGCACTTCGCGCCCGGCGGCGGAAAGACCGGCGAGGTCTTCAAGCAAAAGCTCCGGCTTGCCCGAATACGACGGGGTCTGGCGGGTGTTGAAGCTGTATATTCCGGAAAGTTTCATTCCTGCGCCGGAGGTGAAGTTGTCAACGAAAAACGACGGAGAATTCAGAATCCGGTAGTTAAAATCATCAACGGAAAGCGAATATTCGGCGTATTTCGCATCGACGGAATATTCGGCGAGCAGCTCCTTTATTTGCTGCTCCTGATGCCACGCAAAACCTTTCAACCTCTCGCTTACCGCGTTTTTTTCCTGAACGGCTATTATATTCCCGTCAAAATAATCAAGCAGGCAGACGCGCTCGTCGTAAATAAGGTTTATATATTTGTCGCCGAAGTTGATGTCAAGTCCGGAGTTTAGCGCTTCAAGCTCGTTTTGCGCTGATTTGCGCGCCGCTATCTTCACTTCGGCAGAAAGCTTTTCGGAAGATATCGCCGCCTTATCTATATATGCAAGCTGAGCGGAAAGCGCTTTTGCAAGCTCTGCGCGCTTTTCTTTTGTTATCATGATTTCCCGCGCCGGAGTGAGATATACTCTATCTATTTTCTCTATCGTGCGCTGGGTCATCATGTCGAAAACGGACATCTGCTCGATTTCATCGCCGAAGAAATCAATTCTGACGGGATTCGGCGCGTGCGGCGGCCAGATGTCGACAATTCCGCCGCGAACCGAAAAGCCGCCGACGCCGTCGACCATATCCGTTCTTACATATCCCGCGCCTACAAGATACTCGGTCAGTTTTTCTATATCCCAGACGGAATTTTCGCCGTCGACCGACACAACGGCGGTTGACGCGGCAAGCGCCGAACGGGGCATGGTGTATTGAACCGCGGCGTCCGGAGTGGTCAGGACTATATCGTAATCGTCGCGGACGACGGCGTCAAGCGCGGCGATCCGCTCGTGTTCGTATTCATGTGATGAAACCATATTTCGATAAACGAAATCGCGCATCGGATATATGAGCGCTTTCATTCCGCAATCGGCAAAGGCGTTTGAGATGCGGAGGGCGTCCTTTTCCTCCGGCACAACGGCGAGAAAGCCCCGGCCGAATTTCTCCCGGAGCTCTGAAGCTAAAGCCAGATAAAACGCGGTGCGCGCGCCGTCGCAAAGACCGGAGACCAGCATCGGCAGCGGCTTTGGCGATCGTAATTGAGTATATAAATTCGATAAAAAGCCCTTGTATTCCCCGCTTGCCGCAACGGGAGCATAAAACAGTCCCGCCCTTTGCCCCTCCTCGATTTTGCCTTTTGATACGTTGTTCATCGGTTCCTTTTCAGTTGTTGTATTTTTGCATGGCGCCTTCGATATCTCCGCTGATTATAGTTTCGATGGCTGCCGGAGTTTCGTTTATCCGCTCGTTGAATTTCACCGCGTCCTCCGACGGCATTACGCCTAAAACCCAGTTTACCATATTCCCCGGATCCGGCGGCGCGCCGACTCCTAATTTTATCCTTATGAAGGCGTCGGAGCCTAAATGCTCGATAATGCTTCTTATCCCCTTTTGACCGCCGTCGGAGCCTTTTCGGCGGATTCTCATCCGCCCCGGCTCAAGCGCGGCGTCGTCCTGAACGACGATGATTCTCTCGGAGGGAATCTTGTAAAAATCTGCCGCCGCCTTTACCGCAACGCCGGATTCGTTCATGTAAGTCATCGGCTTCATGAAAAGCGTTCTCTTTCCGGCTATCATACACTCTCCCGTTAAAGCGGAGAATTTCGAGCGGTCGATTTTAAAGCCTTTTTCGGCAGCGATTTTGTCAACGGCAATAAACCCGGCGTTGTGCCGGGTGCGGGAGTATTCAAGTCCGGGATTGCCGAGGCCGCAAACGATGAATTCAAATGCCCCGGTTTTCTGTTCAGACACATTGCCGGAAGATATCCGGCGGAAAAGTTCGAAAATATCTGTCACGGTAAAAGCCTTTTAACATACCTTACATAAAGATATTGTACCACACAATGATGAACTTTTCAAGCGGGAGGCGCTAAAGGTCAGAAAAATACAAATTCTTTTGTAAATATTTACATTGTTTGAGTGGAAAAAATAACATCTGTTATGATATAATATTTGGTAGTGCAATTAATATCAAAAACAAAAACATTATTAGTGGAGGTTATATTCCCAGATGAGCAAAAAATTCGTATACCAGTTTTCCGAGGGCAACGCGACTATGCGCGAATTGCTTGGCGGAAAGGGCGCCAACCTTGCCGAAATGACAAGAATCGGTCTCCCGATTCCCCAGGGCTTCATTATTACCACCGAAGCCTGCACTCAGTTTTATGAGGACGGCCGTCAGATAAATGACTCCATCGTTGCCGAAATCACAGAAAACATCAAAAAGATGGAAGAAGTCACCGGCAAAAAGTTCGGCGACCACAAGGATCCGCTGCTGGTTTCGATCCGCTCCGGTTCCCGCGCCTCGATGCCCGGTATGATGGACACAATCCTCAACCTCGGCCTTAACGAAGAAGTTATCGCCGGCATGCTCAAGAACAATCCCGACCCGAATTACGAGCGCTTTGTTTATGACTCCTACCGCCGCTTCATTCAGATGTTCTCCGACGTCGTTATGGGCGTGGGCAAGAAGTATTTTGAGACCTTAATAGACGAGCTTAAAGATGAGCGCGGCATCACAGACGACGCCGACCTTACCGCAGCCGATTTCAAAAAGCTCGCCGAACAATTTAAGGCCGAATACAAGCAGCAGCTCGGAGAAGATTTCCCGTCCGATCCGAAAGTTCAGCTTTTCGAGTCGATAAAGGCAGTTTTCCGCTCCTGGGATAACCCCAGAGCCAACATTTATCGCCGCGACAACGATATTCCTTACAGCTGGGGTACCGCTGTCAACGTACAGCAGATGGTCTTCGGCAACCTCAACGACAACTCCGGAACCGGCGTTGCCTTCACCCGCGACCCCGCAACCGGCGAAAAGGGACTTTACGGCGAATACCTTACCAACGCTCAGGGCGAAGACGTCGTTGCCGGCGTCCGCACCCCGATGGATATAAGCCACATGGAAGAGACCTTCCCGGAGGCTTACAAGCAGTTCCTCGAAGTTTGCGATACGCTTGAACATCATTACCGCGACATGCAGGACATGGAGTTCACCGTTCAGGACGGCAAACTCTATATGCTCCAGACCCGTAACGGCAAGCGCACCGCTCAGGCGGCTCTTAAGATCGCCTGCGACCTCGTTGACGAAGGAATGCGCTCCGAAAAGGAAGCGGTCGCCATGATCGACGCTCGCAACCTTGACACCCTGCTTCACCCGCAGTTCGATACCAACGCTCTGAAGGCCGCTTCTCCTTTGGGCAGAGGTCTTGGCGCTTCTCCGGGAGCCGCAAGCGGTCAGGTAGTCTTTACCGCTCACGAAGCCGAAGAATGGAACGAAAGCGGCAAGAAGGTCATTCTTGTTCGTCTTGAGACTTCCCCCGAAGACATCGCAGGCATGAAGTCCGCAGAAGGCATTCTTACCGTTCGCGGCGGAATGACTTCTCACGCTGCGGTTGTTGCCCGCGGAATGGGTAAGTGCTGCGTTTCCGGCTGCGGCGATATCATAATGGACGAAGAAAACAAGAAGTTCACCCTCGGCGGAAAGACCTTCCGCGAAGGCGACGTTATTTCTCTTGACGGTACCACCGGTTACATCTACGAAGGCGCCATCGCTACCGTTGACGCGCAGATCGCCGGCGAATTCGGCCGCATCATGGATTGGGCCGACAAATATCGCAAGCTCAGAGTCCGCACCAACGCCGACACTCCCTCCGACGCGAAGAAAGCCCGCGAACTCGGCGCAGAAGGCATCGGCCTTTGCCGCACCGAGCATATGTTCTTCGAAGCCGACCGCATCGAAGCGTTCCGCGAGATGATCGTCTCCGACACCGTCGAAGAGCGCCGCGAAGCTCTTGAAAAGATTCTGCCGTATCAGCAGAGCGACTTTGAGGCTCTTTACGAGGCTCTTGAGGGCGCGCCCGTTACCATCCGTTTCCTTGACCCGCCGCTGCACGAATTCCTTCCCACCGAGGAACCCGAAATCGAGAAGCTGGCTAAATCAAAGAACAAGACCGTAACGGAAATCAAAGAGATAATCGCATCTCTCCACGAGTTCAACCCGATGATGGGTCACCGCGGCTGCCGTCTTTCCGTTACCTATCCGGAAATAGCCGAGATGCAGACAAGAGCCGTTATCCGCGCTGCCATCAACACAAAGAAAAAGCATCCCGACTGGGATGTTAAGCCGGAGATTATGATTCCGCTTATCTCCGAAGTTAAGGAACTTAAGTTCGTCAAGAAGACGGTTGTCGCAACCGCCGACGCCGAAATCAAAGCCGCAGGCATCGACCTCAGCTACGAGATCGGAACGATGATCGAGATTCCGCGCGCCACCCTTACAGCCGATAAGATCGCTACCGAGGCCGACTTCTTCAGCTTCGGCACCAACGACCTTACTCAGATGACTTTCGGATTCTCCCGCGACGACGCCGGAAAGTTCCTCGACTCCTATTACGAAAACAAGATTCTCGAAAGCGATCCCTTCGCAAGGCTTGACCAGAACGGCGTAGGCATGCTGATGCAGAAGGCAGTTGAGCTGGGCAGACCCGCCAACCCGAACCTCCATATCGGAGTATGCGGCGAACATGGCGGCGACCCGTCCTCTGTCGAGTTCTGCCACAAGCTTGGTCTTGACTATGTTTCCTGCAGCCCCTTCCGCGTACCGATCGCTCGTCTCGCTGCCGCTCAGGCCGCCATTAAGGACGAATAATCAGATATAATCTCATTGAGAGGGAGAACCCCGGTTTTCCCTCTCTTTTTTCATCAGGATATACGCCGACAGACAGTCGCAGGGAATATTATGGACGGCAAAGACAAACAAAAACAAGAGCTTATCCGATATTACGATTTTCTTGCCGATAACGGCTGCGACCCGGTATATGACCCGCCGCAGCTCAGAGAGCATATGAATAAATGGGACGGCGGAGTGTTTTTGACAAAGCTGCAGCTGACAAAAGAAAAATCCGCGCTTGAAATAGGCGTCGGTACGGGCAGGCTTGCCATACAAACCGCTCCTCTTTGCGGCAGCTTTGTCGGGATTGATATCTCTCCGAAAACAATCGAGCGGGCGAAGATAAAACTGAAAAACATTCCGAATGTTGAACTTATCTCGGGGGATTTTCTTTGCCATGATTTCAAGAGAACATTTGATGTTATCTATTCGTCGCTTACCTTTATGCATATAGAGCGGAAAACAGAGGCTGTCGTCAAAGCTGCGAGTCTTTTAAACGACGGCGGACTTTTTGTTCTGTCAACGGACAAAAACCAAAGCGATTACATTGATTACGGAAATCTGAAAATATCGGTTTTCCCCGACAAACCGGATGAAACCGAGACTAATATTGCATATTCCGGACTTACGCTTGAAGAACGCTTTGAAACCGAATTTGCGCATATTTTTGTCGCAAGAAAAGACAACTTTTGCTTCTGCGGTCACGATTGTTCGAAATGCGCGATATACGCCGCAACGATAAGAAACGACGACTCGCTGCGCGAAAAATCGCGGGCGTTTTACAAAGAGCAATTCGGGCGGGAGATACCGGCCGAAGAAATCGTATGTTACGGCGGAAGAAGCGGACGGATTTTTTATCTCTGCCTTGAGTGTCCGTTCAGGAACTGCAGCGTTGAACGGGGACTTTCCTCCTGCCGGCTTTGCCCCGAATATCCTTGTCCGGAACTGAAAGATTATCAGGCGAAGTATGTAAATAAGTATAATCTTATTTGAACCGGCATTTTTGCAGCTTTAACAAAGTTTCAGACAAGCACGCGGAATCTGCCTGAAATCGCTTTTCAGGCGTTTTTTCAAAATACCCCTTGACAAACTCCGGCGAAAGTGGTATAATGTACTTCACGCGGGAGTGGCGGAATTGGTAGACGCGCACGTTTGAGGGGCGTGTGGATACATCCATACGGGTTCGATTCCCGTCTCCCGCACCAGACAGAAAAACAGTCGTTTTATTAACGGCTGTTTCTTGTGTTTTAGGACAAAGAATTAAAATGTCAAACAAAAAAGCAAGGCGCTCTGATTATCGTTGGTTGCCTTGCCTGTTTTTATTTCAGTCAAATGAAATCACAAATCATTCCCATACACCAATATCTCATTCAGAAACGCTTCTATATTCTCTATCGGAGTGCCGCCTACTATCCCGTTCCCCGCCGCGTAGATGAATCCGCCTTCCGGCGAGTCGAAGGTGTCGCGCATCAGGCGTACTTCCCGGCGGACGTCTTCCGGCGCGCCGTTGATAAGCGTGTCCTGAACATCCATGCCGACCCAGAAGGTGATTTTGCCCTTCCAGTCCCTTGCAACTTCGTCCCAGTCCATGGTATGTTTCTGTATCGGGTGCAAAACCGACAGCCCGCATTCGATGAGGTCGCCGATGATTTCGGTGACGCAGCCGCAGGTGTGGAGCCAGACGTCGACGTCGTGCTCCTTCGCGATCCCCCACGTTTCCTTGTAATACGGCTTTATGAACTCGCGGAACATCGCGGGGCTCATCATCAGCGCCCGCTGCGAGCCGAGGTCGTCGCTTATCATATATCCGTCGGGAGCGACTTCGCGGATGGCGCGGAGGAGCAGCTTATTTTCGGTATCGGCGACGGCGCGGTGCAGCGCGTGGACTTCGTCGGGATTGTCATAGTAATCCATCAGCAGGTTTTCCATCCCGCGGAAACCCCATATCTGCTCGTACAGATATGACCAGTGGTGAATCAGGACATACTTTCCTTCGGCTCTTGCTTTCTCGGCGACGCGCTTTGCGTCGTCGAAAATTCCCGGCGCGCCGGTGTCCGGCAGCTCCGCCAGCATCGCCGGAAGGTCGGCCCAGTCGGGCAATGTTGCATTTGAGTCGTGGGCGAATTTGCCTTCGCGGTCGATCTGCGGGAGCCGCCAGTAAAAGCCGTCGTCGCGGGGAGTTCGCGCCGGCATCGGGAAAGGAACGACGACGACGTCTTCCTCGTATTTGTCAAAGCGGGAGAGCTTATCTCCGTATTGTTCCCAAAGCCCTTCTCCCCACCATTTCGTGAACGCGCGCGGCGGGCGGGGCGGATATCCGAAGCGAATCGCGGCGCGGACTTCGTCTTTTGTAAGCATGATGATATCTCCTTATAACTCCATATAATATCCGATATGTTTTTTGATTGCCGTGCCAGCAGGGGATGAACCGGCAAAAGATACGCGGGTCACGTAAAGGATTATGCCATGCGTAACAGATATTAATGTTGTCAATATTGCATTTGAGTTGTCCAAAATAATATTTTGCTGATTTAAGGGTTGATTATCAGTGATATGTCTCCTATAATTAAGATGACGGCAGTTCATCACATTTTGGTTATGTTTTGTGCAAAACACAGAGAAAGGAAGCGAATCATGAAGAAAACCGCAATCAGTCCGAAACAGCTGACAGCCCTCATTCTGCTTTTCGCCGTGTTCGTTACGGTTTTGTCTTCCTGCGCGTCAAAGGATGCCGAAAAGCAGGAGACCGCGGCGGATGAAACATCGGCTGTTCAGGAGACGGAAACGCCTGTCAAAATCACCGATGAGAAATTCACCGGGGAAGAGTTCAACATAGCGTATATGACCGGCGGCTCCTACGGCATGGGAAACGAAGTTTACTACTCATTCGAAGACAGCGAGACATCCTTCATCAGCTCGGCGGTCTATGAGCGGAACCGGCTGACCGAAGAACGGCTGGACATCACGATCAAAGGGACATTCATCAATCCCAGTGAAGCCACTACATTCAACAACTACATAATGAACCTGGTTCAGGCAGGCGACACGACATACGACGCGATATGCAACTACCTCCGCTATAATTACTGGCTCGTTCAGCAGCAGGGGCTGCTCAATATCCGGGAAATCGATTCCTTTTGTCTGGATAATCCCTGGTGGGACAAAGGGGTAAACGAATCCTTCTCCTTCATGGGAAAAAAGCAGTTTTTCGCAACGGGGGACATCTGCTTTGACGACGACTGTACGACCCAGATTATGGTTTTCAGCAAGAAACTGCACGGCGACTACGGTCTTGAGCAGCCTTACGAAATCGTAAAAAACGGCGGATGGACTCTTGACATGATGGTGGAAAACATGGCTCTGGCTTATAATGATCTTAACGGCGACGGGATCATGGACAGAAACGACAGTTACGGACTCAGCGTAGGGGTGGGAAATTATCTGGAATTCATGATAACCATGAATGCGCCGTCCGCCGTTATCGACGAAGAGGGGATTCCGCGGTTCGCCTATACATATCAGCCGGAAAAAATGACCACCGTGTTTAACGCCATTTTCGATAAGCTGATCGTAAATCCCGGAGTTGTCGTTACCGAATATGACCTGGCTTCCGATTATTCCGGAGCGAGGAATATGTTCGGCAATGATCAGTTTATGTATTGCGGCATCGCGATCGGTTCTCTCGAGAGCCTGCGCAATCAGATGGAAGACGGATTCGGCGTTATCCCCTTTCCCAAACTGGACGAAAAACAGGAAAAATACTATTCGAGCGGTTCGATGTGGGCTTCAACCTATGCCGTGCCGGTCACATCGGAAAATCCGGACCGGACCGGCGCAATTCTGAACGTGATGGGATATTATTCGGTCGATACCGTTACCGAAACGGTAATTCAGAAAGTGGTTATGAACCGCAATCTCCGGGACATCGAAAGCGAAGAAATGGTGAGAATCGCCATCCGGGAAAAGATATATGATATCGGCCTCGTTCTGGCTTTAGGCGACTTCTACATCAAAATTTACGATATTGCGAAGACAAAAACAAACACCTTCGTTTCCGACATGGAATCAATACAGCCGAAATTTGAAGCCGATATCGAAGCTCTCATCGAAGCATATACCGAAGCCGGCGCCCCGTAAAGAAGAACTTATGGCAAACAATATTCTGATTCCGACTGCCGTCAGACAGGACTGGCTTTGCAAAACGACAACGCTGTTTTTCAGGGGAAGACAGCCCGCATAACCCGATACTGTCCCCCGCCTCGGATGACGTCATGAAAAACAAAATTCCGGAGGAAAAAAGGCAATATAAGGTCATCAACGCATCCGACATATATATCTGGGAGGAGGACGGCAAGACATACGCCGATTATCACGTCGGAGATCAGCAGGGATATCCGCCGGTTCGGGGACCGATTCTGTATATCCGTCGGGAGGAGTTTAACGGACCGATGTCCGGATTTTTGGAAAAACTGTTTAACTGACCGGTTATCAGCAATAAAACGCTGCAGCTGCAAAGAAAAGGATGAAGAGCAGAAATGCCGAAAAGGCAATCATCCCGCCGAAGAAGCTGCAGCTTTTCTGTATCGGCGGCGCCCGGGAAAAACAATTGGGCTTCAGCCGGAAAACAAACCGATTCCGGAGGACAAATCCCCGGCGTCTGCGTTCATAGCAGCTGCAGCTTCGGGTTTTTGTATTCGACGGCGTTTTCCGACTCGCGCGGGGCGGTTTTCGGAAACATCGCTCCGCTGTTCAGAGAAGAACACAGACTGAAATCCAGATAAATATCATCGCGTATTTCCCTGTCCGGCGGTTCGTGCATCTGCATATATCGCGACGGACTCATACCGAAATACTGCTTGAATGCCTTGCTAAAAGCCGCAACTGAAGAAAAACCGCATTTTCCGGCGATATCGGTGACAGAGCTCCGTCCTTCGAAAAGCAGGCTGAGCGCGTATTCAAAACGTTTTTCGGTATACAGCTGAAATGCCGTCTTGCCGAATTTCCGCTTTGCCAGTTGTGTGAGAGCAGCGCGGTTATATCCGTAATTCTTTTCAAACAAGGCAAGCACGTTCGGATCGTCCATATATGCGCTGATGAAGGAAAGGAAAGCATCCAGTATCTCGTCGCCTTCCTGCCCTTCCGGATTTCCGGCATCCGTCTCGGAATGATAATCTCTGCAGTACTGAAGCAGGATCTGCTGAAACAGAAGCGTGATCTGAATGATATACATCGGTCTGCGCTCCTGCCATTCTTTCAGCAGATTTTCAAACAGTGATTTCAGCATAATGTTGTTGTAGCTGACCGCAGGAACTTCATCTCGCCGTCGAAGCACATTTCTGAGCTCCTCATATAACGGATAACCGGATGAATAATCCTGCACCGAAAACTCAAGGGAGTAAAAACGGATCCCGCCTTTGGGTTTAAGAGAATGCCGGTCGTTCGGGGTCAGAATCACATAGTCCCCGGCGGAAAGAAAGAGTTTTTTTCCGTTTACGGTTATGTAACCCTGACCGGACACGATATACTGTATCTCATAATCGGATTGCCGGTGCAGAAACTGCTCATTTGTGCTGTCGATCCCGCTTATCAGAGTAAACCATCTGTCCGGGGAGATTTGACTTAACGGCGCCGGGGTCTGTTTTGAGAAATTCTCCAAAATGACACCTTCTTTCGGATTGCGCGGAAACGGTATGTTGATAACGTCATTATATCACATTCCGGCAAAAATAATATTGTCCGTTTTAATAAAGTATTGTAAAAAGAAAAATATCTGCCGCAGGTATTGACATAAAACCGCGATTTTGATAAGATGTATTCGGGACATAAAATAAACGAAAATGAGGGGGAATAAACACCATGAAGCTTCTCATTATTACAAACGAATCCTGCGACCTTGCGGACGTGCTGCGCAGCTGTCCCGCGGAGACGAAAACCTTGTCATTTGACGAGGCGATAAGAGCCGATATCTGCGGATATGACGCATTCTGCGTATTCGGCGACGGCGGCATGACGCTTGACGCCCGCCTGCGCCTGAAGCTGGAAAATGAAGCGGACCGGGGGAAAAGGATTTTCCTTGAATCCATCGGCTCCTTCCGCTCGATCTATTCCGCCGGTCCCGTCGACACGACCCGCAGCCGGCTGATATATCTGGCGCCGGACAGCGGAGAGGGAATCCCCGGACTCAGAACGGGGAATCTTTTAGACGATGAAGCCGGGCAGCTCATAACCCCCTGGTTTTCGGTGCCGGGGACGACGCCGCTGCTCGTCTTTAAAGAACAGATCATCGCGCATACGCATACCGACGCGGCTCCCGAAGAAATCCTGAAAAACAGCAGACCCGGCATGTTTAAAATCGGCGACAACATCCTCTGGGCGCTGTTCAATATGCGGAATTTCAACAAGGCAAGATTCGCCCCGCGTGGCAACTGGGAAAAGCTGGTGAAATACATCTGCCGGTTTTTGACGGACAGCGAACCCCGGTATATGCCGGAACCGGTCGTGCGATACGGAACCGACGCGGATCTGAATGACCCCGCCGCTTGGGAAGACGCAAGAAAGACGGCGGTCGAAAACGGCATCCGCTGGCTTCGCGGCTTCCTTGTCGACGGAGGCTGCGGCGGAATTCGCGAAGGTGTCCGGCACAACATTCTGCCCGACGGGGCGCAACTGACGGCAGATACCGTCAGAAACGACTGCTGCGGCGAAGCCGCCGGCGCGTTTTATATGTACGGCCATCTGACCGGAGACAAATATCACATCGGCATCGCGGAGAATATCCGGAAATTTATGCACGAAGTATTTGTTATCCGAAAGGATCCGTTTTACGGCATGATGCGCTGGAGCTATGACGCCTGGAATGTCTGCTATCCCGACGATGTTGCAAGAGCTGTTTTCCCCGCGCTGCTGGGCGCGCTTTATATGGACGACGAGCGGTTTTTCGCCGACATCTGCTCCTGCCTTGATTTCCTCGTAAGCGTCACCTGCCGCGACGGGCTGCCGCACGCGCGATATGACATCTGGAATCTCGACGTGCGAAAGCTTGAAGAGATAAGAGAAAGCGAACACGGCCTGCCGAGCGCTCATTATACCGCGTATTATCTTGCGGCGTTGCTGCTGGCTTACAAAAAGTGCGGCAAAACCGAGTACCTCGAAACCGCCCGGAAGGGGCTTGAAACTATTATGTCGCTTTACCCGGAAACCCGCCGGGAGCAGAGCGAAACGCAGGAAATGTGCCGCCTGATCTTCCCGCTCGCCGCGCTGTATGACGCGACCGGAGAGGAAAAACACAAGGAATTACTTTTCAGAGTGACGCATGACCTTGAAAAACACCGGCATCCTTTCGGCGGGTACCGGGAGTGGGACACCGGCTACAAGGCGTCCTGCAGCCGGGAGTCGACCGGCGAATGTTCGCTGCTGACCGAAAACGGCGACCCGGTTACCGACTCGCTTTACTCGATGAATTGGCTGCCGATCGGGTTTGCTTACGCTTATTATGCCACGAACGACTTGTATTTCTATGATCTGTGGAAAAACGTAATCACCTTCTACCTGCGCACTCAGATGTATTCGGCGAATCCCCTGATAGACGGCGCCTGGTGCCGGGCTTTTGATATGGACCTTGAAGAAGCCTACGGCTGCCCGCATGATGTGGGTTGGGCGGCGAACTGCTGCGAATCCGGCTGGACGGTATCGGAAATCCTGATGGGGATGATGCTGATGGACATCTTTCCCGAAAAAGACTCATCCGGACAATAAAAACCGCGTGACACGCGTGACAGAGGAAAAGATAATGAAAAAAAGAAACAATGTGTTTGACCTGAACGGGCTTTGGAAATTCATGCCCGACAAAGACGACAGAGGCGGGGAAAAGGGATATATGCTCGCATCCTGTGACACTTCGTTCTGGCGGGAAGCGCAAATACCATGCACCTTTGAAGGCGCGGCGCAGGAGTGCACCGGATATCGCGGCACCGTCTGGTTCCGCAGAACCTTTTCATTGTATGAAACACAGGCTGCGCTTATCTGGCTGGAATTTGCCGCCGTCAATTACCGGGCAGATGTCTGGATAAACGAACAGCCTGTCGGCTCCCATGTCGGCGGATACCTGCCTTTCCGTTTTGAGATATCGAAATATTTCAAAACCGGCGAAAATCTGCTTTGCGTCCGTGTGAATAACCGCATAATTCCGGGGATGCTGCCGCCGAGCCATTTCTGGCGGGGTCACGGCGGTATCATACGCGGTGTGTCTCTATATAGTACCCCTGCTTGTTATATCAATACGGTAAAAGCGGTAAAAACCGATACCTGCCTTAAGATGGTGACAGAGGTTGTAAATCGCGCCGAAACTGCAAAGACCGTCCGTATCCGGCACACCTGTCCCAAAAACGGGCTTTCCGCGCAAACTTCCGTCTCTGTCCCTCCGATGTCGGAAGCGGCGGCGGAAGCGGCGTTTCCGCTCGATGCCTTCGAACTTTGGGAGCCGGAAAGCCCCGCGATGTATATCTGCAAAACGGTAATGACGGCGGAAAACACAGCCGACGCTTATGATATCTCCTTCGGTGTCCGGGATATATGCGTAAAAGACGGAAAAATCCTTCTGAACGGGAAAGAGCTGCGGCTGCGCGGCTTTGACCGCCATGAAGATTCCCCTGCAAAAATGAACGCTGCGGATATCGAAAACTCGGAGCGGGATTTCCGGATGATGAAGCAGATAGGGGCGAACTTCGTCCGGTTCTGCCATTATCCGCACAGCGAGGAGGAGCTAGATATCTGCGACCGTCTCGGGCTTACGGTGCTTGCGGAATTACCTCTCAACGCGCCGATGGTGGCGATTAAAGAATATAACGAATCGGAAACCCGACGCGCCCTGCCGCAGATGTTTCTGAATGCAAAAACCGCGGCGAAGGAAATGATAGAAAGGGATTTCAATCATCCCAGCGTCATCTTCTGGTCGGTCAGCAACGAATCGAACGAAGGCGTCCCGGAAATCCGCCTTATGAACGACGCGCTGATACGGTATATAAAGCAGCTCGACGGCTCCCGCCTTGTTACCCACGTTACTCAGGGATGCTGGTGGTATGATAAAGAACTCGTTCCTTCGCTGTTCACCTATGACGATGTGATCTGCATCAACGCCTATATCACGACGGATCACAACAGTATTACCGGCTCCGGCGACATCACCCCCGAACACGACCTGCACGCGGCCGCGTTCTGGGACGAAAAGATGGCTATATTCCGGGAAAAATTTCCCGGCAAGCCGGTCGTCGTGACCGAATTCGGCTATCCGACCGGGAAACTCCCCGACGGCATTAAAGACGAAGAAAAGCAGCGGGACGCGCTGCTCTGCGATATGCGGGCGATGGAGAAACGGCTCGCCGGATACGCGATCTGGCACTTCGCCGACCACGAATGGGAGAGAGCGGAGGACGGCACTGTCTTCTTCGGTTCAAATATCAGCCCTTACGGCGTGTTCACAAGAGACCGGAAACCCAAAAAGTGCGTCGATGCGATTTTCGAATATTGGAAGGAAAACAGCGCGGCGGCGCAGACGGAAAATCAGAATTAAAAAACTATATAAATATAGGAGGCTTATCATGCTCAGAGATTTCGGCCGCGAAAAATTCGACATCATCGTTCAGGCGGGACAGTCAAACAGCGACGGAACCGGATTCGGCAACGCGCAGAACCCGTTTAAGCTCGATTACCGCGTCTGGTACCTGACCGGCGACTGGCAGGTTCCGAAGGATTTCCATTTCGAGCCGGCGAGGGAGATTATTTACGACAATCTGATCTGCTCTAACTTCTCCCTCTCTTTCGCAAGAAGATACATCGAAGACGGAAGACTCGAAGAAGGTCGGAAAGCGCTTATAATACGCGCTGCCGTCGGCGGGACCGGATTCCTCGACGGGAACTGGAAGCCGCAGGACCCTCTATTCGTCCGGATGATGGCGATGATTAAAACGGCGCTTGAGCTGAACCCGGAAAACCGACTGACGGCGGCGCTCTGGCATCAGGGAGAGACGGACGCTTCGCTTAACGCAAGTTATGACGTGCATTACAATCATCTGATGACTTTTATAAAGCTTATCCGCGAGACGTATGATGCGCCTAATCTGCCGTTCATTGCGGGAGACTTCGTCCGGCAGTGGTCGGAGATGAACGCCGGGATCGTCGCGCCGGTCATAAAGGCTATGCGCGCCGTATGCGCCGACGCCGGCAGCGCCGCGTTTGTCGAAACCGACGGGCTGCTTTCAAACGACCAGGACCCTAACAATAATCCCTGCAAAGGCGACACCATCCACTTCTGCCGCCAGGCGCTCTACGAGCTGGGGGAGAGGTATTATGAGGCGTTTGCCGGGATTACGGGGAAATAATATAAAACGGAATCGGTTTTGTTTTAAGCTGAATTAAAAAGTTAAGACCACCCGAAAAATTTCGGCGGTCTTTTTTTAAAAGCATATACTCAGTCGGTTTTAATAGCCGCCGCTGTTCATAGCTTCCTCAACAGAAGCATCAATCTGTTTTATTATCTGACTTTTAATCTTTTCCGTCGTTGACACAACATCCGGGCTTGCTTTTTCAAATATGTTCGTCATAAATATCCCTCTTATATCCCAGATCGATACGCCGAGGTCATATACCTGTCCGTCGAATATTATATCTATCATGTCAACCGATTCAGTGTCATTTGCGTATTTCCCTTTCAGGACAATCTCTTTATATTCGGGTAAAGTATCGTTTCTTGAAGCAAACGCCATGGCTTCGAGCAATATTCCGACATTTTCATGATCGCTTTGGGGAAGTGTTTTAGGCAGCGCACTTACTACTCCGCCTACCGTAATGCTGTAGTAATTTTCCTGCGATTCGTCCCACTTCGGCGCGGGCAGCATTCCTATGCTTATATCGTAGGAACGGTATTTTTCGGTATCCCACATGGTGTCAGCCAAGAACACTATTTGATTACCTGCGAACATTTGCATATACAGCGCGCTGTCGTTTGTCGCAAAATATGACTTCGTTTTCCCGAAATCATCAGACATTTTCTGCATGATTCCCAGAGCTCTTTCATCCCCGGGAACAGCAAAGAAAGGATTTCCCGATTCATTTAAATCGACATATTTGATGCCGGCTCCGGAAAGAAGTATCTGATACATTACCCGGGGGAAGCCGGACAGACCGTATTGGTCGGAATTATCGTATTCACCGTTGCCGTCAAGGTCGGACAGATACTGATCGATAACATTATAATATCTGTCATAAGTCCATTTTCCGTCAAGAACGGATTGGTACAGATCGCTTACCTGATTGAGCGTTCCGTACAAATCCTTATTGAAGTAGAAAAGATAGCTTTTGGAATACATCGACAGATTGAAATCACCTACCGCGGCATACTGCATACCGGCTATTCTGAATACTCTGTTCGCGTCGGCGTTCCACCATGGGTTTTCAAGATTGCAGCCGGGCATATCGTTCCACATCATCAATACGCCCTGCGTCAGACAGGAATTGATCCTCTGGTCGCTTACCATGGCTATCTCGTAATCGACCGCTCCCGCCATAACATCTCTTATCAGAGATTCTTCTACCGATGGTATTCGTTTTTCTTTTATAACCGCATTAAATCTCTGCTCAATCATGCGATTTCTGGTGTAGATCGAGTCGTTGACTCCGATCCCTTCCAGCATTTCGGCGTCGATCTGATTCAGCGACCACCAATATTTTGTCCCGTCATAGCTGCTGAAGGTAAGCTCAAAACCGCCCATGTTAACATCAGGTAATCCATCGGTCAGTTCGGTATCCGGAGAGGTGGTTTCCGTCGTTTCGATTGTATCCGCGGAAGGTTCTTCTTTCTCACCGCAGGAAACAAAGAGCACGGCTGCGGCTATCAGTAAAACCATTAACACAACACTAATATGCTTTAACATTTTAATCGTTCCTTTCTTTAGTTAATTTTGGACTTGTCGGCTAATTTAATTGTTTGATTCAAATTGAAGTTATTTTTTGTGTAACAGACAGATACTTTGTTGTCATATAATAGTATCAACATTATATCATGATATCATGAATAATCAACCTTTTCAATCATGAAGAAAAAAACATCGACTTATATCGATATTAAAAAAAATCTACCTAAAACCAAGATATCTGAAATGAAAATGTAAAATAAGGTTGATTTTACCTGTAAAATATAGTATCATAATAATGACATTACAAAATGTCGGATACAGGCGATGGTAATTTTGCGTTTTATAAAGAAGGACGGAAATAAGATGGCTAAGCTGATAGTAAAAAACGAATTAACCGGACGGCAGATAAAGCCGCTGAACGGCGTCGGAGGCGGTCCCTGCGCCGTAAATTTCAGAATTGACAACCGAAAGCTGTTTTCCGAGGCAAATATTCCCTATTCGAGGCTGCACGACATCGAAGGGGCTCTCGGCGGCGGCGAATACGCCGATATTCACAACATTTTCCCTATCTGGGAGCTTGATGAAAACGACCCGCGCTCATATACTTTCGCCTACACCGATGAATATATCAAAGCGATCGTCGATGCCGGCGGCGAACCTTTTTACCGTCTCGGCGAAACTATCGACCACGGATATTTCAAGGGCTGGGTGCGCCCGCCGCGCGATATGGAAAAGTGGGCGAGGATTTGCGCGAATATCGTCCGCCACTATAACGAAGGCTGGGCAGACGGCTTTTATTACGGTATCAAATACTGGGAAATCTGGAACGAGCCGGAAAATCCGCCGATGTGGACGGGAACGAAAGAAGAATATTTTCAGCTTTACAGAATAACGGCAAATCTTCTGAAACGCGAATTTCCGGACATCAAGGTCGGCGGTTACGCTTCCTGCGGGTTTTACGCGGTGTTCGATCCGGATGCGACCGATTTTTACAAAGGCTTTGTCAGCTATTTCGACGACTTTCTTGAATACATAAGCGCCGAAGAAACCCGCGCCCCGCTCGATTTCTTTTCCTGGCATATTTATCACTCGGATGTCTCGATGGTGCTGAAGCACGCCGAATATGTCCGCTCGGTGCTCGACGCCGCCGGATACTCGGACACCGAAAGCATACTCAACGAATGGAACTGGGCGGGAGAGGATATGTTCAATGTCATGCGCTCGATTAAGGGCGCGGCTTTCGCGGAAAGCGTCATGCTCGGGCTTTGTGATCCGAAATACGGCGTTTCGCTCGCATGCTATTACGACGCGCAGCCGCAGCAGGCTTACGGCGGGCTTTTCGTCCGCGGCACCGGTACTCCGACTCCCGCCTATTACGCGATTAAAGCCTTCGGGCGGATGAGGCAGATCGGAAATGAAGCTGTCTGTGAAGCCGAAAACATGGACGGACTATACTTTACCGCCTCGCGAAATGATGGAAAGGCTGCTGCCGTTATGTCAAACTACGGCGAAAAGACTGCGTATGTCGAACTTGAATTAGAGGGCGCGAAGCGAATAACCGTATATCTACTTGACGGGGCTAACAATCTTGCTCCAATCTGCTCATTCCCCGGGTCAAGCGCGATAGTTGAATTGAAAACCGATTCGATAATACTCGCTGAAGCGGAGATATAAGAGTTTCTGCCCACAAGAGAAAATCAACCTGATTTGTCCGGTAAACTATTCCCTTTTTCGTCGTCCTCCGGGTTATCAAATAAACACGGATTTGAGAGATAAACGGGGAACGACGGTTTTTGTTTGTGTTAAAATCACTCTTTTGTTTCATTTTTATGCATTTTTCGCTTGTTTTGTAAATGTTATACATCAAAAACAAGTTTCTGCATATGTATTTCATTTATTTTACCGTCTGTTCACTCTTTTTCAATAGAAAACAGATATAATTAATAGGTATATCTCATGATTGTAAAGTCGACTTTACAAAGAAAAGGAGTACCCCGCGCATGACAATATTTTACCACAAAAAAACTATATCTTACTTCCTGACTGCGGCAGTGCTGCTTTTAACTCTCGCGGCTTTTTCCTCCTGCGAGTCGTCGAAGACAAACCTGATAACCTGGAGCGACGATTCGGCAACCAGCGCCGCCGAAGGCGCTGCGGCAGACGGAACGACGGTCACGATAAGCCGCAGCGGCAGCTATACCCTCGCCGGCAGCTGCCCCGAAGGCAGACTTGTTATTGATTCGCCGGAGCTGGGGGATATCTTCCTCTACTTCGACGATCTTTCCCTTGCCTGCTCTACTGCGTCGGTAATTCAGATAATCAGGGGAGAGAATGTTTACTTCATTATCAATGACGGCGCTGTTGCCGACATCAACGACAAACGACCGCAGGGCAGATACGATGACGACGCCGCGATTTTCGGCCGCTGCGATATGATCTTTCAGGGGCTGGGCACCCTTACGGTCAATTCGGCAAACGAAGGCATACATTCATCCGACGACCTGAAGGTCAAAACCGGCATAATCAACATCACCGCCGGAACACACGGAATAAAAGGCCGCGACAGCGTCAAAATCGACGGAGGAATCATAACGATCGACGCCGGCAGGGACGGCATCAAGTCAACATTCCCCGACAAATCCACTAAGGGTATTGTCAAGATAGACGGCGGCGAGATCAACATAAAATGCATGGACGACGGTATTCAGTCCTCAAACGAGATACGCCTCCGCGGCGGCAAGATAATAATCGACACCGCCAATAACGGCTTCAAGTCTGAGTATCGGATCGAAGCCGTCACCGGCGTGATTATCGAGATAACAACCGCTGACAAAGGTTTTAACAGCCCCAGCATACTGGGCGACGGGACTGCGGTTGTAACGGTAAACGGCGAAAGCATCGCAATAAACTGAACAAACTTTCGGGAGAGCCGGTCGCGGGCTTTCCCTTAATTTGCATTATCGGAGCATATTATGCATCTTCATTTTATCGGCACCGGCGCCGCAGACTGGAACATCGCCGCACCCTCGGCGGACAGGAATTTTCGCCGCTTCAGCTCGATTATCATAAACGGCGAGTTGCTTGTCGATCCCGGTCCCTGCGTGTTTGAATATGCCGAAACCTTTCAAAAGCCGGAACTTCTGTCAGGTGTAAAATACATAGTCAACACCCACCCGCACTCCGACCACTTTTGTCCTGCGACTATCCGCGGACTGGGACGGCTCGGAGCCTACTATATCGTAACGGCTGACTTTGTCACCGTTGAATTCAGCCGATACAAAGTCACTGCGGTGCCGGCAAATCATGAAACCACCGCATATCCAAGTCACCTTATCATAGACGACGGTGAAAAAACGCTTTTCTACGGTCTTGACGGGGCGTGGCTGCCTCTTCCCGCGATAAGAGAGATAAGACGCCGTCGTTTCGCCGGATTTGTCTTTGACGGTACCCTCGGACCGCTTGAGGGGGACGAACGCATTTTTGAACACAACAACTTTGGCATGATAGCCGAAATGAAGAAGGCGCTTTCGCGTTATGCCGACAGATTTTTCGTTACGCATATCGCTCGCTGCGCCGGAGAAGATCACTACGCCCTTGCCGAAGCGCTCGCGCCGTCGGGTTGTGAGCTTGCCTTTGACGGATTTGAAACGGAAATTTAATTCAGAACGGACTTTATATGAAAATCAGACACATAAGCAAAAAATATGAGTATCTCGCCGATTTTACAAGCTCGGTGGCATTTGAATTCGAATACGACTATTTAAAGGCAAAAGCGGAGTGTGAGAACGAGGGGGATTATCCTTTTTCCCTCGAAATGCCGCCCGACGGATGGAGCGGCATCTACTTCGGCGCCTTTACCGACGACGAATCGGAATGCATGGCGGTGGTTCAGTCTACCCCTTATAAGGTCAGGCTTGACGGCGGCGAGGCTTATATGGGAGGCGTCGGCGGAGTAGCCAGCCTGCCGCATCATCGCGGTACCGGTGCGGTAGACGCGGTAACGAAGCATATTTTGCGCGAAGACCGCCGCCGCGGTTACGCGCTTGACTACCTTTTCCCTTTCTCCCGCGCTTATTATCGGCGCTTCGGATTTGAAAACGCCGAAGACTGCCGCGACTGGGATATCTCCTTCAAAGCAATAAATGAGCTTATAAAGAAACTCGAAGGTAAAGGCCGCTTTGTAATGCTCAACCCAGAATCGGACCTTTCCCTGCTTGATAAAATAAGAGATCGGGCGTTTGAAGGTGTCAATCTCTCAACGATAGGCGAAAGAGCAAGCGGAAATTACAAAGGCAAGCTTGAGAAAAACAAGATATTCGTTTACGTCTATTATGACGAAGCCGATATCCCCCGCGGATATATTGCTTTTGACAACGACGGCGGAGTTATGAACTGCATCAATAACTTCGGTCATCCGGCGGATTTCATATTCGATACCACCGACACATTAAGACAGATGCTGCGCTTCTGCGCTCGCTCCTTCAATTCGCGCTATCATACCCTGAGAGTACGTCTGCCGGACTTTGTACGGCTGAATACGATTGTGCCCGAGCTGAATTCCGCAAACAGCAATATTTACTCTCACGGCATGGCGCGTATTCTAAACCCGGAAGATTTCTTCGGATGGATTACCCCGAAAGGCGACGGAGAATTCAACGTTGCAGTTACCGACGCTTTTCTTCCGGAAAATGACGGAGTATATAAAATATTCTTTGAAAACGGGGAATGCTCGGCGCAAAGATGCGAAGACGAGCCCGATATCGAGTGCGACATACAGGCGCTTACGCTCTTGGGACTCGGTATCTTCGGCATAGAAGAGGCGGAATACCTGAGCGGAGCAACGATTATAAATCCCGACAAACCTTATGATGCGGTTTTCTACCGCAGGAAAAATTACGTCACATCCCTATTCTGATATGGAATATTTCTATGAAAGGAAGATTTTTACCCCTCCCGGCGGCGTATATTCTTCTGGCTTGTCTGCTGATTTCGGTTTTCTTTTCTTGTAAAAGCGACGGTGATATTCAAGACGCCGATCTGTCGGAGGCAGAGACCTCTGCTGTCGATACTAACGCTGCGGAAACCGAGCCTCCGGATTACGCATCTCTTCTGCCGGAAGAATACGGCTATCTTTACACCGACCTGCCGCAGGTAATAATAAATACCGGCGGCGCGGAGATAGGCTGGCCTTATCTGCCGGCCTCACTTACCGTCGTCGAATATATAGACGGCAGGATAAGGATAGTCGACGATGATAACGGACAGATAAAAATCCGCGGCAACACTACCGCGAGCACCGAAAAGAAATCTTTTTCGATACGCTTCGAAGAAAAGCATTCGCTTATCGGAATGGACAGCGGCAAAAGATGGGTGCTTCAGGCGTCGGTTTTCGACAAATCCCTTATGCGCTGCAAACTGGTCTGCGATTTTTCTCAGAAACTCCGGCTGCCTTATGCGTCGCAGGGAGAATACTGCGATCTTTGGCTCAACGGCGAATACCGCGGCTCATATCTTTTGATGGAGCCGGTTGCGGAGGGCAAAGGGCGGGTCGATATCAACTCGCTTGAAAACGAATTTATACTTGAATGGAGCATCAACCGAACCGAAGGCGGGGTAAGCTATATTACCACCCCGATTTACGGAAGCCGATTCGAATTTGACAAACCGGAGAATCCGACGAGAGAACAATACGAGTTTCTGAACGAGTTTTTCCTTGAAGCGGAAAAAGCGATAAAGAGCCGCGACCGCAAACGTTACGGCAAATATATCAACATCGGCTCTTTCGTTGATTTTTATATCCTGAACGAGCTGTTCAAGGACATCGATTTCAACGAATTCAGCACGAGATATTTCATAAAAAACGACATGCTTTACGCAGGCCCGCCATGGGATTTTGACCTTTCGATGGGCAACTGCAGTTACGGCGAGCCGAAATACTACGAATACCACAGCGACGCTTATGACGGCTCCGACCTCGGCACCGGCGATTCGGCGGAGGGCTTCTGGTGCCGCCGCGACTGGTATGCGGACCTTATCTCCGACGAATATTTTCATGGCCTCGTAAATGAGCGCTTTCTTGAGCTTCAGCCTTTGATTAAAGGAATATTTGAAGGAGAGGACAACTGGATAGACCGCATCAAGCTGCGCTATGCCGAATCATTCAAGCGCAATTACGAGATATTTAAAGTAAATGTCTCTTACGGCTATTACGACAATCAGGAACCGAAGCTGACCTTCGACGGCAACGTCGGTCTTCTGCGACGCTGGCTGATGCGCAGAAACGCCTGGCTGCTTGAAAATATGGAAAGCAAAGAGCTGACCGTGCTTGAACATGTGCACGCCCCCGAATACAAGCCTCGATGACAAAAACGCCTGCCCGGGCATTTCCGGACAGGCGTAGTTTTTGTCGATGTTATAAGTTAAAAGTCGAATTCGGTCATCATCACTTCGCGGATATCACCCGCGTCTGCGCGGAGATCCGGGATGAAAACAGTCTTAACTTCGAATTTTCCGAAGCTGAGGTTGAGTTCCTCGTCAAGAAGCGGTAATGAAATTTTAGCTTCAGCTCCCCTGCCCGCCGTTTCGTATGCGCGGACTATCCAGCCGTTGTCGTCTTCTGCGCGTTTGAAAGCGGTGATGCTTACATTATCGGCGTCGACCGAAACAAAGCTGCCGCTCGGCGCAAGGTAGCCCTTGTGGTTGTTTTCGATAATATTGACCGGCGGGCAGTTAAGTTCCGCCGCCATGCGCTCAACCGCCGCGAAATCGCCTTCCGACGATACCGGAACAAGCTCGTATTCAAATTTTGTAAGTCCCTGATCGGTGAAGACCGATTCGGAGATACGGGGACCGCCGTGGTCGCTGAATACCGGACTGCGGACTATCGTCATCCGCATTTCGCTGTCCTTGACGCTGAAGCTGTAACGGCTGTCGTTTAGGAGAGCCATGCCGCGCTTGGATCCGGTCAGGACGATATAGCGGTGGCCGTTTTCCTCCTCGCCGTCGCAGGGACGCTCAAAATATCCGAAAGGTATCTCGTAGAATATCCGGGGGTTCTCGCCGACATCGGTATTAAAGGCGAGTTTGAGCATCTTATATTTTTCCCGCCAGTCGCACTCGGCTCTGACGCGAAGTCTGCGCTCGCCTGCGATCAGGCTGAAATACTGGGTCATAGTCGAGTCGTTGTAGCGGCTGACCGCTTTGACGGTGGCGCGGAGGGGACCGCTTTCGACAACGCTTATCTCGGCGTCGGAGAAGCGGGCAAGTTCTTTGTCGAAGAAATTCTTCGCGTGGCTCCAGGCGTCGTGGCTGTATTCGTCGATGACGACCGGCACCGCGGAACAGCCGCTTAACAGTTCCTCTCCGGTGGTCTTGTCTATAATTGACTTGATATAACCGTTATAGGGAATGAAGCTGACTTTAAGGTACTCGTTCTCGATATAGCCGCCGTCGAAGTTGTTTGAAGTCTGAAGTTCCTTTGCCGGCTCCGCCGCGACGGTGCTTTCCGGTTTTTCGGATTCTCCGCCGATGAGGTATGTCGCGTAGCCCATCGCCGGCAGTTCCGCCATAAACAGCGTGTCATCCCGCCATGTGCAGCTCTTTGTCGGGCTGTAAACGTGCTGGCTTAAAACGGTCTCGCCTTCAAGCGTCTTTATCGACGGCGCCTGGAAGTTTATAGTTACCGGAACTTTCACCTTCCATGGATGCGGGTTGAAGATGACAACCGGTGTACCGTCCATTTCGCTTGTGTCGACCGCCCAGCTTATCGCCTGGGTCGAGATATCCTTCTGACGCGCGGCGATGGACAACGCCTCGCCCGCAAAAGCGTACGCGTCGTCAAATACCTGTTCGGCGGAACAGCCGCCCATCGCGTCGTGGAAGTGATTAAACATGACATCTTCCCAAGCAAGACGGAACTCGTTCATCGGATAATTCAGACCCATGAGCTTCTTTGTGATTGAAGCGTAAGCTTCGGCGAAATACAGCTCCGCTTCGCAGCGGCGGTTAAGGCGCTTGAGCTCGGATACCGCCGAATAGCAGCCGGAAGCGTGGTGCTGAAGATCGTCTTCGACTACCGGCATAAGCGCTTCTTTTCCCTTGATTTCTTCAAAGAAGGTGTTCGGATCGGAGAAGAAGATGTCGCTCTTGCCTTTATAGTTTTCCTTTACCTCTCTTACAAGGGCTATGTTCTTCTTGGTCGGACCGCCGCCGTGGTTGCCGACGCCGTAAAAGACCATCGCCGAGTCAATGCCGTCCTGTATCGAGTCGCAGGTAGACTTTATGTCGCTTTCGGCGTCCTCATAGTTTTGATAGTTGCCGGTATAAGAGCCGTGGATGCGATAAACCGGAATCTCGGTGCCGTCGGGGGCGCGCCAGATGAATATATTTGCCGGAAGGGTCTTTTCATGAGGTCCCGGTCGCATCATCACATAGGCGTTCATGCCGCTTTTTTTGAATATCTGCGGCAGCATGGCGTTATGGCCGAAGCTGTCGACGTTATAGGCGGTTGTCGCGGTGACGCCTAACAGTTCTTTGAAGAGGCGCTGCGCATAGAGGCTTTGGCGGACAAACGATTCGCCGGAAGGAGTGTTGCAGTCGGGCTGAACCCACTGCCCGCCGCAGATGACAAACCTACCCTCTTCTATCCTGCGTTTGATTTCCGGAATCATGCCCGGCGCGCATAGGGAGAGCCATTTATACATCACCGCCTGAGACGAGACAAAAACGAAGTCATCGCTTTCGTCAAGGCGGTCAAGCGCCGACTGGATCGTTTGCTTTACCTGGGTAACTCCCTCCTGCCACCGCCACTGCCAGACGGGGTCAAGATGGGCGTTGCCGATCATGTGTATTCTCTTTTTCATGAGTACCTCCGAATTCTTTAAATTGAATCGAATGATATTTTATCTGACTTAAATTATATCATCTGAATAAAAATATGTCAACACATAACATATTAAGACGAGAAGGTATTCGTGTCTTTCTTCCGTTAAAGATGTTGACCTTTTCGATGTTCGATGATATAATATGGATTAGCCGTAGTTACATTTTCGCTTAACGATATTCGACGAAATTTATAGCGGAGGTTTTTTATATGGAACACAGTTATATTTCCGGAAATCTGCGGGTCAAAATCGCCCTTTCCGATTCGGGAGCGGCGCTTGCGGCCGTTTACGACGGGAAAACAACCTTATTTAACGGCGGCGGGGAGCTTTTCAGAGTAGCTCTGCTCGACCTTGCAACAAGAGAAAAAAGCGCGCTTTCTTCCCTTTCCGGCTGGGACGGGACGGCTGCCGACGAAGGCGGAGTCAGCCTTTGGAGAAACGGCTTGCGGGTTCGCATTTCTCTGGCGCCTGCCGTAAAAGACGGCTTTGAGCTGACCGTCTCATTTGAAAACAATATGAGCGATTTTTCGGTATACTCCTTTGAATACCCCCGCCTGTGGTTTGCCGCCGACGCGGATATGAGCGTCTTCTTTCCCGCCCGTTCCGGGCTTATTATTAAAGGGTTAGACGCAAAGAGCGAGATGCGGCGCGGCGGGGATTATCCTTCTTCACTCGCGATTATGCAATATATGGCGCTTTGTCTTGACAGCGGGCGCGGGTTCTACTACGGTATGCACGACAAATCCGGCGGGCAAAAGAGGCTTAATTTCCATAAAGCAGAGGGCGCGGGCGACGCTTGCATATACGCCGAATATATCTGCCGCGACGCTTGCTCGCCGAGAAACTCTCAAACGCTCAACGGTCCTCTTGTCTGGCGTCTGTTTGACGGAGGCTGGTATGACGCGACGATGATTTATCGTGATTTCGCGCTGAAAGAGGCAAGATGGATACCCGAAGTTGACGAAAACGGGCGCGTTGCCGCTCCGAAGTGGCTGAAACGGGTGCAGCATTGGTGGCTTTTCAGCGTCGGAGAAGACGAAAACGCGAATATGGATCAGCTGCTAAAAGCCGAGGCGGATTTAAACCTTAATGAAAGCTCAGCGCTGCATGTATATAATTGGCATCGCGTTCCTTTTGACAACGACTATCCCCACTATATACCCGAAAAACCCTTTTTTGCCGCGATGGTGGCAAGGCTGCATGACGAAGGATTCAGAGTTATGCCGTATATCAACGGCAGGCTTTGGGACACCCGCGACCGCGGGGCGGAGGATTATCTCTTTACCGATATAGCCCTGGCAGGCGCGACCAAGAACGAAAAAGGCGAGGTGTTTACCGAGACCTACCTGTCAAAAGAAAGCGACGGCTCGACGGTCAGGCTCGCCGTTATGTGCCCTTCGACCGAAGTATGGGGCGCAAAGGTTACGGAGGTGCTTTCCGAGATATTCTATCGGCTGAACACCGACGCGGTCTATGTCGATCAGATTGCATCCGCCGCGCCGAAACCTTGCTGCGACCCTTCTCATCCGCATCCGAGCGGGGGAGGCGGCTGGTGGCCGGAAGCCTATGACCGGCTGCTTATGCGAACCGCCCGCACTCTGCCTCCGGACAAGGCGATTTCGACCGAATCGACCGCCGAGCCTTATATGCGCCATATCGCGGCTTTCCTGTCGTGGGACTGCGTCGAGATGCGGCAGGTTCCCGCCTGGGCAGCGGTTTATGCCGGTTATGCCGTAACTCTGGGCAGAGCGTATTACAGCGCGAATGACGATGTTGTTTTCGCATTGACGGCCGAGGGACTGCTGTTCGGCGAACAGCTCGGATGGATTACGCCGGCTCGTTATCTCGAAATTGAAGACAGGGATTTTTACCGCGCCATGGTACTTGCGAGAGCAGAACACCTTGAGTTCTTCACGGCGGGACGCTTGCTGTCTCCGCCGGCAGTATGCTCCGACGTTCCCGATATAACGGGGGAGACAATGTGTGTCAAGGAATATACAATTCCCGCAGTACAGGCAGGGCTTTTTGAGCGAAACTCCGACGGCAGAAAGCTGCTTATCGTCTGTAACTGCGCAAACACCGAAGCGAATGTTGAACTTAAATCCCGCGACCTTCCGGGCGGCGGAAAAACGCTGACGATGGAAAGACACAGCGTCTTTACCGAAATCTTGTAAAATTACGGCGTGAAACAATAATATGGCTCCGGTATTGCACTATAAATATCGCAATACCGGAGTTTTTTATATGATAATATATTAACAAAGCGGTCGGAAATATGAAGTCGGCAGCCTTGAATTTTATATTTAAAAATGTTATAATGTGTATACTGAAATATCGAAAGTGAAAATCGACATGAATTATCTTCTGTTAGCTCTTTGTCTGCTCTTTGTCGGATTGCAGAGCCTTTTTCACAAGCAGTATGCGGTGAAATCTTCGGATCCGATATCGATTTATACATTAAGCCTGTTTGCCCGCATCTCTGCCGCCGCCGTTATGGCTGTTGCAATCGTGATAAAAGGCGGATTTGAGTTTCACCTTCCGACCATGATATACGCCGTCTTTTTCGGCGTAGGATTCTTTGTCGCGACGACGGCTCTTAATATATGCATGGTCACGGGGCCGATGTCGCTGACAAACCTGATAATGTCATTTTCGGTTATTCTACCCACCATCTATTCGGTTTTGTTTTTGGGAGAGAGTTTCCGCCTCGCCACCGGAGCGGGACTGGTTCTTCTGGTCATCTCTCTCATTATGTTCAACTACCGCAACGAGACGCTGAAATTCTCAAAAAGCTGGATTTTTTGGGTTATAATCCTTTTCATTTCCAACGGCGGATGCGCGGTGCTTCAGAAGATACATCAGACCAACTATCCGGGGAAGTATCAGACGGAGTATCTGTTTGTCGGTATGACTTTGAACGCCGTCGTCAACCTTTTTATCGTCATCTTTTACAAGGACAAGACCGGGCTTAAAAATGCCGTCAAATACGGTTTTATATATGCAGTTCCTCAGGGCATAGCGAACATCGGTTCCAATCTTCTGATTATGATGCTGAACACGATGATTCTGGCAACCATTCTTTATCCCGCGGTCGCCGCGGCGGGTATCGTTTTCGCTTTCTGCTGGGCGGTATTCATCTACAAAGAAAAGATGACAAAGCTCCAGACGGCGGGATTTGTTATATCGGTCATATCGATAATCGTTCTTAATCTTGATCTGTAAGCTGTTCAGGAGGCAAAAGTTATGGCAAAGCTTTTATGGCAGGGACACGGCAGCTTTCGGCTGCGAGCGTCCGACGGAACCGTCGTATACATCGACCCATACGCCGGAGAAGGTTATTCCCTTCCCGCCGACGGGATTCTTGTCACCCATCAGCATCACGACCACAACAAGATATCTTTGCCGGAAAAGAAGCCGGGCTGCGTTATCTTCCAGAATTTTGACGCGCTCGTGGGCGGAAAATACAATTCAATTACAATCGGTTCGGTCAAAGTCGAGAGCTTTCCGGCGGAAAACAGAAATCACAAGAGAAGCGAATGCGTCGGGTACATAGTCACTGCCGACTCGAAGACGATATATTTCGCCGGCGACACATCGAAAATCCCGGAAATGGCGGATTTGGCGGCAAGAAAGCTTGATTATGCCTTGCTTCCCTGCGACGGCATTTTCAACATGGGGCTTGACGAGGCTGTCGAATGCGCCGGAATGATCGGCGCGGTGAATACCATCCCATGCCATATGTCGCCGGGGAAGCTCTGGAGCGAGCGCAAGGCGCGGAAATTTCAAGTTCCGGGAGCGCTTATAATCGCGCCGGGGGATGAGATTGAGCTTTAAAGACAAGTTTTCAGAAATCCGCAGAATGAGTCGCAATCACGCGACTCTTTTGCCGTTAAAGGGCGTGTTTATTGACAAAATCGCCTTTTCGTGGTATAATTATTTGATGGATAAAGCTTTTTTAAAGCTATAAAGGAGAAAGGGTTGAAAATAGCTGTCATCGGTTACAGCGGCTCGGGAAAATCCACCTTAGCGCGCATTTTGGGTGAGAAATACAAGCTGCCTGTCCTGCACCTTGACGCGGTCACCCATCTTCCGGGGTGGGTTCGGCGCTCCGACGAAGAAGCAAGCGACGATGTACGCCGATTTATGGCGGAAAACAACGGCTGGGTGATAGACGGAAATTATCGAAAATGCTGCCACGAGGAGCGGCTCAGAACCGCAGACAAGATCATTTTTCTCGATTATAATCGTTTCTTCTGCTTCTTTTCTGCGTGGAGGCGGGCTGTAAAATACAAAAATACCGTCCGCCCGGATATGGCGGCCGGCTGTAATGAAAAATTCGATCTTGAATTTGCTTTGTGGATTCTCCGAGACGGACGGAAGAAAGCGGCGAAGGTGAGATATGACGAATACGAAAAGCAGTATCCGGAGAAATTCATCAGGATAAAGAACCGCCGCCGGCTTAACCGTCTTTTAAAAGGCGATATGCTTTGATTGCAATGACTTTCAGCAGCTGAACATAACTTTTTTTACGCTTTTCGCGATTTTCAGCGCTTCGTCATACGCCGAGGCGGAAGCCGCAAGCACCGACGACGGCTTATCGAGCGAGACGGGTAAGCCTGATATATCGGTGAGCTTTCCGCCGGCTTCTTCGATTATTATTTTAGACGCTGCGTAATCCCACGGCGACAGCTTCATTTCAAAGAAGACGCCCGCTCTGCCTGCCGCGACCATACAGAGGTCAAGCGCGGCGGAACCGGTGCGCCGCATATCAAGCGATGCGTCGAACAGCGCCCGCGCCATACGCCAGCCGATATCGGCAAGCACGCGGTAATACGGCGACGTGCCGAAAAGCACTACCGATTCTTTTAGCGGATTGTCGGAAACCTTTATCCGTCTTCCGTTCAGGAATGCGCCTTTTCCCTTTATCGCGTAAAACATTTCGTCCTGATAAGGGTCGTATACGACGCCGGCGGTGACTTCACCGCCTTCGGATATGCCTATCGAAACCGCGCTGCGGCGGGCGCCGAAAATGAAGTTGGTGGTGCCGTCTATCGGATCGACTATGAAAGCCATGCCGTTATTTATATCGTCATTGGCGGAGTCTCCCTCTTCGCCGACGAATACGGCGCCGGGAATTGCTTTTTCAAGCAGATTATAGAGCAGCTCCTGCACTTCGACGTCATAGCGGGTGACGAAATTGGCGTCCCCTGACTTTTCCGTTATGTCGCGGCTGCTGACCGATTCGGCAGAGAGCATTATCTTCCCCGCCTCCCGCGCAGCCGCCATGACTTTCTGCAAGATTTCTTCCGTCATAAATGAGCCTCCGTAAATAATATCAAGATTTCTTTCGATAACGGCTCTTCCCCGCCAGCCGTATGCTCTGCTTTCGATATCCCCGCCCTTTTTCGGCGCGTAAATCATTTCTTTTTGAAACCAATCAAGCCCGGTTCCGGATTTGCCGCGGTTGAGCGGGCAGACATCCTGGCAGATATCGCACCCCCAGGCGGTACGGTATTTGCGCATAAGCTCGATTTCGTCGTCGGTAAGCTCCCCCTTTTTCTGAGTTATCGCCGAAAGGCAGTTATCCGGCGAGGGACAGGCAGTTTTGCAGCGGCCGCAGCGAAGGCAGCCGAGGATTTCTTCTCTGCTTTCGTCCGGAAGGTCGGCGTCGGTGAATATTTCCCCCAAAAAAACATATGAGCCGTATTTTTCGGTTATTAAAAGTCCGTTGTCCCCGATTACGCCGAGCCCCGCAAGAGCCGCCGCTTTCGCTTCTTTTATCGGCGAATCGTCCGCTGCGCCGTGAAACGAGCAGCCGGGATATAGCTCGGAAAGACGCGGGATGACGCGGGAAAACAGCTCTTTAAAAAAGATATGGTAATCCCGCGGGACTGCGTATTTTGAGATAATCCTCGCCGGGCTTTCCGGCGGCGAATAGGGAACCGCAAGCATTATTACGCTTTTTGGCGGAAAGCCCATCCGCTCAAGCTTGTAAGGACGAAGCACTTCGCAGCGGGACAGCGGCAGAGCCGCCGCAAGCTCAACGCCTTCGTCTGAAAATATCTTTGACAGTTTGCTTTCCATACGGCTCTCCTTTCATAACCTTATTTATCCCGAATATTATACCACCTGAGGCAACATTTTTCAATAGCCGCGGGGAATTTATAAATATAACGTTACAAATCAATCGCTTTAATAATAAATGAGCTTATTTAAGCATCGGTGAACTATGCAAGAAAAAAAGAAAACAAGAAAAAAAGAAACTCCGGATTACGGCAACCAATCGATATCACAGCTTAAAGGCGCCGACCGCGTTCGCAAGCGCCCGGCGGTAATCTTCGGCTCGGACGGGCTTGAGGGCTGCCAGCACTCGGTATTTGAAATCATTTCAAACTCGGTAGACGAGGCGAGAGAGGGACACGGTTCGGTCATCACGGTGACAGTCTACAAAGATCATTCGATCGAAGTTGACGACCGGGGACGCGGTGTGCCGCTCGGATGGAATGAAAAGGAAAAGCGCTGGAACTGGGAACTGATTTTCTGCGAACTTTATGCCGGCGGAAAATATAACAACAACGCGAATTACGCCGCTTACGAGTATTCGCTCGGCATCAACGGCCTCGGCGCCTGCGCGACGCAATACAGCTCCGAATGGATGACGGTAATAAGTTATGACGGCGCAAACTCTCACACGATAAACTTCAAAAAAGGCAACGCAGACGGCGACCTTGTCACAGCTCCCCTGCCTAAATCAAAAGGCCGAACCGGTACTACCATCCACTGGAAGCCGGATTTAGAGGTCTTTACCGAGATCGACGTCCCGCTCGATTGGTATGTCACTACCCTGAAACGGCAGTCGGTGGTTAACGCCGGGGTGAAATTTCTGCTTCGCTATGAGGTTGACGGAGGTTTTGAGGAGCAGGAGTTCCTGTATGAAAAAGGTATCGTCGACTATGTCGGAGAATTGGCGGGGGAAAATCCGCTTACCGAGCCGGTCGACTGGAAAACCGAAACCAAGGGGCGGGATCGCGCCGACAAGGATGAATATAAGCTGAAAATCGAGGTGGCATGCTGCTTTTCAAACACCGCCGCCTGTATCGAATATTATCACAACTCAAGCTTCCTTGAATACGGCGGCTCGCCGGACAAGGCGGTAAAGTCCGCGTTTGTATACGCCATCGACAGATATCTGAAATCGATCGGCAAATACAACAAAAACGAAGGAAAAATCAATTTCTCCGATATTCAGGATTGCCTCGTTCTTGTGACAAACTGTTTTTCGACCGTCACCAGCTACGAAAACCAGACGAAAAAGGCGATAACGAACAGCTTTATCACCAAGGCGATGACCGATTTCCTCAAACATTCGCTTGAGATATATTTCGCCGAAAATCCGGTCGAAGCCGAGAAGATTGCGGCGCAGGTGCTTGTAAACAAGCGTTCCCGCGAAGCGGCGGAAAGCACCCGGCTGAATATCCGCAAAAAGCTGACCGGGTCTATCGATATCGCAAACCGTGTCGAAAAATTCGTCAACTGCCGCTCGAAAGATCCGGCGGTCCGCGAGCTTTATATTGTCGAGGGAGACTCGGCGCTGACTTCCTGCAAACTCGGCCGTGACGCGGAGTTTCAGGCGATAATACCGGTGCGCGGAAAGACGCTGAACTGCCTTAAATCAAGCTATGAGCGTATCTTCAAAAGCGAGATAATAACCGACCTTCTCCGCGTCGTCGGCTGCGGAGTTGAGCTTGACAGCAAAGTCAAAGGCGATCTGCCGAAATTCGACCTCGAGTCGCTCCGCTGGAACAAGATAATAATCTGCACCGACGCCGACAAGGACGGATATCAGATACGGACGCTGATTTTAACCATGTTCTACCGGCTGCTGCCGACGCTTATCGAAAAAGGGCTGATTTATATCGCCGAGTCGCCGCTTTATGAGATAACCTGCAAGGATCAGATTTATTTTGCTTATAACGAAACAGAGCGGAACAATATCGTCAGGGGCTTTAAAAACGCGAAGTATACGATTCAGCGCTCAAAGGGTCTCGGCGAAAACGAGCCGGAAATGATGTGGCAGACGACGATGAACCCGGTGTCAAGGCGGCTGATACGGATAATGCCCTGCGACGACGACGACACAGCCCGAATGTTCGACATCATGCTCGGCGACAACATCGCGGCGCGCCGGGAATATATCTTCCGGCACGGCAGGAAATTCCTTGACGACGCCGACATATTTGACGGAGACGATTGATATGGCTTCCGCAGCAAAGGCGCGGTTTTTCGAATAACCGTCGGGAGAGGATATGGGAAACGAACGGGTAGTTTTTATATACGGACGCAGCGGCAGCGGAAAAACTCAGGAGACGGTTAAGCGTGTGCTCTGGGAGCTTTCCGCGGGGCAGTCGGTGACGCTTATCGTGCCGGAACAACAGGCGGTACAGACGGAAAGACTAATCGCCGCAGCGGCGCAGAGACAACAGCCGGTTATTCCGACGCTCGGTCTTGACGTCGTAAATTTCAGCCGTCTGGCGAACCTGATTTTCCGTGAATACGGCGGGCTTGAATACGATTATCTTGACCGCGGCAGCCGTCAGCTTCTTATGTGGCGGGCGGTCTCCGACTGCGCGCCCGAACTGAGGGAATATCTGCGCGGCGGGGCGACTGCGTTCAAAAAAGGGGAACTTTCTTCATCCGACAGAGACCTTATTGCGGCGCTGCTGTCAAAATCCGACGAATTCAAAAACTGCCGCATTGCGCCGGAACGGCTTATCGAGGCTCAAAACCGGCTTGACCCGGAAAAAGACGCGAGGCTGATAAGAAAGCTGTCCGATCTGCGGCTTATAACCGAGAGATATTCCGCGCTTCTGGACGGACGCGCCGACCCGCCGGACGACATGGCGGCGCTTAGCGGGATACTTGAAAAACACGATTATTTTAAAGACAGAGCCGTTTATTTCGACTCATTTGTCAGCTTTTCTCCGGCGCAGTATGAGGTCATTCGGCATATAATCGCGCAGGCGAAGAGGTGCGTTTTTACCTTTCCGCTGCTTCCGGAAGACAGCGGCGGGATGTATCGTCTGCCTGCCGAAACGGCTGTTAAGATACGCAAAATAGCCGACGAATACGGTGTCGGCGTCACCGGCACAGAGTTGCGGCGGCGTCCGCGCTTTGAACGCTGCGGCGACATTCCCCTCTTTGCCGACGCTCTTTTCGATTACTCAAAATCAACACCCGAAGTCGAAAAAAAGTCGTTTGAGATTTATTCCGCCTGTGATATCTACGAAGAGGCGGAATTTGTCGCGAGGGACATCCGCAGACGGGTGCGGCTTTCATATGATGGATCAAATACTGCGGGCGGTTTGCGCTGGCGGGATTTTGCCGTGGTTACGCGCGATATAGAGGGCTATGACGGCGTCATCGATGCGTTCCTGGATATGTACGGTATACCGTTTTTCATCTCTGCGCCGGTTCGCATCGATTCAAAGCCGCTGATACGGACGGTCTTGTCGGCTATCGCCGTTATCGCCGGAAACTGGCGGCTGGTCGATGTTATAAGCTATCTGAAATCCGGCGGTTTTACCGGTCTTTCTCCCGACGAGACGCGAGCCGTCGAAAGCTACGCCGAAACATGGAGCATAAACGGCAGAGCCTGGCACCGCGCCGACTGGAATATGAATCCGCGCGGGTTTATAAAGCCCGATGAAAACGACCTTGCCGAACTTGAAAGATTAAATATTCTTCGGCAAAGGTTTACGGAACCGCTGCTTCGGCTCGGCAAAGTATTTGAAACGCCGGCGACGGTCGCCGATATCTCGCGCAGTCTTTACGGTTTTATCGAGAAATTGGGTCTTGCGGAAAAAGCGGAGGCGGCGGAAGCGGCGGCTCCCGAAGAAGGGATAATGACTTTATGGGGAGCTTTGATGTCGGCTCTCGACCGGCTTGTCGAAATCGCGGGGGATTTGAAAGCGGATGCGGTACAGTATCTGTCGCTGCTTACTTTAGTCATTGAGTCAAGCCCAGTCGGACGGCTGCCGATGCTGCGGGACTGCGTGAATATCAGCCGCGCGGATATGATGCGGCTTGACGATGTAAAATATGTTTATATAATCGGCGCAAACGAGGGGGGCTTCCCCGCCGCGTCGCCGGAAGACCGGCTGCTCGATTCGTATGACCGGAAGCTGCTTTTAAAAGCCGGACTTGAACTGCCGCCGTCCGGGGCTGACCGCGGGGGCGATGAGCTGAGATATTTTTACAACGCTTTTACCGCCGCTTCGCAGGGAGTTTTTGTTTCCTTTCCGAAACAGAGCCTTGACGATAAAAAACTCTTTCCATCCGAGCCGGTAAAGCGGCTTTTGAAGCTTTCCGGCTCGGAACCTGTCGATATTTCTTTAATTCCTCCGCACGAGCTTGCCGAAGAGAAGGACAGTTCGTTCCGGCTGATAAATCAAATGAAAGACACCGCCGCCGGAGAAGCATTATTGAAGCTATACTCCGGCGACGCCGAGGGGCAGCGGCGGCTTTCGGCGATGGAAACTCCGCTTGACGCCGACGCCGACCGGCTGAGCGAAGCCGCCATTGCAACGGTTTACCACAAAAAGAGCATATATCTCACTCAGACAAAGCTTCGGAAATTCGCGAGCTGTCCTTTCAGCTACACCTGCGACGACCTGCTTCGGCTTACCGAGAACCGACGGGCGAAATTTGAAAATTCCGATATCGGCTCTCTTGCGCATACCGTGCTTGAAAGCTTTATCAAAAGCCGCCTGAAGGAAGACGGAACGGTTGATACCGATGTCACCGACGAAGAAATCGCGCGGGAAGTCGACGCAATCATCGACGCGCTGGCAGAGGAATTTATAAACGGCGGGACAATTTCAAAGCGGATGTCGGCGATGCTGCGCAGGGTGAAAAAGCGGGTCTGCCTTATACTGCGGCAGTTGATGGACGAATTCAGCCAGAGCGAATTTCGCCCGATTCTGTTTGAATTTCCGATAGGTCTTGCAGGATCGCCATCAATGGCATCTTTTAAGATACCGCTTGACGGAGGCTGGAACGCTTTTCTTAAAGGGCGGGTGGACAGGGTGGACTCGTATCGGTCGGAGGACGGAAAGACCTGGTTCCGCGTCTGCGATTATAAAACCGGATATGAAAAATTCCGAATAGACGAACTTGAAACCGGACTTTCCCTCCAGATGCCGCTCTATCTCATAGCTATCTGGCGCGGCAGTCCCGATTATATCCGCCGGGCTTTGGGCTCGTCCGACGGGAAGCTTTATCCCGCCGGGGTGCTGTATTTTCTCGCTCAGCCGAAAAAGCCGGTGCTGCGCGGTCCGTCGGATGCAGAAGAAATAAAGGAGGCCGCTTTATCCGCTTTTACGACCGAAGGTATGCTGCTATCCGACAGAGAATTGCTTGAGGCGATGGACAAAGAACTCAAAGGGCGATTTGTTTTTGCCAAGCTCACTTCCCGCGGGAATCTGTCAAAGAATAAAAACGTCATTTCGGAAGAAGAATTCAAGCTAAAATGTAACGATGTTATCACCTATACAAAAGACTTCGCCCGAAGGATGCGCGGCGGGGAAACTACGATATCGCCGCGGATGATTGACAGCCAGCGTTATTTCTGCGAATTTTGCCCGAATTCGCCTGTCTGCCGGAGAATGAACGACCCGGCAAGGCAGTCTGATGACGGGGCGGAGGATTGACAATGCCGAAACTTACCAAGGCTCAGCTTTCCGCCGTCGAAGCCAAAAACCGGAATATCCTTATCTCCGCAGCCGCCGGCTCGGGAAAAACTCATACGCTTACACAAAGGCTGATAAAAGGTATAACCGACGGCAGACATGAAGTGTCGCGGCTTTGCGTCGTCACCTTCACAAGGGCGGCGGCGGCTGAACTCAAGCGGCGGATACATTCGGCGCTTGAAGAGGCTGTTTTAAAAGCCGAAGGCGACAGAGAGACGATTAATCGGCTGACAAGGCAGATAAACGACCTGCCGGGGGCGAGAATTTCCACGATCGACAGCTTCTGCCGGTCGCTTTTGCAGTCGAATTTCGAGGCTTTGGGGCTTGCCGCAGGGGTCCGTCTCAGCGATGAAAACGAGGCAGCCATGATACGCGAGGCAGCGATGGAGCAGACGCTTGACGAGCTGTCGGAAAGCGACGGGGAGGGGTATCCCGCCTTTGGCTTCTTCGGAGGATTTAACCGCTTCATCGACCTTTACGCGCGCGACCGCGACGACAGAGCCGCCGCGGAATTTATCCGCCTTTATATAAAGCTTTCCGGATATCCTGACGGAAAAGCTTTGCTTTTAAAATCGGCTGACGCGATGGAAGAAGCGGCGGAAAACGGCTTTAAAGGCTCTGTCTGGGACAAGGAACTCAAAGCTTACATAAAAGACACCGCCGAATATTATGCCAAGATTTACGGCGAGGCGCTTTTTAGGCTCGGTAACGACGAATCAGACCCGTATTACAAAAAATACCACGACGCTTTCAACGACTGCGGAGATGCCGCGGCAGGTCTTTGGGAGCTTTGCGATGACCCGAAAACCGAGATTGCCGATATTTATTCGTATGTCTCCGAGATTAAGCTTGCGGCGATAAAGAGCAGCCGCGTGCCGGAACCGGATGATTTTCTCGAATGGTGCAAGGATAAAAAGAAAGAGCTTAACGACTTCTTCAAAAAGGATTATTTTGCAGCTTTCGGCTATCCCGAAGAAGATATCCGGGCGCAGCTTCGTATAAACGCGGCTGTTATAAGAGGGCTTTCCGCTGTCATGGACGCCTTTTCCAAAAGGCTCATCGCCGAAAAAACACGGCGCGGGGTGCTTGATTTCTCCGACCTTTCAAGGCTGACTTTTAAACTGCTGTACGGCGATGACGGCAATTTTGATACCCCGACCGACGCCGCGCGGGATATCGCCGCACGATACGACGGTATATACATCGACGAATATCAGGATGTAAACGAGATACAGGATTTGATTTTCCGCGCTGTCGGCGCGGGCGGGCGATTCATGGTCGGTGATATCAAGCAGTCTATCTACCGCTTCCGCGGGGCTGAGCCGGATATCTTCGCCTCATACAGAAATGAATGGAAAGACGGCGATGAAGACAGCGAGAGCCGGGGGATTTTCATGCGGGAGAATTTCCGCTGCTCGGAAAATATCATTCGATTTACAAATAAAGTCTGCGGCGGGATTTTCAGGAACGGCAGTGGCCGGCTCGGATATCTTGCTGAAGACGACCTTATCTTCGCTTCCGGCTCGGAAAACGATACTAAGGTAAAATTGCGGATTTTCTGCTCAAAGGCTGACAAAGCGGAATCGGAAGACAGCGAATCAGAATCTGCCAACGACAGCGAAAATATGTCGGCGCGGGAGGCGGAAGCGGCTTACATTGCCGCCGAGATCAGAAGGCTTATTGAAGTCGAAAAGGTATCTCCCGGAGATATCGCCATTTTGTTCCGATCCGGCGACAGCGGAACGGACGAGTATATCAAAGCCGTTGAAAGCGCCGGGATTCCGACGTTTTATTCGGGCGGCGGCGGGTTCTTTGACACCCCGGAGATACAGCTTGTCCGCTGTCTTTTGAATACAATAGACGACCCTGGACGGGATATTTATCTCGTCGGGGCGATGAGAAGCCCGCTTTACGGCTTTAATTTAAACGAGCTTCTGATGATACGCCGCGGGCGCTTTGCGCCGGAGGATTTGTCTTCCGGGCGGTATTATCCGTTTGAATGGTCGGTGCGGCGGTTTGTTTCTTTGGTCAATGAAGCTTCGGACGCCGAAGAGCGGGAGATATCGCTTGCGCAGCGGTGCGTTGACTTCTTTGCCGATATCGACCGCTGGCGGGAGATGTCGGAGGCTATGCCTGTCGATGAGCTTTTGTTCCGGATATATCGCGAGACGGGGATATTGGAGCTGCGCGGCTCGGAAAAAGAGGAAGAGCTTGCCGAAGCTTCTGCGGCGAGGCGGGCGAACCTGATGAAGCTTTACGAAAAAGCAAGAAGTTTTGAGAACGGCGCTTTCCGCGGGCTTTACAGCTTTGTGAATTACCTTGAAAAGGTGCTGGCGGAGGCGGATGAACGGGAAGCGGCTCCGGAAAAGGAAGACTCGGTTCAGCTGATGACGGTTCACAAGTCAAAGGGGCTTGAGTTCCCTGTCGTCTTCTTTGTCAACGCCGATAAACAAATGAACGCGTCGGACAGCCGCGCCGCGCTGCTGCTTGACCTCGGCTCGGACGACCATTTAGGCGCCGTAATGAGAGTGCCGGACGAGAACAACCTCGTATTGTTTGAAACGCCGATGTATCGCGCCGCATCCCTGAGAATAAACGACCGCAGCATTGACGAGGAGATGCGGGTGCTTTATGTCGCCCTGACAAGGGCGAAAGAACGGCTTTACATAACGGCGGGGACGAAAAAATCCCCGTCACGGGTATGGGGATTTGAGCACGAAGCGGAATTCTTAAGCCCCGCGGCGATAAAATCATCTTCGACATTTCTTTCCTGGATACTGCTGGCGCTCGGACATGAGTATTCAGATTACTGTGACCTTGAGATATTCCCGCCGCAGATATCCGACGGCGCTTCGCCCATTAGCGCGGATGAAGCTGCTCCGTCGATTCCCTCGGCTGAAATCAGCGAGGAAGCGGTCAGTATGTATATGAAGCTGTTCGAAAAACGCTTTTCGTTTAAATATCCGTACGAAAGCACGGCGAGGCTGCCGTCAAAGCTCTCTGTTTCCAAATTATATCCCGGTGTGCTGGACGAGGAAGAAAGCTTTGATATGCTTCCTGAGCTTTCCGCCGGAGTTGCCGCCGCAAAAACCGCGGTGCGTCCGAAATTCATTGTCGGCGAAACCGCCCCGACCGGCGCCGATATCGGTACCGCTACCCACCTGTTTATGCAGTTCTGCGATTTCGACAATGTCGAAGCCGCGGGAGTTGAAGCGGAAACAGAACGGCTCGTGCAAAATCGCTTCATACCCGAGCATACGGCGGCTCTTGCCGATAAAGCCGCGATAGCGCGATTCTTTAAAAGCGACATTTACCGGGAGATGAGAGCGTCGAATTATCTGCGCCGGGAGATGCGGTTCAACATCGACCTGCCCGCCGCGCCGTTCACCCGGGACGAGGAGCTGAAAAGGCAGCTTGAAAACGAGCAGATACTTACTCAGGGAGTAATCGACAGCTTCTTTGAAAATCCGGACGGCAGCTATACTATACTTGACTACAAAACCGACCGGGTAAAAGCCGGGGACGGAGAGACGGTTCTGAAACTCCGCCATTCGGTGCAGCTGAACTATTACGGCGCCGCGCTTGAGCGGATATCCGGAAAGAAGGTCTCAAAGCTGCTGCTCTGGTCGTTTGCGCTGAACAAGACGGTTGAGATAGCGAAGGAAGATATTTAGGCATATAAAAAGGCGCTCCCGAAATAAAGTATACTTAGATTTTTAAAAAAAGTTTTTTAACATTCGTCAATCGGATAAAAACAAAAGACTACACCGAAAGATAAACCTTTTGTGTAGTCTTTATCTTTATTATACAATTAGTTAATTTATATGCAAAATTAACATGATAGACACTTAAACTGATAAATTCCAGTAAGCATTGTGTCCATCAATCATAATATCATCCGATGAATACTCAAATAATAATTTATTCAACTTTTCCATTAAACATTTTTTCCCACCTGCAGGCTTGTATGATGTATTCTTCGCTTCTAAGAAAATGATCTGATTAGCTTTTCTCATAGGATGAATTATAAGCCCGTCAAATTCGCATAATTTTCTCCCAACAGCATCTCTTTGATACACAACGATGCTAGCAGGGATGGTAATGCTTGTATCATTTAAAACATCGGTTTTTAATAGTTTGCGCATAAATTGAATTTCGTGATTTTGATTTTCATGCCCGATTGTACATACTAATAAGGATTCTATTTCATTAATACGTGCATTTTTTCCTCGTGTACATATAACGCATTTTTCTTTATCAATCGTAGGCTTTATGACAATTGGATTTTCGCCAAAAAGATAGAACAAGAAGAATTTTGCGCATAATAAATATCGAGTATCTGTAGCTAATAAATCTGTTATTCTACGCAGGTAACTAATGGCGCACTTTAAAATTTTAAATGCTGCAGTTATCTTCGTAGAAGAATCGCATTTTTCTTTGATTGACACAAGAATCGTCTGCTCGCCTGAACGTCTATCATAGTATCCAACTCGAGTATTATTAATGCGCTCTAAATCAAATAGTAACGATTCTGACAAACGCCTGTCTTTTTTTGAAAAAGTCAGTTTTAGTATTTGAGACTTAACATAATCCTTCCTGTGTTTATAACCGATGTTAAGAATACTGTTCTTGTCATAAAAAAGTGTATAATAATCATGGTTGCTATTGTTAAATTCTTTTGATAAGAGAGATACCATCCTTCTAGATATTTTATAATAACAAATCGCATTGGAATTCTCATTGTATACCGTATCATCAAGAAGTTTAGTTATAGAGTTTACAAAATCATTTGATGGTTGATTGTTATTATACTCAGACAAGTATTCTCTTAAAATAAGTCGCAATGCCTTCTCGTTGCATAGATCGATTGTCAATGGAGTATCTGCAATTTGCAAGTCATATGATATGTATGAAAACGTGCGTACCTTCCTGAATATTGAAAACACATATTTTAATTTGTGATCATCATCTAAGCTTTTTTCATTTATATATGAATAAAGAATTTCTAAGCCTAACGAAACCGATTGTTTTTTTGAATTGCATCGTTCTAATATCAAGATCGAGTTTAATAGGTGAATTCTCATATAACTCTTCTCTTCAAACATTGTTGATACGGCAGATTTGAAACGTTCACTTTTCGATGCATCTAAAACCATTTTATAAAAGCTTTTATCCTCTGATGCCATCATGACAATTGCTCGTGAAGAGGTAAAGGTATTGTAAAAATGACCAATGTTATAAATGATGGTAAGCAACTGGAGAATGTCACCAATGGAAGGATTATCCTCTTTGCTGTTAAATTTGTAATCTTCGCGAAATTCAATCGCCTTTACGAGATTATTATAAGTTAATCTCAGTTGCCCCTGAAGATTATTCTTTATTAGCTGATGAAGATACAGTTGAAGCATGATGTAATCATACCGCGTCTTTGCCAGCTTCTTTGAAACTTTAATCACACCCAACTGAGGTATTTCTTTAATTCGATTAATAACTCCAATTCGTTCGAGCTCTTCGTATAGTTCTGTAGCATATGGGTATAAATCAATCTCCACCTTCAGATTAAGCTTACGAGTTTTTTGCTTTGGAAGTAAATTATGTGTTATTTTCATCTAGATCACCCAATCTACTATAGTTGCATAATAACCTTTATTAATAATCGATGCTTTTCTTAATTCTGATTAAATCGTTTTCTGGCAATGTGCAATTTAGATAATTTATCTAAACAGCTATATTGTTCCTTATTCTAATAGATAAAACATAGTATAGCATAAATATTCATATATTTCAATAGATATTCGTAAGTTATTGCAAATATCTCTTTTACATTGTTTGCAAGTGCTACTTTGCTAAGTAGTATTAAAATTAAACGCATTATCCATAATAAGTATTCCGACCGAGTTCACACATCCGACACATCTAAAATAAACATCGGCATAGCTGACAGATTAATACCAAACTATGCCGATATTTTCCGAGATTGAAAATCCCTAATTCATACCCACTAATAATGAGTTGAAGTTTATTTGATCATAAAACTCAGACATCTCCGGTGTATTCTACGAGCATGGTGGAGTTTACGCCTTCGATCTTCTCTATCGAATCGCCGACGTTTGTGTTATCCTTGCCCATAATAAGCTGGATTGTGAGTTCTGAGCCGTCTTTTGTTTTTGTAAAGGATTTGGTCTTGGTTTTGCAGCCGATCTCTTTTACTGCGGCTGCGACCGCCGCTTCCGCCGAGTTTTCATAGTTTATTACCAGAAGGTAGCTGTGAACTCCGGACTTGATAAGCGTCATTACGATATACAGCACCGCGATAAAGAGGGTGCAGAGTATCGAGTAGGTGAACAGACCCGCGCCGCAGGCGATTCCGACGACTATCGACCAGAAGAGGAAGCCGACGTCAAGCGGATCTTTTAGCGCCGAACGGAAACGGACGATGGACAACGCGCCGACCATTCCAAGGCTTAATACAAGGTTGGCGGACAGCGTCATCATCGCAAAGGTAGTTACTATGCCGCTCAAAACCAAAAGGATGGTGAAGTTCGCGCTGTAACATGCGCCTCTGTAAAAGAAGCGGTAGACAACGGCTATAATTGCCGTACACACGAGGGCTGTCAGAAGGCAGAGGAGAATAAACTGCGGCGACAGCGCCAGCTGTATACCCGATTGCTGAACACTTTCTCTGAAGGCGTCAATAAGTTGTTTCATTTTTGGAACCTTTCGATGTTGTATTTTTTATAATATTGCTTACTCAATTCTGCCGTGCAGCCGTTCGCGGCAGAGGCAGTATTTTGACAACGCCATCCTGGGCGCTGAAGATGTGATTGCCGAAACTATATGCTTCGGGATAAAGTCGTTGTATTTTATTTCCATAATACCGCGCTGCTGTGAAAATACCGGCACGCCGGCAACGCCGCCGAACATCCTCAGATCGTTCGAAGCATGGAGATCCATATCAAAGGTAACCCTGGTTTCACAAATCGGATATATGTATGCTTCTCTTCGGTAAATCACACTAACCTTGGGCGTAAGACCGCAGGAGCGCATTTTTACCGAAACTTCCCGGCAAAGCTCGTTGTCATATTCGTCAAAACAGGTTATATCGCCTTCATAAAGACGATTGAGTGTTTCCGCGGCGATGCGTTCCTGACGTTTATATATCCTGTCGCCCTGCTTTGCTTTGCACTCGAGCACTATGTAGCTGTCATCGCCGTTATAGCTTCGTATCCGATACTTATCACGTTTTTTGACACCGTCCAGCTTTTCGTTATACGCGCTGTTATAAATATCGTCGAAATAGATGTTTGAGACGACATAGTCGCCCGACGGCATCGAATAAGGGTCCACCCGCATCAGCGCCTTGACTCTTGTACGCAGTATCAGATACTGCTCATAGGTGATAAACTTCTTTAACTCGTATCTTTCCATTTTCCTGCCGTATAAGACTTTAAAGTTCGATCAGCTCTTTGGGAGCCTTTGTAAAGTTGTTGAATCCACCGGTTTCGACAGCTCCCATGTCTTCTATCCTGACACCGCAGCGGCCTTCGATATATATACCGGGCTCACAGGTAACTACCTGACCCGCTTTAAGCGTTTCCCCCTTTGCATTGGGGGAAAGCCGCGGGGCTTCGTGAATTTCCATTCCAACGCCGTGGCCGAGACCGTGGCCGAAATTGTCTCCGTAACCGGCGTCGCGGATGATGCCGCGGGCAGTTTCATCGACATGACCGTTATCGGCGCCCGCCTTTATCTCATCGAGAGCGGCAAGCTGAGCGCTAAGGACGGTATTGTAAATCTTTTTCATCTCTTCATCGGCGCGGCCGATGCAAACTGTACGGGTCATGTCGGACATATATCCTTCGTATGTCGCCCCGAAATCCATCGTCAGAAAACCCTTTTCGAGCTTTACATCACGCGGAACGCCGTGCGGACGGGAGGATGCGGCGCCGGAGACGGCTATAACGCTGAAACTTGCTTTTTCGGCGCCGTGGCGGCGCATATAAAATTCCAGCTCCAGAGCTATCTCTTTCTCGGTGCGGTCCGGGCTGATAAAGCCGAGGATATGTTCAAATGCCGCTTCGGCTATCCTTTGAGCCTTTATTATCCGCTCTATCTCATCCGCCGTTTTTATACAGCGGCATTTTTCGATAAGCTCACCCGCCGGGACGAATTCACGACCGGAGAGATATCCGCTCAGCCGCTCTTTTGAAGCGCAGGAGATGCGAGTCTCTTCGTAACCGACGGTTTTCACGCCGTGTTCCGACATTATGTCGTCGAGCATGGCAGCAAAGCTGCCGCTCATGCAGCGTACATCGACACCGGGAGCGGCGCTTAATTTCGCCGCTTCTATATACCTTGAATCGGTCAGCAGAACGCAGAAATCGCGCCCGATGACGACATAGCCGTCTTCAAAATCAAATCCGGTGATATAGCGCTGATTCACTTGACTGCTGACCAGAATACAGTCAAAAGCCGCTTCGCTTTCGATCAGCGCCGACTGTACCTTTTTCACATTGTCCATCTCAATCCCCCTTTATATATTCTTTATATACATTTTTAAATGTCAGCGCATCTTCCGCCTGCGTGCCGTCCGATTCGCAGATTATACACGGAGTTAATCTCTCGTCGGCGATGACCCGCGCAAGCGGTTCAAAAGGAGGGCCGTAGACTGTGTCGGCAAAGGTGAGGTGCTTTTTTTCGCCTTTTTGCGTATATTCGATCTTTGAAAAGTGACAATGCAGATTCTTCGCCGCGTCGGCGCCCAATTCGGCTGATATTTTGTCGAAAATCCGCAGATAATCGTCTTCGGTGTTGAAATAATTGCCGACGTTAAATGCGTTGATATGACCGAAATCGACCACCGGCGCGAGGCGAGGGGAAAGTTTGCAAAGCTCGATGACTTCGTCGAGAGTGCCGAGCTGATTCTGCTTGCCCATCGTCTCAAGTCCTATTATGACGCCGTTGTCGGGAATTTCATCGAGAGCTCTTGACAGTGTGTCGCGGGCGAGATCCATCGCTTCTTCGCGGGAAATTTTCGCAGCCGAACCGGTATGGACGACTATTATCTCTGCGCCGAGAAGAGCCGCGGCGTTGAGGCTTTCGCGGATATATCTCAGACTGCCCAGGCGTTTTTCCGGGTCGATGCCGGAAAGCGAGATATAATACGGCGCGTGAAGGGAAAGCAGAATGCCCGCTTCAGCCGCCGCGGCGCCTACCGCCGCAAAAAACTCATCCGAGCCGCGAACTCCGTTGCCGCTTTGATATTCGTAGCAGTCAAGCCCGAATTCTTTTACCCATGCGGGCGCCTCTACGTTGCTTTTATGCTTTTCCGCATTATAGCTGTTACTGTTTCCTGCCGGACCGAAGACGGCGGTTTTGCGTGGAATCATTTATCTTTATCCTTTTGCCTGTTTTTTGATATATGCCGTTCATACGCCGAAAGTATCGGCTTTTCAAGCGCCCGCTTGAATCTGAACAGCGGAGTCATTACGTCTTTTATCGGATCGACTAATATGGTTCTTATTCCGGCAAGCTTTCCCGCAAGAACGTCGGTGAAAAGCTGATCGCCCAAAAGCGCCGCGTTTGCCTTGTCAACGCCCATATGCGTAAGCGCTTCCAACAGGTATTTACGCGAAGGCTTGCCGCTTTCGGCGCGGAAATAACAATCCATGCCTTCGCAGAACTTCTCCACCCTCTCTCCGGTGTTGTTTGATATAAACGCGATTTTTATCCCCGCTTCTTTCATTGAAGCAAGCCAGCACCGCGCCTCCGTAGTCGGGGACGGATCGTCGTAGGTGACGAGGGTGTTGTCTATATCGGAGATCACAGCATTTATGCCGCATTCGGAAAGCAGCTGAGGGGTGATTTCATATATATTCTTAAAACGCATATCCGGCCAGAAAAGCCGAGAGATAAGTCCCATCGATCAGTCCTTTATGTTGAGAATTTTAAGCAAAGTTATCCTGCGGCGAACATAAGGCGCGTATTTCATCGAAAGATTTTTGAAGCGGGGGGTATTTGGAAGTCCTATCTCGTCAAGGGTCGTCACCGCTCCGATTTTTTTCATATAGTCGCGGAGAGCTTCGGTGTCGGGAAGTTCCTTTACCATTCGGTTTATCTCCGGCTGAACCGCTTTTATCTTCTCCCGCGTTAAAGCCGCGAGAGGGTCGGGGGTGTTCTCGCCGATTATTCCGTCGGTAAGCGGGCCGTATATATGAAAGAGGTTTTCCTTTGTAAACTCTGGCTTTATATATTCCGCCGCGAGGTCTTCATCCGGCGCCGCTTTATAGCGATCGAGGACGATAAGCGTTGAAACGCCGACCTTTTCGCCGTGCAGCGCGTCTGTCGGCTCCGACATACAATGCATCTCCCAAAGATGAGACAAGTGATGCTCCGCGCCCGACGCCGGACGGGATGAGCCGTAGTATTGGATAGTCATGCCGGTCATAACCAGCCCTTCCATAACGGCTTCGGCAAATCCGGGGCTGTCGGGGTCGAGAGCGAGCATTTTGTCGATGGCGCGGTTGATTAAATTTATGAGATCGTCGTCCAGCTTCTCATCCATAAGCCAATGCGCTGTCCGCCAGTCAAAAAGGCTGATGTATTTGCCTAAAATATCGCCGACGCCGGAAAGGGTAAGCCGGCGGGGCGCTGATGAAAATACCGCCGGATCGGCGAAGAGAGCTACCGGCGCTTTTGAGGGCAGGGTGGCTTTGCGGCCGTCTATCGTCATCGCGGCGACCGACGAAACAAAACCGTCCATCGAGGCGGCGGTAGGGTAACTGACAAAGGGTATCCCCGCCTTTGCCGCGGCGTAGCGGGTTATGTCGCTGATCGAGCCGGAACCGCAGGCGACGGCGTAGCCGAAACCGCCCTTCGAAAGTCTGAGCGCGGCGGCGTCTCCGTTAGTATCGGTAGCGACGGCTCCTTTTTCAAATGTCAGAGACTCAAAAGCGGGGAAATCGCGCCGGGCGATAAATTCGGTATTTTCGTCGCAGACGACAAGCCCCTTTTTGCCGGAAAACTCTTCCGAGAAATATTTATGAGCTTCTCTTTTGGCTCTGTCGCCGATGACAAGAGTCTTTGTATAGGGTCCCGGAGCTATAACCGGCATCTGACTACCTCCCCGCATACGGGATTTTGCTTGTTTTACACAATATTGTCAAATATATTACAAACATTTTACCACCTTAAATTAAATATGTCAAGTAAAATAGATGTACAGAAATTAAAGAAGATTCATATTTTATGCTTTTTTACCTTTTGATAACTTTTACGGCAATTTCGTTTAAATTTGTGTTAAACCGAGGTATAATTCCGCCTGCGGTATTGACAAATTCCTTCCGCGGTGATATAATTAGATTGTTAAATCGTTGTAATTTAATCTTTATGTGTAACTGAATTTGTCTAACTGAATTAAGGAGGAATAATCTATGAAAAACAGAATGGCGGCTTTTATTTTAGTCGCTGTAACCATATTGAGTCTGCTCAGTATGAATATTTTCGCCGGCGCCGCATCTCCTGGTGAGCTTTCCTACTGGATCGACCTTGCAATAGCCTCGCCGACGAAAATGATCACGGTTCCCAATTCGGTTTCCGTGACAGCCGACACAACTATCCCCGCCGACATTACGGTAAGCATGGCGGCAAACACTACTTTGACGATAAAAGAGGATCTTACGGTCAACGGCCGTCTCAACATAAACGGCTTCCTTTACATCACAACGACCGGAAAAATCGACTCGGCGTCAACCGGCTTTATCACCTACCCCTATCTTGACTATATCGGCACCGACCGCGCCGGCATAGTTCCGCAGTATATCACTCCTCCGCCGTATTACGCTCAGTATCCGTTCTACGGGCTTTATTACTACGGTCCCGACGGAACACAGTATGACTATCACAGTTATGAATATATTGTCGACGGAGTGAGGTATGAGGCTTCGATTCCGTGGTGGTTCTACTACGGTCCGACCTACCCGCAGGCGCTTGTTCCCACATACACCTATTCGAGCTATTTCTGCCCGGTTCATTCAAAGCAGTATGTATACTGCCCGGTCTGCTCCGTTTACTACTGCCCGGATTGCACCTCTCACGTACATTCCTTCACCTCGGCTTATCCGACCGAATATTACTACGGAATGACCTATGCGGAATATCTGAAGTATGTTTACAACTACTATCTCTACCCGTCATCCTGGAATTTCTCGGACTATAACGAGTATATAGCTTATCTCAACTCGGTTTATTACCGCGATTTTTACGCAAAATACGTTTATAATCACTACCGCTGCCGTCCCGGCATCGCGTCGATTCCTTCCGGAGTAGTCGAAGTCGGAACCAGGGTAGCTCTTTCAACTCAGACTACCGGCGGCACGATTTATTACACTCTTGACGGCTCAACCCCGAACGCGGGCGGCTACCGCTATACCGGTCCGATAACCATCACGAAAAATACCACGCTGAAGACCGTCGTGCTTTATTCCAATTACATCGCCTCCGAGGTCATGACTTATAGGTACGTCGTATCTCCGGTAACCAATTTTTCAGATATCCGCGGTTACGACGGACTCGGTATGTCCCTTTCAAAGCTTGTCGCGGCGGGAGTTATCCAGAACAGCACAAGCTTCGATCCGAAGGGCACCTTCACTTATGACGAGCTTATCGCCGCGCTTGCCGCAATAGGCTGCGACATAGAAAAGGCAAATATCGAAAACGCAGACGCGCTCAGAGCCGAAGACGCGCTCACTTACAACGATTTCGTTTACGTAACATACAAGATCCTCCGCGCAAACAACAAGATTCGCTCTCCGCAGAGCGCCGGTTCTTATACGATTAGACAAATCCGCAACTATAAGAATATAAAGGACGCCGCCATCTATCGCGCCGCTTTTATCAGCTTTGTTGAAAACGGTCTCTTCTATGACCTTGAGTTTGACCCCGCGGCTGCGGCTCCGCGCTATGAATTCGCAACCGTTATTGCCAATCTTATCAAATAATCTGCTTTAAATCAAGACAATATGAGTAAAACAGGGATTTTTTCGCAAAATCCCTGTTTTTTCAAAGAAAATAAGGAATATATGACACTTAATTACGCCGCAGCCTGTCTTTTCGGCCTTGAAGGCATGGTAGGCCGGGAAATCGACGAACTCGGCTATAAAAGAACCGAAACAATAGACGGCCGTGTTTATTTTGAAGGCGACGAGAGCGCGGCGGCAAGGTTCAACATAAACTCCCGGTTTGCCGAAAGGCTTTATCTGGTACTCGGCCGATTTGACGCGCCGAGCTTCGACGCGCTTTTTGAAGGAACGAAGGCGCTTTGCTGGGAAAGATACATCGGCAGGGACGACGCTTTTCCGGTAAAGGGACACAGTATAAAATCCGCCCTTTATTCAATTCCCGACTGCCAGAAGATAGTCAAAAAAGCTGTGGTGGAACGGCTTAAAAGCCGTTATAAACTTGAACGCTTCCCCGAAACCGGAAATAAATATCAGATAGAATTTTTTATTCTAAACGATTCGGCGGCGCTGATGATTGATCTTTCCGGAGATCCGCTGCACAAGCGCGGATACCGCAGAGAAGGCGGTATGGCTCCGCTGCGGGAAACCACCGCCGCCGCTATCGCCTCGCTTGCAAGACCGCGGGAAAATGTCCTTTTCTGGGATCCGTTCTGCGGCAGCGGCACCATCGCCATCGAAGCGGCGCTGATGATGACCGGAGCTGCCCCGGGACTTAACCGGAGCTTTGCGGCGGAGAGCTGGCCGTTTTTCGAAAAAGGGCTGTTCATCCGAGCGCGTGAAGAAGCAGCCGACGCGATAAAGAAAGACACCGATTTTGAGTGCTTTGCGTCGGACATCGACCCCGATTGCGTAGAGCTTACAAAGGAAAACATTAAAAGAGCCGGCGTTTCGGGTATCGTAAAGCCGTTTATTATGGACGCGCTTAAAATCGAGACCGGAGGGAGGCGGGGGACTATCGTATGCAATCCGCCTTACGGCGAAAGGCTTTGGACCGAAGAGAGGGCATATGAGCTTTACCGCGATATGGGGAAACATTTCGCAACTCTCGGGCGCTGGCAGATATATATCCTGACGAGCTGTGAGGATTTCGAGAGTTATTACGGGCGACGCGCCGACAAGGTGCGCCCGATCTGGAACGGAATGTTAAAATGCGGTTTTTATCAGTACTTCAAGAATCATAAAGAGAAAAATACAGAAAAGAGGTAAAACCATGAGTAATTTAGCTGCGAAATTTACGGCGCTCAAAACCGCCGTCGGCGGAAACCGTGAAAAGACCGGTTTCGAATTCACCTTCGGTATGCCGCGCGAAGCGCAGATGCATATCACCCCTCCGAACAAAACCATTACAAGAATTTTGGCTCAGCTTGAGTTCGCATTAAAACTCAATGACGAGAAAAAGAACGCCTACCACGACATAATCAATTCCGCCCTTGATTTCCTGACCGCCGAAATCAAAGAAAACGGCGTTATAACCTACAAAGCGGCGGAAGCGGCGGAGCAGCTGCTTATGCCTATGGCGGAGGAAGCCAAAAGCTACAAGCTGATTCTCTGCGGCCATGCGCATATTGATATGAACTGGATGTGGAGCTGGCAGGAAACCGTCGCGGCGACCCTCGCTACCTTCCGCACCGTTCTTAATCTGATGGATGAATATCCGGAATTTCATTTTTCTCAGTCGCAGGCTTCGGTTTACAAGATAGTCGAAGACTTTGATCCCGAGATGATGCGTGAAATAAAGAAGCGCATCAAAGAAGGCAGATGGGAAGTTACCGCGGCGGCCTGGGTCGAAACCGACAAGAATATGCCGTCGACGACTTCCCTGCTTGACCATATTAAATATACCCGCGACTATCTTGAAAAAAACTGGGATATCGACCCGAAGTCGCTTGAAGTCGACTTCTCTCCCGACACCTTCGGCCACAGCGCCCAGATTCCGGAGATAGACACCTTCGGAAGCGTAAAATATTACTACCACTGCCGCGCCTGCGACCAACCCTACGCGCTGTACCGCATGCGTTCTCCCTCCGGCGAAGAGCTTCTGATGTACCGCGAGCAATATTGGTACAACTCCGCGATAACCCCGGCAATAGCCGCGGGACTTATCGATATTTCCCGCAAATGCGCCGGATTTAAAACCGGAATTATTGTTTACGGCGTCGGTAACCACGGCGGCGGACCTACCAGACGCGATATCGAAATTGCGCTCAGCCTTAAAGATTATCCGATTTATCCGACCGTTAAATTCGGAACCTTCCGCGAATTCTTCCGTGAAGCCGAGGCTGTGCGCGACAAGCTGCCTGTAATCGATCGCGAACTTAACCATATCTTCGACGGCTGCTACACGACTCAAAGCCGCATTAAACGCGCCAACCGCGGGGCTGAAAACGCTCTTTACGAAGGACGGTATTACTCCGCCCTCTCGGCTATGGTATCCGGCAAGACCAAGAAATATCTGCCGGCGCAATTTGAAAAGGCAAGTCAGCAGATTCTCTTCAACCATTTCCACGACATCCTAACCGGTTCATGTGTTCAGGACACCCGCGAACACGCTATGGGGCTTTATCAGGATTCGATGGCAATCTCCAACAGCGCAGCCTCGAAGGCGCTGAGAGAGCTGTCTGACAAGATTGATACCTCCGGCATAAAGGTTGAAGAAAATCCCGATCATATCGCTCTCTCGCAGTCGGAGGGCGCCGGCGTCGGTTACGGAATAGAACATTTCCAGGGAGTTCCGAATCCGGAGCGCGGAGTCGGCAGGACGAGGATATTCAACATCTTCAACTCGACCGCCACCGAGCGCCGCGAACCTGTCGAGCTGACCGTCTGGGACTGGACCGGCGATATGCGCAACATTATAATCGAGGATTACGAAGGAAAACCGCTGCCCTTCGCCCTAATTGACGGCGGGCTTCAGCAGTATTGGGATCACAAGTTCTTCCGCATACTTGTAGACGTCAAGACGCCTCCTTACGGATATACGACTATTGTACTTAAAGAAAAGCAGCCGGAAAGCTATCCGGTATATCTCTCCGGCGAAACCACGCAGGGGTTCATAAGCGAATTTGTGCTTGAAAATGAGTATATCAGAGCTGAATTTGACATCCATGACGGCGCTCTTATATCGCTTATCGACAAGGAAACCGGCGCCGAGATGATCAAAGCCGGCGAGAGAGCCGGACTTGTTCAGGTGGACACTCAGACCAACGGCTCCGCCTGGGTCATAGGCACCGCTCTCGCCGCGCATCCGATAACAAAACTTCGCAATATAAGCGGATGGGGACACGGCGATCTGCTCCGCGGTATTCGCTTCGAAGCCGGTGTGCTGAATTCGACCGTCAGGGTCAATGTTTCCCTTGCAAAGCACGCCCGCGCGCTGAAATATGCAATCGAAGTCGACTGGAAAGAATCAACCGGCGAATTTATGCCGCTGCTCTGCTATCGTCTGCCTTACGCTTATGAATCGGACACCGCCGTCTGTGACATTCCCGGCGGTACGATTACCCGCAAAGCGGCGAACCACGACATAGCCTGCCAGACTTACATTGCGGCCAAGTCCGCCGATGATTCCGGACGCTGCGTCGGTCTCTCGGTTGATTCGAAATACGGTTACCGTATGTACGGCGGCTCGCTTTACAGCACGCTGATTCATACTCCCGCCTACCCCGACCCGTATCCGGAGCGCGCGATACATAAAATCAATCTCTATGTCACCGTCGGGTCTGACTGCCCGAAGGTACTTCAGGAGCAGACAATGGCGTTCTATCGCCCGCTGCGCTTCATTCCGACGTCCGCTCACAAGGGAGCCCTTAAGCCGGAAGGAACTTTGTTCGGAGTTTCGGCTTCCACCGCCGTTATTACTTCGGTTGACACCTCCGACGACGGCAGACTGCTCATCCGTGTAGGTGAATATACCGGAAATGACACCGACATAAAGCTGACATTCGCAAAGACACCGAAATCCGCTTCTCTCGTAAACCTGATGCAGGAAGAGCTCTCCGCACTCAAACCGAGCCGCGGCGCGGTCAGCTTCAAGCTGCCGAAGTGGAAGATTGCTCAGGTTCATGTGGAGTTCTGATACCGATCTGCCAATTTACGCAAAATCGATTTACGGGAGCAATATTTCATGAGACTGTTCATCGCCGTCAATTTCGGCCAAGAAATGAAGGAAAGCCTGATCGACGCGATCGGGCGGCTGCGGGCGGTTTCCTCCCGCGGAAATTTTACGAGAGCCGTGAATCTTCACCTGACTCTCGCCTTTATCGGCGAGACGGATCGGGTCGACGATATTTCCGAGGTTATGAGAGCCGTCGCTTCTGTAACTCCGGCTTTTGAAATCGCTCTCGGCGAGCCGGGGCACTTCCGCCGTGATGGCGGAGATATAAGGTGGGTCGGAATCGGAGAAGGAGCTTCGGAGCTTTCCGAGCTTTCCTCCCGCCTGACATCCGGGCTTATCGCCGCCGGCTTTGACGTCGACCGGCGCTTTACCCCTCATATTACCCTCGGACGCCAAGTTTCGGCGCCGCGCAGAACCGATACAGCGCTTATACCGGCAAAAAGCCGCGTTGACAAAATATCGCTTATGCGCTCGGACCGGGTAAACGGAGTGCTGAAATACACCGAGATATTCTCGGCTCCGCTGATTTGATACAATATTAACTCACGGCGCCGCAAATGCGGCGCCTTTTTTGTTCGGTTTTGGTGTTGAATAATGGAGTTTTATCAATTTACTCAAAATTTTATTTCCGTTCATCAGATGTAAATACCGATGAGTATTTTATTTTATATAATTAAAGTATATAATAAGATGTTTATGTTGTTAATTATCTTTAGTTGTACGTTTTGTTTTTGAAACAGTCTTTTTGACAGATCGGAGATATTATACCCGTGAAAATTTTTCGTATTCTTACTGCGGCGGCGCTTGTCGGCGCTGCGGCATATGTGGCGAATAAATCCGCCAAACAAACCAAGGAAGCTTACCGTCGCGCAATAGATGAAGAAATCAAGTCGCGCGATTGGGGAAATAAGCAGATCTATATCATCGGCGGCGGTATCGCGTCGCTTGCGGCAGCCGCTTATCTTGTCCGCGACTGCAATTTCAAGGGAGAGAACATACATATTGTCGACTGCGGCGATAAAGTCGGCGGCGAATTTGCCGAAACAGGCAGCGCCGAAAACGGATTTATCGGCCGCGGCACCGCAATTTGGCCTGATTCGAGTGAGAATTTCTTTGAGTTGATGAAGTCGGTGCCGTCAATTGACGCGCCTCAGCGCAGTGTTGCGGAGGAAATCTACAACTTTAATCAGGGACATCCCGTTAACGCCAAAGCCCGTCTTGTCAGCGGCGGAGTGATAGCCGATCTCAGCTCTCTTGAGCTTGACGGCGATGACAGGACGGCGCTGCTTAAACTGCTCTTTACCGATGAAAAGAACCTAACCGATCTGAGAATCGATCAGTGGTTCGGCGAGCATTTCTTTACTACCGATTTCTGGTATCTTTGGAAGTCAGCCTTCCGCATCCGCCGCTGGGCAAGCGTCGCTGAATTTCGCCGTCAGATAAAGCGCTATATCGGATTTTTGCCGGATCTTGCTACGATGAGCAGCCGTATGGAGACACCGTATGACTTCGGCGAGAGTGTAATCGAGCCGCTTAAAGCATATCTTGAAAAATATAACGTTGACTTTATCACCGGCGCGAAGGTTGTAAACCTTGAATTTGCTCCCGTCGAGGAATGCTGCTGCGACGATTGCTGTCCCGAGAGCGAAGACGACACCGATGGCGATTGTCCCGATGATTGTTGCTGTGATGATTGCTGTCCCGAAGGCGAAGACATCGCCGATGGCGATTGTCCCGATGATTGCTGCTGTGATGATTGCTGTCCCGAAGGCGAAGACATCGCCGATGGCGATTGTCCCGATGATTGCTGCTGTGATGATTGCTGTCCCGAAGGCGAAGACAACGCCGATGGCGATTGT
>JAAZIU010000018.1 GCA_012800735.1 Clostridiales bacterium | reverse complement strand
GTATTTGTGGGATAATTTACTTGGTTAATAGCTTTTTTCATAATACTATTATACCAAAAAACAGAGCCGTTTGCACTACTTTACTGCAATTTGGCTCTGTTTTTTCGCGGGCTTTTGATACAGGCCCACTTTTTCTATCTTTTTACCAATCTAAATTCTAAACTTTTTTTGCCATCCAATTGATGCTTTTCACCGTTAATAATTACGATAGTGGGAATTGCATTTTCGTTTATCCGGTTAACGGAACATTTCGTGACTTTGCCGTCTTTCCATTCTGCATCGACCGAATAGCCTCCGCGGGCGCGAAGCCCCTTGAAGCTGCCGTTGCTCCATTGTTCGGGAAGAGCCGGAAGGAGTCTGATATATCCGTCGTGGCTTTGGAGTAAAGCCTCGGCTATACCGGCGCAGCCGCCGAAATTTCCGTCGATTTGGAATGGCGGATGGTTGTCAAACATATTAGGGAGCGTGCTTTTTACAAGAAGAGCGTTTATGTTTTTATATACCTCATCGCCTTTGCCAAGTCTTGCGAAGAAATTGATCATCCAGGCGCGGCTCCAGCCGGTGTGACCGCCGCCGTGTTTAAGTCTGTGTTCAATTACCTTTGCAGCTGCTTCAAAAAGTTCGGGGGTTCCTTCTTTTGTAATCTGTGCTGAGGGATGCAAGCCGTAAAGATGAGACATATGCCGATGACCCGGTTCGGCTTCTTGAAACGGATACTGCCACTCAAGTATCCTTCCGTCTTCTCCTATCTTATACGGCGGGAGCTTTGCTTCCATTTCTCTGAATTCCTGCGCAAATTCGCAGTCTATACCTAAAATCTCTGCTGCCTCTGCAGTATTCAGTAAAAGGTCACGGATTATTGCGTTATCCATTGTCGGACCGGAGCAAACACCGACCGCTTTTCCGGTGTTCGGGTCAATGAAAGAATTTTCGGGTGAATTTGAAGGCGCTGTTACCAGATATCCGGTGTTCGGGTCTTTTACAAGAAAATCTTTAAAGAAGAGCGCTGCGTCTCGCATTACAGGATAGTAGCGGTTCAGGAATTCTTTATCTCTTGTAAAAAGAAAATGCTCATAGTAGTGCAGACAGCACCAGGCTCCTGCGCACATAAACGATCCCCATGAGGGATGATCGCCTAAAGCGGTAAAGCCCCAAGGATTTGTAATTGTATGAGCGGTCCAGCCGCGGCAGTTATATGCAATCTCGGCGGTTTTTTTACCCGGTCCCGAAATGTCTTCGATATATCTGAAAAACGGTTCCGCTAAATCCGACAATCCCGTTGTTTCCGCCGGCCAGTAGTTCATCTGGATATTGATGTTTATGTGGTAGTCGCAGTTCCAAGGAGCTGTATATTCCTTGTTCCAAATTCCCTGAAGGTTAGCCGGAAGCATTCCGCGAGAAGATGAAATTAGCAGATACCGGCCGAACATGAAATATTTTTCGATAAGTCCGTTGTCGTTTTCGGGGTTTCTCAGGCGGATATCGGTTGGTATGTCGTCTTTATTTTCCCCGCCGAGATCAATAGTCGCCCTGTCGATCATAGAATTCATGTATTGCTTATGAGTTTTGAGTATTTTATTCCATCCGTCTGCCTGAACTTTGTCGATAAGCTCCCTGCATTCGGCTTCTAAATCTGCGTTGTCGCGCTTATACGCTGTCCTGATTGCAATATATATAACGACTGCGCCTCTGCTTTTTGTTTTTCTGATAAGTCCGGAATATTTTAACGGCAGATATCCGCCGAAAGATATTTCATCTCCCGAGTAATCATAGTCAGCTCCGCTGCGTTCATATTTCAGCTTTATGCCGTCAAGAGCGCCTTCGATTCTTATTGCAACTACATTGTAACGATAAGATACAAGGTATGTCCTGTTGCCGTTTTCAAATTCAGTATACGCTATACCATCGCGTAGATCAAGTGAGCGTTTGTAATTTTTACCGATTATCGCATCGGGCTGGTCGATATAAAGGTCGCCGGCGGTTGTATATGAACCGTAGGCGGCGTCAGGACCGTGACTGCCTCTTCCGCGGCAGATGAGATATTTTTCGCAGAGCTGCTGTGCTTCCGTGTATTTGCCTTCGAAAATTAGCTTTCGCATTTCGCCGAGATGTTTTGCGGTTTCCGGGTTATCGTTATCATAAGGCCAGCCCGACCACATTGTTTCTTCATTTAGCTGTATTCTCTCTTTGTCAGCGCCGCCGAAAACCATCGCGCCTAAAGCGCCGTTACCAAGCGGCAGCGCCTCTTCCCACACATCAGCGGGTGAATTATAAAACAGTTTGTTGTCATTCATTATTCTATTCCTTCAAAATAACGCCGCGGCGACCGTTATATAAATCGATGCCGCGGCGTTATTTACATTAAGCGGATTTTCCGCCGGATATTTTTTACTTATAAAGAGGTCCGTATACTTCGCAGGCACGATAATCGGCGCTTTCTTTATCAAAGGTACCGAAAGAGTTCCATGCATGCGGACGGTAGATCTTTTCTTCGGGAACGTTATGCATGGAAACCGGGATGCGAAGCATCGATGCGAGGGTTATGATATCAGCTCCTACGTGACCGTAGCAGGAAGCTCCGTGGTTAGCTCCCCAGTTTGCCATGACGTTGTAAACGCCGGTAAATGCGCCTTTTCCGGTTAGATTCGGTGCAAACCAGAGTGAAGGCCAGGTCGGGTCGGTGCGGGCAAGGATTTTGAGAGATACTTCGTCCGGAAGCTCAACGGTGTAGCCCTCGGCTATCTGAATTACCGGTCCGAGACCATCGACTAAATTCACGCGAACCATGGTAACCGGCATTTCGCCGCGGGAGATATATTGCGAGCTGAAACCGCCGCCGCGGAAATAGCACTTGTTCGCCGGAGCCCATTTAGTGTTGGCGAGCATATTCTCTATATCCTGTTCGGTGACATTCCACCATTCTTTCATGACATGATTGCCGTTCTCGTCGAGAGAACCGCCGTTGCCGTCAAGAGCGGAGGCGCCGGAGTTGAGAAGGTGCATCAGACCGTCGGAAGCCTTTCCGGTAAGTTCATACCCGGTAACGCGCTTTACCGCGTCCGGACTCCAATATGTACGGACATCGGAGAAGATGGCGGGGCGGTTGGATACGAGATTCAAGAACAGCATAGCCACGGCGTTGAGACTGTCGTTCTCAGTTGCAAGTATAAAGGGCTGGCGCTTTCCGTTCCAGTCGAAGGTGGAATTCATTATAGCTTCGGTGAAGTCGGCGTTCGGCAGGTAGTCTGTCCACTGTCTCTGTCCCTGGAAGCCGCCGAATATTGCGTTGCGGCCGTTGGACTCCTCAATGAAACCGTGTTCAGCAAGCCGCGGGTTACCGAGCATAATATCGCGGATGATTATGCTCATCTTGGCGATGTATTCCCACTCGATCTTGTCCTGTTCTGGAGTTGTAAGCAACTCTTTTACGTTGGGATCAAATCCCTTGCGATTCGCGCAGTTTTCATTGATCCAGCTGAGCACTATTTTGTATTCGTCGGGATCATATATGCCTTTGTCGATGCGGCGCTGGATTTCTATCATGTCAACCCATTCGGGTCTTACGCCGAGATAGTTCTGCATGAAGTCGGCGTCAAGATACGATCCGCTTATACCCATCGAAACTGCGCCGAGACCGCAATAAGCTTTATTGCGCATCAAACCGACCGCAATACCGCAGCGGGCAAAGCGAAGGAGCTTTTCTGATACGTCGCAGGGGATAGTCTGGTCGTCCATATCCTGAACGTCATAGCCATAAATCGCAAATGCAGGCAAGCCTCTCTGAGCATGCGCAGCCATAACAGCTGCAAGATAAACCGCTCCGGGGCGCTCGGTGCCGTTGAATCCCCAAACAGCTTTAACGGTCATCGGATCAAGATCCATCGTTTCGGAACCATAGCACCAGCAGGGGGTTACCGAAAGAGTTGCGCAGACATTTTCGCGGGAGAAAAAGTCGGCGCATATTGCGGCTTCATTGCCGCAGCCGATAGTTGTTGGTGAAATCACACACTGAACCGGAGTGCCGTCCGGATAGAACAGGTTCTCCTCGATAAGCTTCTTCGCGGCTTTTGCCATACCCATGGTCTGGTCTTCAAGCGATTCTCGAACGCCCTTTACCTCGGGAATAGGATTGCGCCGTCCGTCTATAATCGGTCTTATACCTATTTTCGGTTTTGTCATGTCCATTATATATTCCTCCTGTATTTTAATAAAAACATTGCCTTAAAAAGGCTGCAACTATAATATAACATAAATCCGACAATATTTCAATAGTTTTTTTGTTTTTCTGAATAAAAAGCAGTATTGGATGTTATTTTCATCAAAGAACACATATATCGTTGACAAACAATAAACTTTATGGTATAATTAGAAAAATAAATGAAAAATGGTGGTAAGATGATCAACAGATAACCTTGTATGAGACAATTTATCCGTACGCATCCGAGAGGAATATCTGCGGCGTTTTGTCTTTATGCGGTTATCTGTCGGTGCGTTTTTATCATCTTTTTTGTATTGCCAATGCACCCTCAAATTATAACCGCCGACATCGCCCGGATGCCGGCGTTTTATATTTGAGGTGAATGTTTTGATTGAAATTAGAAATCTTACCATAAATGTTATCCGCGATTTGCGGACAATAATAGAAGGACTCAGTTTTACCATAAACAAGGGTGACCGCACTGTTATAATTGGAGAAGAAGGCAATGGCAAATCCACCCTACTTAAACTAATCTACGATGAAAAGCTGACCGAAGAGTATATTTCTTATGAAGGCTCAATAAACAGAGGTAATGCCTTGATAGGCTATCTTCCGCAGGAACTTTCAGAAGAAGATAAAGCGCTGACGATATCTGAATATGTAAGAAAATATCAGATTAAAAATAACGTCCGTTTTAATTCGCCGCCGGAAATCGCAGCGGCTGCACAGGAATTGGAACTTCCTTCCGACATTCTGAGTTTCGAAAGACCTTTAGGTTCGCTTTCTGGCGGAGAGAGGGTCAAGCTGCTGCTCATGCTGATGCAGCTTTCCCATTATGATATCATTTTGCTTGACGAACCGTCAAACGATATCGATATAGAAACTCTTGAAAAGCTTGAAGACTTTATAATTAACAGCACAGTTCCCGTAATGTTTGTTTCTCACGATGAGACTCTTATCCGCGGGGCTGCAAATATGATAATACATATCGAACAGCTTCGGGACAAAACACGCCCGCGTTCTGGAGTCTATCGCATGACTTACGATGAATATTATGAAAGTCGTCTTCTTGGGATGGAGAATCAGGCGAGAGTCGCCGGAAGCGAACGAAAAGCTCTGGCAAAGAAGCAGGAGAGATGGCAGAAAATTTATAATGCCGTTCACTTTGCGCAGAATAATGTGCTTCGCGCCGCTCCAAGTACCGGCAGATTGCTTAAAAAGAAAATGCACAGTGTTAAAGCGCAGGGGCGCCGAATTGAAAAGGAACGCGAGAATCTGACAGATTTCCCGGAGACAGAGGAAGCTATACTTCCGGATTTCAAAGAAAATGTCGCATTTCCGAACGGAAAGGTACTGCTTGAATTAAATCTGCCTCTGTTGCTTACACCGGACGGAAAGCGCGAATTGAGCCGCGATTTTAAACTTAATCTAACCGGACCAAAAAAGACTTTTATCATCGGCAAAAACGGCTGCGGCAAGTCGACGCTCATCAAAATCGTTGCTGATGAATTTCTCGGCAGAAAAGACATAAAAGCCGCTTACATGCCTCAAAATTACGCGGATATGCTTGATCTTTCGTTGACTCCAGTAGATATTTTAGCTGAATCGGGGACAAAAGAAGATATAACCATCGCGAGAACTTATTTAGGAGCGATGAAATTCACACGGAATGAGATGCTGCATAAAGCTTTTGAGCTTTCCGAGGGACAGAAAGCTAAGCTTTATCTTATAAAAATACTGCTTGGCGGATACAATGTTCTCATTCTTGACGAGCCGACAAGAAATCTCAGCCCGCTTTCCGGACCGAGTGTTCGGCGGCTTCTATCCGATTTTGAGGGCGCTATCATAGCAGTTTCTCATGACCGTATGCTTATTAATGAAGTAGCAGATACGGTTTTCAAGCTTGATGAAACCGGGCTTACCGAAATATATTGATTTTATTGTGATTTGCTCTTGAATTTATGCAGAAAATATGGTATAAATAATAAAATACTTTCCGTTTCGCAGAAAATATTTATATCCTTTTGGAGGAAAAAATGTATTCAACAGGCAAAGCTTTTACTAAAGCAAAACTGAAAAACATTACGCTAAACACAAGGTTTGTCCGCTCGGCTTTTGAGCTTTTCGACTCTACACCCGACGCGCATGTAAGCGATTATGAATTCACTGTTTATGAGGAACTGGCTAAACACCCAATCGGGCTTATTATAACCGCGCACACCTGCGTTAGCCCCGAAGGAAGATCCAACGACTTTCAGAACGCTATATGGAGTGACGAATATATACCCGACCAAAGCCGCATCGCTTCGCTTATAAAAGCAGGAGAAGGAAAATGCAAGTCCGCGCTGCAGATAGGACACGGCGGCATGAAGGCGGAAAACCACAACGGCGGACGCAGAGTATTAACGCCGGACAACATGACAAAAGAAGATATTCATTCTGTTAGAGAAGCGTTTGTATCTGCCGCCGTCAGAGCGAAAAAATGTGGGTTTGACTCGGTCGAACTCCACGGCGCGCATATGTATCTGCTATCACAATTCTTTTATCCTCAATTTAATCACCGAAGCGACGAATACGGCGGCAAAGCCGAAAATCGCATAAGAATTACCACGGAAATACTGACCTTAATTAAAGAGACTGTCGGAGATGATTTCCCGGTGTTTTTAAAGCTGAACGGCGACAACATAGAAGAACCGGAGCGATATTTTGAGGATGTTATTCGGGCTTGTGAAATCTTATATGATAACGGTCTTGAGGCGCTTGAGTTATCCGGTTATCATTCTTCTCCACGCGGTGATCCTAAAGAGCCGTTTTTCAGCGAAAATGCCGCGCGGCTTGTTTCGGTAACAAATTTACCGATAATTCAAGTCGGCGGGATAAGGACTCTCGAACAGATTGAAGAAATACTCAGCTGTGGCGTTTCTGCCGTTTCGATGGCGCGACCTTTTATTAGCCAACCGGATTTGATAGAACATTTGGCAAAGGGCGAGCGGGCAAAGTGTATAAGCTGCGGCAGATGCGGCGGAAATCGCGGTAGGTGTATCCTTTGACATCGGTTGTTCATCCCTTCCCTGCCGTATATTCGCAAGAAAGCGAAACGCTGATATTGGGCAGTTTTCCTTCTGTCAAATCTCGTGAGAATATGTTTTATTACGGTCATCCGCAAAATCGCTTCTGGCGGGTAACCGCTGCGGTTTTTGGGGCTGATGTGCCGGAGACGATTAACGAAAAGAAAAGATTTATAATTGAAAATCGCCTTGCGCTTTGGGATGTGATAGAGTCTTGCGAGATTACCGGTTCTTCCGATTCATCCATCAAAAATGCGGTGGTTAATGATATCTCAGGTGTGATAGCAAAATCAATGATAAACCGCATATTTTGCAACGGCGGGACAGCCGGTAAACTTTATGAGCGTTATATTTATCCAGAAATCGGTATTGCCGCCGTAATTCTCCCTTCTACTTCTCCGGCTAACGCTGCATACGGCCTTGAAAGACTGATTAATGCTTGGAAAATAATAAAATAAAAACCGGATTTTCTCCGGTTTTGTTATTAAGCGCCGAAATTCGGAATTACGATAAAACCATTAATTTCAAACAGATAATCCTTCGAAAAGAGCAGCGATGCTATATCGGCTGAATTTTCGGGGAGTTGCTTCGCTCTTATCAGCCCTGTCGCCTGATGTCCGGGGTGGTGGCAGTCGGAGCCTATTGTAGGAATTAAGCGCTTTTCAACCGCCCATTCAGCGGCAAGCGGGTTGCGGCTCCTGTGGTTTAAGTGCATATTGAAGACCTCGACACCGTCAAGCAGGGATGGGTCAACCCTTATCATACCATCTCTGAACGGGTGAGCCTGAAGGAAAAAGTGTTCCGACTTTTTATATTCGCGGCAGAAATCCTCGACCGAACCTGCCAGATAGTCGTAAAATGCGTCGCAGTCTTCTTCGTCTATACCGAAAATCAGATAGTCGTTATTGTCGGGGGAAAAGCGAAGCTCTGCCCCGAGACAGACACTCATACCGAGTTTTTCACCGAAAGATTTTGTTTTTTTGTATGCATCAACAAACTCGCGAACCGATTCCCTTCTCGATCTGCCGTTTTGCAGCATTCCGGGAGTATAGTGATTCGTAACGCATAAGCAGTCAACATTCTTTTCGTGATAAATACGAGCCAACTCATCGGGAGGAAATTCCGAACAGCCGGAGACCGGGCTTGTATGGGCATGAAGTTCAATCCGATATGGATATTTGCTTTCAAGAGTTTTAATATCAACCATTATTCAGCCGCCTTAACAGTTACTTCAACGCCTTTCGGCGCGGAAACTTCGGTCGTTACTTTGCCGTCGCTGTCTTTGGTGTTTCTGATGGTAACAACGCCGTATGGGGTAGGATAAGTTCCGTTTGCATATGAAAGATCGCCCAAATGCGGTTCAATCGTAAGCTTACGGCAGCCAGGCTCTTCGACTTTTACACCTAAAATATAATGCGTCATGAAAGGACAAGGGCCGGACGCCCAACCGTGGCAGAGGCTGTGACGGAATTTCACATAGCAATAAGCGCCCCAATCGCCGTGGATATCCACTTTTCCTTCCGGGACAAGTTCGTCAATCGGAGCGGCATTCTTCATCCAGTTGAGGTCGAAGTCTTCCCAGAAAGTCGTTGCGCCCATTGATAGCATACCGCCCCAATAATCGCGCATACCGTCAAGAGCTCCCTGCCAATCGTCTGCCATTGCTTTTGCCGTCAGAATATAATAGCCAAAGAAAGTCGAAAAACCGTGCGCTCCGTCTTTGCCGATAAGCTTATCATTCATTTCTTCGGCGTCAGCAATGCCGGAAAGCACCAACAATGCGCCGGCAGATTTTGAACCGTTCGGATCCGGATTATGTTTCTTCATCCGCTCCGCGGTTTCGCTGCATTTGGCGGCAAGCACCGGGTTTTTCAGTTCTGTTAGCAGGTATGCCCCTTCTTTGAGAGCCATACATAAAAGCCCCTGCATACCGGCATGCATCGCCTCGGGATTTGCATTATTCGGCCAGTCGAGGAATTTAACCGGCAACTGTTCGACACCGTTTTCATCCACAAGAGTTATAAGATGAGCTAACAGTTTTTCAAGGTATTCTTTTTGGCTCAATAGATAACCGTAGTCGCCGGTTGCAAGATACCAGTCTTTATGCAGCAATATCCACCAAAGCGAATATGCCGGCATTCCGTTCATCCAGCTCATTTGATTAATGCTTATTGGAGCGTCGTCACGCGCGAGATCAAGCGACTTTGGAACGACTTCGTTATATCCGAAAGCGGCGGCGATTGTCAGCACTTCGGTATGCATATCGCCTATCCAGACAAGACGGTCGCGCTTTATGCCGTCCCAAAGGTATTCCTGCATATTTAAGTGGGCGGTATAAGCGGCGGTATCCCAGATACGGTTAAGCAGCGGATCGGAGCAATCGAAGGAGCCTTTATAGTCAATATCGCGGAAGATAAAGACAGCGGATACGCTCTTTAAAGTGATTTCGGCTTCTTCATCCAAAAGATCGATACGGCAGAAGCGGAAACCCGATTCGTTTACTTCGGGAGCGCAGTAGAATCCGACATTAATTACCTGATCGCGGGGAGCGTGGTCGTTTGTCGTGTTCTTAATGCCTAAATCCGTCATCGCTTCCATCGCAGATTCGCCGCGGCGGACACGGATATTTGCGCGGTTGTTATCTTTTGAGGTTACTGTTTTAACCATTATTCGGACGGTACCGTTAAGCTCGATACCGTAGTCAAGGAGAATTGAAGCCTTCGGTTTTCCCGGGCGATTTCTCAGGACACAAACCGGAGAGTCGCCGAAAGAGATTTGCTGATTGCGTTCCAGCAGTAAGCTTTGCTCACCTGAAACATCGGCGCCGTCTTCCCCGGATGTCCAAAGCACTCGTTTCGGTGTTATATAACGTCTTGATCTTACATCGGGATCCGAGCCTTGAAGAATAGGTATCTTTTCATAAATTTTTGACATTTCTTCTGCCTTTCGGTTATTGTTTTACGCATAACTGTCGTTTTGCTGACGATTGTTTTAATTATATCCTATTAAAACAAAAATATCAAGTATGAATCAGATAATTACTTGAAACTGTTCTTTAACTCAAATTATTTTAAACAACAAATAATTTGTAATTCTTGACATGCCCGAAATTATATTGTATAATTATATCAAGGTTAAGGTTTGGCTTTTAAACCGGTAATTAACAAACACTTTTTAAAATCAGAATTTTTAATATGGGGTGCGAAATGAACTTAACAAGACGCCTTGCGGCGCTGCTGCTTGCATTGAGCCTTATTTTCGCAGTTTTTTCTTCCTGCGGGAAGGCGGGGGATTCGGGAAAATCCGAAGGGACTCTTTTAGCTGACGGCGCAACTGAAGAAACCACCGAAGCCGAGACGGGGATTCTCGATTTCCTTCCGAACAAGGATTTCGGCGGTGAAAGCTTTACAATACTGCAGAGAGATGGCTACGATTACGAATTTAAGTCCGAGGAACAAACCGGCGACCTTATAGAAGACGCCATTTATCAGCGAAACAGCCTTGTTGAAGATTTTTATAACATTAAAATCAAAACGATTGAAAAACCTTATACTTGGGGCGGAGGAGATACTTTCAACAAAGAGCTTGTTAGCTCGATAATGGCGGGGGATTCGGATTTTGACATTGTCGCCGGATACGCAGCAATGATTCTCGGCGCAATACAAAAGGGTCTTTTCATCAACTGGTACGATGTTCCGAATATTAATGTCGACAATCCATGGTGGTCTCCTCAGATAGCAGACTCTCTGACAATAAACAACAAGATGTTCGCAATGTCCGGTGATATCTCACTATCTTTGTGGGAATGTATGGAATGTATTTATTACAATCAGAAAATTGCCGAGAACTATAGTTCGGGTGATTTTTATCAGATTGTAAAAGACAACAGCTGGACATTTGATATAATGAATGAGTCCGCTTCACAGGTTTACGGAGACCTTAACGGCAACAGTGAATATGACCCGGGCGACATGCATGGTTTTATCGCGGTACACTCTACTCCGATTGACGCTTTTCTGCCCGCTTTTGATATTCAGGTAGTTAAGCGCGGAGACGACGGCTGGCTTCATTTTACAATAAACAGTGAGAGAACCGTCGGCGCACTCGAAAAACTTGCAAGCATGTTCTTCAGCGGCGGAAATTACGCCTTTATGACAGCAACGGAAAATCTTGAAGTAATATTCAAGGAGGACCGCGCTTTATTTTATGCCGGTGATCTCAGACTCTCTGCAAGACTCAGAGATATGGAAACAAATTACGGAATCTTACCATATCCGAAATATGATGAAAATCAAGAAAAATACTATTCGTCTTCAACCGACGGATTTTCTGTAATTCTTTTCCCTTCTACCGTAAGCGACATTGATTTTACCGGATTCATTACCGAAGCTTTGTGCGCCGCAAGCTCGGGTATAGTAGTACCTGCATATTACGACGTAGCGCTTAAGGACAAATACAACCGTGACGCTCAAAGCGCCGAAATGCTCGACATCATAAGAAGCGTTTTGGTATTTGACTACGGATATCTCAACAGTTTTGCGCTTGACGGAGCCGGACATATTTTCGTCGAACTTGCCAGAAGAGGTAAAACAGACTTTGCTTCCGATTACGCAAAAAAAGAAAAAGCGCTCGAGAAAAAGCTTGCGCTTATGCAGGAAGCATATGAGGACTGAAACATTTTTAAAAAATAAAAAACTGCAAAGGAAGTATTAGAGATGAAAATTCTTTTTATGGGCGATTCAATTACCGATGCCGGCAGAAACGGTGCGATGGGTCAAGGTTACCCTTTACTCGTTAACGCAAGGCTAAGCGTTCTCTATCCCGGCAAGCTTAAGTTCATTAACAACGGTATCAGCGGAAACCGCATTGTTGACTTATACGCTCGCATTAAATGCGATGTCTGGAATCATGAGCCGGATGTGATGAGCGTTCTTATCGGGATAAACGATGTCTGGCACGAAATCGGCGGCAAAAATGGCGTCGATGCCGTTCGGTTCGAACGAATGCTTACAATGTTCTGTGAGGATACTCTTGAGCGGCTTCCGGATATTAAGATAATGCTGATGGAACCGTTTGTACTCAGGGCGGGCGCAACTGATGCAAATTGGGATTATTTTGACAGCGAAACCAAGCTCCGCGCCGATAGGGTTAAACGAGTCGCCGAGAAATTCAATCTCGTTTTCCTTCCGCTTCAGGATATGTTCGACAAAGCTTGCGAAACTGCGTCGGCTGAATTCTGGCTACACGACGGTGTGCATCCGTCTCCTGCGGGACATCAGCTGATTGCCGACAAGTGGATTGGGATGTTTGAGAGCAAGATATTAAATAAATAATGAAACGGCAGGGAGGCGTTTTGGCGCTTCCCTGCCAGTGGTTTGTTGTGTGAGTTTACTTGGCGGATTTTTTTATTAGTAAAAAAGGTTTGTAAAATGAATATGAAATATTAAAAATTGCTTTCAGTTCCTGAGGTTCTATGGTATAATATATGAGAACAGATATATTATTTTATTCATGCAGTTTATTATTAATTATACAACAGAATAAAATTCAATCAATAACAAAAAGAAATATAACATTTTGAAAGGAAATCACCATGCTAATCAGCGAACAAACGGCGCGAATCATCACGGAATACACATCTCCATTTAATCAACTTGAAGTCAATGCGAGAGTCACCTTTGAAGGCGCAGAGCTTTTATTGCCGGCGTTCTGGCGCGGCGGAGGTTATTGGTCGGTGCGGATGAGCGTAAAGCCGGGAGTGACTTATAAAATACATTGGGAAGCAGAGACTGTCGAAGAGGGACTGCCGGAACCGGTTTTTGAAAATTCCGATACCGTATTCATTACGAATGAAACGGTTGAACCGCATCCGCTTACCGCTCACGGGACACTTGGCGTTTCGTCCGACGGACATCATTTTGCGTTTGAAGACGGCACACCGTTCTTTTGGCTCGGCGACACCTGGTGGAAAGGCATGGTCGGAAGATTCAGCTTTGAAGAATTCAAAGAACTTGCCGATGATCGAAAGGCTAAGAATTTCAGCGTCATCCAAATTGTTGCCGGGATGCTTTGTGATGAAGCTCCGTATGACAAAACATCGGAAAATGAAGGCGGATATTGCTGGAAACCTGATTTTTCGGAGATAAACCCCGTCTATTACGACTTTGCCGATCGCCGCATCAGCTATCTGTGCCAAATCGGTCTTATGCCATGTATTCTTTTCAGCTGGGGATATCATATCACATTTACCGGATATGAAAAAATGAGGTTATATGTCCGCAACATCGTCGCAAGATATGCGGCATATCCTGTGATCTGGGATGGATGCGGAGAAATCGCCATGCCTTATTACATGAGCAAAACACCGGATGAAGACAGAGAGAGGCAGAGACGGGAATGGACCGACATTCTTGATTATGTAAGGAAGATTGATCCTTATCGCCGCCCGGTAGGCACTCATCCGAGTTATTCCGGTCGCCGTGAAGTCGTTCGTGACGATGCGGTTGATTTCGATATGCTGCAATCCGGTCATCGTATTGAAGAGGTAGCTCTAAACGCGGTTCGCCAGACATCGGTCGGATACCACAAATTGCCGCACAAACCTGTCTTCGTTTCAGAGGCGGTTTATGAAGGACATATGATTGTAAATACCGATTATCATCAGCGATATGTCTTCTGGACGTCATTCCTATCAGGCGCCTGCGGATTTACTTACGGCGCCGGCGGCATTTGGCAGATGAATACCGATAAGACCCCGAACGGTCCTTCCGCGCACGGCGGCGAATATGAACGGACACCATGGCGCGAGGCCGCCGCATTCCCAGGCTCCGCGCAGCTCGGAATGAGCAAATCATTCCTTGAAAATTACCGTTGGTATGATATGAAACCGTGCCAGGACAAAATAACTCCCGCTGCTTTTACTTTTAATGAAGATTTTCACGAATGGTTCGATGACAGAGCAGCATTCAACGAGGGAAATAAAAACAATTGGTGCAGGTTTTATGCATCAGGTATTGAAGATGAGCTGATAATGATTTATCTTCCGGTCGGTTATTACGACTGGAAGACGCCTAAAGTATTGGGTCTTGATTCATCAGCATCATATGAAGCTAAATTATTCAACCCGATCGACGGAACTGTGTTTTCGAAACGCTTATTACCGGAAGGAGTTTCTGAATGGCAGCCACCCTGCCGGCCGCTTTCTCAGGACTTTGTGCTTGTTGTTGAAAAGATCGGCGAGCGTAACTGGAAATAATTATTTATGCTTAAGATTTCATTATACATATTGCATATTAACGAAATATATGGTATAATGAATCAAATAATACATATTATAGACAAGCGCGATTAATATTCCACCAACTTACGAAGCATTTTCAAAAATATATGAACAAAGGAGTTTTGTCATGGCAAACAGAATCTGCATTCCGGACTACGAATACAAGGAGAGAATTGCGCGCGCCGCAGAGCTTATCCGTCAAAGAGGGCTTGATTTAATGCTTGTTGCAAGCACCGAGTCCGATTACGCAAACGCAAGATATTTCAGCGGCTTCTGGCCCGTTTTTGAGCGCGCCGGTGTCGCGATATCAGCTGCCGGTGACGCCGCGTTGATTTGCGGACCCGAGTCGAATCTTTTTGCTAGAGATTTCGGAAAGATTGACAAAGTTTTCGTTTTAAAAGAGTTCAGAGAATCAGCTGACCCGGCTTATCCCGAGCTTCGCTGCGATACCTTTAACGATGTTTTCAAAGGAATCGGCGTAAACGGATCGCATATTAAAATAGGTCTCGGCAGCTATGTCGAATGCACTCTTCCGATATACGAGGGGCTTCGCGACAGCTATCCCGACGCCGAGATTATCAACTGCAGCGACATCATGGTCTCGCTTCGTCAAATCAAGAGCGAGAACGAACTGGCTTGCATTAAAGAAGGTTTCCGCATAATTGAAATCGCGACAGACGAAGTTATCCGCAACCTGAAACCCGGAGTTACCGAGCTTCAGATGGTCGGCGTAGCCCAGCGCGTTATATATGAGCATGGCGCCGAATACGAAGGCTTGCCGATGTATGTATTCAGCGAGGAATCAACCCGTCACGCAATCAGCCGTTCCCGTTACCGTGAAATAAAGAAGGGCGACATAGTACAGCTCAACCTTTCCGCTAAAATCGACGGATATTCCCCCTCGATCGGACTTCCCGTAATAATGGGCAAGGTTGAGGGCGAACGTCGCAGACTTATTGAGTTCTGCCATAAGGCTCATGAAAGAACCGAGTCGATGATCAAAGCCGGAGTTGAAGCGAGCGCTATCGCCAAAGATTTCTATAAGTTCTATGTCGATAACGGATTTAAAGACAACTATGTTTATGGTCCCTGCCACGGCACCGGTATGATTGAAGTCGAGGCTCCCTGGGTTGAGACATCAAGCACCTATAAGATGCAGAAAAACATGACCTTCCAGGTTGATACTTTCATTTCCGGCCCGACTTTCGGCTGCAGATGGGAAAAAGGAATTGCGGTTACCGAAGACGGCTGCATGGCTATGACTGATTATCTTAAGAAAGGTATTATTGAACTCGATGTTTGATAATTTAGGAAAAAAGCTCTGGCTGATACCTGACTGTGAACTTCCGAGAGCCGGCGAAGGCGAACTTAAGGGACACGAATCGGTTATAATTGTCAATGATACCGACAAGGACGCAGAAATCGACGTTACAATCTATTTCACCGATAAAGACCCTGTCTACGGGATAAAATGGACAGTCGGAGCCGGTCGGGTCAAGTGCTTCAGAATGAATAATACCGAGGATATGTGCGGGGTCGTTATCCCGCTTGAAACTCAGTATGCGATGAAGGTTAAAAGCAACCGCAATATCGTTCTTCAATACGGCAGACTCGATAACCGTCAGGTAAATCTGGCTTATTATACAACACTCGGCTATTGCGAATAAGGTAATTGTTATGCAACTTAATTTTAGCTTCCCGCGGGAACTTGAGTATGTAAAGAAGAATAATATCCCAGTAGTCATCGCCGGAGGAACAGTTGAATATCACGGCCCACACTGCGCATATGGCTGCGATACCCTCATTGTTGAAGGACTGCTTGAAAGACTTGCTAAGAAGCGCGAGTTGATGATTGCTCCGTCCGTCTATTACAGCCCATCAAGCTACGCAGTCGCCGACGAGAAAAGCGGGACTGTTCATGTTGAAGAGAATGCTTTCGAACAATATCTTTATTATGTATTTATGAGCCTTCTTAATTCCGGGCTTCATAACATATATGTAGTTATTCATCACCAGTTTGAGCAGGAATCGCTTATGCCCATGACCCTTTCATACATGAAAGCGGCAAAGCGGGCGACGATGCAATATCTTGAAAACACCCTCGGTCGCGGTTGGTGGGGCAGCGAAAGCTTTTCCGATTATTACGATAATCTGGGCAACAACGCCGACCCATTCTCCTGGATTAAAGTGATACCCGCCATGAGCAAAGAGGTTCAAACCGCAACCGGTTACGACCACGCAGGTGAATTTGAGTGCTCTATTCTGATGGCGCTGTATCCCGAAACGGTAAAACTCGATCGTCTCGGTGATGTGGAACATTGGTTCACAAAGAGCGCGGCAAAGGCAAATTTGGATTTAGGTAATAAGATGGTTGAGCTTTCTCTCGAATCCCTGGATAAGAGAATTAAATGAGCTGAATCTAAGCTTAGCATAATCTTTACAGTTATCTTGATTCAACAATAAACTCGGAGCTGTATCAAAACTCAAATTTTGTTACAGCCCCTTTTTTTATGAAACCCCGGTTAAAATTCACCCCAAACCTTTGGAAAAACGGCAAAAGAAAACAAAAAACAACATAGAAACACAGGGCATGACCGGATTCGGCATGTCCTTTTGTATGGATATTCGATTTTTCAAGACATTAAGCAATAAGTTTTTTGAACAACTGTGTTTTCGTGCGATTTTGCTGGATTTTCGCGTGAAGCT
>JAAZIU010000017.1 GCA_012800735.1 Clostridiales bacterium | reverse complement strand
CCGGACGAAGAGGATATCTTCCCGGCATCGGAAGAAACCGATGAAGATTTGGAAGAAGAAGACGAACCGGACGAAACTGATGAAAAGGTCGTCGCTCCGGCTCCGGCAAAGAAACCCGAACCGAAGACCATGCCCAAGCCCGACTTCGTAACCGCCGCATTCGGCATTCCCTCTCCGGAAAAACCGAAACCCGCCGCGCCGCCGCCGAAAAAAGAAGAACCGGAAGCGGAGCTCGACCTCTCCGGCGTCGCGGAAGGAACCGCCGTTCAGCATAAGCGATTCGGCGAAGGGACTGTTAACCGATTCGACAAAGACAAAAAGTACATCCGGGTACAGTTTAAAGAAGGAGAGAAAATCTTCCTCTTCCCGGACGCGTTTAATCAGGGATTTTTGAAGCTGTAAGATATAACCCAAAAAACACCATCGCCGAAACCCCAAAAAGGTCCCGGCGATGTTTTTATATACAATTTTATCTCGAGAGCTTTCCCCCGCGCCCGGCGCTTTGCGCCTTAAATTATTAGATTTTGCCTTTGGCAAAATCGTCCTTAGAGAAAACACCGATAATAACTTGACTTCGGAACGGCGACGTTTCGCCAAAGGCGAAACTCGCGCGTCCATGTGACTTTGTCACATGGACGCAATACCGAGCGCGGCATAGTCTCCAATCTCCTCCCCCAGTCCCGCCGGGACTATCTTCACCCCCGTCCGCGTCATGGCGAGGGCTTCGACGTCGATGACCCTCTCCGCTTCCGGGAGTATCAGATGCGACGAGCGCATGAAAATCCCGCCGGCGACGATCATCTCCGGGTCGAAAAGGTCGATTATAATCGCGCAGGTGCGGCCGAACATCTCCCCGACTTTCCTGTAAATCTCAATCGAAAGCGGGTCACCCTCGTCGGCAAGATCGCCGATCAGCTTGGCGGTGATGTTCGCTTCGTCTTCGCCGGCGCGCTCCCATAAAAGCGGATTTTCGCCCCTCGCAAGCTCGCGGCGGACATAGGCGGCGCCGGTCTGAGCGATACCGCCGCCGCTGCACCAGCCCTCGACGGAACCGCGCTTGCGGTAGCCGACGGGGTCATCGTCGCCATCAGTCAGTCGGATATGCCCGATTTCCCCGGCGCAGTCGTGAGTTCCGCTGTAAAGACGGCCGTCGAGGATAAGCCCGGCGCCGAAACCGGTGCCGAAGGTAACGAAGACCATGTTCTGCGTCCCGCGGCCGGCGCCCCACTTCCACTCGGCGACGGCGCTTGCGTTGGCGTCGTTCTGAAGGCGCGTCTCGATGCCGAAGCGCTCTTCAAAAAATTCTTTGACATGAATGCCGTCCCAGCCGGGCAGGTTCGGCGGGGAGAGGATAATCCCCCGCTTCGAATCGAGCGGACCGCCGCAGGAGATGCCTATCCGCGCGATGTCGCCCATCGAAAGCCCCGCGTTTTTGACGGCTTCTTCCGCGTTCTGCGCAAACAGCTCCATGACTTCGGCAGGGGTTTTTCCCGCCGTCGGGAATTTTATTTTATTTAATATTTCAACGCCGGACTCGGCGGCGCTGCCGAGCGACACCGCGCATTTGGTGCCGCCGATATCGAAACCGATGTAATACATGGCTAATTCCTTCCGGTCGGCGATTACCCGCCGAAGCCCTCAAACTCGGCGTCAAAGCCGCAGACTTTCATGTATCCTAAGTACTCGTCGAGGTCGATGTCTTTAATGTTCGACATATAGTGGTTGACGCCGCAGGCGCCGTCCGCTGTCTTCCATTTCATAAGATAGAACCGCTTATCGCCGCGCGCGATACGGCAGTTGTCAAGGCGGACGATGCCGTCGGGGGCAATTTCCCCCTCGCCCGACATTACCACCGTCCCGCCGCCGGTCAGGTCAAGCACTTCGTAGCCGAAGGAAACGGTTTCGCGGCTGTCGTTGACCGCGAAAAGCGGCAGGCGGGCGCCGTCGAGTTCCGGTTCGGCAAATATCAGCTGGAACGGATTCTGACTGCGGCGGATGTAGTAATAAGCCAACTTTTTCGTGCCGTACCAATCGACGACGGCGTCGGAAATCTGCGGCCAGCCGTCGATTAGGTTCCACCAGATGATGCCGGTGCGGCGCCATTTTGTAACGCGGAACCGCTCGATGAAGAACTTTTTCGCCTCCGCCTGACTTATCTGCGAAGCGCGGGCGTACATATCGAGCGTCGGCGGCTCTTCGCCGAACAAGGTCTTTACTTGATTTGACATCAGCCGATTGCGGTAGGCATAAGGCCCGCCGTTGTCGTTCTCCATCATCGCGCTGTGGCAAAGCCAGTCGGGCTGAACCTTAGAGTTCGGGTCGGCTCTGTCCTCCGTCCAGTGCCAAAGCTGTTCGGGGGAGATGAATTTCTTAAGCGAATCGGGAGACGGACAGCCGTGATAGCCGGTCTCCGAAGCAAAATGCGCGACGGCGGTGCCGTAAAATTCCCCTTTGAAATAGTCGCGGGGACCCCAGAGGTGATCCTCGGGTATCGGCGCGCCGGTGCGAAACGCCTCCTCGTCGACATACGGCGAGCTGGGCAGATACGGACGGGTGTAGTCGTGCATTTTGAGCTGATCCGGGATGACCTTCCGCGTCAGCACGTTGTCGTTCGGGTCGAGGCGATACAGCCTTGAGCCCCAGAAATAGCTCTGGTCGCATTCGTTGTCCCCCGCCCAGATGCAGAGGCAGGCGTGGTTGCGCAGCCGCTTTATGACCTTCTCCGCTTCAAGCGAAAGCAGACGGCAGAACAGCTTGTCCTGCGGATACATCGCGCACGCCATCGCAAAATCCTGCCAGATTAAAATGCCGTGCTCGTCGCACCAGTCGTAAAAATAGTCGTCCTCGTAGACATTTCCGCCCCACATCCGGACGGCGTTGCAGCCGATGTCACAGAGCATGGGGAGTATCTTCGGCAGCCGCTCGCGGTCGCGGCTGTGATAAGCGTCGACCGGAACCCAATTCGTGCCGAGGACAAATATCCTTTGTCCGTTTATTTTAATCAGAAATTCGCCGGACCCTATCGAGTCTGTAGTCGAGGTGCGGATAAGCTCAACGTGGCGTAAACCGTATCTGAGCGATTTTGTAAAGACCGCCTCGCCGTCCCGCCAAAGGGTGACGTCGACGTCGTAAAGCGCCGCCTCTCCGTAATTTCTCGGCCACCAGAAGCGGGCGTCCCCGATATGCGCGCCGAAGCGGGTCGATGTGTGCCAGAGGCGGCCGGAATCGCCGTGAAAAACAGAATCGCCGCAGACGCCTTTCACCGTCAGGCGATAGCGGGAGAGGTCATCGCAAGAAATCGAAAGATTGCAGTCGACGACGATGTTCGCCTCGGCTTTTTCGAGATTATACGAATCGAGCGCGATAAACAGCTCGTCAATCCGGTCAAGCGGGCGCAGTTCAAGCGCAGCCGGACGCCAGATACCGGCGGAGACGGCGCGGGGCATGATATCCCAGCCGTACTGCGAAGGCGCCTTGCGGACGTAGAGAGAACCGGCGTTGTACTTCATCGCCCGCGTATTGACGGCGGCGGGATAGCGGCGGGCGGCGATCATCGCCGGAGTAATGTGGATAACAAGCTCATTCTCCCCGACGCGCAGCGACGTCGGCTCAATCTCGAAAGGAACGAGCATATTGTCGGTCTCGCCTATCTTTTTGCCGTTAAGCCAAATCTCGGCGAAGGTGTCGATGCCTTCAAAGACAAACATCGGCGCAGTTCCTTCAAAATCTTCGCAGACAAACGTCTTCAGATACCAAAGATGGTAATATTCGTATTTTTCCAGCTCCCAGATGTTTGTACCGAAATACGGATCCGGAATTATCCCGGCGCGGTGCAGGTCAAGTTCAAAATTGCCGGGAACCTGCGCCTCGACCGACTCAAATCCGGCGGCGCGAACCATATCCGCCGTCGAAAGCGGCTTCAATTCGGCGACAGCCTCATTCGGCGCGTAATAAAGTTCCCAGGAGCCGTTAAGTGAAATTTTTCGTGTTTTCATCAATGAATAAACCTCGCATACTCACATAAATAAAAACCGTGCGCAAAAAAACTGTCCTGTTATAATTATACAGCTTTTTGATTGTAAAATCAAGAGCAAATTTCAAAGGCTTTTTAAATCACATATCGATCGGCTTATCTAATTTACAATAAGTTAACACCATTCACCAACGGAGTTAATATCGATGGGTTATTATAAATATACACATTATACATCGTTGTCCTGACGGGTACAATCAACCTCCTAATCCCGTCTTCTATAGAAACCCTCTTTACTCAAAGCCCCGGCGCAACCACGGGGCTTTGAGTTTTTTTATTCGGTTGTTTGAAATGCATTTTATAATATCCGACACGGCGGCGGAAAGATAAACGCGCCGTCATGCGGAGGCGGCTCTCGCGGCGTTAAGAATGCAGAGCAGCGTCACCCCGACGTCGCCGAAGACCGCCAGCCACATCGGCCCCAGCCCGATTCCGCACAGAAGCAGCACCAAAAGCTTGAAGCCGAGCGCAAAAGCGACGTTTGACCGCAAAATGCGCATCGTCCGGCGGGCGATACGGATACCGGCGGCAAGCTTCTCCGGCTTGTCGTCCATAATAACTACATCGGCGCTCTCGACGGCGGCGTCCGCCCCAAGCCCGCCCATCGCCGCCCCGACGTCCGCGCGGGCGATTACCGGAGCGTCGTTTATGCCGTCCCCTAAGAAAACGAGACTGCCGCCGTTCATCTGCGCCATAATCTCCTCAACCCGGCTGACTTTGTCCTCCGGCAAAAGCTCCGAATAAACCTCATCCGCCCCAACCGCGCGCGCCGCCGCTTCTCCCGCCCTCTTCGAGTCGCCGGTCAAAATCACCGTCCGCTTTATCCCCAGCCGCCGGAGCTGAGCGACCGCCTTTGCCGCTCCCGGCTTTAATTCGTCGGAAAGCAGGATGACGCCGAGATATATAGCCCCCTCTCCGTCAATCCTCGCGACATGAACCGATGTCGCGGCGGCTGATTCCGATACATCAAATAATTCCGATTCCGCGACTCCGGAACGGATAAGCAGCGAAGAGTTGCCGCAGACCGTCGTCTTACCGCTGTTCTCTGAGATAATCCCACCGTTTACCGTTTCGGCGCGGGTAAAGCCGCCGTCTTCGGAAGATATCGGTTCGTCCGAAGCCTTCTCCCGATACGCCCGCCGCAGCGAAACGGCTATCGGATGGTCGGAAAAGCTCTCCGCCGCAGCCGCTTCCCGCAGCAGCTCAGTTTCAGATACCCCCTCCGCCGCTTTAATTTCGGTAACCGAGAAACTTCCGGTGGTCAGGGTGCCGGTCTTGTCGAAAACAACGGTTTCGGCTTTCGCGAGCAGCTCAAGATAATTCGAACCTTTTATCAGCGCCCCCGCCTTTGAAGCGGCGCCGAGTCCGGCGACAAATGTCAGCGGCACCGAAATCACAAACGCGCAGGGGCAGGACACCACTAAAAATTCAAGCGCGCGATAGAACCATTTCCCGAAATTCGCCGCAAAATCGCCGGAGACCAGCGGCGGAATCAGCGAAAGCAGCGCCGCAGCCGCGACGACCGCCGGGGTATAGATATGGGAAAACCGTTCGGTGAAGCTCATCGCCTTCGATTTTGCCGAAAGCGACTCCCGAACCATCCCGAGTATCCTCGAAGCCGCCGAATCTCCGGCAGTCTTTGTAACCCTCACCCGAACCGGCGACACAAGGTTCACCGAACCGGAATATACCGTGTCGCCGGGCAGAGCCGCCCGGGGTATCGCTTCGCCGGTGAGAGCGGAGGTATCAAGCTCGGTCTCCCCTTCGATAACTTCGCCGTCAAGCGGCACCCGCGCCCCGGCTCTCACCACGATAACAGCCCCGACTTCAACCGAATCCGCCCGAACCCTCTCGGTCCTGCCGCCGCGTTCAATCTCCGCCTCGTCGGGGCGGATGTCGACAAGCGCCTTAATCGAATTGCTCGCGCGGTCGGTCGCCAGCCCCTCCAGCAGCTCTCCAAGACGAAACAGCCAGATAACGGCGACGGCTTCCGGATATTCGCCGATAGCGAAAGCTCCGAGTGTAGCGACAGTCATCAGCGTTTCCGCTTCAAAGAACCGACGGCGGACAATGTTTTTAAAGCAATTTATAAGCACATTTCCGCCGCAGATAAGATAAGGAACGGCGAAAATCAGCGCCTTTCCCCATTCGGGCAAAGTCAGGAAATGAGAAATCGCCATAGCCGCGACAAAAAGAACCGCCGTAACCGCAAGAATTGCGATTTGAGTTTTAACGGACGTATGGCGCTCATCGCAACACCCGCATCTCCCGATTTCGCAAAAATCGTCGTCACCGTCGTGGTCGTGATCGTGACCGTGGCTGTGACAGCAGGATTCATCCGGCTCGGTTTCATTTATCTTATGTATGTCACCCATAAATATACCCTCTGTTTTCTCGAATAACCTCTCCGCATTTATTCAATTAATTGATTTTGCTGAAAGCAAAACACGATGTTTCACATAGCGAAACTCGTAGAATAACCTCAAAGCGGTTATTCATCTACCTATAGAAAAAACATAAGTAATGACTAAACTTTGGAACTGCGATATATTGCCAACGGCAATATTCGCGACTTGCGCTTACAGCGCAAGTCATGGCGGCGCGATCGATTGATTTTGCTGAAGGCAAAATCTACCTTAGAAAAAACGCAGTTAATGACTTAACTTTGGGACTGAGATGTTTCACCGAAGGTGAAACTCTCGGCGGACGCCTGCGGCGTCCGCCTATTCATTGACATGCTCAATCCCCATCCCCAAAATCGTCCGCACATGGTCGTCGGCAAGGGAATAAAACATATTCTTCCCCTCGCGTCGCACCCGTATCAGCCTTGAGCGGCGCAGCAGCCGCAGCTGATGCGATATCGCCGACTGACTCATCTCAAGCTCCTCGGCAATTCCCGTCACCGAAAGCTCTCCGGCGGCCGCCAGCGCGTATAAAATCCGTATCCGGGTCGAATCGGCGAACAGCTTGAACAGCTCCGCCACCTCGCAAAGCGTCTCCTCGTCGGGCAAATCGGCGGCGATAGAGGAATTTTCGACATCGGCAATACCGGCGGTAACAAAAATTTCTTCACCGGTATTTTCGTTTATTTTCATCATTTTTCTCACCTGTTCATATGAATGGTTGTTCATGTGTTCATTGTATCACGGTTCGACATGATGTTCAATATCCTAATTGTTAATTAATATCGAATTATCTTTTTACCGCACTTACTCTTGATATATACCGGTTTTTTGTGCTTATACACAAATTCCCCACCTCATTTTAAGGAAATTCGCCGAAAAATAATCGTATTAAATATGTTTTTTAACAAATAATCGCTTGTAAGAACCGGCCGCTTGTGATATAATAAAAGTAGTTTTTGAATTTTACCGGATTAAGTTTTTCGCAAATTCGCGCCTTTTCCGGCGATATCACCCCCACCGAAAACCGGACACGGCGCTTTGAGATTTTTTCGACATATAACCGTGGATTTTCCGAAAGGAGGGCTTGAAAATGTCGGAGAAAAACTGGAGTTTTCCGGATGAACAATGGTTCGCTTTCAACATCTTTAATGAAGTAACCCAAGACTGCTACCGATGCTGCGAAGACGATGAGGACTACGAAGACGACGAACTTTACGCTTACGGCATCGAATATTCCGACATAATCGAAGACGACTCATGCATCGAAGATTTCGCCAATGACTATGGCATATACTCCAAAAATTACGCCACCGAAAAAGAATTTCTCGATGCGTTTAACGATGCGTTCATTGTCTTTGTTGATAAGTTAGTTAACGACGACGAATTTGACCGCAACTACTTTGCCCTTTTAAACGAAGACCCCCCCGAAACCGAGGAAGAAGCTTCGTGGCGCGAATATTATGACCGGGAATACAACATAGACCCCGAAGACTTCGACGACGAATACGATTATTCAGAAGCGCTCGACGCGCTCGAAGACCTGTAAGCGCCGGCAAAAAACAAGCAAAAGCCCGCGGCCGAAAAATATTATTTTTCCCAAAACAACAATTTTATTTTAAATAGATTTTTTATTCCATCTCAAACTTAGGAGGTTCCGTGTTTTGAATAAATACACCAACGCTCATCTTACCGACAACAAAGTAGTTCTCGACTGGATCGAAGAGATGGCTGCCCTGACTCAGCCGGACAGCATCACCTGGATAGACGGCACCGAAGAACAAGCCGAAGAGCTCCGCCGCGAAGCCTGCTCAACAGGCGAGCTTATCAAGCTCAACGAAGAGCTGCTCCCCAACTGCTACTACCACCGAACCGCGGTAAACGACGTCGCGCGCGTCGAAGACCGCACCTACATCTGCACCCCCACCCAGGAGGAAGCCGGAAACGTCAACAACTGGATGGATCCCGACGAGATGTATGAAAAGCTCTACAAGCTCTATCGCGGCTCTATGAAAGGCCGCAAGATGTATATAATTCCCTATTCGATGGGCGTCGTCGGCTCGGAATTCGCAAAGATAGGCATTGAGATCACCGACTCGATTTACGTCGTTCTCAATATGCTCATCATGACCCGCGCCGGAAAGGAAGTCGCCGAAGTTATCGACGAAAGCTTCGTCCGCTGCCTCCACGCCGTCGCCGACAGAGACCTTGAAAATCGATATATAGTTCACTTCCCGCAGGACAACACCATAATGTCGGTTAACTCCGGCTACGGCGGGAACGTCATCCTCGGCAAAAAGTGCTTTGCGCTCAGAATCGCCTCCTACCTCGGACGCAAGGAAGGCTGGCTCGCCGAGCATATGCTTATTTTGGGAATTGAATATCCGAACGGCGAGACCAGATACATCGCCGGCGCATTCCCCTCCGCCTGCGGCAAGACGAACCTCGCGATGCTGATTCCGCCGGAAGTTTACCGCAAACAGGGCTACAAAGCCTGGACGGTCGGCGACGATATCGCTTGGCTGCGCGTCGGCAAAGACGGCAGACTCTGGGCGGTCAACCCGGAATTCGGATTCTTCGGAGTCGCTCCCGGAACAAACGAGCAGTCCAACCCGAACGCCCTCGCGACCACCCGCAAAGACTGCATATTCACAAACGTCGCCCTCAAGACCGACGACATGACCGTCTGGTGGGAAGGACTTACCAAAGAGCCGCCGGATAACCTGCTCGAATGGAAGGGCAGCCCCTGGAACATCTCGATGTACGACAAGAAGGACAAGTCGACCGCCGCCGCCAACCCCAACTCCCGCTTCACCGCGAAGGCGGAGAACTGCCCCTGCATCAGCCCCGAGTTCAACAACCCCGCCGGCGTTCCGATTTCGGCGATCATCTTCGGAGGCCGCCGCGCCCGCACCGCTCCGCTGGTATATCAGGCGCGCGACTGGCAGCACGGCGTCTTCGTAGGCGCTATCATGGCGTCGGAGACTACCGCGGCAGCCGCGGGAGCCGTCGGCGTAGTCCGCCGCGACCCGATGGCGATGCGCCCCTTCACCGGCTACAACATGGGCGACTACTTCCGCCATTGGCTCGATATGGGCAAGGTCATCACCAATAAACCCGCAATCTTCAACGTCAACTGGTTCCGCACCGACGACGAAGGCCGCTTCATCTGGCCGGGCTTCGGCGAAAATATGCGGGTAGTCCTCTGGGTCCTCAGCCGCGCCGCCGGCGAAGTCGACGCCGACGAAGCCGCCATAGGCTACCTGCCCAAACCTTCCGACATCAACATCGAAGGCCTCGACGACGTCACCATCGACACCGTCCGCGAACTGCTTTCGGTTGACAAAGAAGCATGGAAGGAAGACTGCGCCTCCATCCGCGAATTCTTCAATTTCATCGGCGACAGAGTACCGAAAGAGCTGTACGACGAGCTGGATAAGCTTGAGGCTAATCTGGATAAGTAAGATAAGAGAAATAAAAAAGCTCCGAGGTTCGGTAATCAAACCTCGGAGCTGATTTTTTGTTAAATTGGTTTTGCCAAAGGCGAAACCTACATCAGAGAAAACATAGTTAATAACTTTATCCGGGAACAGCGACGTTTCACCTTTGGTGAAACTCGCGAATAACCTGCGGGACGCAGGTTATTCAACTTTCACCATAATCGCCGTGCACCTGCCGCTGTTGCACTTGCTCTCCGAAACGCTGCAGGCGGCGACTCCGAGCGTGACATCCATCAGCGCCCTTAAGACAATCTTGTCCCCCGCTTTCGACTTCGGCTCTTCAACGGAAATCTTCCCCGACGGGGATATTTTTGTATACATGAACAAATTCACCGCCGTAATTTCGTCCCGACGGATGTTCAAAGCTTCATTTATGTTGTCAAGACAGTTCGGATGCCCCACGCCGTTTTTATAAAAGAAGTCATACATCTCCGTCCGGCAGCAGGGATGGATAAGGTCATGCTCCCCGACGTCGTCGTAAACGACTTCAAACATCGGTCGATAAAGGTTTGTGTAAATCACGCTCCCGACACCCAGCCGCAGCGATTCGTTAACGTCAATCGTAACTCCGGCAGAGAGAAATTCGCCGGAGTTCTCGGCGGATACGGCAAAGAAGTCTGCAACCTGCCCGCCCTCAAGGTCGATAACGGTTATCGTCTGCTCTTTCTTGACATCGATTCTTACACTCGAACAGGGGTTTATCAGATATTCAATCATTTTGTATAATCCTCACTTCGGCAAAACATCGATAATGACTTTGCTTTGGTGCGGAGACGTTTTGCCGCAGGCAAAACTCTCGAATAACCGCAAAGCGGTTATTCAGCTGCTCTTTCTTAACGTCGATTTTCACACCCGAACAGGGGTTTATCAGATATTCAATCATTTTGTATAATCCTCACTTTGGCAAAACACCGGTAATGACTGAACCGTCCAGCGGCGATATATTGTCGAAGGCAATATTCGCGACTAACGCAAAGCGGTTATTCAGATGCGAAAGTCGTTTCAGAAACCGCCGTTTCCTCATCAATACGCTGCTCAAACGAGAACGGTCTCTCCGCCGGCATTGTGTCCGACATCGCTATAAGAACGCTTCCTCCGACAATCAGTACAAGCGACGTCAGCCCGACGGCAACAGCCTTTGCAAGCGGGCTTGCCGAAGACTTCTGCGCCGCGGGTTCCTGCTCCGCATACGCATTTTCCCCGCTCGAAGCGTCCAAAACATCGCCGTCCTGCGTCACGACGTATCCCTGCGGCGGATTTTCGCCGTAAATCGGACTGCCGCCGCCGGCAGGCGAAGTTTGATTGCCCGTCGGATAATTCGGATATGTCGGATAAACTCCTGCGAACCCGCGCTTCTTCGGGTTGAGCATCTTTATCCCGCCGTAGAGCAGCGGCAGCGCCACTCCGGTCAAAATCAGGGCAAGTCCCGCCACCGCTCTTAAATCGGAGAACATTGAAGAGGATGAAGCCGCCTCCGCCGCCTCCAGCGCCGCTTCAAGCTGCTCCTCCGGCACCGCCTGCTGCAGCGCCGACATCGCATACATGCTGATAACCGAAAAGACGTTGTTCGTGAAGTGCATTATCACCGACGGCAAAATGCTCTCCGTCTTGATGTTCATATACGCAAAGACCGCGCCCAGAATCGCCGTCGGAATCAGCCGCGTCGGATCGAGGTGGAACAGCCCGAAAATAATGCCGCACAGCCCGACGACAAGCGCCCGCGCGAGCGTTTCTTTGCCCTTAAGCCGCGGCTCGTCCCTGAGCGTCCGGAAAGACGCCATTATGAACCCCCTGTGCAGCGCTTCTTCGCAGATCGCCGGCATGACGGCGGTTATCAGTATCGCCAGCGGAAACGGCACCGTCGTCGTGAAATCGGACAACTGCGTCGCTATCTCCATCGCCTCCGGGAAAAAGAACATCGACAGATACGCCGACGACAGCATCAGCGCGTATCCGCCGAAATATATGAGAACCGAACCTAAAATCTGCCGCGGGTTCGGCACCCTTATCGGGAATATCTCTTTCAGACTCGTTCCGGTAAGCTTCTTTGTCAGAAGCGCCGCCCCGACCGCCAAAAGCAGCAATATTATCTCGGTAGCGGCCAATCCCGCCATCCCGAACTGCAGCTGCAAAGGCCCGCAGACAAATATCAGTAAAACAACCGAAACAACAAAGGCGATAAGGCCGTAATAATATCGAAATTTATATTTTTTGTTTTCCATTTTTTATATAATGGGGACTTCGTCCCCATACCCCTACAAGAAAACTTTTGAAAAAGTTTTCTTGACTTTCAAAACTTTTCGGACAAATAACACCTTTTTTGATGATATTTTCAATAAATTGATTTTACGCAGTAAAATCTACGTCAGAAAAAACACAATTAATGACTTTGCTTCGGAACGGCGATGTTTCGCCTTTGGCGAAACTCGCGAATAGCGCTGCAAGCGCTATTCAGAGATGATTTTGCCGCAGGCGAAACTCGCGACTTGCGCCGCCTGGCGCAAGTCAAAGATAATTTTGCGAAGCAAAATTTAAAATGTTGCCGATTAAAGTTTCGGCTTCGCCGAAACTTACCTTAGAAAAAACATAAACTATGACTTGACTATCCGGCGGCGATATATTTCCGTAGGAAATATTCGCGAGTTTGGTTGAAAAAAGGCTCTCCCGAACGGGAGAGCTTCAACCAAACTCAAAGTCTTGCAGTATTGATTTTTATGCCGGGGCCCATGGTGGACGCGACGACGCAGCTTCTGATATACTGCCCCTTCGCGGCGGCGGGCTTGGCTCTGTTGATAGCTCCGATAAGGGTGTCGAAGTTGCCCTGGAGCTTTTCCTGACCGAAGCTGGCCTTGCCGATAACGCAGTGAATGATATTGCTCTTGTCGAGACGATACTCGATCTTACCGGCTTTAGCTTCTTCAACGGCTTTTGCAACGTCGGGGGTGACGGTGCCTGCCTTCGGGTTCGGCATAAGTCCTCTCGGACCTAAGATACGGCCGAGACGGCCGATAACGCCCATCATATCGGGGGTGGCGATGATAACGTCGAAATCGAACCAGTTTTCGTTCTGGATTCTGTCGGCGTATTCCTGGCCGCCGGCATAGTCAGCTCCGGCGTCGAGCGCCTGCTGAATCGCGTCTCCTCTCGCAAAAACGAGGACGCGAACGGATTTGCCGATACCGTTCGGAAGGACGACTGCGCCGCGGATCTGCTGATCCGCCTGACGGGAGTCAACGCCCATGCGCAGGTGAATTTCTATTGTCTCGTCAAACTTCGCCTTCGCGGTCTCGCAGACAAGGGTAAGCGCCTCTTCCGGGTCGTATACCTTGCCCTTCTCTATGAGCTTCGCGGAGTCCTGATATCTCTTACCTTTGAATGACATTATTGTTCCCTCCTCAGTCAACTACCTTGACACCCATTGAACGGGCAGTCCCGGCTATCATGCTCATGGCGGCTTCGAGGGAAGCGGCGTTGAGATCGGGTCTCTTTGTGTTCGCGATCTCTTCGATCTGAGCCTTGGTGATGGTTCCTACCTTCTCCTTGTTCGGAACGCCGGAGGCGGTCTCGATTCCGGCGGCTTTCTTGATAAGAACGGAAGCCGGCGGGGTCTTGAGGATGAAGGTGAAAGTGCGGTCGGCGTAAATCGTGATGACGCAGGGGATGATAAGTCCCATCTGGTCTTTGGTCTTCTCGTTAAACTCCTTTGTAAAGTTGCCTATCGAAACGCCGTACTGACCGAGGGCGGGGCCTACCGGCGGCTGAGGGGTAGCTCTGCCGGCGGGAAGCTGGAGTTTTACATATCCCGTAATTTTCTTTGCCATGGATTAAAGTTCCTCCTGTTGCGGCGGGAACTCCGCCGCTTTGTGGTTACTCGGAAGACATGAAAATATTTATCTTCCTCCCACGAAAGGGTCTCTGCCGCATAACCTGCTTGCGGTTTTGGCGGCTTACTTGATGACCGGCTCGATGTCGGATGACGGAAGCTCGATAGTCGTCTCGCGGTTGAAGATGGAGGTTATCACCTTGACCGTCTTCAAATCTTCCGTTATCGAATCGACAACGCCCAGATATCCGGCGAGAGGACCGCTCTTTACCCTTACGCTGTCGCCTTCGCGGAAAGACAGCTCGGGCTTGACTTCCTCAATTCCTATCGAGGCGATCTCCGCTTCGGTAAGCGGGACCGGACGGGCGCCGGGGCCGACGAAACCGGTAACGCCGCGGATATTGCGGATAACGTGCCACGTCTCGTCAGTCATCATCATTTTTACCAGCACATAGCTGGGGTAGACTTTCTCCTCGACCTCAACCTCAACGCCGTCCTGCTTTTCTATACGGGTGATGGTCGGAACCTGCACCTCAAGGATTTTTTCCTTCATTTCGGGGCGGTTTTCAAGGATCTTAAGGATATTGTCTCTCACCTTGTTTTCATAGCCGGAGTAGGTGTGCGCCACATACCAGGCTATGTCGGTGGAATTGCCGAAATCGCTCATTTTTCTGCGCTCAAATCAGCTTCCCAAGGGCTAAAATCGCCTTTGAGAGGGTGAAATCGGTGACGCCTAAAACAATCGCGCAAATAAGAAGCGAAATAATCACGAAAACGCTGCTCTTCAAAGTAGCTTCCCTTGAAAACCAGACGATTTTCTTAAGTTCGCTGCGATATTCGCGGATAAACTTCGCGGCGCGATCTTTGACGCTCGGCTTTGAGCTCTTCGGCTTCGCCGGTTTTGCCGGCTTAGCGGTTTTCACGGCCTTGTCGACCGTCTTTTCATTATCTGCCATTTCGTCCCCGCTTACTTTGTCTCGCGGTGATCGGTATGCTTCTTGCAGAAGCGGCAATACTTGCTCAACTCGACGCGATCGGGGGTGTTCTTTCTGTTCTTGGTCGTGTCGTAGTTGCGGCGCTTGCACTCGTTGCAAGCGAGGGTGATTTTAACACGCATGGTTTTACCTCCGTGTATTTTGCCCTCCGGCGGCTAAAAGCCTCGGGCGCGGGCAATCGATTAATACTATCTCCCTCTGTCCGGATAAAGACGAAAAAAAAGCCTCTCCGGAGAGGTAGAGTTATTATACCACATTTTGAACGGTATGTCAATTAAGAAAAATGTAAATTTTCTGAAAAACACCGGAACATAACGCCTATATTTTCAATAAATGATTTTACCGCAGCAAAACACGATGTTTTGACACAGTCAAAACTCGCAGAATAACCGCTCCGCGGTTATTCATTTCCGCAGGAAATATTCGCTCGTACGCTTGCTTCGCAAGCGTACGAAAAGCAAGCGTACGAAACGCCGGAGGTAAAATCCGTCCGGCGTTTCGATACAGAAAGAAAGGGATTGGGAATTGGCAATTCAATTTCGGCATTTTTTAAGTAAAACACCGATAATGACTTAACCGTCCGACTGCGATATATTTCCGCAGGAAATATTCGCGACTAACGCGAAGCGTTAGTCAGAGATGATTTTGGCTTCGCCAAAATTCGCGAATAGCGCTTCGCGCTATTCAAAACACCAATTAATGACTTTATCCGGGAGCGGCGACGTTTTGGCGAAGCCAAAACTCGCGAATAATGTCGGCGCGGAAGCACCGACATTATTCAATTCAACCCATATTTGTCATATAGGTCTCGATCATCTTCTCGATGTTCTTCGCGGCTTTCGACTCGATCTTCGCCATGGCGGAGGCAAAGTCGGTGCTCTTCTTTGAAAGCGGAGTCGCGAAAGGATCGTTCAGGAAAATTCCGCCGAGATAGCCGTTATAGGCGGTCGGGAAGCTGACCCGAAGATTTTCGTGGAGGATGTCGAGCATCTGGGATGTGATATCGTCGCGGGCGTATTTTACCTTCATCGCGGTCTCGTAGTAGGCGGGCAGCACCTGGCGGTGGGTCTCGCGGCAGAGCGCCTCGACGGCGACGCAGGTGTTGTCGAACTTGGATGAGGTCACCGGGATGACGCCGATTTCGGTGGTGTCGTGCGAACCGGTAACATATCTCTCCTGAAGCTCGTCAAGCTTCGGATACGGAGCGACGCCGACGTCGAACTCGGTATCGCGGAAGTTGGCGAAATCTCCGATGCGCTGATAACCGACGAATACCGAAAGACCGGAGGTGAAGTTAGCGACAAGCGACGGGATATCACCGAGTCCGGTGTTGGTCGCCGGGTCGTGGAAAACATCGTTTAGCATAACAAGGGTACGCCCCGCGCGCTCGTTGTTGAGAGCGTAGCCGTTTATCGAACCGTCGGGATCGCGGCTGACGAATTCAAGGTCGCCGCAGACCATGAACGGCATTGCGGAACCCCACATTCCGATGCAGGTAAAGCCCCAAAGGTCGCCCATGTCGGGTTTGGTGTTGCCGTTGAGGTCCTGATATCCTGCGCTGGAAATGGCGAGGAACTCATCGCAGGTCCATTTTCCGTCAAGCACCTTTTTATAGATTATATCGGGGTCGCCCATCATATTCTCGATAAGCTGTTTGTTGAAATAGAGCGCGTGCGCCGAGCAGAGCACGTCCATGAAGAAGTCGCCGGTCATGATATACTGTGTGTCGCCGACAACCGAAAGGTCCTTCATGTATTCATGCCACCAGTATTCGGCTTCAAAATCAAATACCGGATGCTTTGAGACGTCTCGGAACATTCCTTCAAGCGCTAAGTTTGCCATCGGGAAGATGTCGTTGATGATGAGGTCGTAAACGTCGTCTCCGGCAAGAACTATCTTTGAGATGGCGGTCTGAACCGTCGAATAGGTTTCAGATGCCGGAATGAACTCGAACTGAACGTTCAAAAGTTCGCTGACGTCCATATTGCGCTTGTAAACGGTGTCGTTTACAATCTCGCCGTTCTCTTCGCCGGTGCCCTCGATAAGGGCGTTGGCGTTGGTGGAGTCGGTCGCGTCAATGGATGTGTAGATTCGGATGGTATCGCCGGCTAAGTCGTACGCCGCCAGCGGGTCCGGCGCTTCCGTTTCTTCGGCGGTAGTGTCGGCAGCGGCGGTGTCAACTGCCGGGTCTTTCCCCGAATCGCCGCACGCCAGAACACCCCCCGCAACCATAGAAGCCAGAAGCAGCAAGGAAATAAGCCGCAGTAATGTTTTGTTCATATCAGTTCCCCCTTTTTTACCGCCGCCCCCGGTATCGGCGTCGTCCCCGGCGCTGCACCGACCTCGGCGTATATTATGTTGTATCAGGTCACAATCAATTATATAATAATTACGTCAAATTTACATGAACTATTTGTTAATTATGCGAGTTTTGGCTCCGCCAAAACTCGCCGCCGGATAGTTAAGTCATTAATTGGTGTTTTGAATAGCGCAGAGCGCTATTCGAGAGTTTTGCCGGAGGCAAAACTCTCCGTTCCGAAGTAAAGTCATTAATTGTTTTTTCTGCGGGTTATTTTAAAACTACCGCCGCGTACCCGCTGAAATATCCCCCCGGAATCACGACTTCAACGCGGTCTTCATGCCGGATAAACGGCAGCGGGACGCTGTTTTCAATTTCGGGAGAGACAAGGTATGCTTTTTCAATCTTCTCAGTTATGCGCAGAGTGACGGTGAAAGCATCCAATTTCGCGGCGGATTTCATAAACGCCGGAATGGTATCGCGGTGCGATATCTTCGCTTTCCCCTCCGGAAAACAGCCGGTTATATTGGTGATGTTCACAACATAGCCGCCGTCTGTTCGGAACGCCCCAGTCAGCAAATCCGCCTCCGTTCCGGCGTACGAAACGACTTTTTTGTCTTCGCCGAACAGGAAATCAAATATCTGCCTGCCTTTTGCTTTGACGGCGGGCAGCGATGAAAAATCCGCTTGTGTAATCCCGTCCGGATCAGTCCTGCGGGGCGCCCAGAAACTCCCGAACCCGTGCGTATAGTCATATTCCGGAAGATAAGCGACTTTTTCAAACCCGTCTTTGAAAGCCGCCGCAATATCCGCAAATTGTCTTCGGGAACCGTCTTCTTTGTAAATCGCAAACTGCCCTAAAATAATAAGTTTTCCGCCGGAAGCCGCGTATCCGGCAAAGCGTTCAAGTTCCGAGTCGGAAACCATGGCGACGCCGGCGCAGACGATACATTTGTGCTTTAATACATCCTCGTCGCGGCTGTAATCAAATGTCATGTTCAGCGAATACCCCGCCATGTACGCGCATTTGATCGCCGAGAGAAGCGTCGTCATGTTATGCCGAGAGTCGGTGAGGTCTCTGGTCTTTGTCGAATGATAAAAAGTAATGTCGCTCAGTTTTTTGGGGTCGGTATAAAGTCTTTTGTGTTCCTTTTCAAAAGTCCGGAATTCCTTTTCAAAATCGGTGTTGTGAGAGCCTTCCGCCGTCGCCAGAAGCAGCTGTCCCCATGTCACCGACAGCGCCCAGCTGAAGTAGAAAGAATCGTACCTGTCCGGATAGAACAGCGACAAAGACGGGCTGCCTTTCCATTCGCACATTGCGTACCGCTGAAGAGCCTCCGCCATATAATCATAGAATGAATAACGGATAATTGAAGCAAAACAGTTTTCCTGGAAAACGAAATCCCAGAGGTCAGACGCCGATTCAAAATTATGACTCGACCAGTTGGAGAGGATAATACTCGAAATGTAATTCGGACGAAGCATTTTAACGCCCCGCTCCAGAAAATGATTATAGATATCCCGCTCAAAACGCTCAATCGACTTGATTTTGAACTTTTTCCACGCCACAAACGCCGGGTTTTCGTAATTTGAGTAAAATTCATCCCAATCTTCCGGATACGGCAAATCATAACCGGTTTCTTCCTTAAACAACTTCCGGCAATGCTCGCAGGCGCAGCCTTCCTCATAATACTGCTGATCGTCCGCCATATAGCCGTCAACGCCGGTACGGTCGTACATCTCATCCAGATACATAAGATAGCTTTCCCGATAATACGGGTTGTTGAAACAGAAGCAATACCCTTCATACGGGCTTCTCGTCCATTTCCCGGTGCGTCCGTTAATCTGCCGGAACTCGCGAATTTTATATCCGTTGTTCATCACAGCGTCGTCATCCGCGGCAAACTCCTCAAAACCCGGCCATGAATCCATCGATGACAGACGGGTTTTGAAGTCTCCCCTGATTTCTTCCCAATCTTTTTCATTCAAAGGATTGTAGGTAAGATGGGCGCTGGCGTGTTCAACCACCTTGATGCCGTATTTGTGGCAGGCATCCGTCAGCTTTTTAAGACAGGCAAATATTTTATCCAGATGCCGCGAAAAGCTGTACCGGAAATGGGTCGAGCTGAACGTTATTACAATCGTTATTCCGCTTTCCGCGTAAGACTTTGCAAGCTTATCAAAATCTTCCTCTTTGAAAGAAAAGATTTCTCGGTCGTTGTACCAGATAAAGCTGAGCCGTTCGTTCCACATATCTTTTGGCGTCATAATACCTTTTCTCCTTAATTAAAAGTCGGCGCTATGCGCCGACAGATTGCCTGCGATAAGCTCATCAGTCAATATCTTTATACATATCAATCATTTCCTGCAAAGACTGCCGTACCGAATCTTCCACAGACGCATTCAGCGATGCAAGGTCAATTTTAGTATTATGAGTTAAACCATACAACTTCGTAAAAAGACCGCCCCACTTGGTGTAGATGATAGAAAGATCGTATACGCGGCTTTCAAGACAAAGCCGAAGCATCTCGCAGGATTCTTCATCCCGAAGATATTTTCCGTTGAATCCTTTGTTGATATACGTGTCAAGCAAAGTCCCGGTAGATTCGCCGGAGACGGCGTCAAGAGCGTATCCGGTGAAATCGGGATCAGGCGCGGTAAGCGGAACGCAGATAACAGAACCGGAAGTGCCGATTGAAACGATATGCCCGTAGTTTTTCTGCCCTTCGTCGTATTTCGGCGCCACAATAATTCCGAAGTCATCTTCCATCGCCCGAAATTCCTCTCCGCGTACGCCGAGCAGCGTATACCCCTTAAATAACGCCTGTCCGTTCGCAAAAGCTTCTCTCTCCGTTTTATATTTGGCAAAGTATAAGGAGCTATCCTTTACGAAAAGCTCAAGATATTTGTTATACGCCGTGAAATTCCGCTCGCTTGCGAAGGTATATTCGGGATATCCGTCGTCGCCGATACCAAATATACGAGCTCCGCTGTAGAAAAAAGCCGCGTAGGTATCATATTCTTCGGTAGCGATTCCGTAACGGTCTTTCCCCGGCTTCATAACTCCGTCGCCGTCAAGATCGGCGACGGCGGCGCTTGCAAGACGGTGCATCTGATCATAAGTCCAGCTGCCGTCCTTTGCCATCTGATAAGGATATTCAATCCCCAAATCGTCGGCAAGTCTTTTGTTGAAAACATATACCCAGCTGCCGTCCTTGTCGGAAATCAGAAAATCGCTTACGCCGAAGAACAGCCTATCTCCGAAAGAAAAGTCCCGCGCGGCGTTCTGATCCCACCACTCATGAGAAAGATCCAAATCCGGCAGAGAACGAAGGTTCACAAGATAGTTCTCGGAAGACAGAGCGGACGCATCCGCGCCGGATGTTACCGCCGCGTCAAATTCGGCGTCTCCCGCCATAACCAAACTTTTTATGGTGTCCGCAAGTTTATCCCGCTTGGTTTCCTTTATCTCTATGCCGTATCTGTCAAAAATAATGTTATTTCTCTCCCAAACCGCATCGTTTATCGGCTCGCCCGTCTGATTTTCGGTAAATACGTCAAACGATTCCCAGGCGCCGTAATCACTCCCGCGGGAAATAATGTTGAAAGCGCGGCCGCCCCAATTTATAACGGGAAAAACGTCGGCGTCTTCCGTTTCGGTTTCGGTTTGTGCCGCCGGTAATGTCTCGATTGTAACGGCGCTTTCGGAAGAACAGGCAGACATAAAGAGCAGCATGGAAGTCAGCAGCAAAACGGCTGTGATAAGAGTCTTTTTCATTTTCAAAGTTATACCCCCCTCATATCGGCAATTAAATTGCAGCGCATATCAATATGTTACAAAATATTATAAAGTAAATTCATACAAAAGTCAATATAATAAATTGCGGTCAGGTTGGACAATATTGCCATTTTATATGTGATTTAAAACAAACTCCCTCTCATCGCGCCGTTTCTTTTCGGACACCTTGTATAACCGCCCTGTGGTTATTCAAGGCAAGACAAATCAATCTCCTATCGACTCCATCTGCTCAATCATCTTCTCAATCGTCGCGTCGGCGCGGGTTTCTATCTTCGCCATGTTCGACGCGAAATCTGCCGAGCCGCCGCTCAGCGGGACGGAGAAGACGTTATAGAGGAAATCGCTGTTCATGTAGCCGTTGTAGGCGGTCGGGAAGCTGACGCGGATGTTGCCGCGGATGATGTCGAGCATCTGCGAGGTGATGTCGTCGCGGGCGTATTTTATCTTGAGCGCCGTCTCGTAATAGGCGGGGAGAACCGTCCTTTCCGTCTCGCGGCAGAGCGCCTCTACCGCAACGCAGGCGTTGTCGTATTTCGACGAAGTTATCGGGATGACGCCTATTTCGGTAGTGTCGTGGGTGGCGGTGACGTATCTTTCCTGTTCCGCGTCCAGCTTGGGATACGGCGCTATGCCGATGTCAAATTCGGTGTCGCGGTAGGAGTCGAAGTCGCCGACCCGCTGATATCCGACGAACACCGAAAGACCGGAGGCGAAATTCGACACCATCGACGGTATGTCGGTAAAATCGGGATAAGTCGCGTCGTCGTAGAAAATATTCTTCATGACGCCGAGAGCCGTCGCCGCCCGCTCGTTGTTCAGCGCGTAGCCGGTGACGCCGCCGCTCTCGTCGCGGGAGACGAACTCAAGGTCGCCGCAAAGCATGAACGGAACCGCTGCGCCCCACATTCCGATGCAGGAAAAGCCCCAGATATCGCCGCGATTCCGCTTGGTATCGCCGTTCAGGTCCTGATATCCGGCGCTTGAGACGCCGAGGAAAGCGTCGGTTGTCCATTCGCCGTCAAGCACTAATTTGTAGACATAATCGGGGTCGCCTTTGATGTTTTCTATCAGCTGCTTGTTGAAATAAAGCGCGTGCGCCGAGCAAAGCACGTCCATAAAGTAGTCGCCCGCCATAATAAACTGCGTCTCGCCGACGACGGAAAGGTCTTTCATATATTCCTGCCGCCAGTAACCGGCCTCAAAATCGAAGACCGGATTTTGCGAAACGTCGCGGAACATCCCCTCCAGCGCGAGGTTCGCGAGCGGGTAGATGTCGTTGACGATAAGGTCGTAGACGTCGTCGCCGGCAAGGACTATCTTCTGTATCGCGGGCTGAACCGAAAAATAGTCCTCGTTTGCGTGGGTAAACTCGTAGTTTATATTGAGCAGCTCCGAGACGTCTAAATTCCGCTTGTATACGGCGTCGTTGACGACTTCCCCGTTCTCCTCGCCGCTGCCCTCGATAAGGGCGTTTGCGTTGGTGGCGTCGGTCGCGTCGACAGAGGTGTAGATGCGGATAACGTCGCCGCCCAAATCATACGAAGCGAGCGGGTCGGCGGGTTCGGTTTCGACCGGCACAGCCGAGGTCTCCGGATTGACAGGCGCTGTTTCCGCCGGCTTATCGCCGCAGGATATAAATGAGAGAAGAAATGCGAAAAGCAACAGAGCCGCAGCCGCCCTGAGCGTTGTTTTATTCATTTGAACCTCCGAAACCGGGTAAATAACCGGTAAAATGTTTTTGAATAAATTAATTATATAACAAGCGGGGAGGTAAGTGGTTAGCATTTTGTTAATTTGAATAATGTCGGTGCTTCCGCGCCGACATTATTCGCGAGTTTTGCCTGCGGCAAAACGTCGCTGTTCCAAAGTTAAGTCTTTATCTATGTTTTTTCTGATGGTATTTGAATAACCCGCGGAGCGTGTTATTCGGCGAGTTTCAACTTTGTTGAAACATCGTGTTTTGCTTCGCAAAACAGAATAATTGAATCCCCCGCGTTCCGCGGGGGATTCGAGAGTTTTGCCTCCGGCGCAAGTCAGAATAAATCGCTGTGTGTCCCGGTTCTGTACAAAGTAAGGATCAACACATTTTCCGAAATCTTATATATAAGCAGCCAATCCGGTTCGATATGACATTCACGATATTCACCGTATTTTCCGCTTAGTGCGTGATCTCGGTATACATCGGGCAATTTCTCGCCGCTTGCAAGAATCGTAACGGCTTTTTTCAACTTATCAATATCACAACCGCGTTTGACTGCTGTCTTGTAATCTTTTTTGAACTGAGACGTCCGCTGGATTTCGTATTTAATCATGAGTTCAATTCTTCAAACAGATCATCAACATTGGTGAATCGCAGGGCATTCGGATCGGAAAGCAGTCGGTCGCCCTCATCAAAAGCCGCGCGGGTAACGGAATTCGGCTCATCAAGCTTTACTTCAAACGGCAGACCGTTGCATCTCAAAGCCTGAATGTAAAATATTCGTGTGGCGGTGCTCAAATCCATTCCGAGAGATTTAAACAGCGCCGCCGCCTGCGCTTTCAGTTCGGGTTCCATCCGTATGGTGGAATTTTCTTTTGAAGCCATATCTTTTCACCTCGCTTTCAAATATGCATCTGAATACATTATACCACAAATGCATTTGCTTTGCAAGTACAATTGAATCCCCCGCGTCCCGCGGGGGATTCGAGAGTTTTGCGTCCCGCTGTGCGGGACGCGAGAGTTTTGGCTTCGCCGAAATCATCTCTGACTTGCGCCTTGCGGCGCAAGTCGCGAGTTTCGGCTTCGCCGAAACATCGCTGTTCCAAAGTTAAGTCATTAACCGTTGGTGTCCGATTCCTTATAAAACTTTCGACAAAAACTCCTTCGTCCGCTCCTCTTTCGGATTCGCGAAAAATTCCTTCGGATTATTCTGTTCCAGAATAATCCCCCTATCCATGACTTGCGCCGTACGGCGCAAGTCGCGAGTTTCGGCTTCGCCGAAACATCGCCGTCCCAAAGTAAAGTCATTAACCGTTGGTGCCCGATTCCCTATAAAACCTTCGACAAAAACTCCTTCGTCCGATCCTCTTTCGGGTTCGCGAAAAACTCCTTCGGGCTATTCTGCTCAAGAATAATCCCCCTGTCCATGAACAATATCCTCGTCCCGACCTCGCGGGCAAATCCCATCTCATGCGTGACGACGACCATCGTCATTCCGCTCTGCGCCAGCTCCCGCATGACGTCGAGAACTTCGCCGACCATCTCCGGGTCAAGCGACGACGTCGGCTCGTCGAAAAGCATGACGTCGGGGTTCATCGCAAGACTGCGGACGATAGCGATTCGCTGCTTCTGGCCGCCGGAAAGAGAGCCGGGATAAGCCTCCGCCTTTTCCGAAAGCGACACCCGCCGGAGAAGCTCGTCGCAGCGCGCGTCGGCTTCCGCCTGGCTCATCAGTCCGAGCTTTACCGGCGCTAAGGTAATGTTCTTGCGTATCGTCAGGTGCGGAAAGAGGTTGAAATTCTGAAAGACCATCCCCATCCGCCGGCGGACAAGGTTGATATTGCACTTCGGGTCGGTGATATCTTCGCCGTCGAAGATAATCTGCCCCGACGTCGGCCTTTCAAGCAGGTTGAGGCAGCGCAGAAACGTCGATTTTCCGCCGCCGGAAGGACCGATGACGACGACTTTCTCGCCCTGTTCGATAGTATCGTTTATGCCGCGGAGGACATGGTTGTCTCCGAATGATTTATGAAGGTCAACGACGGTTATCACTCTTGGCAAGCCTCCTTTCAAGCATTGAAACGAGCTTTGTAAGCCCGAGCACGATAACAAGATAAATCAGCGCCACCGTGATAAGCGGGATAAACGCGTCGTAGGTCGCGAAGCGTATCAGGTCGCCCGCCTTGGTAAGGTCCTGAAGCGCGATATATCCGGCGATCGACGTCTCTTTGATAAGGGTAATAAACTCGTTGCCGAGGGCGGGCAGGATGTTCTTAACCGCCTGCGGCAGGACGATTTCTTTCATCGTGTCGTATTCGCCGAGTCCCAGCGAACGTCCGGCTTCCGTCTGACCGTAGTCGACGGCGTTGATGCCGGCGCGCATTATCTCGGAGACATATGCGCCGGAGTTGATGCCGAAAGTCAGAACCGCGATGAGTATCATGTTAGACGAGCTTGCGAAGACGACGAAGTTCATAATAAGCAGCTGAACCACCGTCGGGGTGCCGCGGACGACGTTTACATAAAATGTCGCGGCGGTATTCAGCGCCTTTAAAAGCTTCGATTTCGGACGGTTGACATACGCCACCTTGATAAGGGCGACAACGGTGCCGATAACGGTGCCGATAATCACCGAGAATAAGGAAAGCAGCAGCGTTACTCCGAGTCCGTTGACGATGAGCTTCCACCGCCCCCGCCCGAAGAGGACGGAAACGACGCGGGAAAAGCCGCCGGTGATGAATTCAATGATGCGGGAGAATATGTTCATATGAAGTAAGAGTTAAGAGTGAATAGTGAAATAAGTAAGAAACGGCAGCCGCCGTCAGATTAATAGGTTTTGCCTTTGGCAAAACCTACCTTAGAAAAAACAAAATTAATGACTTTATCCGGGAACGGCGACGTTTCGCTTCGCGAAACTCGCGAATAACCCGCGTTCCGCGGGTTATTCAGCGTTATCCAGCGTATTTAGTCTTGAATTCCTCGATCTTGCCTTCGTCGATCAGCCTTGTAAGAGTTGCGTTGACGGCGTCGAGCAGGGTCTGGTTGCCCTTGGCGACGGCGATGGCGTAGCCTTCGTCGGCGAGCGGCTCTTCGAGCATCTTAAGGTCGGCGTTCTCGGCGATAATCGCTTCTGCGGTCAGCACGTCGACAACCATGGCGTCGGCCTTGCCGGTCTTGACCGCCTGAGCGGCGTCAAGGAAGCTGGAGAAGCGCTGCATAGTCGCGCCCTCGACATCGGAAGCGAAGGTGTCGGAGGTGGTGCCGGTCTGAACGGCGATGGTCTTGTTAACAAGGGTGTCGGGTCCTAAGATATCGGCATTGTCGGCCTTTACGAGGATATAAAGCTGGCTCTTGGTGTACTCAATCGAGAAATCAACCGACTGCTTGCGCTCCTCGTTCACCGACATTCCGGCGATGCCTAAGTCGGCTTTGCCCGACTGAACGGCGCCGATTATCGACGCAAATTCCATGTCGGAAATCTCAAGCTCAACGCCCAGATCGGCGGCGATTTCTTTCGCCATATCGACGTCGACGCCGACATATTCGCTGCCGTCGACAAACTCAAAGGGCGGGAAGCTGGCGTTGGTCGCCATGATGAGCTTGCCGCGGGCTTTGATCTTATCTACGTCGTTTACCGATCCGCCGCAGGAGCTGATTGCGGCGATAACCGCAAGCGCGGCTATAACAAGGGAATAATGCGGAAAAGATTCTTTTTCATTTGAAGTTTCCTCCATATAATATATATCGCGGCGGTGTTGAATTTTACGAGTGAGTTTTCACTTCATTAATCCGCCGTTAATCTATCTACCCTATAATATACCACAATCGGATACAAAAATCAAGATATAAATGTAAAATGTTGCGATATTATTGCATATTTACTCATTAAAAACATTTAACGCGGCGCGCCGCAAAGGAGCACGAAATGTCTTTCCGTTCGATATTCTACCGTTACCCCGAATTTCTGCCGATCCCGCTTGCGCTTGACGGCGCGACCGGCACCTCGCTGCAGCGTCGGGGTATGCCGAAAGGGGCTTCCACCGAACTCTGGATAGATGAAAATCCCGAAATGATAGTCGACGTTCAGCGAGAATTTATCGACGCCGGCGCCGATGTCGTAAACTCGCCGAACTTCGGCGGCTCCCGCTTCCGCCTCAGCCACCGCGGAGTCAAGCCCCCGGAAGTCGCCCCGCTCAACCGCCGATTGATAGGCTACTCTCGAAAAGGCATCGACGCGCGAAACGCATCCGACAGAGCCGACCGGCCGGTATTTCTGACCGGCAACACCGCTCCGTCCGGCCGTTTCCTCGAGCCGTACGGCGACGCGACTTTCGATGAAATTTTCGACGCCTACAAAGAGCAGGCGGAAGCGATGGAGCCGATGGCGGACCTGTTTTTCGCCGAGACGGAAATCTCGCTCGCCGAGTGCCGCGCAAACGTCATGGCGTTCAAAGCCGTCTCCGACAAGCCGGTCATGGCGTCGTTTACGATAGGCGAAGGCGGGCGCACCCTCGGCGGCGACACCCCGCTCTGCTGTCTTCTGACGCTTGCCGAACTCGGCGTCAATATCTTCGGCTTCAACTGCTCGGACGGGCCGGAGAGGATATACGACGCCCTCAAAGAGCTCGTACCTTACGCGGCGGGGCTCGGAGTCGCGCTGCTGGCAAAGCCGAACGCCGGAAAGCCGATTGAGCTGCCCGACGGGCGGAGAGAATATTCAATGAAGCCGGACGAGTTTCTGCCCTGGATTTCGAAGATAATCGACCTCGGCGTCTTCGTCTGCGGCGGCTGCTGCGGCGCCGACGGCGAATATATAAAGGGCGTCCGCGAACTGCTCGACAAATCCGACCCCGACGCCTTCAATTACAAACCCGTCGACTCAACCCTCATCGCCTGCACCAACTCAAGGACGGCCGAGATTTCGCCGACCGCAAAAAAACATGCCGTTCCGGTAAGCTCGATAATTGATTTCGACGACTTCGCCGACAACTTAGAAGAAGATTACGCCGTCCTGCGCCTCGACTCGGAGGAAGACGCGGACGCCCTCAAAGAAAACCTCCTCTCCCTCAATATGCCCCTCTGCCTCACCGGCGACCAGGACGCAATAGCGGAGTTTACAAGAGAATACTGCGGCAAAGCGGTTGTTATGTTCTGACCGGCGCTTCGGGAAAGGTTTTCGCTTTGTTTATTAACAGCTCATGAATATCATGAAAAACAATCGCGTTTTCGCCGCAAAACCCGCATTATATATATTTTTTATCATACTTTCCCACATACTCAACATAGTTTTCCACAGGCGGAGGGCATATAACAACTGATTTATGTGGAAAACTCCGACACGGCCAAACAAAAAAATCCAACTCCCAAACAACTTTTCAACAAAATCAACTCCGAAAAAAACGCAAGCTGAAACCGAACTTGCCGACGGCGACGTTTTTCTTCGAAAAAACTTGCAGAATAACCGGCGCGCCGCGGGTTACAAAGGGAGGAATAATTTTTATGTCAAATCTCATCCAAGCCGTAAAGATGCAGCACCCCGAAACGATACCCGTTTCCGTCAGCATTCTTCCCTCCGCCTGGCTGAAATACGGCAGCGAACTCCAGCGCCTGACCGACCAATACCCGCAGTTTTTCGGGGGACGGCAGGTTGACCTCGACCGCATCATCGAAAATCTTCCGCCGAGTTACCACAAGGGAATTTATATCGACGAATGGAACTGCGTCTGGGAAAACGAAATCGACGGCGCCGAGGCGATAGTCAAAGGACACCCGCTGAAGACGGAGGAAGACGTCTTCGCCCTCGAGATACCGAAAAACCGCGACGGCCGCCTGCCGCACGGATTCATGTATCTGCGGCTGCTCGACCTCTGCGGGTTTGAAAACGCGATGATATACTTCGCCGAAGAAGGCGAGACAATCCGCGTGCTCATCGACAAGGTACTTGAATACAACATCTACCAGATCGCCGCGATTCTGCCGCGGATGGGCGAGATGGTCTATTTCGGCGACGACCTCGGAATGCAGAAAGGACTTGCGATCGGCGCCGAAAGATGGCGGAAATACCTCGGCCCCTGCTACCGCAAGATGTACGGCATGGTCAAGGCGTATAAGCCGGAGCAGCTCATATATATGCACTCGGACGGATGTATCTACGAAATCATCCCCGACCTCGTTGAATGCGGCGTCGACATGATAAACCCCCAGTTCCGCGCAAACGGGCTTGACAATCTCGTCCGCGTCTGCCGCAAAGAGCGGATAATCCCGCTGAACCTCGACCTCGACCGTCAGCTTTTCCCCTTCGCGACAAAATCGCAGCTGGCCGACCACGTCGCCGAGTGCGTCGAGGCGCTGTATCTGCCCCAAGGCGGTCTCGGCCTCAGCGTGGAATTCGACCACGGCGACCCGCTGGAAAACATGGCGGCGGTGCTGGACGCGGTGGAGAAGTATAGGTTTTATAAGGGGTGAGGCTGTGAATATGGCGATCTCGCTATATCAATAATATAATCAGAGAAAAATCTGTATTATTTTCATATTTAAGAAGTACGCTTCTCGAGATACTGCTCGGTCTTTTCGCATTTAAAAAGCTCCCGACTTTTTGTCGAGAGCTTTAATTAACATAAAGCAATACTTGCCGAAAAATTTTTCCTATGCTCGTTTAAAAATGTCAATGCAAGTTCTCAGTTCTTCACCATACATCATTCCCCATACTTGGGGGAATTTTGAAACAATATCCTTATAATATCGATCGTCACTTTTCATCATGTTGCTTACACTTGTCGTCTGACCACTGTTAAAGGCATTTTCATAGGCATCAGTTATAATATATACAAGAACTTTAATAACTCGATCCAGTTTTTTTTCAAAATCATCTTCATGGTAATTTGAGATCATACTACCATATACAAATGGAATTGTTGTTACTGATTTTGGATTGTTGATGATCTCACTTTCCGAAATATCAGCATTAGCAAAACGATAACACACACCCATTAAGGCAAAGATTGTTTGTTTTCCGTTTTTCAACACTTCTGTTTGAATAGGGGTCAATCCGGAAACTTTATACTTCTTCTCAATTTCTGCATATCGGCTATCCAGTTCAATAAGATCCTTAACAAATGCTTTTTTCTGCTGATCCCTATCATAGTTTACCTTGAAAAGCTTGTCATAGATAGCAGGAGTATCAAATATCTTCTTTTTTCCGTTTCTGGATGTTCCCGGTTGTTGATGAACAAACGACAGAAGGATTTGGCCAAGCTCATCATTCTTAATGCTGTATTTATATGAACCTTTTACTTTTTGCCCGCGCTTAATCTCCAAATATATACCGTCTTGTTTTAACCAATTCTGTAGTTTAACCATTTCCGGTGCATTTGATTTCAAGTCTCTTGGGAATATCGGCTTCTGTGAGTTCGTTGCTTCCGCTATTTTTGTGTAAAAAAATGCTGCTTGAGAATCATCTTTTGTCGCTACAATTTTGCATGGAATATAAAACTCTTTTGAGTTAGTCCCTTTATAAGTACTGATCAAAGTGGTCGTCTGACCTCCGTTCACTATGGAAAAGTCAGAGAGCTTAATCGTATTCCCATCGACTATAAATTCTGTACAGGCGATGATTATTCCGTTGTTTAGGAACCAGAAATTTTCCCTGTCAGAATCAAGTGTTCTTTTTATACCAGAATCTACAAGTGTGTTTCTGATATATTTCCTTATATTAAGGTCAAACAATCCTTCGCCAGCATACTTATTGTATAGCTGTATTATGGACGTCGATAGAACATTGCACAGAATCCCGCTTAAATCATCCGACTCATATTCAAGGTAGTTTTTTGCTTTATCCAGTTCTATCGTTGCTTCTTTTACGGTTGGAAGCTGGGCTTGTGCCTTCTGAATTTCCGTTTCAATCTGATCAGCGTTATAGATTGTAACAGAATCAGAAGGGAACTCATGTTGCGTATTAATAATTTTTTTCATCGCCCCGTTAACATCCAACGGAGCTGTTGTAAAAATGTGGTATTCAATGTTATCCGCATTTTCATCAGGTAAACGATCCAGAGCGTTCTGAAGAGCCTTTTTTAGTCTGTCGTTATAGCTTCCGGTATGTGATTGCTTGAAGTTCTGTACAGTACTGTACATCTTTCCAAGTTCTGTGATGATTTGGTCAAAAGACAATGTGCCGGTATACTTTGATTGGCAGACTATCAGTTTTGACTCTTCATCGTCAAATGCCAGAAAGTCAATCCCGCCATCATTTGTTCCATCTGTAACCAGATCAATCTGATCAATGAATTCATAACCAAAAATATAATGCAGAAGAACATGGCTAAAAGCTCTGTCATCTGAAATCGCTTTTTCATTGATAGTCTTGAGTTGATCTTTAGCAATCGCAACTTGAGATTTGATTATTTCGCTCATTAGTTATCTCCGTTTCTTATTATGATTTTTCGTTACATAGTGATGAAGCCTTTCTTGCTTTCTTCATTGATTATCAAGATAAGACTTTTATGCTCTTTATACAGCTTCAGTATTTACATATAAATATACCACAAAAAGTTACTGATTTCAACATGTTTCTTAGATTTTAATATTATTCTTGACTTTTTTGGTATCAATCGACTTACCAAGCAGTATTTTCAGTCGTTTTTCTTCAGAATTATCAGTTATAACTGACAAATTTCGGCAATATTCCGATTTCATCAGTTATAACCGATGGTTTTGTAAATATTGTCCTACTGACGGAAAAACGGAGCTGATTTCGGAATCAAAGGCGGCGATACGGCAGAATCTTATACGATAAATTAAATATCCGTTGCATAATTTTCCGCAATATGCTATAATAATAAAAAAATGAGACTTTGCCGAAAAAACCGCAAAGCGGAGGGACATAATATTGAAAATCAGAAAATTCATCTGCATACTTCTCATAGTCTGTCAGGGAATACTCATCTTCGCCGCCTGCGGCTCGGGGGGAGCTGAAGCTGATGTCACGACCGCGCCGGCCGAAACCGCCGAAGCGACCGAAACCGAGCTTACGCCGGATCTGCCGGAAGCTGACTATGACGGATACGAATTCACCGCGCTCGCCCGCGATCCGAGCGGCGACCTCTGGGTAGAGGGCGAATTTGCCGTCGAGGAGATGAACGGCGAGGTGCTGAACGACTCGATATTTGAGCGCAACCGCAAGGTTGAAGAGACATACAACATCAAAATCGCTCAGACCGCCGCCGCCGATTTTGTCAACGCCGCGAAAAAATCGATAATGGCAGGGGACAACGCCTACGACATCTGCTCAGCGTCGCTGTTTTCCATGACTGCCCTGGCGCAGGAAAACATGGCGCTCGACCTTAACACTCTTCAATACCTCGACTTCGAAAACCCCTGGTGGGATTCGAGATCGATCCGCGATTTGTCCATCGGCAAACGCCAGTATTTCGTCACCGGCGACTTCTCCTTCCGCAACTACAACGCGGCGTGGATTTACTGCTTCAACAAGCAGATGATAATTGACTTTGAGCTTGACAACCCTTACGAGCTGGTGCTTTCGAGCGGCTGGACGATAGATAAGTTTTCCGAGATGATGACCGGAGTTTCGGCGGACGTTGACGGCGACGGAAAAATGAATCAGAATGACCGCTACGGTCTAATCACCGAACAGTCAAACACCCTCGGAATGTTCTTCGGCGCCGGAAATCTGGTAATCTCAAAGGACGAGGAAAACTATCCCAAAATAGTTATCAACTCCGAAAGAGGGATATCTACCCTTGACAAGCTGTTTGCCTTCATGAACGACAATACCGTCAGAGTAAGCATCACCGACAGTTTTATCTCCGACTGGCAGGGACTTGTCAACATCTTCATCGATAACCGCGGACTTTTCTACTCAATTGTCATGTACACGGTCAAAAAACTGCGCAACATGGACACCGACTTCGGGCTTCTGCCGATGCCGAAATACGACGAGCGGCAGGAGGAATACTGCACCTGGGTCAGCCCGTATATCGCCTCGGGACTTGTCATCCCCACCACCGCCGACCCGGAACGCACTTCAATCATATGCGAATATCTCTGCTACGCCTCGATGGACACGGTGCGCCCCGCTTACTACGAGGCTACCATTGCGGGTAAATTCTCCCGCGACACCGAGTCGGTGGAAATGATCGACATTATTCTCGCAAACCGAATCTATGACCTCGGAATGATCTACGACTGGGGCGGCGTCGGGACGCTTATCAACGACCTGACCAGCTCAAAGAAGTCCGATTTCGCGTCAAGATACGCAAAAATCGAAGAAAAAGCGCAGAAGGCGCTGGAAGAGACGATAGAAAAATATAAAGCGATGAATTAATTCGCGAATATTTCCTGCGGAAATGAATAACCGCGGAGCGGTTATTCGCGAGTTTTGGCGAAGCCGAAATCATCTCTGACTAACGCTTCGCGTTAGTCGCGAATATTTCCTGCGGAAATATATCGCAGTCGGACGGTTCAGTGAATAGCGCCCTGGGCGCTATTCGCGAATATTTCCTGCGGAAATATATCGCAGTCGGACGGTTCAGTCATTATCGGTGTTTTTTCTAAGGTAAAAAAACGCGGAACAAATCCGCGTTTTTTATTTGTCTTCACTCAGAAGCCGATAGGAACCCACCTGTCCGCCGCCGTCAGCCCTATCTGCTCAGCTGCTCTCGGACCGTATTTCTTCACGAGGTCAAGCGACTCGGGGCCGTGCGCATCACTGCAGCAGAAGAACTTGCAGCCGGCTTCTTTCATTACCTTGAAAATCTTTGTAAGCCACGGCAGTTTGCCGTCTTTTGCGAACAGATCGCAGTTTATCTCAATTCCGCAGCCGAGGGCGGCGAGTTTTTTGTAAATTTCAAAGGCGCGGTCTTCGAGTTCCGTATAAACCTTCTCGAATTCCGGGTCGTCGACGCCGTCCGGAACGTAGATGTGCGGGTGCGCAAGCCCGACTTTCCGCCACGGAATGTCGAGACGGGAAAGCTCCTCGAAGCGCTCTATCTGAAGCGCGTAAAACTCCGCCGTCGTCTTGAGTTCCGGCGGATTGACGAAGTTCGGCATCCAGAAGTGGTCGGTCGGGATGATGACTATGTCGAACAGATCGAAATTCTCCTTCGAAAGACCTAACTTTTCGCCGCCGCAATATTCCGTCTCGCATCCGAACAGGAATTTCACCTTATCCGACTTCGGCAACGGCAGGCTGCGGCTGATGTGCGCGATATCCTGCGGCTGATACCAGTCGGAGGCGCCGGGAACCGAAGCGTCCCAGAGGTGGTCGGTAACGGCGACAAGGTCGTAGCCATTCTGCTCTGCGTAGTCAAGTATCGCCTGCGTCGTCATGAGCGGGTTGTTTGAGCAGGAGCTGAGAAAGCTGTGGCAGTGGAGATCGTGGTTTGTTGGAAACATATTCTTTTCCTTTCTGTATATATAACCGGTCAAAGGCTCTTTCGGATTATAGCGAAACCGCCCCAGCCGGCAAATGCGGCAATTATTAAGACTATTAAAAATAATATTTCAGATAAATTGATTTTGCCAAAGGCAAAATCTACTTCAGAAAAAACACCGATAATGACTGAACCGTCCAGCGGCGATATATTTCCGAAGGAAATATTCGCGAATAACCGCGGAGCGGTTATTCATTTGCCAAAGGCAAAATCTACTTCAGAAAAAACATAAGTAATGACTTAACCTCGGAACGGAGACGTTTTTTCGAAGAAAAAACTCTCGAATACCGCCTTCGGCGGTATTCAAACGCCATCGCAATTATGCACCCCCAGCGCAAGCGGGAACGCACCCCTCGCCGCCGCGTCCATCCCGTCGCGTTCCGGCGACGACGCGCCGAAGAAGAAGCTCACCGCGCGGAGGGCGGACAGCTCGACATCCGCCTCTTTTTCCGTCTTCTCGACGGAAGTCTCCCCGCCGAAGCAGGCTATCCTCAGCCGCTCGTCCCCGCCGCTGCCGTGTATCAGCGCCACAAAATCAAAATCGCCGAGATGCCGGTACTCCTCCGAATATTTTAGGCAGGCGCGGAGCAGCCGCTCATAAGCGAAGACGTTCAGCATTTTGCCGTTTTCTATCGAAATGTCGTTCATCAGATCGTGAATCGCGCGGCGCTGAGCCGCCTTGTCGGGCGGGAGGGTGAGCGAGACGCGGTATTCGCCGCTTGCGTTTAGGTGCGCGTAGAGGGCGTCCGGCGTGAGCGAATCGTCGTCAAGCCAAAGCTCGTTCAGACCGCCGCCGCTGCCGACGCCGTAGCCGCGAAGCCGTCCCCAGTCGTCGAGAAAGACATAAGCCGAGTCTCTCCAAGACACGAGAATATCGTAAAGCTTCTCTTTCGGGCGGACGCAGCGCGCGTAACATGAGTCGATTTTTTCTTTTATGTAGCTCAGGCGGTAGCTGTCGTTCGCTTCGACTTTCTCCTCGCGCAGCCGCAGACGAACCGGACGGTTTTCCGCCCCTCCGCCGTAAACATATCTGAAATTGTCGCGGTCGACGGCGGCGGAGTGGACGGCGCAGCCCTGCTCATAGCCGAAAAAGCCGTATCTCTGGCGGCGTCCGCCCAAAAAGGAGAGCGTCACTCCGTCTTCGACCATCTCTCTGACAGCCATATTCATAAGACTGTTCATATATCCGCGACGGCGGCAAAAGGGATGCACCGCAACGTTGCCGATACCGCGCAGGGCAAAGAGCTCGGAGCCGATGATAAGCTCGTCGTCAAACGCGCCGACCGCCGCCTTGATGCGTCCGTCCTCAACGGCGACATAGCTCTGCGCCGCCGGGTCGTATTCGGGCTTGTAAAGTTTCGGCAGCAGCTTGTAAAAATCCCTGTCCCTGCCGTTGAAGCCGAAGACGTAGTTTATGAAATCCATATACTCGTCCTGCATCGATATATTGCCGCGACCTTGGTATATTGCCATGAAAGCCTCCTCCGGATGATGTTTTTGTATTCCTGTGTTTATTGTTTACATTATATTTCTTTTGGAGGGAAATGTCAAGTAAAGTTTTCAACAACTCCGCCGGCGCTTTAATTTCCCGGATAAAACACCGGTAAAAACTTTAATTTGGAACAAATACGTTTTTTCCTCGAAAAAACTCTCGAATAATGTCGGCGCGAAAGGACCGATATTATTCAATATTCTATTAAATTTTACATAATTCCCTTGCTAAATCCCCCCTATTGTGGTAAAATATAGTGTGAATATCCAGCAACGGGCTTTCCCGCGGCGAAATGCGTCTGCATCGGCTTTTTCGGGTTTTCCCGGCTGCATAAATCATACAGGAAAGAAAGGAATATTTATCGAGTATGAACTACAACAAGAAAACCGTCGAGGATATCGCCGTTTCCGGCAAGAAAGTCCTTGTCCGCTGCGATTTCAACGTTCCGATGGACGGTCAGACCATTACCGACGACAAGCGCATCGTCGCCGCCCTCCCGACCATTAAATACCTTATCGACAAAGGCGCGAAGGTAATCCTTTGCTCCCACCTCGGCCGACCGAAGGGCGAATTCAACCCGAAATTCACCTTGGCTCCGATCGCCGCCCGTCTCTCAGAGCTGCTCGGCAAGCCGGTCCCGCTCGCGGCCGACGTAGTAGGCGAAGACGCTCAGGCAAAAGCCGCCGCGCTCAAAGACGGCGACGTAATGCTGATTGAAAACGTCCGCTTCCACAAAGAAGAAGAAAAGAACGACCCCGAATTCTCAAAGCAGCTCGCCTCCCTCGCCGAGATTTATGTAAACGACGCTTTCGGCACCGCGCACCGCGCGCATTCGTCGACTACCGGCGTCGCCGACTATCTCCCCGCTGTCTGCGGCTATCTCATTCAGAAAGAGATTAAGATAATGGGCGACGCGCTCGCCGAGCCGAAGCGCCCCTTCGTCGCCATTTTAGGCGGCGCCAAAGTCTCCGACAAGATAGGCGTTATCAATAACCTCCTCGACAAAGTCGACACCCTGATTATCGGCGGCGCGATGGCTTACACCTTCTTCCGCGCCCTCGGCAACTCGATAGGAATCAGCCTCTGCGAGGAAGACAAGCTCGACGTCGCCCGCGAAATAATGGCGAAAGCCGAAGAAAAGAAAGTCGCGCTGCTTCTGCCGGTCGACAACATCATCGGCCGCGAATATAAAGAAGACACCGTCTTCATGCGCATCTATTCCGACAGCATTCCCGCCGGATGGATGGGACTTGACATCGGCGACAAAACTCAGGAACTTTACGCAAAGACGCTGATAGGCGCCGGAACCATCGTATGGAACGGCCCGATGGGCGTTTCCGAATGGTCGAACTTCGCCGGCGGCACTTCTTCGGTAGCCCACGCGGTAGCCGAATCGGGCGCGGTATCCATCATCGGCGGCGGCGACTCGGCCGCGGCGGTCGAAAAACTCGGATACGCCGACAAGATGACCCACATCTCGACCGGAGGCGGCGCTTCCCTCGAATTCTTAGAGGGCCTTGAGCTCCCCGGCATCGCCTGCCTGCTCGATAAATAATTAAATTTCAGAATTTTCGTCCCGGGGGGACCCCTTCGCGGGTTTTCCCCATGGGATTATTATTCGAATAAATTCACCGGGGCGACATATATGCAAACATAAAGAAAAAGCCCAACCTGTTCGGCTGAGCTTCTTCGTTATTCTGTTTGACGGGCATCAAGCGGGACTACCGCGAGCGTCTTTCCGAGCGGAGCCAATATTTTCAGAACGGTATCAAGCTGCGGGCTTGTAACGCCCTTTTCCATTCTGGCTATAACCGGCTGCTTTACCCCGCTCAGCTCTTCAAGTTTCTTCTGGCTTAATCCCTTTTCCTGCCGCGCTTTGATGATTTCCCCGATAACGGCAACTCTGAGATTGCTTTCCGCAACCTCCTCCGGAGTTAAAAGAGAATCGACAAACTCCAGAGCGTCTCTGCCGACGGCGGTTTTCTCTGCGTTATTCATAATTTAAGCCCCTTTCTGTATAGATATTATTATAATAACTCAAAAGTTATTAAATTATCAAGTATTTTCTTGTTAAAACCAAACTTGCCGACGGCGATGTTTCGCCAAAGGCGAAATTCGCAAATTAATTGATTTTGCCAGCGGCAATATTCGCAGAACAGCGCAAAGCGCTATTCAAAACATCAATAAACCAAACCTCGGAGCTGAATTAACCACCATGAACAAAAGTCTTCGCAAGCCGCTTATCGTCGGCAACTGGAAAATGAACAAAACGCCGCACGAATGTGTGGAATTACTTGACGAGCTTATCCCGATGGTCGCCGAAGTCGACCGCACCGACATAATTGTCTGCGTTCCTTATGTCGATCTTTGCGCGGCTGTTGAGAAGACTCGCGGCACCAATATTAAAGTCGGCGCGCAGAATGTCCATTCCGCCCCGAAAGGCTCTTTTACCGGCGAAATTTCCGCCGAAATGCTGCTTGAAATCGGCGCAAAGAGCGTCATAGTCGGCCACTCGGAGCGCCGGACATATTTCGGAGAGACCAACGAAACGGTAAACCTCCGCGCCCGCGCCGCCCTCGACGCCGGACTTAAAACGATTATCTGCGTCGGAGAAACGCTCGCCGAGCGCGACGCCGACACCACCGAAGAGGTAGTCGGATTCCAGACGAAAATAGCTCTTCAAAGCGTATCCGCCGAGCAGATGGCAAACGTCGTCATCGCCTATGAACCGGTCTGGGCGATAGGCACCGGCCGCAACGCGACCACCGCTCAGGCTCAGGAAGTCTGCGCGAAGATTCGCTCTATCATACGCAAGATATACGGCGAATATATTTCCGAACACACCAATATTCTTTACGGCGGCTCAATGAACGCCGCGAACTGCGCCGATCTTTTGAACGAGCCGGATATCGACGGCGGACTTATCGGCGGCGCTTCCTTAAAACCGGTCGACTTTACCGTCATAGTAAAAGCCGCCGACGACGTAAACTGACAGCGCTTATCGAAATTGCCGGAGCCGCGGTGTCTGCCGGACGCTTGTTATTGTCGAGGGAGATTTTTATAAGAGTAACGGAGAGAATGATATGAAAAAGTCAATTTTATATGCGGCGAGGGCGCTTGTGCTGGCGCTCTGCGTTTTCGCCGCCGCGTCTTTCGGCGTCGGCGTTTTCGCCGCGACTGACATTACCTCCGACGAGATTACATCGGCGGTGTTCGCCGAAGACGCCACCTCATACGAGGTAAAGGTTCAGTTTACCGACGAATTTGTCTCGTCGCATAAGGGGGAGACCGTCTCCCTTTTTGCGGTCGCTCCTTACGGCTCGGCGTCGAAACTCGCCGAATACGCCCCCGTCGGCACGGCAAAAGTCGAAAACCGCCTCTCGTTCAAGGTCAAATGCGACCTTGCGGCGGAACCTCAGCTGATTTATTCCAAATTCATCGTCGCGCTTGAGACCGGCGCCAGCTTTGCCGTCTGCGCTCCGGCGAGATATTTCGACAACCCGGAAGTCGCGGCAAAACACAAATACGACTTCCCGGAAATAATTTCCGCCGGAAATCAGATGAAGAAAGGACTCCGCACCACCCTCTGGAGCGACGCCATCGAGTTAGGCGTCAGCCACACCGTTATCGACGTCGCGATAAACGACTTTATCATGACGGAACCGGGAGACACCTACTCATACGATTTCGCCGGCTCGACGTATTACGTCAGCCGCAAGGCGCTCGACGCCCTCGACATGAAGACCCGTCTGATGACCGACGCCGGAGTCAACGTCTACTTCGAATTCGTCCTGACGGCGAAAAAAGACGGACAGAGTTCGGCGCTCGACTGCCTTTATTACGACGACATTCCCTCCTCCGCCGTCATGTGCGCGCTGAACGTCGGAAACGAGCGCGCCGTTACGATGACGCAGGGGCTGCTCTCCTTCCTCTGCGACCGCTATACCGATCCGGAGGGAACCCACGGCTTTTGCGGCAGCTACATCTGGGGATTCAACGTCAACTCCAACCGCAACTACTACTACATGGGTCCGATGAACATGGACTCCTTCCTTAATTACTATATAGTCGCTTTCCGCCTCGCCGACACCGCTTTCCGCTCAACCTACAAAAACGCGCGGCTCTATCTGCCGCTTGACAACAACTTCAACGTCTTAAGCTCGGACATGAACCGCGATTCGGACAGCCTTGTCGACTACGACTCAAAAACCTTCCTTATCAAATTCGCCGACAAGGTGAAGTGGTCGGGAGATATCCCCTGGCGGCTGGCGATCTGCGCCTCCCCGTCGAACCGGCACTCTTCCACCCTCTGGATCGACGATTACGCGACCGGCGACTCGAACAGCCCCTTCGTCACGATGAAGAACATCGACGTAATGACGCTTTTCCTCTCGACGGAGCAGTTTTTGTACGAAGGCTCGCCGCGCAGCGTGCTTATTCATGATTTCAGCGTCTCGGGTTCCGAAACGGTGGGATATGACGACGGGGTGATGACTTTCCCCGCCGACGATATCAACACGACGGCAAACCAGGCGGCAAGCTACGCCTACGCCTATTATCAGGCGCTGTTTTCCGATACCGTCGAAGCTATCATCTACTCGGACCACGTCGACGGCGTCGGAAGCCGCCGGGGGCTCTGGACCTCCGCCGATATGGACGGCGACGGATTCGTCGAGCCGGTAGAGCGCAAGCCTATCTACAACGTTTTCAAATATATCGACACCTCCCGTTCCGCCGAGATGACCAGCTCCTCGCTGAATATAATCGGCATCGGCGACTGGTCGGACGTCGTCAAGAGATATGACGCGGCGAAAACCGGCGTCTCCGACATCTACGAGACTATCCCGCAGCTGACGTCGGACCTCACCCGCCAGCTTGACGACTCGGTGCTTTTCGACTTCTCCCGCGGCAGCTACTGCGGATTTTTCTGGTCGTATCTTGCGTCGGGTCCCGACACGACGATTCAGCTTGAGTCGGACCCCGAACACGGAAACAGGACTCTGCTCCGCGCCAATATGTCTTCCCGCTGGCCGGGCGAATACATGGGCATCGGCGCGACCGCCCTCGAAGACACGAAGAATGTAAACAAAGACACCCTCGCCCTCCATTCCATCCCGATGGACGGCGCCCGCTACGTAAGCTTTGATATTAAAGTCGACGCTCCCGACAACGTCTCGGATATCTCGGTCATGCTCTGGACGTCAACTCTGGGCAGCGCGACGGAAAGAGCGGCAAAATACGAAGGCATCGCTCAGATAAAATCCGGCGAGTGGACGAATGTCACATTTAAGGTAGACAGCCTCACCGACATACATCCCGGCGCGGATTCGCTGAAAATTCTGATCCGCCCGTCCGACGGCGCGGTGCATGAGGGCAGCTATTCGATGTACCTCCGCTCGATACTCGTCTGGACGAAGCCCGGCTCCCGCTTCCTCGCCGCTCTCAAGGCGATAGGGATTATCCTTTTGGTAGTTGTCATTCTTGCCGTTATCGGACTTGTGGCGCTTTTGGTCCGCCGCAGCATAATCATCGCCCGTCAGAAAGAGCAGCGCGCCCGCCGCCGCGCCGAGCTTCAGGCTCAGCGTACAGGCATAATGGAAGCGAACGTATCCGGCAAATCCCGGCGAAGACGCCCCGGCTCCCCCGACCAGACCGGCTCAATGGCCGCCGTCAACCCCTACAACGACGCCTCGCCGACGACGGGACAGCAGCAGCCGGTTTCTCCGCAGCAGCGCGCGCAGCGCCGTCCCGTCAGAACCGCGGACGGAGCCGACCGCAATCCGGGCAGCGCGGACACCGGAGCAAATACCGGCGCCCGACCCGGCGCGCGAATGATAAACACCTCGACTCGGGACGTCCCCGCCGTCTCGGAAGACCCGAACAAAACCAGGGAGTTTCCTCCGACTAAATAAGTTGAATCCCCCGCGAAGCGGGGGATTCGCGAGTTTTGAATAGCGCGGAGCGCTATTCGAGAGTTTTGCTTTCGGTGAAATATCGTTCGCCCCTGACCTGACTTGCACCTTACGGCGCAAGTCGAGAGTTTTGGCGAAGCCAAAACATCTCCGCACCAAAGTAAAGTCTTTATTGGTATTTTATGATAAAATAAATTTATTTCCGAAAGAACGCAGGTATTCCTATGCTGCGTTGAAATAAAATCTTTTTTAAAACAGGAGAAATTTATTATGTTCACAGCGAATATTCTGTCACAGGCAGGCTCGCACAATGTGGTGAATCAGAACGGCTGTTTCAGCGTTGTTGAGTTTACCAAGGACTACTCGGTTACCCACGACACCGCGACAAGCCAATATTTCGCGGCGCAGATGAACCTTCGCAAGCGTCAGGTCGTAGCCTCCCTCAACGGAAACGCCGTCACCCTCCAGGCAGGCGCGATGCAGATGATGGTAGGCCAGGTCAGCGCCGCCACCAACGTAAAAGGCGCCGGCGATCTCATGAAGAAATTCATCGGCAGCAGAGTTACCGGCGAATCGGCGATCAAGCCGGTCTATACCGGATACGGACTTCTTGTTATGGAGCCGACTTACAAGTATATCCTCTTCGAGAAAGTCGAGGACTGGATGGGCGGCATGGTCATCGACGACGGACTCTTCCTCGCCTGCGACAGCACCGTTGAACTGGGCGTTATCGCCCGTTCAAATATCTCCTCCGCGGTGCTCGGCAACGAGGGACTCTTCAACTCGATTCTCAAAGGCAGCGGTATTGCGGTTCTGGAAAGCCGCGTTCCGGCGGAGGAGCTGTTTGTGGTCGAACTCGACAACGACGTGCTCAAAATCGACGGCAACATGGCGATCGCCTGGTCCGGCTCGCTTGAGTTTACGGTAGAGCGCACCACCAAGACGCTGGTCGGCTCAGCCGCTTCCGGCGAAGGATTGGTAAACGTTTACAGAGGCACGGGACGGGTATTAATCTCTCCGGTCGGTTGACTAACTCGCTTCGCGAGTTAGTCTGCGAGTTTCGCGTTGCGAAACTCGCCGTCCCAAGGTTAAGTCATTACTTATGTTTTCTCTGTGGAATGTTTTGCCTTCAGCAAAACAAGATTAATTGAATACCGCCGGAGGCGATATTCGCAGTCCCAATGTTGAGTCTTTATTTGTGTTTTTTCTGACATAGATATTGCTGCGCAAAATCAATTTGTTTGAAAAGGTGCCTTTTGAAAGAGGCGCCTTTATTTTTTGGAATTTTTTTGATTTTCCGCTTGACAAATCGCCGGAAATGTATTATAATATATCATAGTGTAATACACAGTATTACAAGGAGGTTTGCAATATGACTATTTCAATCAGATTAAGCGAATCAGATTCGGCTCTGATACGCAAATATGCGGAAATGAATAAGATAACAATATCTGACCTTGTCCGCCAAACGCTGCTTGAGCGCATCGAAGAAGAATACGACATTGCCGAATACGAAGAAGCGATGAAAGAATATCTGGATAACCCGAAAACCTATTCGCTCGATGAAGTTGAAAAAGAGCTTGGTCTTGTATGAGTTTTCGCGTCGAATTCACCGAAAGAGCGCTGCGCGAATTAAAAAAGCTTGATAAGCACACCGCCGCTTTTATCATAGGCTGGGTAAAAAAGAACCTTGAAGACTGCGAAAACCCGCGCCTTCACGGCAAAGCCCTCACCGCAAATCGGAGCGGGCAATGGAGGTACAGAATAGGCGATTATCGTATAATTGCCGAAATAACCGACTCAAAGCTGGTGATTCTTGTCATTGCCGTCGGACATCGAAAAGATATATATAATAAGTAATTGGTTCAGAGCCTGTAAATTTGCTTTCACCAAAAAATCATCTCCCGCTTCTGTCCGTAAAGGATGGGGCGGGAGATGTTTTTGTATCCAAGAGCAAGAGTAACACAAATAATGACTTTACTTTGGTACTGAGAGTTTCGGCAAAGCCGAAACTCTCGAATAATGTCGGCGCGGGAGCACCGACATTATTCAAAGCTCCGACATTATTCAAAGTTCCTCCACCACCGTATCCGCCGTCAAATCATATCTAACAATCCCCGCCATCGCCTCGTCTTCCAGCGCCTGAAAGTTCCAGAGCGCTTCCTGCTCCAGCACTTTCGCAAGCTCCGGCCGCGTCTTCGGCCGCGCGGGGGTGAAGACGGTGCAGCAGTCTTCATACGGCAGAATCGACGTCTCGAACGCGCCTATCTTCCGCGAGATTGTGATAATCTCTTCCTTATCCATACCAATACACGGGCGGAAAACCGGAAGCGGCGAGGCGTCGTTTGTCACCGTCAGCGCCTCAAGCGTCTGGCTCGCAACCTGCCCCAGCGCCTCTCCGGTAATAAGGCAGCGGCAGCCGGCGCGCTCTGCCGCCCGTCCCGCAAGCCGCATCATCGACCGGCGGAGAAGAATGGTAAAGTAATCTTCAATCGTGTTGGCTTTAAGCTGCTGCTGTATCTGCGTCACCGAAATAACGTGCACCCGCAGCCGCCCCAAGTACAAGCAAAGCAGCCGACCGAGTTCAAGCACCTTGCGCCGCGCCATCTCCGAGGTATAAGGGAAGCTCTCGAAATGCACCGCATCGAGCGCCAGCCCCCGCCGCGCCATCATGTAAGCGGCGACAGGCGAGTCAATCCCGCCGGAAAGCAGCGCCATACCGCGCCCGGAGCTGCCCGCCGGAATTCCGCCCGCCCCCCGCTGCTGCCCCGCCGAGACAAAGGCGCGGCTTTCGCGGATTTCAACTCGGACGATAACGTCGGGGTTGTTTACATCGACCTTGATACGCTGCCCCCGCTTCGCCGTTTCTTCGAGGATAACGCCGCCGATATCGGCGGAAATTTCCGGCGACTTGAGCGGAAAGCTCTTGTCGGAACGCTTCGACTCAACCTTGAAAGTCTTTTTGCCTTCAAGATGACCGGGGATGTATTCCCGCGCGGTCTTGCGTATCGACTCCATATTTTTTTCGCAGACGGCGGCGCGGCCGACCCCGACAAGCCCGAAAACGCGGGTAAGTTCGTCGAAAAGCCCGTCTGCGTCGGCGCCCTCTTTCGGCGTAACGGTAAGCGCCGACTGCGCGTGTTCTATCTCGCAGCCGCCGTGCCGCTCGGCGCGGAATCGGATATCCCGAAGCAGCTGGTCTTCAAATCTTCGTCTGTTGAGCCCCTTAAGCATGAGCTCGCCGTATTTTGCTAAAATAAGTTCGTTCATTGGTAAATCTTTGCAGCCTGTTTTTTCTCTTTATGTCCTAAAAGTTATGTTGAAATGAATACCGCCGGAGGCGGTATTCGAGAGTTTCTCCTTCGGAAAAACGTCTCCGCACCAAAGCAAAGTCATTATCGGTGTTTTTTATATGGTCGATTTTGCTTCGCAAAATCAATTAATCTAAAATAAGTCCCAAAAGTTATATAGAAATGAATAACCGCGGAGCGATTATTCGCGAGTTTCGCTTTGCGAAACTCGCCGCCGGACGGTTCAGTCATTATTTTTAAAAGCTAACGATTCCAAGCTATTTGTCCCAAAAGTTTTGAAGAAGTCATGAATAACCGCTCTGCGGTTATTCTGAGAGTTTTTCCTTCGGAAAAACGTCTCCGTTCCAAGATAAGTCATAGTTCAAAAGTTTTCTTGTAGGGGGTCTGGGGGACGAAGTCCCCCAATATATATTACTCCAACCTCAGCTCCCCCGCCTCCATCGCGAAAGACACGGCGGCGTTTTCCGAGGGGATGTAGACTTTTCTCGACGCGCCGCAGGTTTTGCAGAAGATGTTGACGCCGCCGCGGATAAATTCGAAATCAAGATCCTGCAAAGCCGCGTTGGAGCAGCAGCAGCTTACGCGGCCTTCGTCGCGGAGGGCGGCGACGGCGGTCAGGATAGTACTTTCAAAGAAAGCCGAAAGCGGCTCGTCATCCGGCGGCTCGTCGTCTTTTAATCCGTCGGCGTCTTCATCGCCGTCCGGATGGTAAGCGGAGCGGGCGGCTTCGTCGGAGAAGTCGATCTCGTCGGCGCCGACGCCCATCATATCGGCAAGGGTGCGGGTAGCTTCGTCGTAAGCCTCGCGCACTTTGTCGGCGCGCCCGATGAAAGCGCAGTCGATGGAGGTATAGGTGCAGCCTAATGTGAAGATGTCCCGCGAAAAGAAAAGCTGACGCGACATATTAAAATAATGCGGGCGCGGGCAGACAACGCAGGGGACTGTCAGCCGCGCCTTGTCTTTGCCGAGCTGTATCTCAAGCGCAGAGCCGCCGCAGGGACACTTCAGCCGGAACATATCGCCCGTCAGGACAAAAGCCCCCACCGGCGACACCACCATCCCCCCGCATTCGGGACAACGGTAGGCGACTGTGGTTTCAAGTGGTTTTAATATCATAATATCTTTCTGTAATTATTGGGGAAAAAACCTTTTCTGAAGAAAAGGTTTTTTCCCCAAACCCCTTTTTCCAAAAGACTTTAGGTTTCTTATTTTAGACGGTTTCTAAAAGATATAACCGACAAATTCATTAAATTGGTTTCGGCTCTTGCGAAACACGATGTTTTGCCGAAGGCAAAACTCGCAGAATAGCGCATCGCGCTATTCAATTCATATAGAAAAAACGCCGATAATGACTTTGCTTTGGTGCGGAGATGTTTTTCTGAAAGAAAAACTCTCGAATAGCGCTGCAAGCGCTATTCATTTATACGGTTTTATATGCGTGCTTCGCAGATTTTAGCCGGCCGGTTGTTCGGTAAGCGTCGGGAACAGCGAGCTTATATCGCTGCCGTCGGCGGTATCGAAAATCTTTAACGCGTACTCGTCTTGACCGTAGGACGGCCCGCGCAGGTTGTAGATAAAATCGTTGACGACAAAGCATCCCGGGCCGAGCGGCTCAGGTAACTTTCTTAAGTCTTTGGTCTCAAGGTCGTAGACAAAGCTGCCCTCAACATACTCCTCGCCCTCAACTTCCGCGCTGTTCTGACGACCGGAGAAGTAAATGTAATCGTTGTTGACGATAAGTCCGTAGAAATCGAAATCGCCGTCTTTCATAACGAATACTGTCTCAAACTCGCCTTTCGCGATATCGTACCGTACGATCGCGCTCTCGTCAAAATCTCTGTAAAAATACAGAGACCCGCCCCTGTACTGAAGACAGTTTATCGCGGTTTTAAAGGGCTGTTCGTTTATCGCTCTGTAAGCGCCGCTTTTAAGATCGTCGATAACATATATCTTGTTCTCTCCCACGGCGTAAGCGCCGCCGGAAAAGTAAAGACGGCCGTCGGCATAACAAAGATTGGATTCGTCAACCGAAAGCTCGCGATCAAAGAGCTTCACCGATTCTTTGGTCGAAAAATCGTATCTGAATATGTCGTATTCAAACGGATCGATAAAATCGCGGTAAATGAGCTGCCCGTCGGCGGCGAACACAGCCACCGCGTTTTCAAGCACCGTCTCCGGCGCGCCCTCTCCTTTGGTGCGGTAGACATTGTAGGCGCTCTCGGCGTCGCCGACCCTCGCGGAGAAGTAGATATAGCCGTCGTAGCCGAAGATGTACATCACCCCGCCGGTCTCCCCGCCGATATTTTCCGGCGTATCGGTTTTAGAGTCATAGCGGTAGAGCTTAAAATCGTCGTAAGGATTTGCGAAATAGAGATACTCAGAGTCCCGAAAGACCTTGGAAGCGTTTGTCAGATTCCCGTAAAACGGGTCGTCCGGCAAAGTCTCGGAGCCGCCGCAGCCGGCAGCAAAGAGAATGACAAGGAACAAAATAAAGGAAAACGCGCGTCGCATGTGTTTCATTTTGAGTTCCTCCCGAATAAGGCGTAATTTGTTTTTTTATATAAATAGTTCCCCGCAATTTCAACGCCGATTTCAATTAATTGATTTCTCCTCTTGCGAAACACGATGTTTTGACTCTGTCAAAACTCGCAGAATAACCGCAGAGCGGTTATTCATCTTCAATCAGAAAAAACATAAATAATGACTGAACCTCGGAGCGGAGAGTTTCGGCTTTGCCGAAACTCTCGACTACCCCGCGTCCCGCGGGGTAGTCACGGGGTAGTCAGGTAGCTCGGAGCCGGATTCATCTGCGGCGGTTCGGTAGGCTTGCCGATATCCGCTTCTTCCGACAGCGCCGCCGAACTCCAAACGCGGAGCGACGAATCCGGCGAGTCGATTTTCACCGGCCCTCCGGCGGCGTAATATGTCTCAAGCGAATAGCTGCGCGTTTTGGGGTTGCCCTCGTCGTCATAAGCCTGCGAAAAATCCACGCCGTAAAAGATGAGCTGCCGGTAATTATACCTGCCGCGGCTAAACGCCGTCCAGACATAGTCTTTAAACATATTGCCGTCCCCATCGACAAGCGCGAAGACATACGGCTCGCCCTGCGGCAAACTTCCGTCTCCGTATCCCTCGTCGGCCGCCGATTCGGCGGCTTTGCGCGCGGTGGCGGTGTTCCATCTTGCGGTTATCTGGAAGGTGCCGTGCTTTGTGTCGACAAACTCCGCCGAGACTTTGATCCGGCCGTCCGGGTCGATAAGGTCGTCTGTCGGCTGCTTTACCACCATCGCCGGATAGCCCTCCGGGTCGGCCGCGTAAGCCGCCGCCCGCTCTTCCGTCCAGATGAATCGGGTGACTTCTTTCGGGTCTTCCGCCAGAATAATCCGCCCTATCCAGAACAGATAAACGAAAGCTATCAGCCCGACCACAAGCCAGCCGAAAATCCTCGCCGCAAGCGGCTTCTTCGGCTTCGCCGCATACGGGTCAAACTCGCGCTTCCCGAACTTCGCCTCATATTCCTTGGCCGACTCGAAATCCTCCGGGTCAACCTTCTGCTTATCTTTAGACATACTTATCTCCTTGAGGGATGCGATTTCGGGGGGATTTCATCCCCCCGGCCCCCTACCAGAGGAACCTTTGAAAAGGTTCCTCTGGACACCTCTAAACTTTTGGGACTGATTTCAATAAATTGATTTTGCCAAAGGCAAAACCAGCGAATACTGCCTCCGGCGGTATTCAATTAAAAAAGTCGGCTAAAAACAAAAACCGCGGCAGAACGCAACGCGTGTGCCACGACCTCACTTACCAGCGGCAACGTTTGGACGCGGCCGACAAATATTCAATTAATTGATTTCGCCAAAGGCAAAACTTGCAGAATAACCGCGGAGCGGTTATTCATTTCCTCTAGAAAAAACACAGTTAATGACTGAACCTCGGAGCGGAGACGTTTTGCCGCAGGCAAAACTCTCGAATAGCGCCTCCGGCGCTATTCGAAACTCGCGGCTGGCGTCTGCGGCTCAAATTAATAGTTTTGCGTCAGCAAAACTTACATTAGAAAAAACACAATTAATGACTGAACCGTCCAGCGGAGAGTTTTGCCTGCGGCAAAACTCTCGACTTGCGCCTTGCGGCGCAAGTCAAGGCCCACCGAGCCGTGTAAATCGAGATAGAAACCCCTGCGTAAGCAAAGGTTGGTGTCCTCTTCCAGACATTGTGCTCCCAACGTCTCTTTCGGATGGTCAAGTCAGCGGACGCCTGTGAGGCGGCGCCGGCATAACCGGAGCGATCCTAAGAGGAGGTCTGCAAACCCGAAAGGAAAGTCCAGACTCCATTTAATTCGTGCAGGTTTTATGCAAGATTTATCACGCACTAAGCAGGCAAACTATTTTGAACATCGAGTTTTGCGTTCAGCAAAACTTACATCAGAAAAAACATAAGCAATAACTTAGCTATCCGGCGGCGATATATTGTCGAAGACAATATTCGCGACTAACGCGAAGCGTTAGTCAGAGATGATTTTGGCGAAGCCAAAACTCTCGAATAGCGCCTCCGGCGCTATTCAACTTCTTCGTCGTCGTCAAATAGCTGATCGTCAAATATGTCGGCTATACGTTCGAACTCGTCGTCGTCCTCGATAGTGCAGAGGACATCCTCGCCGTCTTCGTCCGTTTCCGCTCTCATTATAACATACTCACCGTTGGGGTTGTCGGCATCGTCCGCCGGGATAAGCGCAAGATACAGCTTTTCCTCAAGCGTGCAGGAGCCGAGCAGGGCAAATTCGATTTCTTTGCCGTCCTCATCGGTCAGAACGAATATTTCATCATCAAAAAGATCGTCTTGTGTCATTTTTTTCACCTCATGTATGTGGGCTACATCATTATTGTACAACATATCCCGCGATTTGTCAAGCACAAATATAAAAATAAGGCCGGTTATATCGCGTAAACTCTGTATTTCGATATATTTTTACGACCGGCGCCTTCCTCGCGGGCGTCAATTAAAAGTATCGTCTTCGGAAAACAAATTTATCGTCAGCGCGGGCGGAAACAATCGGGTTAACATCGTTGTTCCTATAAATTCCCCTGAAAACCCTTGATTAACCGCTCCAGATTCGTTATAATCTAATTGTAAAATAACGAAAACTTCTCCGGACATACCGTGTCCTGTCGGTTTTAGACTCTACTTGTCCGGCTTTTCTCGTTTTGTGTCGTGTTTTTTGAGTTGCGGATAGTATATAATAGTGTCGGAAGGAGGACAAAACATTAATGGATCAGGCAAAAATCGGGGGCTTTTTAAAGCTCCTCCGAAAGGAAAAAGAACTCACGCAGGAACAGCTTGCTGAGCGGTTTTACGTATCGTCGAGGACCGTTTCCCGATGGGAGACCGGAAGCAATATGCCGGATCTTAGCGTTCTCATCGAAATCGCCGATTTCTATCAGGTCGACATACGGGAGATACTCGACGGGGAAAGGAAAAATGCAAAGATGGACAAAGAACTCAAAGACACACTGAACAAAGTCGCAGACTACAGCCGCGAAGACAAAAAGCGGATGGCGAGGAGAATGAGCGTTCTCTTTTTCCTGGGCATCCTCGGCAACATTTTCTGGGCAATCGTGGAATTTTCCGACCTGCCGAAGACCGGATTTCTGGGCGCGGCGGCCGGATTCGGAGCCGGTTTCGGCTTCGCGATGCTGATAATAGGCTTCCTCATGGCGTCCGGAATCATGGATAAGACGCTCGGAAGACTGAAGAGGAGGATTCTCGGGAAGAGAGACTGATAAGCGGTCATAAACCCCAAAGAAAAGGCGGTCGGGCAAAATTGCCCGACCGTTTTTTATTAAAATTTTTGCTTTCAGAAAAACTATTTAATCAAGTCGCCGCATCTTCTCCGCACGCGCTGTTTTTTCATCGACATCGGAAGAAAGAACGCCGACAAGGCTGTCCGAGCGGGATATCCGGAGAATGAAATTATTGATACCATTCAACCTGCGCGGAAAACATCCGATTGTATTCGGTATCTCCTTCTATCAGTTCTCGGTGAGTCCCCTGTTCAATCAGTTCTCCGTTTTTCATCACAAGAATCTGATCCGCAAATTTTACCGATGCCAGGCGATGCGTGATAAAGATACAAATTTTATCTTTGTTCTCCGCGATCATATTCTTAATAATTTTAGACTCCGCAATAGCGTCGATGCTGGAGTTGGGTTCATCAAAGACAACGACCGAACTTTCATTCCTGAAAAAACCTCTTGCAACTGCGATTCTTTGCCATTCTCCTCCCGAAAGGTTTACATTCCCGAAACGAGTACCGAGAATAGTGTCTTCTCCGATCTTCTTTACCAGCGAATCGCTTTCACTGTTCTGAATTGCCTTCTGATAACAATCAGCATCCGCCTTCCTCTCATAATCTCCGAATATGATGTTCTCTTTCAAAGTAACGTCATACCGCATGAAATCCTGCATCACCGTGCTTGTGCTCAAAACCGTCTCTTTTCCGCTGCTGTCCAGCATTTTTACCGTTCCCTCGGATGGACGATACAGTTTCATGATCAATTTAGCCAATGTTGTCTTTCCGCTTCCGTTGCTTCCTACCAGAGCATAAACCTTTCCGCTTTCTAAATTCAGGCTTACATCCCGGACCGCTTCTTGTGTCGATTCATCTTCATCGTACCGGAAAGAAACGTGATCTAATTTCACGGACGAAGGCGTGCTCGTACTCCCTATATCCCGCACTTTGGGTGATTTCGAATCAAAAAGTCTGAAATAGTTTTCATAATTAATCAGCATTTCCGAAAGAGAGCCAAATGAATAGGACAGCATAATTGCGCCGGCAGCCATCACTCTGCAGGAATTGAAAATATTGATGGTGTCTGCCGCCACATTCGAGCCGGATACGCCGGGCATCATCAGGTAAATCAAAATGGATATAATCGGCAAAGAAGTAAAAATCGTATTGACCAATCCTTGCTGCATTTCAAGTTTGTCGAGAAAACCATTTTTCTTCTTTGTTAATGCAGAATACAAGTCACTCCATGTTTTTTTGAACCAATAAATTGAACGGAATATTCTCATCTCCGCATTGGTATTTTCCGTATTGAACCAGGAACTCATGGTCGAGAGCAAACGCTCGCTCGTATTGTTCTCCTCGAAAAATCGGTTAGCTTTTTGGGAAATATGCCTGGTAATAATGACAGTCACGAACAGCAGGAGTAAGTTGATAAAGGGAATCAACACGTTTGCCCGGAACAGCAATGCCGATACGCCGACAAGTGAAATAACCGCCGATACCACCGTACCGAGTATATCCAGGAAATAAAACATGATATGCGGCGAAATTGCCTGAGACGCGCGGCTGATGATTTTGTGGAATTCGCTTTTCTCTCTATATCGGATATCTAATTTTTCCACATGTCGAATCATGTCATTTCTGAGATTGAACTCTATTCGGAACGACATATGCGTGCGCAAAAGCTCATTGATCTCCGAACACAGAAGATCCAAACACATGGACGCTGCAACAAGAATCCCCCAAAGTATGATTTCCCGATTGATTACAAAGCTGTTATCCAGCATGGCTTGCGCCGCTTTGCCGATCAAATATACATTCAAGACCGGGACAAGACCCTGTAATATCATAATGACCACAATCAAAAAGGCGCTCGCAGGCAGATATCTGAACATAACCTTTATGCTTCTGAACAAAAGCATTCCCGAGAATAAGTTACCCTCTTTGGGCGCCTTGTTTTGGGTTTTGCGTTTCATAATCATAATCCTTTCCGCTGTTTCGGTTATACCCGATACAAATCCGCCTGCGCCGCATACATTTCGTAATATTTTCCTTTCAGCGCGAGCAGCTCCTCGAAAGTTCCTTCCTCTGCTATTGTCCCCTGATCCAAAACAAGGATTTTGTCTGCATACTTTGTACAGCCAAGTCTGTGGGTGATGATCAGTTTGGTGCTGTCGCTGTTGTCTGTCATGAATTCTCGCAGTACTTTTACTTCCGATAAAGGATCCATCGAAGCTGTCGGTTCGTCTAACAACACAATTTTATGATTCATTTCTCCGCGCAGCAGGGCAATTTTCTGCCATTGACCTCCCGAAAGACCGATGCCCCCGAATTCGTTTCCTATTGTGTCAGTCAACATCTCATCAAGCGCTTCATCGTTCATATCCATAATCGATTTCAGTTTTTCCCGAATCGGCTCTGTCAAGGGTTTCCCAAAGCTGATGTTGTTTTCCAGGCTGATCCCGCTGTATCGGCCGAAGTTCTGCATGACGGAAACAATTTCACTTTTCTCCGTCTGCCTGTTCAAATCGATATAGGGATCTGTGCCGTTAACACAAACGCTTCCGTTTCCGTCAAACAGTCCCAAAAGAACATTGGCGAGCGTCGTCTTTCCTGCGCCGTTTTCCCCGACGATTGCGACTTTTTCATTCTTTCGCACGGTGAACGACACATCTTTTAATACTTCTTCGTTATCATAATACCTGAAATTCAGATGCTCAACCCTTATCACCTCATCCTCTTTGAGTACCGGTGATTCCGCAGGCTGTTTCTTGCGGCTGTTAAGGTGCGCGCTGAATTCATCTTTCAGATAATCCGTGTATTCGTATATGTATTCTGCAAACATATATACGGATGACATACTGCTTCCGATTTCCGTTGCGCCGGATATGACCGATCTTGTAATAGAAAACACCAAAAAAATTGTACCGGCATCCTGAATTTTCCCTCCGAGGAAAATTAAAAGAATGAATACGATGTATACCGCGGAATATGCAGCGCGGAAAGCCATGGTATTTACAGAAACATTGCGCACGGTTTTCTTCTTTTGTCCTACTATATCTTGATTCAACGTTTCCATCCTTTCATGGAAAGGCTTGGAAAGTCCGAAAAGAGTCAGCTCATAGGAGGAGTCGCTGCCGGTCAGTAATCCGGAATAATACGACATTTCTCGGTTTTCCCGAATTGTATTTCCGAATAGTTCCCTGAATTTTCGTTTGTTGTGATTCTCAACAATCAGGCAGGTGACCGTCAGAAGCAATAACATCGGGATTATCCACCATCCGCTCACCGGGAACAACACTATCATACTGCCGATGATTGTGAATATTCCCCGTATGCAGGAGATTATTCCATTCAATATCGTGCTGTTTCCGTTTCCGGAAATATTGGTCACATAAGACTGTTTATCTCTTTGGTCTTTGGAGAAAAAATGTAAATAGTCGTCAGAAACCGAGTATTCGATAGCTTCCTTTTGAATTCTTTGGGAGCTGCGCGCCGTCACGCGTCGGCTGACGGCGTTGCCGAATACCCCGATCAAAAGATCGATAATATATGCCACAAGCACTGCCAGGGAAATCAACAGGAGCGTTTTGTTGATTCCTGTCACATTTATAATAATCGTATTGATGTAATACGAAAGCAAATAGGTTATACCCAAGACCGAGAGCGAACTGAGGATATTGAAAAAAACAGTAACACGACCGTTTGATCGTTGTATTTCAGAAAAAACCTGATAATCGTTTTCCAATTCTCAAGAATTCGTTTGATGTTGCCCTTCCATTTTTTCATATAAACATCAATCCTTAATTATTATCTTGTTTTGTTTGAAATCGAATGTAGATTTTACTTTCGGCAAAATCAATTTATCTGAATTTCACTCCCCGAGAATAAGCGGCGGACGCCTCCGGCGTCCGCCGAGAGTTTTGCCTGCGGCAAAACGTCTCCGCTCCAAAGTTGAGTCATTATTTATGTTTTTTCTAAAGTAAGTTTTGCTCCGCAAAACTATCAATCTGAATTCACTCCCCGAAGTAAGCCTCCACAACTTTATCCAGATTCTTCTGATACACCTTCGCGTTTTTCTCCCACAGCGACGCGATATCCTTTGTGTCGTTCTTGAGATTATCGCCCATAAAACTGAAAATATAGTTTATCGAAACCGAATGCACATACCCGAAGTCGAACCAGAGCGTTTCGCGGATGAGGTCGAGCATTTCCGAGGATTCGTTGTCGCGGGAGACTTTGCTCTTGAGAACCGTCTCATAAAAATCCGGAATGACCGACTGCTTCGATTCGGCGCACATCGCCTCGATTATCGCGCCGCAGAAGGGGACGTCGGACACAGAGAGCGGGACGCAGAAGACCGACTGACCGTCGTAAACCTGCGAGCGGTATTCCGCCTGTGTTTCGTCGCGCTTCGGGAAAGGCAGGATGCCGAAGTCGGTTTCCATCGAGCGGAGAGTCGTCGTGTTGTCGAGGGTGCCGGTCATGAACAGCGCGTGATCCTGGGTGAAGATGTTCATCATCTCGGTGTAATCCGCGTCGATCGACGGGCGGCTGAAGAAGACTTCGTTTCCGCCGCTGTAAATGATGTCATACATCTTCGTGTAATACTGCACGAATTTGTCGGAGAAGAGCGCAAGCGTGAGGCTGTCGCCGGTGTTCTCGACGATCGGCAGGCCGCCGGTGGTTAAAAGGCAGCGGCAGCTGTGGTTGTTGGTAATCCAGCCGTAAAGGTCGGCGTTGGTGTATTTGCCGTCGCCGTCAAGGTCGCCGGTGACCTTCTTTATCTGGGTGTCGGCGTAGTCCCAGGTCCAGCCGCCGTCGCGGACCACCGAATAAAGATCGTCGACGCCGTAATTTTCCGCCAGCAGCTTGTTGAAGAAGCAGGCGTAGATGTATTCCCACATCGTCAGCGACCAGTCGCCGGAGATGAAATACAGCCGCCCGTCGACGGTGTTATTGTCGACGAATCCTTTCGTCCACCAGACGTTGTCGGGGTTCAGCGTCGAGACGTCGTAGAGGTCGACAAAGCAGTTATCCATCGCCATCGGCACGATATACGCCTGATATCCGGCGACGCACTGATAGGCATCGTCGCCCGCCATGACGCTGTTTTTGACAAGCGCCGTGAAGGTGTTCTGATCCGCCCAGTCGCCGGGCGAGGTTATGCTTTTGACGTTGATGTTGTATTTTTCCGCGACCGCCAGATTCCGCCGGTAGATAGCGTCGTCCATGACGTCTCCGGTCTCCTGCTCGGAATAGATTTCATATTCTTTATAGTCGCGGCAGAGGATGCTGAAATCCCGCCCGCCCCAGTCGCCGCCCGGAAGTGACGCAAGATAGGACGGTTCGGCCGTTTCGGCTTCGGCGGCAGCCGTGGTATCCGGGCTGTCGTCCGGCGCGCCGCCCGTGTCTTTCCCGCCGCAGGCGGATACGCCGATAAGCAGCGAGAGCAGCAGCAAAAAGGAAATAAGTCGTTTCATAATTTTATCTCCAAAAGGTTAATCGGTTTGTTATCTCTCTTTTAATAATTATACATCGTCGGAAGGGGATTGTCAATAGCAAATGAATACCGCCTCCGGCGGTATTCGCGAGTTTCGCCAAAGGCAAAACATCGCCGTTCCAAATCAAAGTTTTTATTTATGTTTTTTATATGGAAGATTTTGCTTCGCAAAATCAATTTATTTGAATAGTTTTCAGAAATACACAGCTTTTTCAAGAAATCCGATATTTTCTTTTTCCGCTCTTCCACTTAAGAGAGATAGAGTAATGAATGACCCGCTTCGCGTGTTATTCTGCGAATATTGCCTTCGGCAATATATCGCCGCTGGATAGTTAAGTCTTTATTTAAGTTTTCTCTGAGGTAGAATTTATTGATATATTTTACCAAAACCGCTTGATTTTCACCGGATAGTCGCGTATAATTAGACTGCGAGGTGAGAATATGATAAAAACAACAGCTATGCTCCTAAAAGAATTAAAGGAATATGCTTCTCCGAAGTCAAAACTTTCGCGCATGGCAGAGCGCGGCGAAGTTTTTCCGATTACAAGGGGATTATATGAAACCGACCCGAATGTTCCGGGGTATCTGCTGGCAGGCAGCATTTACGGACCGTCGTACATCTCATTTGAATATGCTCTGGGATATTACGGCATGATTCCCGAGGCGGTATATGCCGTTACCT
>JAAZIU010000016.1 GCA_012800735.1 Clostridiales bacterium | reverse complement strand
ATGTTGCCGATAAATACCATCGAAGCAGAGGCAGCTTTTTCTTCTTTTCCTCGAGCAAAGGAGCCGGATGCCATATAGTCCTTCATGATTTGAATGCCGTCTTTATCCTTGAATCGGATGCCGGCAACTTCATCAAACGCAACACAGTCCCACAGACCGACCAATCCTACTGTCCTGCGGCTCATGTTATAAAACAGATTGGCTACCGTTGTCTGTCCGCCGGAAACCAAGATACTATTTGGGGATATTTCCTTATATATATGTGATTTACCCGTGCTTCTCGGACCCAACTCGCACAGATTGAAGTTGTTTTCCGCTAAAGGAATCATTCGAATGAGAATTAACCATTTTTCACGATAACTGAGTTCGTCAGGTTCCATACCAATAGAACGCAGAAGTACATCCATCCATTCTTCTTTGGTAAATGCCTTGCGCCCCCGCTTCAGATCATCAATGTCAACATGCGGCATCTGGATGGGTGTCAGTTTGCGAATCTGTATCGGGTAGCCGTTTTTCTTATCTTCCTCATCGTATTCGTAGCTTAATTGTATTATACACCAGATACCGCCGCAAAGCAGTCTGTCATATTTTTCCGGATACTCTTCATCTATCGGGACATTAGTCAAGCCAAGATTAGAGAATACCGCATGGTATCGGTCATTCCTGATATCAAGCTCAACGGTCAGCATATCAATAACCGAATAACTTCCGCGCTTACGAAGTGTTGAAAGAATCTTCTGCGCCTCATCGGGACGTACAAAATTATCGGCTAAAATACGCTTTACCTTCTGTACGCCGTCCTCGATGATCGAATCGTCATCGCTGCTGCAATACTGGCCAAGAAGGAACTCAAGGACATAGACCGGTACGTTTATGCCTTCCTTGATTTTCTTGGTCAAATCCTTGCGAACAATTTTCCCGTCAAAATTATCGCGCAGTTTTTGCTTGATAATCTCACGATAACTGATGTTTTCATCCATTTGACTCATAATGGTTCCTCCATACAGACTTCATAAAGAGAAGTCGAATTCTTCTACCGCAAAAGCAATATCAATCCGGAATTCCTCGCGCTGCGGCATCTGCAGACCGGTTTCATCGGCTATCATCAGGTAATAGCTTTCCAGATTGCTGTATTTAAGCGATTTTAGATTGAAGTTGCAGCGGAATGTTCTGTCCTGAGAATCCGCACCGGTTTTATCTGCAATAATCTTGCACATATCGCTGATCTGTTTTCCTGATGCATCCACGAAATACAGCAAATATGTAGCCGCAGACCGGTTGTCGCCAACCGGTTCTTTCTGATAGAAGCTCAGTGAGAAAATCATATTGCTGATTTTCCTGCCGGCAGAGAGCAAACTTACGGTTACAGGCTTGGTATCATACTTTGCTTTATTCTTTTGATATAATTTATTCTCGTTGCGGAGGAAACGATATTCGATGACAGGCACAACCATTTCCTGAAGACTGATGCCGCCGTGAACGAAATTCGAACCGCTGCCCTGTGTCTTGATTCTTATATTTTCACGAGGAGTAAATGCATCATAATCCGACATTCCGTCAAGAAAAGACACCGGAATCAGGTAATCCGGCTTGGCTCCCTTTCGCATAATTGCGTAGCGCCGCCCGAACTCAACATCCTGACCGGCAAAGCTTGTCTTATCGACTTTACCGTCTTCCTTCAGCGGACTGTATGTATATAAAAAGCCGTGGTCGGATGTAATCAGTATATATATGCCGCCGAATTCATTGGTGATGATGCGGACCAGATTCTTAATTTCATCAATGGCATCTTCGCAAGCCGGAAAAACCATTGTATCGGCGGTGTGCGCCGCCTCGTCGATCCTGTCGTGATATATGTAGACAACATCCATGCCTTTAACAAGCGCCTGACGCTCGGACCGCTTCATACCGATGATGTTCTTATATTGCAATGCCACGCTCGCGGGATTTTCATTTTTCAATACTTTATCACGGTAATTGCTGTCGGTATATTCTCCGTCGGCCAGCACTGACAGGCTGCCGTTTGTCTTTTCCTCAATAGTCAGCTCTTTGTGCGGAAGAAGCGCCGCCATGCCAAACTTTGTGATAGTAGGAAATATGGCTTCACAGCTTGCGAGTTCCACTTTGCTCTGTGTTTCACGCCGGAGCTGTTCTGTAAGCGCCGCCGCTATCTCATAGCGCATTGCGTCGGATATAATTACATATATTTTGGAACCGGCTTCCCGTATTTTTTCGGAATAGAAGTCGGTCTGCTGCATTATATCGGGAACCCGTCCGTATTCTTTCATGTATTCGGCGCAAGCATCCGTCCAGTTCTCGCTGAGATTTCCTAAAAACCATACGGAATATAATCCTTCAACCTTATCGGCAACATGCTTGATGAGATCATCAAGCTCAGCGTCGGAGAATTGCAGGCATCTCAAAAAAGCTTGATGGAACTGTCTGTAATAGCTGTCCATCCGGTAGTAATCCGTTGTATATTCCTCCCAGATTTTTGCCGGCTCCACACTATGAAATCCCGCGGAATGTTCCTGGAAGAACGCCTGCATGTTCGCAACCTGAGCAATCGCATCATAGAAGGCGGAAACCTCGGAATACCAAACCATCGTTCGACGCTTTTCCACCGCAGAAGTGATGCGTTCCGCCTGAATGATATTATCGCTGATTTCGGTCATTAGCTTAGTTAAAATACATTCATCAATACACGGGAAGCATTCCGTATCAATCAAATCCTCAACAGTCAGTTGTTCAAACCTTTGTACAAGTCGCACTTCCTGCTCCACATATCCGGCAACCTCGTAAAGATGCCTTTCATCTTCACCGTGAAGCCACTCCGAAACAAAGTCGTAGCAAAAAGGCTGATGCGGAATTGAGTAAAAGGGTTCCAAACCGGCAAGATATTCCTCGTGAATCGTTCTTGTAGCTGCCGTCAGCAGAATATGCGCCGCGAGCCTGCCGAGATGAGAATCATCGCCCTCGCCGTATCCCGTTGCCTGCTTTACCATTATCCAAAACGGATTATCAGCTCCGTATTTGACGAGTTCCGGATAGACCGCGTTATTTTCTTTCTCGACTCCCGCTTTGATAACCTCGCGAATGATGCTGATCGGCGTCATATCCTTTGCCTTGCAAATCACCGCCATCACGGCAAGATGTAGCTGAGAACCGTTAGTTATACCGCCTCTGAAATCCGCCACCTTTGCCCGACGTACTTTATTGTCAAAGAACTTGCGATATGTTTTTACCACTTTGCGGATTACGGGCATATCTGCCAACCCCATTTCATCCATCCAGATTGAAATCAGGTCGGCGCGGAATTCCTCGCTGTACAGCTCAATATTCAAAAGCCAGTTGTCATCCGGTTTATCGTATGACACCGGAGAATAGACAAGGTAATTGCTGTTCTTATCGTCAACCGTCAGCAGTTTCTTTACAGCAAAGCTGTTTGAGCCGGTCAGGCGGGCAAGCTTCACGTCCGGCAGGCTGATCTCGCAAAGCTTGTCTTCAAATTCCCTGTCCTCATCATACCAAAAGATGATTCGGCGATTATAGAATTCGGGCAGAGGCGCAGCGAACCGCCTATTTAAGTCTTGTACTATTTTTTCGGCATCCATGCTGACACCTCCTTATTGCAATTTAATAGTTAATCCTTCACCGATGCAAGAAACCAGCTTATTCATAATGTAGTCGAGATTGGCTGTATCATAAGGATTTCTTAGCCTCTTTTCTATTGTTTCAGCAAAATACCACCCATTATCGTTAGGAGTGTCAAAGTTGTCATAATGGCATATAAAGCAATCCGCAAGAGTTTTAAGCGCTTTCCTTATAGTAAAATCGCTACATGGAATGAAAGGCTCTTCAAGCATTTTATCAATTTCACTTGCTAATTCTTCTTCGCCAACTTTTCTCAACAAATTTTGTGCAGTATAGTTTTCCTTCAAGTTTGGGCTTTCAATACACATGGCTCGAAGTTGAACTACAATCATGTCCAAATATGTTATTACATCAATATCGGTATTAGTGATGTCATCAATTTCTTTGAATCGCTTATAACGGCGTAAAAGTAATCTGTAATGCACATTAAAATGGTCAATAAACTTTGCAAGTTGCAGGAGTTCATCTGCATTTTGCTCATTTAACACAAGCGTTTTTTCCATGTTATCCTCACTTTATCTTCGCCAATACGTCTTGAAACTTAGCATAATTGACCTTCACGCCGTCATCGAGATCAATGCTGATCATCTGATCGGCGAGATGATGGATTTTCTCCTCATATGCGCGGATTTCGGTTTCCTGCGCCAGAATCTTCTGCAGCTGCTTCCGCAGTCTGACCGCATCGCTGCCGGAGGCGCCGCCGATACGCCGATTAAGATCATCGACGGCAGTGCGGTAACGCTCCTGCTGCTCGTGAACATAGTCGGTACGCATGCGGGCAAGGAGATCCTTGCGATAACGGTGCATATAGATCAGCGCCTTGAAGCCGTTATTCTTCCCGCTGTCAAACAGCCAATATATGGGGCGCTTCTGATAAATCTTGCAGTGGTCGGCATAAAAGCCGTTGATGAAGTAACCGCGGATGACTTCGCGGGGGCTGCCCTTCCCGCCGAGAGCGTCTGCGATGAACCTGAGGTTTTCCTCAAGCGTGTCTTTGCCGTAGACGGTTTCAACCCATTTTACGAACAGGGCGGTGATGTCGTCTTCAAAGTAGTTGTCGTCGCAGATGGGAATGATGTTGTCCGTATCGGGTTCAAAAGTTGCCTTTTTCCATTTTCCATCAACACGAACACCGTCATATTTCCATAGCGAAGATCCTGCCCAACCTCCGTCGATCAGTTCTCCTTTTTCGGTTAGTGCTTCATTCAATTTGTCATCGTCATTAAAAAACGAAGCCCAACGGCAATACTTTTCATCCCATTCACCGCCGGCATAGACAAGCCCTTCCACATCCAGGGAGTAGCGCCCGAACATACAGCCGACGGCGTAGGAGATCAGAGAGCGGATGTCGCGTTCAAGATCGGCTTTGCGGACGGTGACGTCTTTTTCATCAACATCCGGCGTCAGCTCATCCTGCAGGCCGTATATGTCAATGAAGATGCGGTTGAGTTCTTCTTCGTTGGATTTGAGGGTGTTGAAACGGTATTCTGAAATCTCCCGCCACATATCGAAACTCTGAGAAATACTGCCGGATAATGGACCGTCGTCACCCCATCCCGTCATTACACGGTTTTGAACTAACGGATGTTGTTTAAAATCCCATGAGGTTTCAAATGAGTCCCAGTCGGATTTTGATAGTGAAATGTTGTTTTCTACGATTGATTTTACTTTATCTTTCTTTTCATCTCTAAAGATGATTGGAAAGTTTGCGATATGACCGACTTCATAATTAATCGTTGGAGAAAGGATATTTGCAATCAACAACGCAACACATGAATTGCAAAAACCCGCCAAATATAAAAGAGTATCGTAATTTGTAAATATGCTAGTTCCAGCAACATCATAAATATGACCTGTCGGCTTATATCGAAAAGCAATACTTCCACTTGAAATTTTTGACCAAGTTATACTTTCTTTAAAATAGGTGTTTATATTTTGTGGGCGTGAACGTAGCTTTCCAGAACGATCAACAAAATTTCGGATTTCATAACCATCATTTTCCCAGTTGACAATGAAATCATTATTTCCATACCATTTTCGGAAATTTCCACCTTTGTTATATGGTCGCCACTTGAAGTCCGCAGAAATCGCAGCTTCATAGGATGGAGCAGAGAGCAATGTTTTTAAAATATCAACTTCATACCATAATCGAATAAAAATATCATTACATCCCGTTGCTAATCCTTGTCTTGGTTGCGCTAAACGCTCAAGAGATATTCCATATTTAAAAGCGTCAAAGCAAGAGGTTGTTACCCAATACGCAATCGGCGCCCCGGGTATTTTGGAGAAGTTGTCTTGCTTAGCGATATAGCGGTTTTCTCCCGAAAGGAACATATCCTCTTTGCCTTGCTGGGTGGTCGGTTCAATCAAACGGCAATAAGTACCTTTATAGCCGGAAATATGTCTTTTGCGCAGCACAAAACTCGTTGTCTGCACAACTTCGCCGCCGATTTCCTCAAAAGCTCTTGCGCCCAGATGCGCCATATTCATGATATCTTTTGTCATGAGCTTTGTTCTCAGCTTTTCAAAGCTGGAAAGGAACATCCATGAATGCATCGTAATCATTGCCTGATAGCCGCTGAGGGAGGTCATTTCGGCGCAGCGTTCTATAAAAACGGCAAACAAATCGCTTTTGCTGTCGGGATATTTCCGCTTCACAAATTCATTGAGTTTGCCGCCCATGCCGGAACTGCCCATATACGGCGGATTCGTCACGACAACATCATATTTCATCGCCATAACCTCCGCCGCCTGAATCAGCGGAAGGATTGTGTTCAGTACCACATCCCGATATATGCTGATGTCATCATGAACTACATCAATACGGTCGTAAAGGGCGGCAAAATTCACCTCGGAAATATTCAGAATCGAGCCGTATTCCTTTGCGTCGCGCAGCTCATCCGTCAGAATTCCGAAGTCCTTTTTGATTTCGGGATCGTTATTTATGAAGTAATCGACCGCGCCGCGGTCGAGACCGTTGCTTTCGGGTATGGCGTATAAATGCGGCTGAATGCCGCGGGAGAAGATGCTGCGGTCGTACCGGCGCGCCTTCATCATAACGGCGAAATAGGCAAGCTGCGCGGCGCGGTCGTCGATATCCAGACCGTAAAGGTTGTTTTTAAGTATGCTCTGCGCCGCATCGCGGCGGCTGTAACCGCTTTTCTCGTATATCTGCATCAGAACATCGAAGGCGTAGACCAATATATGACCGCTGCCCATGCAGGGGTCGATTATTTTGATATCCTTCACGTCCGGATCGGCGTATTTTCTGCGATTCTCGTCAAGCTGCTTTCTTACCTCCGGCGTCTGTTCGGCTTCCGGCAGGTAATACTTCCAGCCCATCTGTTCGGCGAGGCGCTTTTCATCCGCGATTCTCTTTTTCTCGGTTTCTTCAAAGGTCGCTTCTTCCCTGTCGCGCCCGCCGGCGGAGACGCCTTCGTTTTTCCACTTGTCTATGAATATCCTGCCGAGACTGTTTTCCACCATATAACAGACGATCCAGGCGGGTGTAAAAAGCTGTGTTGCGGCCGGGATGCGCTCTTTGGTAATCTTGATGTTCTTCCGCAGATCGGCAAAAACATTATCCTTCGGCTCGGTATTGTAATACTGATAGAGCCAGCCGATAATTTGCACCTGATCTTTCCAGTCTTCTTCGGGAATCATTGAAATCATCTGCTCGATGACAGAACCCTCCCGGAGAAGGTTATCCGGCAGAAGCAGCTCGGTATAATCCGAAATCTTTTCGAACATACCGGGCAAAATCCCGCTCAGCGCGTTGCATTGAGTTATCAGCAGGTATTTGTACAGCTCCTCGGTCTTGTCGGTATCCTTCAATTCATAAACCTTGTCCCTGTCAAGCCCCGGCATTTCCATATAAATGGCTTCGGCAAGGATCTGCGGCTTGAAATTGTTTTCTTCATCGGTAAACACACGGACGCGCGTCGGCAGGTAACCGTTGACTTCCATGAAGCGCAGAGCGGAAAAGCGGTTAAACCAGGTATAAGCAGCCTCTTCCATGACCTGATTATAGCCCTTGCGTTTGATTCTCTCGATGAGAGCCCGGCGCTGACTTTTTTCCGCAGAGGAAAGCAGCCGGCCGTTCACGCTGTCGGCATCCGCCGGCATTATATTTTTTTCGGAGATTCCGTATTGCAAAGCTTTATGAGACACACGGGAAATCAACTCCCGCCGCGCCCATACCGCGTATTTTTTGATGGCGTTTTTGTCCATTTATCCTTTTAATCCTCCGGCAGCTTGGTTATCTGCCCAAAATCATATGAAAAATAACGGGTTGTTATTTGAGTTCGATACCGTCGCTGTTCTTTATCAGTTTCTTGAGTGTATCGCGCATATTTTCTACATAGCTATCGATCTCTTCCTCTGATTCAAGTCTTTTTGCCGGGAAAACCACCTGCCGGTTGTAAGACTTGATTATTTTTTTCTTCGGCGGGATACTCGTGCTTGCGGCGGGTTTCGGCTCCAGCGGGCGATTCAGCAGCTCAAGCTTGGCGCAGGCCTCGTCCTTCTCCGTCAGCATCGGCGGCACCAGCCCATCCAGAAGAGCAAGACTCGTAAGGGCTGCAATGCGCTCCTTCCTCTGGGCGTAGAAGTTGTCTGTGGCGGAAACGATTTTCATCTGCGCCGCATCCGACATGGATGCAGCCGTATGGATAGCGCTCATGCATTGACGAACGATCTCCAAAACTTCCTCGCGTTTTTTCTCCAACAGGCGGTCATGTCCTTCACGGACCGTTGCCATGAGGGTATTGAGCTCCGGGATGCACCTGTAATCGAATTTTTGATTAACCTGAATCAGCAGGCGAATACGGTTCAACGCTTTATCGGCTTCTTCCTCCTGCGCGAGATAGTCCAGTTCGTTTGCAAGATCATCCAGCATTTTTACAGCTTTATCAAACACGAAAACCTGAGACCTGAAGAATTCTTCAACCTTCTGCATGGCTTCTTTGTTGTCGTCCAATGCGTCTTCCCGCGCTATGATGCTGTCGATTAAAGCAATATTGTCTTTCTGATGAGAAAGCACATCGCTCATGAGTTCGATTGCTTTCAAAACCAGCTCATGATCCGGATACTTTGAGTTCTTGTAGTGCTTTTCGAGACTTTCATAATGCTCCTTCAGATCGGAAAACCGTTTTACGATGAAGGCGATCAAACCGTCCTCATCGTCGGGCACATCCATGATGTCAAAATAGTCGCGAAGGAATTCCCTGACCTGTTTCATCTTAACAAAGGAAACCACCTGGCGCTTTGAGATAATTGTTTTGCCGATTTCGCTCTTTTTGCGGAGCATATCGGGAAGTTTGGGGTCTGTCGGCTGAATTGTTGTTCCGGCATACTTAATCGTAACCTTCTGTTCGTAAATCAATCTTGCGGCAACGGCAGCAATATCGATTTCTCTCCAACCATAGGGAATTCCCTGATATCGTGTCTGCACATCCGACATGGATGTAGGCAGCTTTTTGTTATACTGCATTTCAAGATATTCTTCCATCTTGGCAGCGGCATCACGGTTCGGCTCCAGACCCTGGATATACTGATCTGACCCTGTAAGGATATTTACGATTTCAGCATCGGTTTCGATATTCTTTGTAATCAGCGAAAGTTCGCTGTATACATGGGTAACAAGATACTCCAAAGCCTGATTTATCTTGGATATCGCATCTCCGCTCTTTAAGCTCAGCCGTTCGCCGTCAACATAATATTCAGCAGACTCGATCGCTTTTCTGAGTTCCTCGGTAGCGATGTTATCATAACTTTTCGCCTCGGCTAGTTTATTGTTGATTATATTCTGGACAGACTTAGCGAGCTGGTTGAGATTCCGCTGCTTAATATTATTGCGGATTTTCAATGCTTTTTCCAGAAGAGTATAGTAATCAGAGCCGGGCAGCACTACAATTGCCTGTCCTGCGGATTCCGCCATAAGGCGCATCTCGGATTTATCTATCACATCGGTGGCATTGGTCAGAAATTTCAACTTCATCCCACCGGTTGCGGCACCGACGGTGACATCGTCAACCATCTGGTCGAAGGGGAAGTCATATTTTTCATATCGGAATTTCTTTGTGGTGAAAATGTCTCCGTAAATTATATTTGCGATACTTTCGATGATTTTGTTAGTATCCACATTCTCATTTTTTATTTCTTTCTCAATATCCTGCTCTTCATCGGTAAGGAAGTTGTAGGTTTCTCCGGTATACCCGATATAGTTCTGATTCAGCAAACGATCCAGCGAGCTGCGGACAGATTCCCGAAGAATGATTTTATCGGTACGAATATCATCAGCCATAAGGATTAAGAGGTTATCCAATGTCGCGCGAATATCGCTGTCGATATAGCGAAGAAGATACAGGAGCTTCAACAGATCCACATCCTGCATTTCTATGCCAAGACTGTTTTCGGCGGCACTCCGGCATCGTTCAATAACACGGCGGATAGAACCATCCAGTGAAGCATGAAGAGTATCATAAAAGCGGAAGAACGGAACAAGAGTGTATTCGTCCGAATTCTGAACTTTCTGAGCGGCTTCCTGGAATCCCGAAAGCATAGAACGTTCGCCGGTAGCCTGATGAACTCCGGCGTTTCCGTGTTTACGGATTTCGTTAAAAACTCTCTGCATCAGAATGAACTGATACGGAACAAAGGGATAGTTTACAACGAACTCATGCGAATTGCTGTAACCTCTGATATCTGAGACTGCATTAGTAAAACTAAAAAGATTACGGAGTACTGAATCATTTTCGTTATAGATTGCTTCAAGTTTTTTGGCAGCCTCTGGCTTTTTCTCGAGGATACGTTTTTGCACCACTTCATCAACAGAAGAGGAGGTAAGGGAAAGGCGTGTTTTAAAACGAGCCTGAATACGGGAGAATTCATTGGCACGAACCTTGATTATTTCGTCAATAGCTTCCTGACCGGTACACACCACCCAGACTTTACCGCTGCACTCGCTGCCCAATTTTTCCACGATTGACTGAAGATTGAGAAGAAGGTCGGTATCGGTTCCGACATACTGCCCCACCTCATCGATCATAAAGAGTAAACGAAAATTCTTTGGCTGCTTATTTACATACTCATTTATATCTTCAACAAGCTGAGCGATACTGAAGTCAACGCCGGATTTATCATTAAACCAATTATTGGCGTCCTCCTCACCCATACCCATTACTTCCATCAATGTCGGGATAATGAACTTGCCGTTAAACGCAAAAGCTCTTCGCTGGTCAAGCCAGGTCTTACCTTTCTTTTGCTCAAACACTCTTCGGAATTCATCGGTCTTTCCGCTGCGGTCAATATACTGCTCAAGCATGGCAACTTTAAGATTATCGCCATAATATCCCAGGTGAGAATAAAACATCTTGGCAAAGACACGCAGTACCGCTGTTTTGTCTTTATTTATGGGTCCCTCGATATCAATGTTAAATAGTATAGTCTCAGTGTTGTGTTTTGTCGCGTTGTCTATAAGCATGAAAGTCGCCGGATCATCCTCGAACTTTTTACGAAAGAGCTCAATAGTCTTAACATCACCAACATCACGATTTTCAAGTATGTAAGAAAGCATTTTGAGGAAGTGTGATTTACCGCTTCCGAAGAAACCGGAAATCCAGACACCAATATCCGCTGTCGGTTTGTCAAAAGCATCTCCATAATAATTAAAGAAGGATATAAAATGCTTCTTTAACTCTTTTGTGACAACATATTCACGGACTTCCTGATCGATTACATCGATAGCATCCTGATCAACTTTAATTACACCATTTATTGGGCGATTAATATCCTCGACAAACATATCTCGAATATGCATATTATACTCTCCCTTATATGACATTAAATGCACGATAGTATGGATTGGGTTTAAGCCTGTTAAACAGACGAATATAATTCCCGTCAAATGTTCCCGGATACATCACAAGAATCGGGATATCCGAGAAATGCGGTTGAAGTGCTTCAAGAAGCGCATGAACACGCATGAACGGAAATACATCGCCTACACCTGTAAGCAAAAGTACATCGCCTACATTATGAACACCATATTGTATCTTCTCAACAAATTCGTCATCTCCAATAGCTGAATGAAGCTGTTCCAGAAGATAGTCACTTCCATCCGCTGACTCCATATCAGGTATAGCATCAAGTATGTCCAAGTCTTCGCAAATATTCAGGAAGATCTTATATAAATTACACTCGATCAGATGACATCCCAAATACTGATCAGCTGTGATTTTAGATATGAAAGAGATTACCTTCATTTCGTCCTCGGGTTCATAACAAAAAATGTGTATGTTCACTTCATTGCTGAGTCCTTTTCCTTCGAGAAAATCTCGAGTTTGAATAAGGTCTCTTAACTTATCTAATCGTTCGTTTATCATACCAAACCTACATACTCCTATGAAAAGCAATTAAACGCTGGAAGAACAATGTCATCTTTGTTTTTTCGTATTGCATTCTCTAAAACCGGAAATAACAAAATCGGATTGAGTTGTTCCGCTTTTGTATTATCGAGATATTTATTTTCAACTAATGTCCGTATCAGCACTTGCTTGAGTTTGGTTATTGTCGTTTCGCTCCAAGAGGCAACATTATCATCCTGTTCCTGTAAACGCAGAAAAAAAATATTCAAGTCTTTTTTTCCAAAAGAGTTGTCCCTTGATCTGAATTTTTCTCCGATTACGGTGATCATAAAATCCCAAACAAGACGATTCTGTTTCATCATCGCATATAGACAAATCTGTTTGGCAACTTCGGATGGCTGAGTAGCTATGGCTTGCACAAGGGAATAGTCATTCATGGCATGAAGTCTTTTTAAGCAAGCTGATGCGATCTTACGAATAGACTTCTCTGTTGGATATTGGAATAGATTTTCGCTATAAATTTTATCTATCGTATCCTTATCGGTAAAACCCATAACAAGCATTTTTGCAGTAGTGCGCATTTCATAAAAGAGAAATTGTTCCCTGGTTAGCGCACCGTTATATGTTGACAATACATTCAAGTCAAATCCTCCTTAGTTTCTGTTTCGTGTCTCCGGTAGAATGTCCATTACCTCATCTACAGTACATTCCATATATCTGCAAATCTTTACGAGAACATCCATAGAAACCATTTCATTGCGTGAAAGCTTTGCCAAAGTGTTCGCGCTGATACCAATCGCTTTAGCAAATTCTGTCTTCTTAAGCTCTTTATCTATAAGTAATTTGAACAGTTTGTTGTAGCAAACATCCATTACATTCCCTCCCGCACAAAGCAATTTATTATTAACAGAATTAACAACCTAATCCATTTGATAATATCATACAAATGTAAACTTTTCAATAGATTTTGTTGGTGAAAACGGATATTTATATTAGATGCTATTATAAAACTTCATTTACAAGCACATTCAATAAGAGAGATTTTGACAAACTTAGCAAGCAAGGTCTTTTGGAGCCAAAAGACAGCAGGCAGAGACTCTGACGAGCCCCCGCCTGCGCTTGATGGGGATTTCCCCATACCCCGTTTGACACAGATTTCATCTGTGGCTGCGCGATGTTCCATCGCTATTTCTCTTCCCGCTGACGCTCGCCTATCTGCTGTTTTCGTTCTTCCAGCCCCAGCAGATAGGCGGCATTCGCCTTATGGATCATAAGTTCACGCATCTGTTCCTGCGTTTTGTGGTAGTCTGCGTATGCCGCTTTTTTTCGGTCAGCAGCTTTGCAAATTCTTCGTTCAGGCTCTTGACCGTGGGGAGCTTTTTAAGGCTGAAGTCATCAAAGGCTTTCTTCGCCGCCTTGTGAATGATGATGTCGCTTTCATGCTCCAATAGATACTTTTTGGAATATCCTTCACCGAGGGAATCCAGCCGGATGCTCTGTTTCTGGTTTTCGTGCCGTAGAGATAATCTGCCTTTTCGGGAAACGGAATAGCCGGAGGATTTCAAAAGCGCCAGAAACGCATCGAAGTCCTTCGGCTTTTTCTCAAGAGCGGCGTCTATCGCCATTCGGAGAAGATCGCGGTTGGATAACTTGTCGTGACCACCCAGCCACTTATTATAGCTCAGTCCGTGCTTTTGCGGTTTCTCAATAACGGAAAGCCGGTGTTCCGCGCAGATCAGGTCGGAGAGCTTGCGGACTGCCCGGTAGCTTCCGATGAAATTGCTGAACTTCCGTGTGCAGTCAAGCGTCGTGGAGTTCCAGTAGATATGATTGTGAATATGAGATTTGTCGGTATGGGTGCATACGATAAAAGCATGGCTGCCCTTCAGGAAGCGTTCCGCAAATTCATAGCCGATACGGTTCGCTTCCTCCGGCGAAACCTCTCCCGGTCTAAAGGACTGCCGTATCTGATATGCGATTATATCACTTTCCTGCACCCGCCCGGTCAGCTCCCGGTACTCCCGCTTGGACATGGCAAACTCGGAAATCACCGTCTCCGGATCACAGGCAAAAGAGGAAATCAGCTCGCCGCCGTCAGTCTTGTCCGGGTTCATCCCGTATTCCGTTCGGTCAGCCAGACACTGCGCCAGCGTTTTCCCTTTGTTCAGGTGCATGGGGATTATACTTGTTGTTCCCGTTTGATTTCTGAAAAAAGGTGACTGCAGTATAATTTGTGTTTTGCCGCAATTCCCTATCGTTCTTTGCGATGTCAATCCCTCTATATATAACTTTTCTTCAGCAGATAACCGATGAGCTTTTATTAATGAAAAAGACTTTTCTTCTCTGTGCGGTACCCTTTAAGCCGGTGTAAGTAATCCTTACATCAGCTTTCTCTTCTTCGTTAAGGTTTTGTTTCGCCACATGGCTGTTTGACAGAGATAGAACATTACATAAATCAACCGCAATAAATCACAACTCTCTATTTATTATGATACTTTATACTTTCTCGAGCTACGGATTTTCGAAGATAATCAGATTGTTGTTTTCAATCTTATATTCCTTTCACATTCATCGCTCTTTTTCACGCTGTCTTGTTCTTTGCCACGCTTCAAGCAGTTTTATGATGGTGTTCTGGATCTGAATCGGGGTATATTCTCTGGGAAAGTATTGTCTGAGAACATCGCTTTTAAGTGTGATGCGGTCAAGTTCATCCTTCTTTTTCTCTGACATCGTTTGGTTATTTCACACAGTAGGACATAAAAATAGCGCAGCCATTAACCCGATAAAAGGTGAATTAGCTGCGCTATATATTTGCTGAAAAAACAGCTACGTAAGTTTTTTTCGAGGCTGCTTTCTGTGTTATAGCTTATTTTGTTTTATCTTTTCTGTAATATTTCTTTGTTTTTGTTGTGTTGTATATGTGATTTTTATTGCGTTTTTTCGTTGTTTTGCTGCTGTTAAACAAGGGCTGAAACAGCCTCAGGAATTGATTTTTAAAAACGAAAAAGCCTGATAAATGCAGTGTTTATCAGGCTTTCTCGGTGGCTCCCCGTGCTGGGCTCGAACCAGCGACATCGTGATTAACAGTCACGCGCTCTACCGACTGAGCTAACGAGGATTATATCAGAGTGTATTTTTTGTCCCCTCTGCTGGACATCATCCCAACCGCTCGCTCTTTCTGTTTTTGTGCTTCGCTAACTTAATCCAGATGTGT
>JAAZIU010000015.1 GCA_012800735.1 Clostridiales bacterium | reverse complement strand
TAGTATTTTTTACGCTTGCTGCTGTTCAATTTTCAAGGATCATGTCCTACTGCATCTGGTGAGACCCATAGGCCCCCGATGAGGGACAGCTTTACTATTATATCACTTTTTACGGGACTTGTCAAGGACAACTTTTCCGAATCATGCACAATAATCATTCTCTGAAATTGCTTGCAATAGACATTTTGACCATTTATATATTTATTTAAACTCAGTAACCCCGTCCGCGAAGAAAATCCGACGCCTCATCAGTGAATAATCCTCAAGTTTCATATATTTCGCCGGATAGTCCGGGTTCAGATAATTCTGCTGATCTGCGCATAAAAGCAACCGCAGAATTCCGTTTTCGTTTGTCGCTTTTTTGATAAAAGGTGAAATGTCTACCTCTTTTTCCGATCTTTTCGTCCGTTTGAGGACAACGACAGGCGGCTTCAGCGCTTCTGTGGGATCGATATCCTTAACATTACCGCCCGTCAGCTCATACTCCGCCCAACTGATCAACTGAAATTTATTCTCCGGAGTATAGCTTTCAAAAACCCGAAGCTGCGGGGGAAATGCCGCGTTCAACCGTTCGGTAAGTTCCTCCGACGACATCGGTTCGGTGATTTTAAAATCCAACAGCTCGCAGACCGACTCGGCGCCAAGCGAAAGGGGAAGTGCAAAAATCAGTTTCTTGCGCGGGTTGAAGCCTTCGGTATACCATATCGGTATTCCGGCGCGATTGAACGCCGAATTCATCGTTCTCTGCAAGTCGAGATGCGAGATGAACTTCAGGCTCCCGCGCTTCTCGAATTTTATCCTGACCGGTCCTGCCGGCAGCAGCTTATCGGCGCTCATACACCCTCCTCCTTATATTTCGGGCACCAGCGATTTTTACCGCCGAGTCGGTTGACTCCGCATCCGGCGCACGCTTCGGCGCAGCTCTTTGTTGTTTTTCCCATATGAGCCTTTTCGTATTCACGGATGAAAAATTCTTTTTTGATGCCGACATCAATAACATCCCACGGCAGCGGTTTCGACGGATCAAGCTCACGATTGGCGTAATATGCGGGATCAACGCCGCTGTCAGAGAACGCCTGCAGCCATTTGTCGAAGTCAAAGCACTCATCCCAGGCGTCAAAAGAGCAGCCCAGCCGATAAGCGCGGAGCAGCACCCGGTTCAGCCTGCGGTCGCCGCGGGCAAACGCCGCTTCGATAAAGCTTGTCTTCGAGTCGTGCCAATTAAATTTAATATACCTGCTTTTGAGTTTCTCCGAAAGATATTTCTGCTTTGCGACAAGAGTTTCATAAGTGTCCTGCGCCGCCCATTGAAACGGCGTAAAAGGCTTCGGCACAAAACAGGCGACGGATACCGTAACCGACGGCGTTTTTCCCTTCATTCTGCCGGGAGTGCGGAAATACTCATCAACGACTTTATTCGCCAGCTCCGCTATGCCGTCGAGGTCCTCATATGTCTCGGTCGGAAGACCGTCCATGAAATATAGCTTGACGCCGGTTTTTCCGTTCCTGAACGCGGTTCCGGCGGCGCGAAGCAGGTCTTCTTCGGTAACATTTTTGTTTATAACGTCGCGGAGGCGCTGAGTGCCGGCTTCCGGCGCAAAAGTCAGACCGGAATTTCTGACGGAGGAAACCTTCTGCATAAGCTCCTCCGAAAAGCTGTCGAGACGAAGGCTCGGAAGCGAAAGAGAAACTTTCTTTTCGTCCGTCCATTCAAGCAACCGGTCGGTAAGCTCTCGCAGTTCGCTGTAATCGGAAATCGAAAGCGAGGAAAGCGTCATCTCCTCATATCCCGTCGCGGCGTAGAGCCTACGGGCGCAGGCGTCGAGAGTTTCCGGGCTTTTTTCGCGAACCGGACGGAAGACCATCCCTGCCTGACAGAAGCGGCAGCCGCGGATGCAGCCGCGATAGGTTTCGAGGACTATCCGATCCTGAACCGTTTCGATATAAGGCATGACAAGCTTATCCGGAAAATACGCCTTGTCCATATCATCGACGATCCGCTTGGTGACAACAGCCGGAACATCGGGATATTTCGGGCGGATATAGGCAAAATCGCCGTTTTCGTCATAACCGACGTCATACAGCGACGGGACATACATTCCGGGAATGTGAGCGCACTCGCGAAGGAATTTAACTCTTGTATAGCTACCGTCTTCTTTCATCTTTATATAAAGACGAGCGAACTCGGGCAACATATCCTCTCCCTCTCCGATGCTGAAGCAATCGAAGAAATCGGTCAGCGGTTCGGCGTTGTAAGCGCAGGGACCGCCGCCGATGACTATCGGATCATCCTCGCCGCGGTCGGCGGCAAGCAGCGGTATCCGTCCCAATTCAAGCGTTGAAAGCACATTTGTATAGCAAAGCTCATACTGCAAAGTAAAGCCGACGATGTCGAACTTATACAACTCGTCGCCGCTTTCGTGAGCGCGCAAAACAAGATTGTTTTCGCGGAGCTGCCGCTGCATATCTATCCAGGGGGTATACGCCCGCTCGCACCAGAAACCGGGAACTTCGTTCAGCACTCCGTAAAGGATGCGGATGCCTAAATTACACATTCCTATCTCGTAGCTGTCCGGGAAAGCGAATGCCATACGGGCTTTGACTTCGGATTTATCTTTTATTATCTGCCCGAATTCGCCGCCGGTATATCTGCCGGGTTTTGATACCGACATAAGTATTTTTTCGGGATAACCGTTATATGTTGAGTTGATTTTTATCACCTCGCCGCGTTTTGGTTTTATCGTTATTTCATGATTTCGACCGACAGAGTGTCCCGATCGATTTTATAAATTATATCTTTGGACGAAAACAAAAGCGCGCCGTCGCCGACGCGCCATGATTATGCGTTTTTTTCGGCTAAATCAGCAGCCTTGACACTATTGCCATCGGAATCAGCCAGAAGAACTGGAAGAGCGCTACTTCGAGAGAATTGAGCGATCCGATAAGTCCGAGACTTATGACAAGCGCCGTAATCGCGGCTCCTACCGCCATTGCAAAGATCTTTACAGCGGTATTGGTGCGTATCGCATGGAGAACACGGTCGCAGTAAATCTGCGCCATCAAAAGCTCCCGCACGCTCGAGCGGCTTAAAATGCCGGACGAATAGCGTTCATAGACTTTGCCGCGGTTTTCGGTGGTGCGGCATTTAATAACCCTTACCGGGTATCTCATCGTCCGCACGCGGGCAGAGAGCATTCTGTCGTTGATATTCGGGTCGAAAGTGCGGATTCCTACGCACATTCCGGCGCGGGAAAGCTGCTGGAGAATCGACTCGAAATCGTCGTCAATTATATACTGAATCTTGAATTTCGCGGCGATGGCGTCGTCGACGGCCATATACATTACGCAGACTTCACCGCCCGATTCGATTTCCTCGTCCTCCTCCGGATTTATCGGACGGATTCCTCCGGAAGCCATATAATCGGCGCGGCCGATAAGGACTTGAGAACCGTCGACCACCGCGTTGATACCGTTCTCGGCTATTTCAAGCAGTTCTACCCGGCTTTCCACTCTATATCCCTGCGTCATCGAACGAAGGGCGTCGTCAAGCGGTCCGCCGGTTTTACCGAATATCTTTGAAGCGTAATAGATTGCCGAATCAATCGACATATGTCCGACCACCTGAATAGTCTTTATCTTGACACGGTCGGCAGGGAAGACTTCACGGTCATCGAAGCTGATCGCCGAGCCGGCGCTGTATTCATCAAGCGAAGATTCGCCGACAATGGTGGACCCGTTCGAAAATGCGGTCTTTATCGCCTTAAAGAAAGGAAAGCTGAAATTGAAGAGTCCGGCGACCGGCAGAACCATCATAATCGCGGCATAACCGCCCATAAAGCTCGCTGCGACGCCCTGCCTCGAAAAGGGAGAGAACAGACCGTATACAAACATGATCAACCCAACGATAAGAGCGGCGGGCAGTATGTAATTCAACGATTTATAATAGGAGGGACGGGTGTTTACCCGCTTGAAGAAATCTTCTATGAAGCTTGCCTGGCGGACGCAGAACATCTCTCCGGTCCCGCCGAGCGAATCGGCGAAAAGTTCATTTTCCCGCTTCGTGTCTTCGTCCTCGCCCTCCAGCCGCGCGATGACATATTTATCTATTCTCGATGACGCGATGTTAAAGCTGAACACCTCGCGCTGAACATTCATCAATTCATATACAAGCGTCATCAGCACCGCGGCTATCGCGGCAAAGTTAAAAGTCCGAACGACAGTGTTTGCCGGCAGATGACCGTAGATGAAGCACATTATTATTTCATATATCAGAGATACCGCAATAACGGCAAGCGTCAGGCTTTCCGGCTCCGGTTTTGCTTGCGCCATCGACTTGAGCGACCGGTAAAGCGGTTTCCAGATAAGCGCGGCGGCAAGCACTAAAAACTGCATTCCGACCAAAATATGTATCACCGGATAGGTGGAGGCGTCTATAGCCTTGGGAAGGGTTCCGCCGAACAAGCCTATATTTTCGTGCACAAAAGCGCCGATCATAAGCAGGATTGCGACGGCTATCCGCCAGATAAGCCCGCGGTAGCAGGCGCGGTAGTAAGCAAAAACGCCCTTGACCTGCTGCGGCGAGACATATTCGAATTTAAAGCGGTTGTCCGACGTTATCTCGGCGATTTCGCTGTCAGCCTGCTGCGCCCTCGCTTCGGTTTCAGCCTCGATTTCTTTGGCTTTTTCCTCTCCGACCTTCTGCTTCAGTTCCTCTTCCATTCCGAGAGCAACCATAAGCTGCTCGTCGGTTTTGTCAAGCTCGCCGCCTTCGCTTTCGGAAGATTCGGTGGCTTCCCCGGCTGTCTTTACAAGTTCAGGGTCAATTCCCGCGAACTCTTCGCTTATGTCGGTTTCCGGCGCAGAGTCAGCCTTTTTACCGAAGATACCCGAAAATAAGCCGGAACTCTTTGCCGGCTTTCCGGTTACGGCGTCCGATCCCTGCTTTGCTGCCTCCGGCGTCAACCCCTCGGCTGTTCTTCGCTTGCGGCTTTCATGCTCGGCCTTCGACATCGTTCTGTAATAATAGCGAATTGCGCCTGTTGAGGTTACGACGGCCGGCGGCATTTTTTTGATTTCGGGGATTTCTCCTCCCGTTTCTGCCGCTTCCGCGGCTGTAACAGGCACATCTTCGACGCCGATATCATCCAGTTCGGCGAGATTAGCCTTAAGGCGCTTCAGCAGATCGGATGAGGAGACGTCATCCTCCCTCTTTTCCTCCTGCGGCGGCGCTGCAGGAGCTGCTTCTGTCGTAGAAGCCGCTTCTGTTGAAGCCGCTTCTCTTGAAGTCGCTTCTGTTAAAGCCGATGCTGTCTCAAGAGAGACATTTTCGGCTGTTTTTATGTCGTTATCAATTTCTTTTCTGTCCATTGTACCATCCCTTGCGGACACGAGTCGGTGAAACGAATTCTTCAGCTGTATCTTCTGCAGTTAATACATCTTCTGCAACAAGGTGCAGCTTTAAAAATCAGCGCCGTCGAAATCTATCGCAATGCCGTCTAGCATGAATAGGTCTTCAAGATCTTCGGGAGCCTCATCGCCGTCTGCCACAATCGCGGCAAAATTCTCTGCTCCGGCTAAAACTTCGGCGGATACATCGTCAGTATCTTCGAAATCTTCTTCCGAGGGATATTCGTCGAAGTCTGCCCCGTCAAATTCGTCTTCGAAATAATCATCATCCGGAAATTCCGGTTGAACAGGACTGCGGTTTTCCGTCATTTTAAACAGCATGACGGCTGCTGCGCAGGAAACGTTGAGCGAATTTACCTGCCCTTTCATCGGTATCGAGACGATAAAGTCGCTTTTTTCACGCAGCAGGCGGGAAACACCCTCTCCCTCAGAGCCGACGATCAAGGCCGCTGGCGTGTCATAATCGAGAGTTCTGTAATCAGCTCCGCCGGTTTCGGCGCAATATACCCAAACGCCGCGCTCGCGCAAATCTTCGATAAGCATGCTCAGATTCGTAACTTTCACAATAGGAAGCCAGGAAACCGCGCCTGCCGACGCTTTTGCCACCGTCGGTGTTACAGGAGCGCTGCGGCGTTTCGGAATAACAACGCCGTGAGCGCCGGCCGCTTCCGCAGAACGGATAATCGCGCCTAAATTATGCGGGTCGTTTATTTCGTCGGCGATTACGATAAGCGGTTTTTCTCCTCTTTGAGCGGCAAGTTCAAATATATCGTCAAGCTCGGCGTAATCCTTTTCCGGCGCGACCGCGGCGACTCCCTGATGCGGGGTATCTCCCGCAAGTTCTTCCAATTTGCGGCGGTCAACCTCAATTACCGGAATATGCCGATCGAGCGCCATCGCGACTATCTTAACCACCGAACCTGTCGGTTTGTCGTCCTCGGATGACTTCAAAACAAAGAGCTTATCAATGTCGCGGCCGCTCTTGAGCAGCTCAAGCACCGCGTTGCGGCCGACAACGGCTCCGCTGTCTATCTTTTCCGTTTTATCATCAAATCGCGCGCTCGCCCGCTTCGGAGAATTGGAGTCGAGATGACGAGGCGCCCGGCGGGGCTCACGAAAATCCCGGGAATCGGGGTTCTGACGGCGTCCTTCGTATGAGCGGTCGAAGCCTTTGCCGGCTCCGGTAACTCCGGAGCTACCGCTCTTTGTTCCGGCGCGGCGGCTGCCCTGTCCGGCTCTGCCGCCTTCTTTTGGCTTACTTCTGCGAGAGGCGTCGCCGGGAGAAGAAAAACTGAATCTTCCGGCGAATTTTCTTTCTTCCTGACGGCGGTTTTTGCCGCCTCCGGCGTTTCCGGAGCCGCTGCCGCCCTGTCTGCCTCTTCCGCCGCTTTTGCCGCTTTTGCCGCTTTTGCCGCTTTTGTTATACATATATCTTATACCTGTCTTTTTTATTCAATTCCCTGTCGGTTTAATTTCCTCCGGCAAGGACAGTTATATCTATTTTAAATTATTATAACATAAATTCATCCTTTTGTACAGAGTTTTTATGTGAAAATTTCGGTTTTTTTGCCGCAACGCCGGTTTTTTACAAGAAAAATAAAAGACACGCCCTTTGGGACGTGTCAATTCGCCTTGATATCAGCCGTCAATAGTCATGCGGTATCGGCAACATGAATATTAAAAATCATGTATCTGGGATTTTACGTTATGTCCGCATAGTCTCCCGGCAAAGAGCGGCTACCTGCTTTTTGTGCAGATCCGCTCTAGGCGGTTTTTGGTCTTCGAGACTGCTTATAAAGCAGCTCGCATCCCAAAGGTTCGCAGTAACCGATTACTCGCCGTCCTGCTCCTTTTTGATTTCGGCATAGCAATCGCTGCAGTAAACCGGTCTGTCGTTGCTCGGCTGGAAAGGAACCTTAGCTTCCTTGCCGCAGCGCGCGCAGACGGTGGTAAAGAACTGACGCGCCGGCTTATTGGCGTTCTTCCGCAGATCGCGGCACTCTTTGCAGCGCTGCGGCTCGTTCTGGAAGCCTCTCTCAGCGTAGAATTCCTGTTCACCCGCGGTGAAAGTGAAATCTTTGCCGCATTCCTTGCACTTAAGAACTTTGTCCTGATACATGATTAAGATCCTCGCTTTGAAAAATGAGTTGTATATTTTCCCCGAAGACGGTTACGAGCCGTCGCCTCCGGCGCGCATTGGACGATGCTGCCGGCGCTCTCGAATAAGCTATCCGGAGATATGTAAAGAAGCAAATAAAATACCCCTACAATTTAATATTATACCACGATTTTTCATATTGTCAATAGAATTGCAAAATATTTTTTGTAAAACGTTCTAATTAAATTGCAGTTTATTTTGGTTATTTTGTCACAAAATGATTTTTTGGACAAATAACCGAAAAGCAGTCCGGCAAGTTCATTTATAAATACAATATCATTCGGCTGCTTTTCGGCTGTTTTTTGTCTAATTCTCGAAAACCCGCGGCATAATTGTCCGGTCAGCTGAGCTGCTGATAAGTTCCACTCAATGATTCGTGGATATTCTTCAATACAAGCTCCGGATCGGCTTCAAATGCCCGCTTCATCGATTCCGCCTGGTTGCAGGACGCCGCCCAAACCGTCAGATCAAGCAGCGTTTCTCTTTCCTCCGCTTCGCCGGGTCTGTCCGGCGCCCTTCTGCGCGTTATCACGCAATGAACCGGACAACGGCCGGAAATATCTTCCTCTCCGATCTCTGCATAAAATTCGGTGCCGGTAGCGCGGCAGCTTATATATCTGAGCGCCGAACGAAGACTCGTTTCCCGTATCGAACGCAGCATATTGCTTGACAGCGTCCATGAAACCCTCTCCCCCTGTTCGGTCAGGCGATATACCTCGCCGTCCTTTCCCGGCTCGACGGAAATATTGCCGGTTTCGACAAGCTCCTGGAGGCACTCGGTGAAGTCGAAAGACCTAACCATACCCTCTGCGACGCAAACGTCGTGCAGCAGGCTGTAATCAAGGGGAATTCCGACTTCGCGGATGAGGTACATCATGAATATCTTGATATCGTTTTTTTCTTTAAGGGGACCTTTCATATCTTCCTTTCGGTTAGTTCGGTTAGTTCGATTCAGTCGGCGCGTTTATAAACTCTTACATAATCGACAAGCATATCGCTCGGCAGCTCGTCGGGTTTGAGCTCTTCGCCCCAGGAGCCGCATTCGGTCGAGATTTTCATATAACCCGACTGATGAACGAGGGCGGTTGAGCTGCGGAAAACTTCTTTGCCGTCGAGATACCAGACGTATTTTTCCTTGTCCCACCAGAAAGAGAAGGTGTGGAAGGAACCGTCGAACATCTCGGGGGCGTATATATTAGCCGACTCGGACTGATGATATTCATCGTAACCGCCGTAGTGCATGGTAAAGTAAATTCGTTTTTCATTTGCGAGGCTTTCAAAGATATCAATCTCGGTTCCGTTGCCGGCTCCGACATCCGGACCCAGCATCATCCAAAACGCTCCCCACATCCCCTGAGCGCGATGAAGGGTGCAGCGGATCTCAAAATAACCGTAGGTGGTTCTGAAGGTATCTATCGTTCTCACGGCGCCGGAAAGGGGCACTTTAGCGCCCATATCCACGCGGCTGATCAAATGTCCGTTGCCGTCAAGCAGAATCATCTCGTCGTCCCAGCGACCGCCGTAATCTTTGCGCTGCCACTCCGGGCATCTTTGCCATTTCGTGGTGTCAAGCTCAACTCCGTCGAAATTGTCTTCAAATACCAGCTCCCAAACGGCTTTTTGGAGGATATTCAGCTGCTGCGGCACTATAAGTTTACCGTCTTTTAAGTATTTCAGCAGCTCTTCGACAGCCGCTTCGGTGTCGCCCAAAGCTATGATATTGCCGTCGTCTGTCAGTTTAAGCGACCAGTCGCCCGGCATATTTATCTCGTCGGGAATAACGGCGTCAGCCCTGTCGGCGGCGCCCAATATTATCTCATGCTCATTCTGTCCCCAGCTGTCATCGATAAAACGCAGCTCGAGACCGCTTTCGGCAAGCGCGGATTTCAAGCGGTTTGCCGCGCTTATATCGCCTTTTGAACCGGCGGGAACGACTATTACATAATCTTTTGTAATTTCACGCATCGGTATCTCCTCCTCGATTTCAGACTCTGTATTTTCAGGCGCGGGAAGAGCGGCAGCTTCCTCCCCGCCGCATGAACTCAGCAATAGCAGCATCGCCGCCGCGGCGATAACAATTGCGGCGACAACCGTTTTAAACTTGTTGCTCATAACAATCCTCATATACGCAAAAGAAGGCGCGGACCGGGAGTACCGATCCACGCCGGAAATTTTAATCGGGTATCAGAAATCGTGCGCCTTTGACACTTCTTCGCCTTCGGCAAGAGTAGCGGCAGTCTCGGCTGTCTGAAGCTTAAGATAATCCTTGAGATGCGCTTTTGTAAGCGTCAGATAGCCGTCGCTCTTGACGCTTACTTTGCTGAGCTCGCCGGAAATGGCGTATGCCAGCTGATAGTTAAAGAGCGGAGCTACCGGCATATCGTTTGCCAGAGCCGCTTCAGCCTGATGCAGGATGGCTGCGCGGGCTGCGCGGTCGGTCTCGGCATATGCCGATTCGATAAGAGCGTCATAGCTGTCGGAGACATAGCCGCAGATATGCGGAACGTTTGCATATTCAGAACCGGTTGCAAGGTCCATGGCGCCACCGGAGAAGGGGCGGGAGAACGATGCGAAGGTGCCGAATGCGTTGGTAGAGGCGTAATAGTCTACAAGAATTACATCGAAGTCGGCGGCGCGGTATGCGACTTCAAAGTTGTCGCGATACTGGTCGTATTCGTTTTCGATATGATATTCCATCTCGAGTTCTTTTACCGTTACGGTGAAACCGAGCTGGCTCCATGCGTCAACACAGGCAGAGGCGACGGCTGCGTAAACTTCGTCGTTTGCGCGGATGGTGATCTCAAAGCTGCCGCCGTTGACTCCGGCTCCGGAAAGCAGGCTCTTCGCGCCTGAGATATCGCCGGCGGCGTTGATAACGGCGCCCGCGTCGCGGAAGCTGGTGCCCTGAGTGGTTTCAAAGGTGCCGGCGGGAACAAAACCCTCGGCTGCTTTGGCATATTTAACGGTATTTACAAGCGCGTTGCGGTCGATCGCCATCGAAAGGGCGCGGCGAACCTCCGGCTTATCAAACGGCGCTTTTGCGTTGTTGAAAACGACGGTCGCGGTCGACATGGTGTCGGAAAGCTCAACCGACATGGCTTCGCGGCGGGAGAGCGGAATATTGGCGTTAAGATAAATATCACCCGCATCGAAAGCGGCCGCCTGTTCGTCGACATTCATGGTAAAGTCAATCACAAAGCGGTACGGGAAGACCCTTTTCTTCAGAGCGTCGCGCTCAACGTCGCGGTAATAATAGACGTTGCGCTCAAGCTCAATCCTTTCAAGGGTAAAGGTGTCCGCGCCGTAAACGATCTTCTTAAGAATGAACGGACCGTTCGTAGTCATCGTGGCGGAGTTGGAACCCCAGTCTACGAGTTTGACAACCGCGTCCTCACGGAGCGGAACGAGAGCGAGCGAAGCGGTATTTTCAAGGAACTGATCGTAATCTATCTTGCGCTCGAATTCAATCTGAAGTACCGAGGTGTCGGCAGCGTAAAGGCCGAGGTCGTCGATTGTCATGTCGCCGTCTTTAACCGCGCGCGCGTTCTTGATATCGAAGAGCAGCGACGCGGCTTCACTCTGGAATTCCGGCTCAAGCAGACGCTTCCATGCAAAAACGAAGTCGTCTGCGGAGACAAAACGCCCGTCGGACCAGTGGGTCAGATTGAGCTCGATTTCCATCATGTAATAATTATCTTCCGGGACTTCTCTGATTCTCCAGCTCTTGGCGATTGCTTTCTCAAGCTTGCCGTCTTTGCCCAGGCGGAAAAGACCTTCATAAAGAAGACCGATGTACTTACTGCCGGCGTTGTCGTGCAGAGCGTATGCAGGGTCAAAATTACCGATTGGAGAAGAAAGATAAACGGGTATTATCGCGCCCTTGTCTTCTTCCTTTTTTTCATCGCTGCTGCAGCCGGCTATAAGAGCCGCTGTCATCAAAAGGCAAAACAGCAGGCAAAGGAATCTTTTCATATGAGTAATTCCTCCTAAAATATTGTTTTCGCGGGTATATTTTTAGCAGATTTCCGCTTTTAGCGCTCGCCGCCCGGCAAAAGACAAAGCAAATCCGCCGACGAGTTCCGTCATTGATATATTATACCATTATCCGGCGATATAATCAATGGAGATTTTTAAGTATTTTTGCATTTTGTTCGGTTGCACAAAATGTTATATCTAATTTTGGCGAAAATGACATATCACCCGCGGCGTTTTTCATTGATTGTCTTAAACGGTTTGGCATTCCGTTATAACAACCTAAATCGCCGATATATATATTATATACTCTTTAACCGGTTTTGTCAACAACGATTTTGTTTTTTTATTCAGTTTAAATGAGAATTTTAACTCATTTTTAACTACAAGGGCTTTACTCTCTTTGATTTTCGTGATATAATGACGGTCGAGACATATGAATAACAAAGGTAGATAAATGTATAACACGACTGTTTATTACTCGAAAGACGCATCCCCGGAACTTTTTCTGAATCTTAAAAAGAAAACTCTTTTTATCTTCGATCAGGACGGCACTCTTTATCTCGGAAACCGCCCCTTCGACTTTGCCGTCGGATTTATAAACCGCCTCAGGGAAGCGGGCAAAAGGGTATTGTTTTTCACAAACAACGCCAGCCACAATCCGGTTTATTACGTCGACAAGCTGAGCCGACTCGGTTTTTCGCCGCAAGACGGCGAACTTATGACCTCCGGCGATGTTACGATACAATTTCTCCTGCGCCATCGCCCCGGCAAAACCGTTTATCTTGTCGGTACCCCTCAGCTCGAAAAACAGTTTTCCGAAGCGGGGATAATACTAACCGATGACGCGGATATTGTCGTTTCTTCGTTTGACACAACTCTTACCTACAAAAAGCTTGAGACTGCCTGCCGGCTTATCCGGGGCGGCGCCGAATATCTGTCCACTCATCCCGATTTCAACTGCCCGACGGAAGACGGATTCATCCCCGACAGCGGCGCAATTTCCGCTTTTATAACCGCCTCGACCGGGGTTACTCCGACATATTTCGGCAAGCCGTATAAAGAGACGCTTGAAATGATAATCGAGCAAACGGGCGTCTCAAAGGACAAGATGTGCATTTTCGGCGACCGGCTTTACACCGATATCGCGCTCGGGCGTCGGTTCGGCGTCACCTCCTGTCTCGTCTATACCGGCGAAACGACGCCGAAGGACGTCGAAAAAGCCTCCCCCGCCGATCGGCCGGATTATGTCTTTCCCTCTCTTTTCGAAGCTGATGAGGTAATATTCGGCTGAACCGACGGCAGCAACACTAATTAACAGCCCGGCTGACAACCCGGCGAAAGGAAGAATATATATGAAAAACAAGGATATCATAATAGGAATTGACATCGGCGGCTCAACTACCAAGATAGTCGGATTCAAACATACGCCCGACTGCTGGCAGCTTATCGAACCGATGTTTGTCCGCGCAACCGACCCCGTAACCTCAATTTACGGAGCTTTCGGCAAATTCACCAATCACAACGATATCGAGCTTGACGACATCGCTGAAATCCGGGTAACCGGCGTCGGGTCAACCTATATAGACAAACCGCTTTACGGCATCCCCTGCGTTCATGTCCAGGAATTCCGCTCGACGGGTCTCGGCGGGCTTTATCTCTCCGGGCTTAAATCCGCCATTGTCGTTTCGATGGGAACCGGCACGGCGCTTATCTATGCCCGGGAAGGCGACGATATGGAGTATCTGGGCGGCACCGGCATCGGCGGAGGCACCCTTAACGGCCTTTCAAGGCTGCTGCTGGGTATGGACAGCGTAAAGCATGTATCCAATCTTGCAAAAGACGGCGATCTCAACAAGATCGATCTCCGGATAAAGGACATCACCAAAAAGGACATTCTTCCCGGTCTGCCCGATTACATGACCGCCGCCAACTTTGGCAAGATTTCCGACCTTGCAAACAAGCCGGATATCGCGCTCGGAATAATAAACATGATTTTCGAGACAATCGGCATGCTCGCGATTTTCGCCGCCCGCAGCCACAACACGACGGATATCATTCTCACCGGAAATATGACCAATATCCCGCAGTGCGAAAGCATCTTCGCAAATCTGAGCGATATGTTCAAAGTCAATTTCCTGATGCCGGAAAACGCCCAGTTCGGTCCGGTAATAGGCGCGGCGCTGACGGCGATTAAAAACGGAATTATGACCGACGAATGCTGATTCTTACATAAAAAAACAAAGCCGACGTTTTGAGCGTCGGCTTTTATAATATTATTCGTTTTCTTCGGCGGCTTGTTCAGCCTTTTTTGCTCTTTCCTCGGCGCGTCTGGCTCTTTCGGCCTTCTTGTCTTCTCCCTGTTTTACGATATCGAAGTTGACAAGCTTGATAATTGCCATCGGAGCGCCGTCGCCGCGGCGATAACCGGTCCTGAAGATCTCGGTGTATCCGCCGTTGCGGTCGGCGAGAGACGGAGCGACTGTATCGAAGAGCTTTTTGACTACCGATTCCTTGGTTATGAAAGCAAGCGCAGCGCGGTAAGAAGCAAGGTCTCTTTTCTTGCCGAGAGTTATCATCTTTTCGGCTAAGGATCTTACTTCCTTGGCTCTTGTCACCGTGGTCTCGATATAACCGATATCGAGCAGATAGGTAACCTGACCGCGGAGCATCTGCATCCTCGGCTGCGTTTTGCGGCCGAGTTTACGGGTTCCTGGCATTTTTAAAATACCTCCACAAATTTTCAAATGGAACGAGGCTCAGCTCATTCCTCTTCCTTTTTGAGATCGAGACCGAGCGAGTGCAGCTTCAGGATGACTTCCTCAAGCGATTTCTTGCCGAGGTTGCGCATCTTCATCATATCGGCTTCGGTTTTACTGATCAGATCCTCGACCGTGTCAATGCCCGCGCGCTTAAGACAGTTAAAGCTGCGAACGGACATGTCAAGCTCCTCAATGGTCATCTCAAGTACCTTCTCTTTTTTGGTCTCCTTGCTTTCCACCATTACCTCGGTTATTTTAGCTTCTTCGGTAAGGTTGACGAAAAGCATGAGATGCTCGTTGAGAATCTTGGCGCCGAGCGAGATAGCCTCTTTGGCGGTTATAATACCGTTCGTCTTGACTTCCATTGTCAGTTTGTCGAAATCGGTATCGCTGCCGACACGGGTGTTCTCGACGGAATAGCTTACGTTGTATACCGGGGTGTATATCGAGTCGGTATAAATTACTCCGATGGTCGGGGTATTGAGCTGCTTGTTCTTATCCTGGCTGACATAACCGCGGCCGTGATTGAAGGTGAGCTCCATAACGAAATGGGTGTTCTCATCCACGGTTGCGATCACATGGTCGGGATTAAGAATCTCTAAGTCGGCGTCGGTTCTTATATCTCCTGCGGTAGCAAGACCTCCGCCGGCATAGTCGAGTATGACGGTTTTCGGACCGTCGGAGTGAAGCTTGGCTATAATGCCCTTCACGTTAAGAACTATCTCGGTGACATCTTCCTTAACGCCCGGAACAGTTGAGATCTCATGCAGCACGCCGTCTATTTTGATGCTTGTGACTGCGACGCCGGGGAGAGAGCTCAAGAGTACTCTGCGCAGTGAATTACCCAGGGTAGTGCCATAGCCGCGCTCAAGCGGTTCGATGACAAACCTGTCGTGGTTGTCATCCTCGTTTATATGTTCGCACTTTATGTTGGGCTTTTCGATTTTTTCATCCATTAATAATACCCTCCTGCTGTTAAGATGCGTATGTTAACCGCCGCGTATTTATCAGGGAAACGTTTAATTTCCACGTTAATGCCCTGCGGCGGCCGACTTTGAGACGGGCAGGGATTACTTGGAATAAAGCTCGACGATGAGGTTTTCTTCGAACGGGAAATCGACGTCTTCTCTTGTAGGAAGCGCCACAACGGTGGCAACGCCGTTTTCGCGATCAATTTCAAGCCACTTCGGAGAGATACGGGTATCAAGCCCTTCGAGAAGATCTTTTATCTTTTCAAGGGACCGGCTCTCGTTGCGGATAGTGATAACATCGCCGACCTTTACCTGAAGGGACGGAATATTCACCTTTTTACCGTTAAGGCGGAAATGGGCGTGAAGAACGAGCTGTCTTGCTTCCTTGCGGGATTCGGCCATACCCATTCTGTAAACGACGTTGTCGAGACGGCGTTCAAGCAGTGAAAGCAGGTTGGCGCCGGTAACGCCCTCGGTTTTGACTGCTTTATGGAAATAGTTGCGGAACTGCCTCTCAAGCACTCCGTAATATCTCTTGGCCTTTTCCTTTTCGCGGAGCTGCAGTCCGTATTCTTTGAGTTTCTTGGGGGCGGCGCCGTGCTGTCCCGGAGCAGATCCGCGGCGGTCTACCGCGCATTTGCTGGTAAGGCATCTGTCGCCCTTGAGGAAAAGTTTAGTGCCTTCTCTGCGGCACAGTCTGCAGGAAGGACCTGTATATCTTGCCATTTTCTAATAAATCCTCCGGAATTCTTATATCCGCATCAGACGCGGCGGCGCTTAGGCGGACGACAGCCGTTATGCGGGATGGGGGTTACGTCTTTAATCATCGTGATCTCAAGTCCGGCAGCCTGGAGGGCGCGGATTGCCGATTCACGACCGGAACCGGGTCCCTTTACATAAACTTCAACGGTTTTAAGCCCATGCTCCATGGCGGCTCTGGCGGCGGTTTCGGCGGCAGACTGAGCGGCAAAAGGGGTGCTTTTGCGGGAGCCGCGGAAGCCGAGTTCGCCGGCGGAAGCCCAGGATATGGCGTTTCCGTTGACGTCGCTTATGGTAACGATGGTGTTGTTGAAGGTCGCCCTGATATGAGCCGCTCCGCGTTCGATATTCTTACGCTCCCGGCGTCTGCGGATAGTTTTTCTGGCGCTTTTGTTATCAGCCATTTTATCGACTCACTCCTTATTTCTTCTTGTTGGCGATGGTCTTGACCGGACCCTTGCAGGTTCTTGCATTGGTCTTTGTGCGCTGTCCGCGGGAGGGAAGTCCCTTGCGGTGACGAATACCGCGGTAGCAGTTGATCTCGACCAGACGCTTGATATCAAGCGAAACGTCGCGGCGGAGGTCGCCTTCGACTTTATAATGGCGGTCTATCTCTTCGCGGAGCTTTGCAACATCATCGTCGCTGAGATCCTTGGCGCGGATATCCGGATTGACGCCGGTCGCCGCGCAGATATTCTTTGCGCTGGTCGGACCGATGCCGTAAATATAGGTAAGCGCTGCTTCAACGCGTTTCGCGTTCGGTAAATCGACGCCTGCTATACGAGCCATTGTTTATTTCTCCTTTTTGTCGTGTCAAACAGCAAAATCATTCATGAAAAACAACTCAGCCCTGTCTCTGCTTGTGATTGGGATCGGAGCAGATGACCATGACCTTGCCTTTGCGTTTGATGATTTTGCACTTTTCGCACATTTTCTTGACAGAAGGTCTGACTTTCATTATTATGCGATCCTTTCATTGTGCCTCGGCCTGTTTTCGGCTTCGGCATTATGAGGGTGTTTACTTATTTTGATCTCCAGGTGATGCGGCCTTTGTTAAGGTCGTATATGGAGACCTCTACCGTAACCTTATCGCCGGGAAGGATCCAGATGTAGTTCATCCGAAGTTTTCCGGAGATACGGGCGGTTATTATGTGGTCATTCGGTAATTTGACTTTGAAGGTTGCGTTCGGAAGAGCTTCTAAAACGATTCCTTCAAATTCAATGACATCTTCTTTAGCCAGAAAAATCACTCCCTGTTCGCTTTTTATTCAATATACGTCGATGCGATCACGCCCTTGTCGGTGACAAGGATGGTGTTTTCGTAGTGTGAGCTGAGCGAGCCGTCCGCTGTTACCACCGTCCAGCCGTCGCTGAGTTCTTTGACTTCGCCGGAACCGATATTTACCATCGGTTCAACGGCGATCGCCATCCCCACCGTTACGCGCTGCCCGCGGCCGGGCTTGCCGTAATTGGGAACATCCGGGCTTTCGTGTATATTGCGGCCGATGCCGTGTCCGACATACTTGCGCACAACAGAAAAGCCGTATCTGTTTACATAAGACTCGATTGTATGTCCGATGTCGCCTAACCTGAGCGTATCTCCCGCCTCGATTCTTTTCTCGATAAGCCTGAAAGCTTCCCAGAAAGATTCTTTCGTGCGCAGAGCCAGCTCGCGCGCTTCGGCCGATACCTCCCCGACAAGTACTGTCCGGGCGGCGTCGCCGTTATAGCCGTCGTAAGTTGCGCCGACATCGAGTTTTACAAGGTCTCCATCTTTAATTACGGTATCCCGTGACGGTATTCCGTGGATGACCTGATCGTTCAATGATATGCAGGCAGAGCCGGGGAACCCTCCGTATCCTAAGAAGGAAGGCGTCGCGCCCTGTTTCACGATATAGTCGTGTATCATCTCGTCGATTTGCTTGGTGGTGACGCCGGGCTTGCAAGCCTCTTCGCCGACCTTAAGCGCTTCGCCGGTGATCCTGCCCGCGATTTTCATTTTAGCGAACTGAGATTCATTTTTCAGTTCTATCATTTTTATCTGATTTATCGGCAAATGCCGTCAATCCTTTGTTCCGCGTGACATAAGGATTCCGGTCTCAACGGCTTTCATTGTGAGCGCCGTTGTGTCCTTGACCTCTTCCTGGCCGATTACCGTCAGCAGCTTGCCGGATTTCTTGTAGAATTCCTTTACGGGAGCCGTCTGTTCGTGGTAAACTTCAAGGCGGCTTTTGACCACCTCGGGCAGGTCGTCGCGGCGGGTTGTAAGGATTGCTCCGCATTTGTCGCAGGTTTTGCCGTCAAGCGACGGCTTGTATTCGATATGATAGGACGATCCGCATTCCGAGCAGACGCGGCGCCCGCTCATACGGCGAATTATCTTATCATCCGGTACCTCGATGGTTATCGCAAAGTCGATTTCGACGCCGAGCTTTTCCAGCTCTTCGGCCTGAACGAGAGTGCGGGGGAAACCGTCGAGTATGAAACCGTTTTTGCAGTCGTCGTCCTGAAGTCTTTCCTTGATGATGTCGATGACGACTTTATCCGGCACGAGAGCGCCGCTGTCGATGTAGCTTTTGGCTGCAAGACCGGCTTGTGTGCCGTTTTTGACCGATTCCCGGATTATGGCTCCGGTTGAGATCGCCGGTATTCGGTATTTCTCGGAGACGTTCTCAGCCTGGGTGCCTTTTCCGGCGCCGGGCGCGCCGAGGAATATCATTTTCATTCGTAGTCCTCCATTGCGTTTTCCATGGCCGGTGAATTTACGTATGAGTTCATTCTTTTCACTCAAGGAATCCCTTGTAATGACGCATTGTCATCTGAGCCTCAAGTCCGCGCGCGGTCTCAAGAACTACGCCGACTACGATAAGCAGCGAGCTACCTCCGAATGCCAGCGAGCCGAGCGAGCTGCCGGTGACCATATTGACTACCAGCGGAAGCACGGCGATCACGTCGAGGAAGAGCGCGCCGATAAGAGTAACGCGGTTCAGAACCCTCGCAATATAGTCGGAGGTCGGTTTTCCCGGACGGATGCCCGGAATTGAGCCGCCGTTCTTCTTCAGGTTGTTCGACACCTCAACGGGATTGAAAGAGATGGTGATATAGAAGAATGAGAAGAGTATTATCAGTATGAAGAAGACTACGATATAGAACCAGGAGTTATAGCCTAAGAAATTCACAAGCTTCTCTCCGAAGCCGCCGGGTTTCGGCGGAAATACCATAGCTATCGTTGACGGAATGGCAACTACCGAGTTTGCGAAGATGATGGGCAGAACGCCGTTCATGTTCAGCTTAAGCGGCAGGTTCGAGCTCTGTCCGCCGTACATTTTGCGGCCGACGGTGCGCTTTGCGTACTGGATCGGGATGCGCCGCTCCGAGTTGGTCACGAAGACCACGAAGACTATAATAGCGATCATCGCTATCAGTATGACTATATCGAGCAGGACGCCCAATATCTTATACTGCTGCACAAAGCCGATCAGTGTCCCGATAATGTTCGACCCCGAAGAGACGATGTTCGAGAAGAGCACCATATTGATGCCGTTGCCGATTCCGTGTTCGTCAACCTTGCTGCACAGCCACATGATAAGCGAAGCGCCGGCGGTGTAGCACGCGATGATGACGAAGGCTTCGAAAATACCGTTATTGGTAAGGATATTGTTGTTGCGCATGTACATGTAATAGCCGTAAGAGGTGATAAGACCTAACGCGACCGTTACATAACGTGTGATCTGCTGGATCTTCTTCTGTCCTTCCTCGCCAAGCTTGGAAAGCTTTTCAAGGGCGGGGATAGCGACGGTAAGAAGCTGCATAATGATCTGCGCGGTGATATAGGGGCTTACAGCCAAAGCGAACAGGTTAGCCCTTGAGAACGCCTCGCCGGACATGATGTTCAGATATTGGAACATCGAGCCGCTGCCCATACTCATCAGAGCGTGCATTCTGTCGCTTGACACGAAGGGAACCGGTATTACCGCTCCGATCCTGTAAAGCAGGAGTATAAGCAGGGTGAAGAGCATCTTTCGACGGAGCTCCGGTACCTTCCATGCGTTTTTTAAAGTCTGAAACACCTCAGACCTCCTCGGCTTTTCCGCCTGCGGCCTCTATCTTCTCTTTAGCGGCTGCGGAGAATTTAGTCGCCTTTACGGTAAGCTGCTTTTTAAGCTCTCCGTTTGCCAGAACCTTAAGTCCCGCGAGAGGCTTTCTCACGACTCCGTCTGCCATAAGACTTTCAAGGTCTATGACAGCGCCGTTTTCGTATTTGTTAAGGGTATTAAGATTAACTATTGCATATTCAACCGGAGCGAAAGGTGTAAAGCCTTTCTTAGGATGCTTGCGGTACAGCGGGAGCTGTCCGCCTTCAAATCCCCGGCGGATTGATGCGCCGGAGCGGGCTTTCTGCCCTTTGTGTCCTCTTCCGGAGGTTTTTCCGTTACCGGAACCTATGCCGCGGCCGACACGCCAACTTTTTTTGACAGAACCGGCAGCAGGCGATAATTCATGGAGCTTCATTAAGTTTCCTCCTTAGTTTTATACAAGCCTGTCAGAGCGCAGTCAGATTTCTTCTTCGAGTTCCACAAGATGCTCGATTATTCTGATCTTTCCTCTGGTTGCCGGATTGTCCGGTCCTACGTAGCAGTCGCCGATCTTACGAAGACCGAGAGCTTCTGCGTTGGATTTGGTTTTCGGCTTGGATCCGATAAGGCTTCTTATAAGGGTGACCTTTATAGTCTTTTCCATTTTTGCCCTCCCCTCAGCCTATTACCTGCTCAACCGGAATGTCGCGGATCTTTGCGACTTCTTCGGCCGTGCGGAGGCTCCGCAGCGCTTCAAAGGTCGCTTTTACGACGTTGGTCGGGTTGGTGGAGCGCAGGCACTTTGTGCGGATGTCTTTAATGCCGACGGATTCAACCAGCGCGCGGACGGTTGCTCCGGCGATGATTCCGGTTCCCTCGGGAGCCGGTTTCAGCAGGACGCGGCCGGCGCCGTATTCGCCGATGATTTCGTGCGGGATCGTGGTGCCCTGAAGCGAAACTTTGATGATATTCTTACGGGCATCCTCGATTGCCTTGCGGATGGCTTCCGGAACTTCGGAGGCTTTGCCGAGTCCGTAGCCGACATGACCGTTGCCGTCGCCGACAACCATTATAGCCGACCATCTTCTGATGCGTCCGCCTTTTACGGTTTTAGATACACTTTTGACCACGACGTTCTTTTCCACGAGGTCGAGCGTCGACGGGTCGATACGTTTTGAAACCATTTTGCTATTACCTCTCAGAACTTGAGTCCGCCTTCGCGGGCTCCGGCGGCTAATTCAGCTACGCGGCCGTGATAGATATATCCGCCGCGGTCGAATACGACTTCCTCTATTCCCTTGGCAAGAGCGCGCTCGGCAACAGCCTTTCCCACGCGCTTCGCGGCTTCTTTTTTGGTGCCGCTTGCATCAAAGTCTTTTTCGAGAGAGGAGGCAGAGCAAAGGGTTACTCCCTTTACGTCGTCGATTACCTGAACGCTGATATTGGCGTTGGAACGGAAGACGCAAAGACGCGGGCGGCTGGCAGTGCCGCTGATTTTGCTTCTTACGCGGGCGTGTCTCTTAAGACGCGCCTCGTTCTTTTTCTTACTAGTAAACATTTATATCCGCTCCTTTCCTTATTGCGCGGCTTTTCCGGCCTTGCCGGCTTTACGGCGGATATACTCGCCGGAGTACCTGATTCCCTTGCCGAGGTACGGCTCCGGCGGCCTCTTGGAACGAATCTGGGACGCAATTTCGCCGACAGCCTGTTTAGAGATAGACTTGACGATTATGGTCACGGCGTCCGGGCACTCGAAGGTAACCTCATCCGTTTCCTCAAAGGTGACGGGATGGGAATAACCTACGTTGAGAGTGAGAGTCTTTCCGTTTTTCTGCGCGTTGTAGCCGACGCCGACGATTTCAAGCTTTTTCTGATATCCTTCGCTCACTCCGATTACCATGTTGTTGATAAGGGAGCGGGTAAGACCCCAGAGAGCGTTGTCGCCGCGGCCGGCGCGGGATTTGTCGTTTTCGTTCGCTATGGAGACGGTTATAGTATTGTTTTCGTATTCTACCGTCACTCTCGGGCTTATTTTCTGCTCAAGAGTGCCGAGTTTGCCTTTTACGGTAATGAGATCGCCGTCAATTTTTACATCGACGCCGGCCGGAACCGTAATCGGCAGTTTTCCGATTCTTGACATTTCAGTTCCTCCTCAATTACCAGACAAAAGCGAGTACTTCGCCGCCGATATGTTCTCTTCTTGCCTTCTTATCGGTCATTATCCCCTTGGATGTGGAGACTATCGCGATTCCGAGGCCGTTAAAAACGCGGGGCATTTCCGCAGCGGATGCGTAAACGCGAAGACCCGGCTTTGAGATGCGGCGAATTCCGGTTATAACTTTTTTCTTACCGGGGAGATATTTCAGAGTAACGCGGATGATGCCCTGTTTGCCGTCCTCAATGACTGTGGAAGACTTGATATAGCCTTCCTCGGTGAGGATGTCGGCTATCGCCTTCTTCATTTTGGAGGCGGGAATGTCAACGGTGGAATGCTTCGCGCCGCTGGCGTTCTTGATTCGGGTGAGCATATCCCCAATAACGTCTGACATTTGCATGATTTAAAATCCTCCTGATTTATAAGCCCCGATCCGATTCCCGGAGGGGCAGACAACCGACGGTTAGAGGCGGACGGAGTTTAGCTGTACCCGCTCTCTCCTTTCGGATGTTCGACATAATGTTCTTTGGCTCCTAAATTTACCAGGAAGCCTTCCTTACGCCCGGGATCTGGCCCTTATGAACCAATTCTCTGAAGCAGATGCGGCAAACGCCGTATTTTCTGAGATAACCGCGCGGGCGGCCGCAGATTTTACAGCGGTTGTATTCACGGGTGGAATACTTCTGCTCATTCTTCTGCTTTAAAACCATTGCCTTTTTTGCCACTGTTTTATCCTCCTAATTACCTAGCGAACGGAGCGCCCATCATAGAGAGCAGGTCGCGAGCTTCCTCATCGGTGCGGGCGGTAGTCACAAAGGCAATATCCATACCTCTGACCTTATCGATCTTATCGTATACGATTTCCGGGAATATCAGCTGTTCGCGAAGTCCCAGGGAGTAGTTGCCGCGTCCGTCGAAGCCGTTGGGGTTGATGCCTCTGAAGTCGCGAACCCGCGGCAGCGAGAAGTTGAAAAGTCTGTCTATGAATTCGTACATACGGTCGCCGCGGAGGGTAACCTTAACGCCGATTTTCATTCCTTCGCGGAGCTTGAAGTTAGCAACCGATTTCTTGGCGGTAGTCGCTACCGCTTTCTGACCGGTGATCTGGGTGATGTCGTTTATGACAACGTCGATAGCTTTCGCGTTCTCGCGGGCTTCTCCGACGCCGACGTTAACGACTACCTTTACGAACTTCGGAATCTCCATCGGGCTCTTGTAGTTATGCTTCTTCATGAGCGCCGGGGCGACTTCGGACTTATAGAACTCCTTGAGTCTGGGGGGAGTGGCGGTTTCGGCCGGAGCCGATTCCTTCTTTACGTTTTCCGCCTTCGGGGCGGCGGCTTTCTTATCGGGTGCGCCGGCCTTCTTGGTCGGCCGGCCTTCCGTTTTATCTGCCATTGTCTATTTTCCTCCTAAATCGAAGCGCAGATCAAAGCTTCTCGCCGCACTTGGCGCAGACTCTGATCTTTTTGTCCCCGTCCATCTTTGACTTTGCGCGGACGCCCTTGTCGCATTTTGAGCAGTAGAGCAGAACTTTGCAAGCGTAGATGGGTCCGTCGACATCGATGATGCCGCCGGCTTCGCCCTGACGGCGGGGTTTTACATGTTTTTTTACTTTATTGATTCCCTCGACAATGACCTTGCCCTCAGAGGGGGATACTTCAAGCACCTTTCCTCTCTTGCCTTTGTCATCGCCGGAGATGACGACTACATTATCGTCTCTTTTGATATGAAGAGTTTTCATATTATTAAGTTGTCCTCCTCACAGCACTTCGGGAGCGAGCGAAAGGATTTTGGTAAACTCCTTATCGCGAAGCTCTCTGGCGACAGGCCCGAAGATACGGGTGCCGGTGGGGTTCTTATCACTCTCGATTATAACTGCGGCGTTTTCGTCAAAGCGGACGCAGGAGCCGTCGGCGCGCTTGACGCCCTTTTTGGTGCGGACTATTACCGCTCTGACAACCTGTCCCTGCTTTACCTGACCGCCGGGCGCTGATTTTTTGACGGTGCATACCACGACGTCGCCGACACTGGCGTAGCGACGGCGAGTTCCGCCGAGGACACGGATACACATCAGTTCCCTCGCGCCGGAATTATCCGCCACTTTCATATATGATTGCGTTTGAATCAAGTTCGTTGTCCTCCTAATATTACAAGGACGGCTGATATCGGCTTCGGCTTTCGGTTACAAACCGCGCCGCGCGTGCCGTCTTCGGGCATAAACTGCTGCCCGGCTCAGCCGGCTCGAAAAGGGCGCAAGCCCTCTCCGATCCCTGTGAATCATTTCGCTTTCTCGATTATCCTTACAAGCCGCCATCTTTTGGTCTTGGACAGCGGTCTGGTTTCCATAATCGCAACTCTGTCTCCGATGCCGCACTCGTTGTTTTCGTCGTGGGCGTGAACCTTGGTGGTGCGCTTGATAACCTTCTTATACAGCGGGTGTACAACGTTATCAACGATTGCTACCACAACGGTCTTATCCATTTTATCGGAGACTACCATGCCGACACGGGTTTTGCGCATCGGACGGGTCACAGTGTTATTCTGTTTTTCTTCCATGACTTATTCCACTCCTTGCGCTTACGCGTTTTTCTTTTCGGCTAACTGCGCCGCGTTTTTCTTTTCGGTGAGGACGGTCAGAACGCGGGCTATATCTTTTTTGGTATTGCTTATCTGGTGCGGGTTGTCGAGCTGATTGATTGAATGCTGGAAGCGAAGGTTGAAAAGCTCTTCCTTCAGCTCCCTGTATTTCTTTTCCAGATCGGCTTCGCTCATGCCGCGTATTTCATTGATCTTCACGCCTGTCCCTCCTCGGAATCGGCAGCTGCTTTTTCAAGCTCCTTTTTATCAAGGAACTTGGTCTTCATCGGCAGCTTATTGCTGGCAAGCCGCATGGCTTCCTTTGCTTCTGCCCGGGATACGCCGTCCATTTCAAACATGACGCGGCCGGGTTTGACAACCGCTACCCAGTATTCGGGGCTGCCCTTACCGGAACCCATTCGGGTCTCTGCCGGCTTCTGGGTGACGGGCTTGTCGGGGAATATCTTTATCCAGACCTTACCGCCGCGCTGAATTGATCTCGTCATCGCGATACGCGCGGCTTCGATCTGATTGCTTGTTACCCAAGCGGGTTCGGCTGCGACAAGACCGTAATCACCGTAGGTGAGTTCGTTGCCGCGCATTGCCTTGCCCTTCATACGGCCGCGATGGACGCGGCGGTACTTGGTTCTTTTTGGCATCAGCATTTTGTGTCAGTCCTCCTTATTACTCGTTCGCGCTATCGGACGGAGCTGATTTGGCATCCGAAGACTGAGCTGCGTTCTGATTGCGTACGCTGGATCTCGGAGCGGTGCGTCCGTCCGAGAACGCCGGACGATTGTCCTGCTGGTAACGTCCGCCCGTGCTGCGTCCTCCGCGCTGTCCGCCCTGGGATGTGCGACCGCCGTCACGGCTGCCGCCCGGGCGTCTGTCGGAGCTTCTTTCAGAGCTTCTTTCGCCCCTGTCTCTGCGGTCGCCGTCTCTGCGATCTCTGCGGCCGCCTCTGTCTCTGCGGTCGCCGTCTCTGTCTCTGCGATCGCGGCGCGGTTTGTCGCTCTTCTGAGCAGCTTCGAGAGCGGCGCGGCCGCCGGTCTTGCTGCCGTCAAGGACTTCGCCTTTATATATCCAGACTTTAACGCCTATCTTGCCGTAGGTAGTGTTTGCTTCCCACTGACCGTAGTCGATATCGGCGCGGAGAGTCTGAAGCGGGATTGTGCCTTCGTGATAAGTTTCCGAACGCGCGATTTCGGCGCCGTTGAGGCGTCCGCCGCAGCGAACTTTGATTCCCTTCGCTCCGCTTCTCATGGTGCGGGCGATGGACTGCTTCATTGCACGGCGGAAAGACGAACGTCTTTCAAGCTGAGATGCGATATTCTCGGCAACCAGCTGTGCGTCCATATCCGGATTCTTTATTTCAACGACATTGACGGTGACCGGCTTGCCGCCGACCATCTTTTCAATGTCAGTCTTGAGCTTGTCGATTTCCGAGCCGCCGCGGCCGATGACCATGCCGGGTTTGCTGCAGTGAATGAAAATTCTGACTCTTGCAGCGTCGCGTTCGATTTCGATTTTCGGAACGCCGGCGTCATGAAGTCGCTTTTTAAGCGCCGTGCGGAGCTGGTAGTCGGATACGAGAGTATCGCCGAACTTTTCATTTCCCACGAACCATCTGGAGTCCCAGTCTTTTATGACTCCGACGCGAAAACCGTGGGGATTAATCTTTTGACCCATGTAGTGCTCTTCTCCTCTCGATTACTGCTTGTCGGCCACCACGATAAATACATGGCTGGTGCGCTTGAATATCCGGGCGCCTGCTCCCTTTGCCCTCGGTCTCATTCTTTTGAGCGTCGGGCCTTCGGTTACATAGCATTCCTTAATGTAAAGCTGATTTTTGTCCATGCCGAAGTTATTCTCGGCGTTGGCTACAGCCGAGTCAAGCAGCTTCACGAGATACTCGGAGGCGGCTTTGGGGGTGTTCCTCAGCACGGCATTGGCGACATCGACATCCTTGTTGCGGATAAGATCGAGCACAATGCTGACCTTGCGCGGGCTGATCCGCGCGAATTTTAAACTTGCCTTGGCTTCCATGATTATTTCCTCCTTAACTAACTATTACGACTCCCGACCGGGTCAGGAACCGGTGTTGGAGGTCTTGGTGCCGGCGTGACCGCGGAAGGTGCGGGTCGGGGCGAACTCGCCCAGCTTGTGGCCTATCATATCCTCGGTAATGTAAACCGGAACATGCTTGCGGCCGTCATATACCGCTATTGTGTGGCCGACGAATTCCGGGAAAATGGTGGAAGCCCTCGACCAGGTCTTTATAACGTTTTTCTCGTTTCTGGAGTTCATTTCTTCGATGCGGCTGTAAAGCTTAGCTTCGACAAACGGCCCCTTTTTGAGACTTCTGCTCATTTACGGCTCCTCCTTACTTTCCGCCGCGGCGCCTGATTATCATACTATCGGTGCGCGCCTTCTTATTACGAGTCTTATACCCATGAGTCGGACGACCCCACGGTGTAACGGGAGAAGGACGTCCGATCGGGGACTTTCCTTCGCCTCCGCCGTGCGGGTGATCGACGGGGTTCATTGCCGATCCGCGAACCTTCGGCCGTCTGCCTAAGTGACGAGTCTTACCGGCTTTGCCGATTTTGACCGTCTCATGGTCGGAGTTGCCGACTCTGCCTATTGTTGCGGTGCAGGCAAGACGGATATATCTTACCTCGCCCGAGGGCAGACGAATGTGCGCCATGTCGCCTTCCTTTGCAACCAGCTGCGCGCCGGTGCCGGCGGAACGGACGAGCTGCGCGCCTCTGCCGGGATAAAGCTCGATGTTGTGGATAAAAGTACCGAGCGGGATATTGGTAAGGGGCAGGGTGTTGCCCGGCTTGATATCGGCATCGGGACCGCAGTATACGGTGTCGCCGACGCTCAGCCCCTCGGGAGCTATGATGTAGCTTCTTACGCCGTTATCTGCCTCGATGAGGGCGATATAGGCGGTGCGGTTGGGATCGTACTCGATTCCGATTACCTTTGCCGGATCGGCGTCGGCGCGGCGGAAGGACACGAGACGATATTTGCGCTTGTTGCCGCCGCCTCTGTGGCGAACGGTTATCCTGCCGCGGTTGTTGCGGCCGGCGTGTTTCTTTAAATGTACCGTTAAGCTCCGCTCCGGCGTTTTCTTGGTGATCTCGTCAAAGGACGGGACCGACATATTGCGCCTTGCGGGAGTAGTCGGTTTATATTTAATAGTTGCCATTCTAAATCACTCCTCCGGATCAGTTCATGCCTTCGAAGAATTCGATGGTCTTTGAATCGTCGGTAAGCCTTACGTAAGCTTTCTTCCAGCCGGACTTGAATCCGCGGTGAACGCCTACTCTTCTCGGCTTTCTTTTGACGGAAACGGTTTTGACGCTCTTTACCTTGACGCCAAAAACCTTCTCGACTGCGTCGGCGATTTCCGGTTTGTTTGCGTGAGATGCGACGCGGAAGGTATAAATTTTGTCGCCGATAAGGGCGTTTGACCTCTCGGTGATGACCGGAGCTATTATTATATCATGTACGTTCTTCATTACGCGTAAACCTCGTCGATCTTCGCAGCCGCGTCTTTTGCCATGATGAAAGTGTCGCAGTTGAGAATATCGTAAGCGTTGATCGAGCCGGCCTGAACCGTCTTGACGCCCGGAATGTTCGACATGCTTTTGATGACCTTGTCGTCAACCGAGGCAAGAGCTACCAGCGCCTTCTTCTTCGCGCCGACGGCCTTAAGCATTCCGACCATGGTTTTGGTCTTGTATTCGGCGGTTTCGATCGAGTCGATTACCACTACGTCGCCGCTCTGAACTTTACTTGAGAGAGCCGAGCGGATGGCAATACGGCGAACCTTTTTATTGAGGCTGAGCCTGTATGAGCGGGGCTTAGGTCCGAGCGCCACGCCGCCCTTTACCCACTGCGGGGAGCGGATAGAGCCGTGACGGGCGCGTCCGGTGCCCTTCTGTCTCCAGGGCTTGCGGCCGCCGCCGCGAACTTCGGCGCGGGTCAGAGTGGACTGTGTGCCCTGCCGCTGATTTGCCAGATAAACTTTGACTGCGGTATGGAGAACATCGGCGTTTACTTCGGCGCCGAACACCGCATCGGAAAGTTCGATATTGCCGACTTCCTTGCCGGTCATATCGACTACCTTTAAATTAGGCATTGTTTTTCCTCCTTACCACATTAGCCTTTGATCGCGTTGCGCAGATAAACGATGCCATTGTTGGCTCCGGGAACCGCGCCGCGGATTGCTATAATGTTCTTTTCGGCGTCGACTTTTGCGACCTTAAGATTGTGAACGGTTACGCGCTCGTTGCCCATCTGTCCGGCCATCTTCTTGTTCTTGAAGACGCGGGAGGGGGTAGAGTTGGCGCCCTTTGAACCGCCTTCGCGGTGAACCGGACCGGCGCCGTGGCTCATGCGGAGTATGGCGAAATTCCAGCGCTTAATTACGCCGGTGTAACCGCGGCCTTTGGAAGTTCCGGTAACGTCGACCAGCTCGCCCTCGGAAAAGATGTCGATTGCGACGGTATCGCCTACATTATAACCGGATGTGTCCTCAAGCCTGAACTCCTTGAGATATCTCTTCGGTTTGACGCCGGTTTTCTTGAAGTGACCGGCTTGGGGCTTGGTGAGCTTCTTTTCGTCTATATCTTCGAAACCAAGCTGTATTGCGTCATAACCGTCCTTGTCGACGGTCTTTTTCTGAGAGACCACACAGGGTCCCGCCTCTATAAGAGTTACCGGGATGACGCTCCCGTTTTCGTCGAAGAGCTGGGTCATTCCCAACTTACGACCGATGATTCCCTTTTTCATTGAAAAAGTATATCCTCCTGTTTTAGGTTATTGGTCGGTCCGGACATTTCCGACCGACTTGACGTAAAACGCCGCCGCATTTCTCGGATTGACAAAATAAAATCGACGCGGACGGTATTTTGCCTCACGGGCTTCCTTTGACTGTGAGATTTAAGGCGCTTTTAAATTCGCGTTTGAACAAAGCGCCGCTTTGAGCCGTCGGGGTGACAAGCGGCCTTCTGCTTAAAGCTTTATTTCAATCTCTACGCCGGCGGGAAGCTCGAGGCCCATCAGAGCTTCAACGCATTTCTGCGAGGGTTTTAATACATCGATGAGCCGTTTGTGGGTCAGCATCTCGAACTGTTCGCGGCTGTCCTTATACTTGAACACCGCGCGCAGTACCGTAACAATCTCGCGCTCGGTCGGAAGCGGAATCGGACCGGAAACGGCCGCGCCGTTGCGCTTGGCGGTGTCGACTATCTTAGCCGCCGCGGCGTCGATGAGCGTGTGATCGTAGCTTTTGAGACGGATTCTGAGTTTCTCCTTAACTGCCACTGTTTTTTCCTCCTGATTTGATTCGTGCCGACACGGCGAAGCAACTCGCGGAGGCAATTCCGACAACGGCTGAGTTTCAAACGCTCCCGCGCCTAAATATGAAGGATTAACCCACATATCCGCGCGTCGGTTCGTAACCGAGCCGGGCGTTTCCCGTACGCCTTTTAAAATCGCGCCGCATGCAAAAAAACTTACATGAGCGCCGTCAGAACTTTCAACCGCCCGCCTTACAGCGGACATACTCGACGGAAATTCCCGCCTCCCGGGAAAAGGAGACGCAACCTTCCGCTTCAACGCATTGGCTTCGCCCGTAAACCGGGCTTGTTATGCGCCGTGCTCCCGGGAAAGTCCGGGAAGAGCGACAGCTTTTCTATTATACCACACAACTTTTTTTCAGTCAACCTCGATTGCAAATTTTACAAATAATTCACAATTATATCATTCCCCGCGTTCTTCGAAACGAACTGCAAACTTCCCCGGCGCGTTTAATTCCGCACCGGGGAAGATATATATAATAATGTAGGATTTTGCCTTTATGAGCGTCAGCCGTTGAGACCGGCGAAAAACTCGTTGAGCTTGTCGACGCGCGCCTGTGCCTTGGCTTCGTTCTTGGCGTAATATGAGGCGAAATCGCCTTTGGAGCTCGGTTCGGTCAGCTTCATCAAAGTCCAGGCAAACCCGCCGTAATCGGAGTAGATGTATGAGAAGTCAAGAACTATCGTTCTGCCTACGATATCCAGCATCTCAGCGGAATCGGTGTCGTAGCTGTATTTGTTTTTGAGCGCGATTTCAAAGAAGGCGGGGCGAACCAATCGCCATCCCTCGGCGGAAATAGCCTCTATCATGCAACCGACAAATTCCGGATCGTCGATGGTAACGGGAACCGCGACGGGACGGTCGGTAGAGCCGGAGATATAGTCTTCCTGATGCTCGTCGTATTTCGGAATCGGAACCATGCCGTATTCAACATCCGATTCGCGCAGAACGGTGGTACAGACGCCGAGACGGTCGTAGTAGAACATCGAAAGATTTTCGGTGAAAAGTTTATCCGCGCACCGCGACCCCCAGAGTACAATCCCGCCGTCGCTTTCAAACAAAAGTCCTCGGATTTTATCGATAAGATTTATCGTCCTCTCGTTGTTGATGTCTATATAGAGCGTCCCGTCGGCGTCTTCCTTTATCGGTGTGATGTCGAAAGACTCGAGCAGCGCGTAGCCGTCGGTATGCACCCAGCCGTACAGGTCGTTTGAGTCGCGCTTGCCGTTGCCGTTGACGTCGGAATAAACGTCCTTTGTCATCGAAATAAGCTCGTCAAGCGTCCAGACGCCGCTTCTTACCTTGTCATAAGGCATGGTAAGCCCCCGGTCGTTCACCAGCTGCTTATTGATATAGAAGATTCTTGTCGCGTGGAGATTTTCATATGTGATAAAGTTGGATATCAGCACCATGACGTCTCCGACCGTCAGCGAGTCGACCGAATAGGAAGGCCACCACGGCTTTTCGTAGTCGAGATGGGGCAGCGTGTTGACATTGAGGAACAGCCCCTCAAGAGTAGCGTTGCCGAGTTCTATGTCATGTCCGGATATCGCTTCGCAGGAGTTATCGCCTGCTTTTATCGACTGTTTTACCGATTTCAGATACTGATCGCCTAAAACCAAAGCCTCAAGCTTTACGTTGAAACGCTCCTCGACCCGCCGATTGGCTTCGTAAACCGCGTCGTTTACCACTTCGCCGGTTTCTTCCTCAACCATGCACTGAATTTTGAACTGATCCAGCTGAAAGACCATCCTGAAACTTTTTCCGCCAAAGTCAAGGTCATTCGGCAGTCCGTCGGAAACTCCGGTGGATTCCGCTTCGGTATCCGAGGCGGTAGTTTCCCCGAGCGCAGCTAATGTGTCCGCCGGGGCTTTTTCATCGCCGCAGGAAATAACAGACGAAGCGAGAATAGCCGCAACGAGCGCCGCAGCAAGGATATTTCTGAATTTGATTTTTTTATCCATAATGTGTGTTTTTCATTTTCCCTTTGGATTTTTAATGAGAATACGCCGGAAAAACGGAATTTTTCAGCCGTCAAACGACGCAAAAAACTCGTTGAGCTTGTCGACGCGCTTCTGCGCCTTCTTTTCGTTTTTAGCGACATAAGACGCAAAGTCGTTTTTATTGCTCGGAGTGAGCATATTCATCAGCGTCCAGGCAAAGCCGCCGTAATCGGAGTAGATATAAGAAAAGTCGAGAACGATGGTGTTTCCGATTATGTCGAGCATTTCGGCGGAATCTTCGTCATAGGCGTATTTGTTTTTAAGCGCTATGTCGAAATAAGCCGGACGAACCGTTTTATAACCTTCCACCGACATCGCCTCGATTATAACGCCGACAAACTCGTCGTTGTCAATAGTGATAGGCACAGCAAAGGGGCGGTCGGTCGAACCGGAAATATAGTTCTCCTGAATCTCATCATACTTCGGTACCGGTACCATGCCGTATTCGACATCCGATTCACGGAGATCGGTCGTTGCAAAGTTCAGAGATCTGTATAAGTAAAGGCAGTTGCCCGCCATGAATATATCCCTGGGGGTATTGAACTCCTCGAATACAATACCGCCGTCGGTGTTCTTAAGCGCCGAAATAATATCATTTATAATATTCATGTTGCGCTCGTTTGCAATATCGATGTATAACACTCCGTTTTCATCTTCTTTTATCGGAGTTATGCCGAAGGATTCCTGCATGGCATAGCAATCATCCGGCGAAGCCCAGCCGTAGAGGTCATCTTTGTCGCGCTCGCCGTTGCCGTTAAGATCCGAATAAACGTCTTTAATCTGCGACACAAGCATGTCGAGCGTCCATTTGCCCTCACGGACGGCGTCGTAAGGCATTTCAAAGCCGTAATCCTGCATCAGTTTCTTGTTTACATAGAACAATCTTGTCGAGTCAAGATTCCAATAAGACATATAGTTCGATATCAGCACCATATGTCCGGCGACGGTAAGCGAATCCACCGAGTAAGCCGGCCACCACGGCTTTTCGTAATCGAGATAGGGCAGGCTGTTTACATCTCGAAATATGCCGGAAAGGCATAGGTTGCCTATCGTTATGTCGTGGCCGCCGCAGGCTTCGTAGGCGTTGTCGCCGGCAAGCACCGCCGCTTTTACCGGATCAAGACTGTTTCCGGCAAGCTCAATAGGCTCAAAAACGATATTGAACCGCTCGGCAACTTTGTTGTTGGCCTCGAAGACCGCGTCGTTTACAACTTCCCCCGTCTCCTCAAGGACCACCGATGCGGCTATATAGACGCCGGGGTCCATATATCCGATGCGGAAATGTCGTCCGCCGAAATCAAGGTCGTCCGGCAGATTGTCGGGAATTTCGGTGACTTCCGGCTCGGTTTGTGCGGCGGTCGTCTCTCCCGGCAAAGCCGTCGTATCCGCCGGAGTATTCCCGCCGCCGCAGGCAGCCGCGGTACCCGCTAACATCAGCGCCGCCATAAGCAGCGCGGCAATGCGTTTTATAAATGCATGGTTTCTCATTGCATCAACCTCCGTCTGGTTTTTCTTTCACGGTTCTTAACACCGAACCTTATACGATTTTATTATATCACGGCGTTTTCATTGTGTCAATATTATAAATAAATAATTTCGAAAAAATACGCGGAGGCGTTTTTTGCCTCCGCGTTAGTGTTTAGGAATTAAAGTCTGTCGCTTATATGCCGGTATAACGGCGTCAGCCGCCCAACTCCGCAAAGAACTTGTTGAGCTTATCGACGCGCTTCTGAGCCTTCTTCTCGTTTTTGGCGTAATACGAGGCGAAATCACCTTTGAAATCCGGTCTTACCATCTTCATCAGAGTCCAGGCAAAGCCGTCGTAATCCGAGTAGATATATGAAAAGTCAAGAATGATCGTTCTGCCGACGATATCCAGCATTTCGGCGGAGTCAGCGTCATAGCTGTATTTGTTTTTGAGGGCGATTTCAAAGAACGCGGGGCGCACCAGCCGCCATCCCTCTGCGGACATTGCCTCAATCATACATCCGACGAATTCCGGGTCGTCGATGGATATCGGCACCGCTACGGGGCGGTCGGTCGAGCCGGAGATATAATCTTCCTGATGCTCGTCGTATTTCGGGATCGGAACCATACCGTATTCGATCTCGGAGTCGCGCAGATAGGTGGTGCAAACGCCGAGGCGGGCGTAATGGAAGACCGAAAGCTCTTCGGTGAAAAGCTTGCTTGAGTTCCGCTCGCCGGATGCGTAGATTCCGCCGGGGCTTTCTTTAAGCAGTTTGGTAATCTTATCCATAAGATTTATCGTCCGCTCGTTATTGATGTCTATATAGAGCATCCCGTCGGCATCCTCTTTTATGGGGGTGATACCGAACGATTCAAGCAGCGCGTACGGATCGGTGCAAACCCAGCCGTATAAGTCATAAAAGTCGCGCTCGCCGTTGCCGTTTACATCCGAATAGATGTCTTTTGTCATCGAAATAAATTCATCAAGCGTCCAGACGCCGCTGCGCACCTTGTCGTAAGGCATTTCGAGTCCCCAGGACTGAGCAAGCGGTTTGTTGATATAGAAAATCCTCGTCGCATGAAGGTTCTCATATGTCATAAAGTTGGATATCAACACCATTGATTTTCCGACCGTCAATGAATCTACCGAATACTTGGGCCACCACGGTTTGTCGTAATCAAGATACGGAAGGGTGTTTACATCAATATAGAAATTTTCAAGCGTTGCGTTAGCCAGCTCCAGGTCGTGACCGGATACCGCCTCGCAGGAGTTATCTCCCGCCTGAATCGATTTTTTAATCGAACTGAGATAACTGTCTCCCAAAACCAAAGCCTCAAGCGAGACGTTGAAGCGCTCCTCGACTCTCCGGTTAGCTTCGTAAACCGCGTCGTTTACCACGTCGCCGGTTTCTTCCTCAACCATGCACTGAACACGGTATTCTTCCGCCTGGAAGACCATCCTGAAGCTTTTTCCGCCGAAATCAAGGTCGTCCGGAAGGTTGTCGGGAATATCGGTGGATTCCGCTTCCGTCTCGGCGGCGGTCGTTTCCCGAAGCGAGGCGGTTGTGTCTGCCGGAGCCTTCTCTCCGCCGCAGGAAATTACAAAGGAAGCAAGCATCAGAGCAGCAAGCGCTGCCGACAGTATTCTGAGATAAATTTTCGATTTTTCCATATCTGCAACCTCATGTTGTCTTGAATTCAGATTGTATAGCCTGGCAAAAAGTTTAACCGACTATTTCTCAAAAATATTATACATGACTTCGAGAATTTTGTCAAGGATATTAACAACTCATTATACGGCTGAGTCTGCAAGTGTTTTTTCTTAAAACCCCATCGCTTTCAGCCAACTGACCGAAAGTCCCGCCCACTGAGCGACTTCCGGATGCTCCGGGGCGAGACCGAGGCCGTGGTGGCCGTAAGGGAAGACGTGCAGCTCGAAGGGAATCTGCTTCTTTCTCAGCGAAAGAGCCATGTTGAGCGAGTTTTCGACCGGAACCGCGGCGTCTTCCGCCGTATGCCACATAAACACCGGCGGGTTGTCGTCCCGGACGGCTTCTTCTCCGGAGAGCGACTTTACAAGCGCCGGATCGGCGGGATTGCCTAAAAGATTATCCCGGCTGCCCTGATGGGTGTATTCGCCGAGGCTTATCACTGCGTAGCAGAGGATGCCGGCGTCTGGGCGGCAGGAAACTTTGTCGATATCGTCGCCGCAGTCAAGACCGCGGTCGTATTGCGTCACAGCCATAGTCGCAAGATGCCCGCCGGCAGAAAAGCCGAGGACGGCAATCTTTTCGGGGTCGATATTGAACTCATCGGCGCGGGCGCGGACAAGTCTTACCGCCCGCTGAACGTCATACAGCGGAGCCGGGTAACGGTAAGGGCTGACGCGATAGTTTAAAACAAAGCTGTTTATTCCGGCTTCGTTATACATTTTCGATATCGGCATGCCTTCGTGATCGGCGCGCACAGCGTATCCGCCGCCGGGCAGGACGATGACGCAGCCGGTTTTTTTGCCGTAATCCGGCAGAAGATAAGGGGTAAGCGTCGGTTCCGGCTGACCTTTCTTTTCGTCATAAAGCGGGGTTCCGTTTTTCCATAATTTAATATCCATTTCTAACTCCTCAACAAAATACCTTTCATTTTATTATAATATCATAGGTACAAGCCTTTATAATTATACCATACGCCGAAGCCATTGTAAACAAAGCAAACCCAACTTTTCAATTTTTTTATTCGGTATTGCATTCGCAGGGGATAAATGGTATAATATATAGAAATCGCCATTGAAATAAATCATATATAATAAAGGAAAACAAAAGATGCCGATTAAAATCCCCTCCGGGCTGCCGGCAAGACAGATACTGGAAGATGAAAATATATTCGTCATGGACGAATACCGCGCTCTGCATCAGGATATCCGTCCGCTGCGCATAGCTATCCTCAACCTTATGCCGACGAAGATTGCGACCGAAACTCAGCTGATAAGGCTGCTCTCCAACACCTCGCTTCAGCTTGAGCTGACACTTTTGGGCACCGCATCCCATAAATCAAGAAACACCAGTCCCGAGCATATGGCAACCTTTTACAAGAATTTCTACGACGTTCGGGAGGAAAAATTCGACGGACTTATCATTACAGGCGCGCCGGTCGAGGAGATGCCTTACGAAGATGTCGACTACTGGCCGGAACTCTGCGAGATAATGAGTTGGTCGGAAACCAATGTCTTCTCGGTCTTTTATATCTGCTGGGCGGCTCAGGCGGCGATGTACTACCATTACGGAGTGCCAAAAGTACAGATGGCGTCCAAGATATTCGGCGTCTTTTCCCACAAGGTCGAGCTTCCGCGCCATCCGCTCGTCCGAGGCTTCGACGAGAAATTCTACGCTCCCCATTCAAGACATACCGAAGTGCTGCGGGAGGACATCGAAAAAGTCGACGCTCTGCAAATCGTATCTTCATCCTCTACCGCCGGCCCTTATATCATCGCGGACGACGAAAAACGCCGCTTTTTTGTCACCGGTCACAGCGAATACGACTCAGACACCCTCGCCCGCGAATATTTTCGCGACCGCGACAAAGGGCTTGACATCGCCCTTCCGTACAACTACTTCCCCGGCGGCGATACCGCCGCATCCCCGCGCAATATCTGGCGCTCGCACGCGCATCTGCTTTACTCCAACTGGCTGAACCATTTCGTATATCAGCTGACTCCTTACGATATCAGCGAGATCTGAGCCTCGACCTTAAAGAAAAACGGAGCTTTTTATGGTATTTTCAAGTCTTGAATTTCTCTTTCTGTATCTGCCGGTAACCCTGCTTTTATATTACGCCGTTCCGCATAAATACCTGAAGTGGCGCAACTTTGTCCTTTTTGTCGTATCCCTCGTCTTTTACGGCTGGGGAGAGCCGATATATGTCTTCCTGATGGTCTTTACCATCGCGGTGAACTATTTCTGCGGCTGGCTGCTCGATATACGGATGAAAAAGGGCGACCGGGCGGGGGCGAAAAAATGGATGATTATGTCCGTCGTCGTCTCCCTCGGGATATTGGCTTTCTTTAAATATTACAACTTCTTTGTCGAGAACCTCCGGCTGATTCCGGCGCTTTCAACGCTTCCGATGATAGAAGTGACTCTGCCGATCGGTATCAGCTTTTACACCTTCCAGTCGATGAGCTACACCCTCGACCTTTATATGGACAACGCCAAGGTTCAGACAAACTTTGTCTCTTTCGGCACCTACGTCACCCTCTTCCCGCAGCTGATCGCCGGACCCATCGTCCGCTACCAGGACGTCGACGATATGCTCCGCGAAAGGAACGAGAACACAGCCGAATTCGCATCCGGCGTCCGCACCTTTATGGCGGGGCTTGGAAAGAAAATCCTCTTTGCAAACACCTCGGGACAGCTCTGGGAGACGCTGCGGGCGACTCCCGCGTCGGAACAGACGGTTTTGGGCGCCTGGCTCGGAATAATCTTCTACACTTTCCAGATATATTTCGACTTTTCCGGATATTCGGACATGGCTATCGGTCTGGGCAAGATGTTCGGCTTTACCTTCCTTGAAAACTTTAACTATCCTTATATAGCGAAGTCGATTACCGATTTCTGGCGGCGCTGGCATATGTCCCTTTCGACCTGGTTCCGCGAGTATGTCTATTTCCCGCTCGGCGGCAGCCGCAAAGGGGAGTTTAACACTTACAGAAACCTGTTTATTGTCTGGTTTTTAACCGGATTCTGGCACGGCGCTTCCTGGAACTACATTCTCTGGGGGCTTTTCTACTTCATTGTACTTGTGATTGAAAAAGTGTTCCTCGCAAAAGTGATGGAGAAATGGCCGGCCTGGCTCTGCCATGTATATACCCTCTTTGTCGTCGTGATTGGCTGGCTGCTGTTTGTCTCGGAAGACATGAGCGCCGGAATAGTATACCTTAAAGCGATGTTCGGCGGATCCGCAGGCGGAATTATTTCGCAAAGCGCGCTGTATGACCTTGTCCGGAACCTGCCCTTCATTTTGATTTTAGGCGTCGCGTCTACGCCCGCCCCGAAAAAGCTGTTCTATCAGCTTTACGAAAAACACAAATGGTGGAGATATGTGACCGCCGTCGGCTGCGCGCTGCTGCTCGTCCTCTGCACCGGGTATCTGGTCGACTCCAGTTTCAATCCTTTCCTTTATTTCAGATTCTGAATATTCAATAGCTCCTAAAAACGCTCCCGCTTCGGGGGCGTTTTCTACTCGCCGGCAAGCGGTTGACTTTTTTGAGAAGATTTAAAAAAATTCACATCTTCGTCATCATGTTTTCGCACGTTGTGATATAATTGAAATGCGGTTTGTTTTAATGCCAATAAACTCGGTGTTTTGCCATAATTAAAAAAGAGGTGTGGAATGAAAAAAGGATTTTTTATCAGAGCGACAGCGTTAACATTTGCATTATTTATGCTGCTTTTTGCGACTTTGACCGCCTGCGGAGATGCAGAGCCGGATAACAAGCTCGCCGAAAATACCACCGCGAATACCGCCGATGAAGCGGCGGAGGTGACCACGACCGAGGCTGTCGATGAAAACATCCCGGCCGGCCTCAATTTCGGCGGGGAAACGATTAACTTCTGGTATTCTACGGTTTCCGGCAGCGCCTCGGAAACATACTACGACATGGCGGGCGATCAGGAGGGCGACATCGTCGACGACGCGATCTACAAGAGAAACATAGCCGTTGAAAAGCAGCTCAATTTAAATCTGAACCTTTTCAATTCAAAAACCGGAGCCGCCGATAACGGAACCGCCGTAAGCAAACTGATATTGTCCGGTTCAAACGAATACGATCTTTTCAGCGGAATTCAGTGGAACATGATGAATCACGTTCGCGAAGGATTGTTCTATAATATGATCGACGCGCCGTATATCAACATCGAGGAGCCGTGGTGGGCGAAAAGCTACATAACAAACGCGAATATATTAAACAACAAACGTTTCGTTTTATGCGGCGACTACAACATCAACCTCATCAGATGCGCCGGCTGTATGTTCTTCAACAAGAATCTTTACGAAAGCTATTTCGGCGACCCGACGGAGATGTATCAGCTTGCTCTCGACGGAGGCTGGACGTTCGACAAGCTTATCGAAAACTCCGCCGTCGCATACTCGGATCTGAACGGCGATACGAAAGTCGACGTTAATGATCAGTTCGGTCTTTTAACTTACTACGGCAACAACATGGACGTTCTGTTTTACGCCGGCGGCGGTAAAGCAACCGAAAAGGACGAGAACGGCTATCCGGTCATCGTCAGCGATAACGAGTTAAATGTCCTGGTCATGGAAAAGGTATATCAGCTCGTCTATGAAAGCGAAGGGGTTTACCTTAACAAGAACGACCCGTCGGAAAACAACGCCAATTTCAGCGCCGGAAAGGCTGTCTATCTTACCGGTTTTCTGTATTCGTCGGAATTTCTGCGGGATATGAAAGACGATTACGGAATACTCCCGTCGCCGAAACTCACCGAAGAACAGAGCCGATATTACGAGCTTGTACACGATATCGTCGAGCTCCAGTTCGTTCCCAGCACAATACAGAAGCTGGACGCCGTTTCCGCCGTGCTTGAGCTTCTGGCGTTCGAGGGACACAGAACGGTCATGCCGGCGTACTACGAAATCGCGCTTAAAACAAAATATGCCAGAGACAATATTTCGATACAGCTTGTCGACCTGATACACGATTCGGTTATGACAGACACCGCGTATATCTATATGGATGATTTCAGCCATCTGGGATATGTCGGACGCGGGATGATCATATCCAAAAAGAATAATTACATGTCTCATATCGCTTCAAATTTAAAATCCGCCCAAAAGAAGCTTGAAAAGCTTATCGCGACGTTCGAAGATCTTTGATTTAACTCGTTTTTCGGCTTCTTATCAGCGCAGCTGTTGAATTGCCGATGAAAAACCGCTCTGTTTTTCCCTTTGTCCTGTGGGACGGAAAAAAGAGCGGTTTTTTTATTTTCAGTTTTCAGAATAAGCTTTGGCTGCGGCGCCGGAAGGCGTTATCAAAACGGGAATCAGCCCTCGTCGGAAATCGCCTTTGCCTCTATAACGTCCGCGGCGTGTTTTACGTATTTCTCATGCGCGTCCTTCATCAGCTCGATAATCCCCTTGTCGCAGAGGGCGGCAAGGTTCGGATCGACCGGAATGCGGTCAAGCACTTCAAGGTCGAACTCCGCCGCGACTTCTTCGACGCGGGAGGAACCGAAAATCTCAATTTTCTCGCCGCATTTGGGACATAGCGCGTAGCTGTAGTTTTCAATAATTCCCAACACCGGAACATTCATAATCTCGGCCATCTTGACCGCTTTTGAAACTATCATCGAAACGAGTTCCTGGGGACTGGTGACGATGATAACGCCGTTTACCGGAATTGACTGGAAAACCGTCAGCGGAACGTCGCCGGTTCCCGGCGGCATATCGATAAACATAAAGTCGACGTCGTTCCAGATAACGTCGGTCCAGAACTGCTTGACCGTTCCGGCTATAATAGGTCCTCTCCAGATTACCGGCGTTTTTTCGTCGGGAAGGAGGAGGTTGACGCTCATCACTTCGATGCCGGTTTTGGTAGTCGGCGGGAACATTCCGTCGTCGTTGCCCTGAACATTACCGGACGGAAGCCCGAATATCTTCGGGATAGATGGGCCGGTTATGTCGGCGTCCATTATTGCGGTGTTGTAGCCGCGGCGGCGGATCGCAGTCGCGAGCATTGATGTGACAAGAGACTTGCCGACGCCTCCCTTGCCCGAAACCACCGCTATGACGTTCCTGACGCTGGAGAGATGATTGAGCGGAGCTTGCATCAGCTCTGCGGTTGTCTTTTTCTCTCCGCTTTGCGCGGCGGTGCGAGAAGGGCAATTTAGCGAACATGAGGAGCAGTCGTGCGCGCAGTCTTCTTCCGGCTGCTGCTGTTCCGTGTATTTTTCTTCTGCCATTGAATTCACCTGTATTTTGATTTTATTTTTTCGACAATATATTATATCAAAAAAATATTAATTTGTCATGGCGATTTGTTACGATTCCTTTAACCGTGTTGTGAATTCGGCCGCTCGCAAGCAGCTTCACATGTTACAAACATTAATTTTCAACGAATAAAGCAAAAACGCTTGCGTTATCCGATTGACAATATCATTTAAATGTAGTATAATGTTTAATTGAAAACATATAAATCCCGATTATAAAAAACCCGGAGCATAAAAAATGACCGCCGAAATACTTAAAAAAATCAGAGACGCCGAAAGCGAGGCTTCGGCGATAAAAGCCGACTCGGCTGCCCGCGCAAGAGCTCTCCGTTCCGATGCGGAAGCTGCCGGAAAAAAACTGCTTGAAGAAACGAAGTCTAAATCAATGCAGGAACGCGAGCGTGTTATCGCCGAGGCGGCATCCGAATCCGACGCCCGCCGCAGAGCTCTCCGTACCGCCGCCTCTTATGAAATCAAAGATTTATCCGAAAAGGCGAAGGAGAGGATGAACGACGCCGCGGCTGAGATAATAAAGGAGCTTTTCGCCTCATGTCAATAAGCCGGATGATGAAGCTTTCGCTGGTGTCGGCGGACAGCGGAGCGGAAGACATAATTAAAAAACTTACCTGGCTGCGATGCGCTCATATAACGCGGACATCCGCCGATGAAGAGAACCCGGATCAGGCAGCCGACGCGGAAAACCGCCGGCTGATATACGAGCGCGACGCTACGGCTTTAAACACGGCGCTTATGGGACTGAGAAACTACCGCGAAGACAAAGCCGGTCTTTTCGGCCGCCCGATAAAAGCCACCCGCGCCGACCTCGACGTCGATAGCGAGCGTTACGGCAAAGCCGTCGGTTATTCCGCCGATTACGCGGCGCTGCGCGCGAGGGAAGCGGAAATTTCAGCCGAAAGAACCCGGCTGCGCCAACAGATCGAAAGCCTGAAGCCATGGCAAAACTTCGACGTTTCTCTCGACTCACGCGGCACGGCTCTTACCGAGCTGACTTTGGGAGTGCTGCCGCCGTCGTCGGATATCGATGTCATCTCCGCCGAAATTGCCGCCGGGTGCGACAGCGAATTTGCGCTGCTGCCGGTATCCCGGGAGCCGGGCGGTGTTTACGTCTCGGTCATCACGATGAAAGACGGCGGTCTTGCCGTTACCGACGAGCTGACCCGACGCGGATTTGCGAAATTGGAATTTTCCTCGCTGCTGGCGGATATCAATACGCAGGACGGAGAAAATAATCTCCCGTCGCTCATCACCGACCGGGCAAAAGCCGCGCTTGAAGCGCTTGACGAAGAGGAAGAGTCATTATCCGACAAATTTAAAGCGCTCGCCGCTCATTGCCGCGAGATGGAGCTTGCGTACGACGCGGCGATGACCCGCGCGGCCGAATGCGCGTCGGAAAAGTTAGTGCTTAAAACCGAAAAAACCACCGTAGTTACCGCCTGGGTGCCTTATCTTGCCGTACCGGCGGTAAAAGCCGGGCTTGACTCCGACCCCGCCGTATGGTATACGCTGAGCGACCCTTCCGAAGATGACAATGTGCCGGTAAAGCTTTTGAATCAGCCGGCCGTAAAGCCGTTTGAAAGCGTTGTCGGACTGTATTCGCTCCCCGCGTACGGCAGCTTCGACCCGACGTTTATCATGTCGATTTTCTTCTTCGTGATCTTCGGATTTATGCTGGGAGACGTACTGTACGGGCTTCTGCTTACCGTCGGATGCCTTATAATGCTCAAACTGCTGAACATTTCTGCGGGAGTGAAAAATTTAGTCAAGCTCTTTGCCATCTGCGGGGTGTCGTCCATTATCTGCGGGGTGCTTTTCGGCTCCTACTTCGGCGATCTGCCGCAGCAGCTGATGAAAAACATGTTCGGCGCAGACATCGGGGGTACTCACCTGTGGTTTGACATGGTAAATGATCCGATCCTCTTCCTTATCGTCTCGATGGCTATCGGAGTAATCCATATCATGACCGGCATGGGCATAAAGATATATATGTCGGCAAAGGAAGGACGGCTGCTTGACGGTATTCTTGACGTCGTGCCGTGGTATGTCTTCTTTGTCGGACTCGGTCTTTTAGGCGCCTCATCGGCGTTCGGGATTTCCTCAGCGCCCGGAAAAGCGGTGGCAGGCGCGGGAGCGGTCTTTTTGATACTCACGCAGGGGCGCGGGGAAAAGAACCCGATAATGAAAGTCCTCAAAGGCGTAATGAGCCTTTACGATACCGTATCTTACATCTCCGACCTGCTTTCCTATTCGAGGATAATGGCGCTGGGGCTTGCCTCCGCCGTTATAGCGCAAGTCGTAAACCTTTTCGGAACGATGGGCGGAAACACCGTCGTCGGGTGGCTGATGTTTTTGCTGATAATCCCGCTGGGGCACGTCGTTAACCTTGTAATCAACCTGCTCGGCACCTTCGTTCACGACTCGCGTCTGCAATACATCGAATTCTTCGGCAAGTTCTACGAAGACGGCGGAACTCCTTTCGTCCCCGCCGCTCCGGTGACCAAATATACCGAGATCACCGAATAAACCGTCAAAAAATAATAAAATATAAATCATCCTATCGGAGGAATTTTCTCATGGAAATCACCACCTTCAGTCAGTTTATCACAACGATATTCACCGGCTACAACCTCGCCATTTTCGGCGCCTTCGTCGCGGCGGCTTTCGCCGGATGGGGCTCCGCAAAAGCGGTCGGAATGGTCGGACAGGCCGCTTCCGGGCTGCTCTCCGAAGACCCGACCCAGTTCGGTAAAACCCTCATCCTCCAGGCTCTTCCCGGCACACAGGGAATATACGGTCTTATAACCGCTTTCCTTATTATGGCAAAAGCCGGCACTCTCGGCACCCCCATTGATCTTACCCTCGCTCAGGGCGGATATCTTTTTATCGCGGCGCTGCCTATTGCCGTTGTCGGCTATTTCTCCGCCATCCATCAGGCAAAGGTTGCCTGCTCGGGCATTTCTCTCATCGCAAAGCAGAAGAACGAGATCGGTAAAGCGATAACCGCCGCCGCTCTTGTCGAGACATACGCGATTTTTGCCCTGCTCGTCTCCCTTTTGATGATAATCTTCCTCAAGGTCTGATTTATAAATGGAAGGCATTGAAAAGATAACCGGACGAATCTTATCCGACGCGCGCGCCGAGGCCGACGCAATATTGACGGCTGCCAAAGCCGACGCGGACAGCCTCGCTGAAAGCTATAAAGCTCAGGCGGAAGCGCTGCGCTCCCGCTCCGAAGCGGAAGCGCAGTCGGAGTGCGAAGCGATGCTCGCAAGAGTCGACTCCTCCGGCTCCAATGTCCGGCGAAACATGATACTTGAGGAGAAAAACCGGCTGCTCGACGAAGCTTTCGCTCTGGCGCTTGAAAAGCTGCCGTCCGACCCCGGTTACCCCGATTTTTTAGAAAAGCTGCTTGCTGCCGCGATAAAATCAAATGTCGACCGCGAAAACGCGGCGGTCATAGCCGACCCGGATTTTGTTCTGACCGATGAATACGAAGTCAGATTCGCTCCCGCCGACGCGGCGCTTTCCGATATGCTTCTTGAAGCCGGCCGCAAAACCGCTTCGGACTGCGGCAAAACGCTTATCCGCGGCGCCGATGCCGATGAAATAAACAACGGTTTCATTCTCCGCTGCGGTCAGGTGCTTACAAACTGTTCCGCGGAAAAACTGATTGAGCAGCTTCGTCCTTCGGCGGAAGCCGGCGCCGTCTCGCTGCTTTTCGGTGATATGTGATGAAAACGGCTAAAAAAGTCCGGCCGGAAGACTTTCTCTACGCCTCCGCCCGCTCAAGGAAGCTTGAAACCCGCCTTTCCGGGCGGGAAGGCAGCTATCGCTTATGCGACGCAAGAGATGCGGAGGAGGTTCGTCGGGGCATATCTGAATACGCGCAAGGCTTCGGCGTCGCGGCGGAACTGCCGCCCGACGAGGCTTTGGATGCGATTTTAGGACAGACTTATAAAGATATCGCCGAGATGTCGGGAGCTTCCGGCAACGAAAAAGCCTTTGACATCTTCCGCTATCCTTACGACTGTCACAACATAAAATACGCGCTGAAGTGCTTCATCCGCAGCCGGACGCTTGAAAACACCCTCGCCGGAATGTATGATTTCGCGACCGTCTCCCCGCTTGACGTTTACGAAGCGATTCAGTCGGAGGATTATTCGGCTTTGCCGAAAAATATGGCGAAGGCGGCGGAAACCTCCCGCGCCGAATACAGCCGTCTGCGCGACCCGAAACTGATCGACCTCGCCCTTGACCGCGCCCTTTACGCCGATATGCTGGAGCTTGCAGGCAAAAGCGGAGTTCATGCGTTTTCCGAAGCCGTTAGGCTTAAGATCGATCTTACCAATATTCTTACCGCGCTGCGTATACTGCGCATGAACGCCGGCGGCAGACTGTTGAACGACGCCCTGATTGAAGGCGGTACGCTTAAAACCGAGCGATTCACCGAGCCTTCAAGCGAGGAGGAACTTTGGGAAAGCCTGCGAAAGACCGAATTCCGAAGCATCCGTGACGCCTGCGGCGACGATTTTAGCTTTGAATCGATAGAGCGCGCGGCCGACGATTATTATCTGAGCCTGTTTTCAAAGACAAAATACCTGGCTTACGGTCCCGAAGTTCCTGCGGCTTATCTCAGCTTTGTCGAATACGAGGCAAAGAACCTCCGGATAATCTACGCCGGCAAGAACGGCGGAGTTGACAGCCGCGAGCTGCGGCGACGGCTGCGCGCGTGGTGGCAGTAAGGAGACATTATGCAGGAAAACAAAAGTCATGCACCAACTCCGAGGGGCATCGCCGTAATAGGCGACCTTGATTCAATTATCGGATTTATGGCAGTCGGTTTTGACGTCCGTGAGTGCTCCTCGGCCGAGGAGGCGCGCGAGGCGCTTCTTGACTGCGCCAAAAGCTGCGCCATTATATTCATATCCGAAAAATACGCCCGTCAAATTGAAGATACTCTTAATAGCTTCAGCAGCAGTCCCTTCCCGGCGGTAATCCCGCTTCCGACAGAATCGGACGGGGACGGATGGTCTGCCGACAGACTGAAAAGGATTGTCGAAAAGGCGGTCGGCTCAAATATCATCTGAACCGCAGAATTTGATGCGGCAAACATAAGACTTTTTAGGGCGGCGCGTTTTTTCCGCCGTCCGCATATAAAAATCCTGTCCGGTCCGAGTCCGGACATGAAAGGAAAACCAAACTATGGTCACAGGCAAGATCCTCAAGGTTTCCGGGCCTCTTGTAGTAGCCGAGGGAATGCGCGATGCGAATATGTTCGACGTCGTCCGCGTCGGCCGGCAGAGGCTTATCGGCGAAATCATCGAAATGCACGGAGACCGCGCCTCAATCCAGGTCTATGAGGAGACCGCCGGACTCGGCCGCGGCGACGAAGTGGTGTCAACCGGCGCCCCGCTTTCCGTCGAGCTCGGTCCCGGAATGGTCACCAATATTTTCGACGGAATTCAGCGCCCGCTTGCAAAAATCTATGAGATGGCGGGGCCGAACATCCCGCGCGGCATCGACGTTCCCGCCCTCGACCGCAAAAAGAAGTGGGGATTTACCCCGACGGTAAAACCGGGAGATAAACTTATCGGCGGCGACATCATCGGCGAAGTTCGGGAAACCGAGGTAGTTACTCTCAAGATAATGCTCCCGCCGAACATCTCCGGCGAGATTGTCGATATCAGCGCCGGTGAGTTCACCGTTACCGAAGTTATAGGTCATGTAAAGACCGACGGCGGCGATATAGTCGACCTTACTCTGCTCCAGAAATGGCCGGTGCGTTTTGCCCGTCCGTATATCGAAAAGCTGCCTCCGAATGAGCTTCTGGTAACCGGTCAGCGGAACGTCGACGCGATTTTCCCGATAGCCAAGGGCGGAACCGCCTGCATCCCGGGTCCTTTCGGCTCGGGAAAGACAGTCGTTCAGCATCAGCTTGCCAAGTGGTCGGCGGTTGACATCGTAGTATATGTCGGCTGCGGCGAGCGCGGCAACGAGATGACCGACGTTTTGAACGAATTCCCGACGCTTAAAGACCCGCGCTCCGGCCACTCGCTGATGAAGCGTACCGTTCTTGTCGCAAACACATCCGACATGCCGGTCGCGGCGCGCGAGGCGTCTATCTACACAGGTATCACGATAGCTGAATTTTACCGCGACATGGGCTACGACGTCGCTATTATCGCCGACTCAACCTCCCGTTGGGCGGAGGCGCTGCGCGAAATGTCGGGACGACTTGAAGAAATGCCGGGCGAGGAAGGCTTCCCCGCTTACCTCACCTCCCGTCTTGCGCAGTTCTACGAGCGCGCGGGAGCGGTCATCTGCCAAGGTTCCGACAGAAGAACCGGTTCACTTTCTGCAATCGGAGCCGTTTCCCCTCAGGGCGGCGACCTTTCCGAGCCGGTAACTCAGGCGACATTGCGTATCGTAAAAGTCTTCTGGGGACTTGACTCGGCGCTGGCATACCGGCGACACTTCCCGGCTATTAACTGGCTGCGCTCCTACTCGCTTTACAAAGACAGACTTGAGCCGTGGTATCTCTCGAATTTGGGTCAGGACTGGATAGACAAGATGGCGGAGACTCTCCGCATCCTCCAGATCGAAGCTGAGCTTGACGAGATTGTCAAGTTAGTCGGAATCGACGCGCTGTCGAGCGACGACCGGCTTATAATGGAGACGGCAAGGTCTATCCGCGAGGACTTCCTGCAGCAGGACAGCTTCGACCCGGAGGACAGCTACTGTTCCCTCAAAAAGCAGTATGCGCTGATTAAATTGGTGCTGTCTTTCCACGACAAGGCGAAAGCCGCCGTCGATGCGGGAGCCGACCTTGAAAAAGTCGTAACTCTGCCGGTCCGCGAGAAAATCGGCCGCGCCAAAACCTTAAGCACTTTCGAAACCGATTATCCGGCGATTTCGGCCGAGCTTGATTCCGAGCTTGAAGCGCTTGTCGCCGAAGCAAGATAAGGGGGACGTTATAAATGATAAGAGAATACAAGACAATAGAAGAAGTCGCCGGTCCCCTTATGCTGGTAAAACAGGTCGAGAACGTCAAATATGACGAACTCGGCGAAATTGAGCTGCCGGGCGGCGATATCCGCCGCTGCCGCGTGCTTGAAGTCAACGGCGCCGACGTGCTGGTTCAGCTTTTCGAATCTCCCGCCGGCATCAATATCGCGCAGTCGAAGGTGCGCTTTACCGGCCACGGAATTCAGCTCGGCGTCTCCGAAGATATGCTCGGCCGCGTTTTCAGCGGCATGGGAGAGCCGATAGACGGCGGTCCGAGAATACTGCCGGAAAAGACGCTCGACATCTCCGGCACGCCGATCAACCCCGCGGCGAGAAAATATCCCTCCGAGTTTATCCAGACGGGAATTTCCGCGATAGACGGACTCAACACCCTCGTCAGAGGTCAGAAACTGCCTATCTTCTCGGCGTCCGGTCTGCCGCACGCCAACCTCGCGGCGCAGATTGCGCGCCAGGCGAAAGTTATCAGCGAAACCGGCGCTGACGACGCCAAGTTCGCCGTTGTTTTCGCCGCCATCGGAATTACCTTTGAAGAAGCCGATTTCTTCATCTCCGACTTCAAAAAGACCGGCGCCATCGACCGCACCGTTCTGTTTATAAATTTAGCGTCCGACGCTGCGATAGAGCGCATCGAGACGCCGCGTATGGCGCTTACCGCCGCCGAATATCTGGCGTTTGAAAAGCAGATGCACGTTCTTGTCATCCTGACGGACATCACCAACTACGCCGAGGCGCTTCGCGAAGTTTCCGCCGCGCGCAAGGAAGTCCCCTCCCGCCGCGGATATCCGGGATATCTTTACACCGACCTCGCGACGATGTACGAGCGCGCCGGCAGAACGAAGGAGAGCGACGGCAGTATCACGCTGATACCGATTCTGACGATGCCGGAAGACGACAAGACCCATCCGATCCCCGACCTTACCGGCTACATCACCGAAGGACAGATTATCCTCTCCCGCGAGCTTCACCGCAAGAATATAACGCCGCCGATAGACGTTCTGCCCTCCCTCTCCCGTCTAAAAGACAAGGGAATAGGCGAAGGCAAGACTCGCGACGACCACAAGAACATCATGAACCAGCTTTTCGCCAACTACGCCCGCGGCAAGGAAGCGAAAGAGCTTATGGTAGTTTTAGGCGAAGCGGCGCTGACCCCGACCGACCGGCTTTACGCAGAATTCGCCGACAGGTTCGAAGAGAAATATGTAAATCAGGGCTTCCACGAAAACCGCAGCATCGACCGCACCCTCGATATCGGCTGGGAGCTGCTGACCATCTTCCCGAAATCCGAACTAAAGCGTATCAGACCGGAACTTATCGAGAAATACTGGCCTTATAATGACGACGGCACACCCCGCCGCGAACTCGCCGCAAGATAAGCAAAGAATATAACCGAGGTAAACCCATATGGCAGAGATTCAAGTCAATCCGACGAGGATGGAGCTTAACAATCTCAAGCGCCGGCTGACGACCGCCCGCAGAGGACACAGCCTTTTAAAAGACAAGCGCGATGAGATGATGAGGCAGTTCCTCGAGCTTATCCGCGAGGTACGCCAGCTCCGCGCAAAAATCGACGAGACGATGAAATCGGTCTCCGACGGATTTGCCGCGGCTTCGGCGGTTATGAGTCCGAAGGCAATGCAGGCGGCGCTTATGCTGCCCGGCCGAGAGGGAACTCTGAAAATCGATTCAAAACAGATACTCAATGTCGCCGTTCCGGTGTTTGACTTTCACGCAGCCGTTGCAGGCGGCGCCGACAGCGAAAACGGAGACACGGCCGGCTTGAGCTACGGCTTCGCCTTCACCAGCGGCTCTCTCGACGCAGCCGTCAAAAGGCTTACCGACATGCTGCCCGACCTTGTCCGCCTCGCCGAGCTTGAAAAATCAACTCAGCTTTTAGCCGACGAGATCGAGCGCACCCGCCGCCGCGTCAACGCCCTTGAATACATCATGATTCCCCGCTACGAAGAGACTATCCGCAGCATCGTTATGAAGCTTGAAGAAAACGAGCGCGGAAATCTGACGCGGCAGATGAAAGTCAAGGATATGATAGCGGAAAAGGCGATTCTTGAGCGCAGGAAGGCGAACAGTTTCGCGGGTGAGTGAATAATAATCGAAAAACCGGTATATCTGAAAAAACACATCAGATATGCCGGTTTTTTTATAAATTTCGTGTCATATGTTGAATATTCTCTTTCGGTCTGATATAATAACCGTAAAGATATATCTAAACAAACAACAGGGGGCAAGCCATGAAAAAATACCGCATAGGTCTTATCGGCGTCGGAGGGATAATGAACGGCGCCCATATCCCCGAATATCTGTGGGACGAAAACTGCGAGATTACCGCTATCGCCGACATAAGCGAATCGACGCTTGAAAGAACCGGAAATCGGCTGAATCTTCCGCCGGAAAGAAGATTTAAAAGCCATCGGGAGCTTCTGCGCTCCGGGCTTGTCGATGCGGTTGATATCGCAACGTCAAACGACGCTCATGTCCCGATTGCGCTGGAGGCTCTTGACCGGGGCTTTCCCGTCAGCGTCGAAAAGCCGATCGGAATCAATTTCCGAGAATCGCTTGAGCTCGAGCGGAAATCGCAAGAGACCGGACTTCCGGTATTTGTCTGTTTTTCCTGGAGATACAGGGCTCTGCCGAGATACATGAAATATCTCGTCGACAGCGGGGAGATCGGAAAACTTTATCATATCTACTTTAAAAACATCAAGGACAGCGGCCTTTGGGAAGGAAGGCGGCTGGAATGGAGGTTCCAAAAAGAACGCGCCGGCTCCGGCGTGCTTTGCGATCTGGGGTCGCATCTGTTCGACCTTGTAAGATTTTTCGGAGAGGAATTCGAAAGCGTCTTCTGCGACATGGGAACCGTTGTCAAACGCAGGCAGAAAATCGATTCCGACGAGTGGGGCGACGTTACCACCGACGACTGGAGCAACGTGATTTGCAGGCTCAAAAGCGGAATCAACGCCACGGTGACCCTCTCAAGATGCGCGACGAACGAAAAAGATACCATCGAACTCTATCTTATCGGGGAAAAAGGTTCTCTCAAGTTTGTCTATGAAAACGGCCGGCAGAAGCTTTTAAAATGCGTCGGCGAAGACAGGATCGACAACACCTTCCGCGAAGTTTCGGTTCCCGATGATTTCAAAGCCGGAAGCCAAAGCTCGGCGTATATACGGCTTCTTGGAGGAATTTCCGACAGTTATACCGCCGTTATAAGCGACGGCATAAAAAGCCAGGCGGCGGTCGACGCCGCGATAAAGTCATACGAGACCGGACGCCGCGTAAGCATTGATGAGCTTTATCGGGAAAGTTTATAGAATACAAATATTACCGGATGAGCGCCGCATTTCAAATCAGAATCGGATTTCCCGATAAAATTGACACTTAACAACAGAAAAAAGCGAAAAAAGGACGCCTTGGCGCGTCCTTTTTTATATTACCGCCATAAATATTATCGTAAGTTTTTTCAAAAAAACATATCTGAAATGATAAAAATATATTGTAATTTGCCGAAAGAAAGAGTATAATTAATTATACGCTATTAATAAAAAAGATAAAGTTCAGGGGGATATAATGAACAGTTTAAGTCGGATATTTTCCGTGGTTTTAGCGATTGTTCTTCTGGCTGCGATCATCGCGGGCTGCGGCTCGGAGGGGGAGGATCCGGGCGCCACAACCGCATCGGCTGAAACAACAGCCGATACATCCGAAGAAACCACCGAATCGGACGAACCCGACCTGCCCGAAATTGACCTTGAAGGCAAGGAATATCAGTTCCTTGTCCGTTTCGGATCTGATTGCTATAACGATTATTGGATCGAAGTTGAAGAAATGAACGGCGAAGTCGTCAACGATGCCGTATTTGAGCGCAACCGCGCGGTCGAAGAAAAATTCAACATCGACATCACAGCTCTTTTTAACACCAAACCGGACTCTTATGCAACAAAGACGGTATTTGCCGGAGACGACAGCTTTTTCGCCGTATGGGATTGCAAAAACTCTCTCGCGGACGGCATTCAAAAGCATGTTTATCTCGATATCAGCAATCTTCCCTATGCAGATTTTACCGCGCCCTATTGGGACAAAAATGCCGTCGAGCAGCTCTCCATTGCGAAGAAGCTCTATATGATGCCATCCGATATCTCGATGAGCAACCTCACCGCCCCTCGTTTTCTCTATTTCAACAAACGGATACTCGAAAACTACGGTCTTACGAGTCCGTATGACTACGTCGCGGACGACTGCTGGACGCTCGACAACTTCCTTCCGATGGTAGCGGCGGTCTCTTCAGACCTTGACGGCGACGGCAAGATGACCCGCGAAGACGAATTCGGAATGCTCCGCGAGGACTTCTCCTCCAATG